>JAANMP010000063.1 GCA_011250595.1 Bacillus sp. MM2020_1 | reverse complement strand
ACTGGTCATTAACTAATAATAGTATAATTACTAAATTTAATAACCATCCAATTCAATATAAATTTAACCAACCACTTCATTATCCATTAAACTATAATCCTCCCTTCTTAAGAAAAGATAAGCTCTGTATTATGAACCAACCCTTGCTGTTCCAGATTTTTCAAACAGACAGCTTCTAGCTGCTTTCTCAAAAATACCATCGAAATCGGAACAGCTCTAAGTATTTACTCTATATAGATTAATAACAACCTTTGTCTTGTTGAAGATACGCGCCCGATTGTGGAAGATCAATACCTAAATCTTATTCGAGATAAACACAACAGGACAAAATTAAATAGCTGTTACTTTATTTTTGTAGATTTTCCTTCATAAGAGATGCCACTTGTATATTATCTTGTTGGGAAGTTCTTTCTAGTTGCTTAATAATTAACTCCTGTCGTTCCGCGGGATGATTTTGACTTAATTTAGCTTTTCCTTCAATTTTTGAGATGTTTATTCTGAATGCTACAATCCCTTTACTCATTCCTTCGATATATTGAGAATCTACATCAGTTAAATTGTATAAGCTATCTGGTCTTTCATATTTTTTTACCATGTCATTTAAAGAGTCAAATATTACTTTTGGTTCCTCGACAATCTCCATCTTGCCATATATATGAATAGACACATAATTCCAAGTAGGTACTGCCTTCATTGTTTCGTACCAAGAAGGTGAAATATAACTGTGTGGACCTTGGAAAACAACAAGAACTTGTTGGTTTTCAATATCCTTCCACTGTTCATTTTGGCGAGCAAAATGACCATATAAGACACGCTCAGCTTTATTTAATGTGAGTGGAAGATGGGTAGCGTATGGTTCTCCGTTATGCTGAGAAAATAGAGTGGCAAAGCTGTATTTTTCGATAAAATCATAAATCACTTCTTCGTCATCTAGTTTAAAATGTTTAGGAATATACATGATTAGCTCCTCCTTAATTAAGCCTTTGTAATTGGCGGTATCAATATAAGATATTTTATAATGCAATCTGACATATAAAAAGGTACAATTATGAATAAAAGAACATGTCAAAGGTGTATAGCAAATGAAAAATACCATTTTTGCTTTTAAGGATGATTCGCCCAAATACAAACAAATCTACGAGCAGTTTAAATTATATATTGAGAGTGGCGACATACCAGCTGGTGACCCACTGCCTTCCATTCGCGGGCTCGCAGACTCCCTTCAAGTAAGTCGCAATACGACATTAATGGCGTATGAGCAGCTTGTAGCTGAAGGTTATATTCGTGGTGAGGGTCGAAAAGGGTATTTTGTAAATGAATTAGATCCACTTTTATTTCAAGATGCCAAAGTTCTTCCTAATAAAGAGCAAACAAAGTCGGTGACATCAGGCCTAATTGACTTCCGAGCAGGAGCCGTAGATCAAAGCAATTTCCCCCTGAAAATTTGGAGGAGAGTAGCCTATCGAGTTTTAACATTACAGGAGAGCTTTCGATACGGGGAACCCTTTGGTGAACTGTGCTTGCGTGAACAAATCGCCACATATTTACTCCAATCCCGTGGGGTGAAAACAGACCCAAATGCGATCATAATCGGCAGTAGTACCCAACAAATGTTGATTTATCTCGGACAAATCCTGAAGGATGATTTCACTAGCATTATTGTAGAGGACCCAGGTTATGATGGAGCAAGGGAGGCTTTTCAATTTCATTGTTTCACACTTGAAACTTTACCAGTCTATGAATCAGGTGCTGATTTTTCAAAATTAGAACAAATGACTTCAAGGTTAATCTATGTAACACCCTCCCATCAAAGTCCAATCGGAGTAAGTATGCCCATTCAACAAAGGCAAATGCTTATTCATTGGGCTAACAAGAAACATGGATTTATTATCGAAGACGATTATGATAGTGAATTTCGATATACTCAGCAACCATTTCCAGCACTTGCTTCCATTGATTTAACAAAAGTTATTTACCTGGGGAATTTCTCAAAGTCATTTCTTCCAGGAATCCGTCTAAGTTATATGGTACTGCCACAGATACTTGTAAACCGTTATAAACACAGATTTAATCAGTTCGAGAGTACCACTTCCCTTCTTAGCCAGCTTACAATGGCTAAATTTATGGAAGAGGGGGAATGGAATCGCCATATTAAACGGATGCGACTTGTGTATAAGCGAAAAATGCAATGCTTAGTTTCAGAATTAATAAAACACTTCAACAAAAATATTTCCATTATTGGGGAACAGTCTGGTTTGTATGTTTTAGTTAAGGTACATCTAAATCGCTCTGAAGAATGGTTAATCGAGCGTGCTTCCATTTATGGGGTTAAAGTGTATCCTACCTCCATCTATTTCATAAAAAATCATTCTGATGAAGCGATGATTAAGCTCGGATTCAGTAATCTTACTTGTGAGGAAATACAATTAGGTGTAGAGCTTTTAAATAAGGCTTGGACATAAAAACACCCCTCATCGTTTAGTGAATCATTGATAGCGGGGTGTTCCACTTGGAGATGATATTCAGCGGTTGCAAAATGATTACCTTTGTAAAAAATTCAAAATCAACCCTCCTGCAAAATTTCTGGCTTTTTGTGAGACATAACTATAATCGTACATCCAGTTGGACTAATGGGAGCATGTACACTATTTGGAGGATAATATAGGTATGAACCAGCCCTATACTCCTCCCCATATCCAAGTAGGTTCCTTCCAGTACAAACACTTCCTCCACATCAGGATGTCTATGTTTTGGGTAGCCTTTGCCTGGAGCAAATCGGACAAGAAATCGACCCTCACTAGGTTCTAAACGAAGTACCAGTTGTTCTACGCCGTCACTAATTTTTTCCCATACCGCCTTATTACTATCAATGTTTTTAAGATTATTCATATAATCTCCCCTTATCAAATGGGTCAGTGCTCTTTTGATAGAAAAATATGGTACCACGTACATATTTGAGATCCTGCGAATTAGACAAAACTCAATCTAAAATAATTTTTGCTTAGTCCTTTTCGAGAATGATGTTTCATATGCTGCCAACACTGGCAAAGGTTGAACCTTCTTGGCACATAAGACTTGTTTTATGTGATATTCCTACAAATATCCTTGCCAACTAACTTAGCCGTTACTTTAAGTTCATTTATTCACAATCTTAACGATATAGTTAAATAACATAATTCATTCAACTAAAAGCTGGATATATACAGTATCATTGAAAAAAATGAGGTTCTATCGAACCTCATTCATCGTTTACATATTATCAAGGTAGTTTTACAACTATACACAATCCTTTTTGTGATTTTCAAAATAAATTACATTTGTTTAACAGCGTTACCTTTTTTCCAATGATTTTTCATCGCTTTAATCAGGTAACCGCCTTTAAATTTACGTGGTTCATAAGAGATGATGAATGCTTTTGGCTCGTGTTCTTCAATTAAATCCATTACTTCATTTTCGCGGTTCCGCTTTGTTAGTATTTCTAATTGAAATCTTTTACTATCACGACCCATCCCTTCAAAGACGGTAACTCCGAATCCTTTATTTCTTAATAAAGAAATAAGTTCATTATTCATTTCCAATAAATTAACAACTAAGCAAGTGTAACCTATGGCTAGCTTATTTTCTATCCGTGTTCCAATAAATAATCCGACTCCAAAACCTACAGCATAAACGACCATTTCAGCAATGCTTTGATGACCCGAAAAAACTAGGGAAAGACCGAATACATAAATTAGGGCCTCCAGTGTTCCAAATGTTGAAGCTGCAACACTCATATTCTTGACTAAAAAAATGGTCCGAAGTGTCAAAATAGGGACATAGAGTAATTGAAGAGCAAAAATTAAAATAATATTTGTTAGCATAAATAACTCCTCTCTGTTAATTGATTTTTTATGTATTTGTGTTTCAATATAAGCCCATTCATTTTATCATGAGAGGCAAGAGACATCATCTAAAATATTTCCAACTTTATATCCCTAAAAGGTATCGAAGTCTTTTAGAAGATGAACAACATAAATTAGAACAGATTCGTTTCAAAGAAACACCTAGTCAAAATTAACCTTTACATTTCCCATAAGTCTGCGCCTTAAATCCTTAACTTCACAGGATCAAATACAGGATTTTCCCCTGCCTTTTTCTGAGTTTCATAGTCCTTTAATGATTAATCCTCAAAAACATGGTTTTGGGGTACGTTTGCGGAAGGAGTTAAGTTTCTCCAGCTCTACTATTAGTTGCATGATTTGTTTATTTACTTGTTATTATTAACTTTCGTGTTTTGGCATCATATATTTTATAACTAATTTCAAACATATGGTCTTTTGTAACTGTCACCATACAATAATAAGGGATTGACTTTCCATAAGCATCAAGTTCAGGAATATCTCTGAAGCTAAACATTTCATCTGTTTCGAGCATTTCAAAGTCCGCTTCAGAAGAACGACTTGATGTATCTATTTCGATAACACATTTCCCACTGACGACATCATATTCCTTGAGTACAACATATTTTAGGCTTGGGAGAGTCACCGCTAATAATAAAACACCCATTAAAAAGGTTCCAAAGCTTTTGCCTATATTTAATAATGGATATTCTTTATCAACAAACATAACAATAAAGGCAATTACAGCGCCAATTACAAATAAGGCTCCAAGTATGAGCATGAAATAATAAAAGAACATTTTTTCACTTCCTATAACAATTGAATGGAATATTTATTTTTCCACTCATTCCACTATATTGCCCGTTACTTTAAATGAAAAAAAGAAATACCGTGGTTCCTGTATTTCTTCGGCAAACGGTTCTAACGATATCTCTACTCCTACTAATTCCAACCCTTGGGAATAAATTTAACAAAGTTTCATAAGGGTTTTTTTTCTCAAACGTGTAACAAGGATTCATCAACCTTAGGATTCATTCTACTAATTAGCATCTAGGGACACCCCTCTTTATATTTTCCTTGCTCCCTTTGGTTTTCCCCGTAAAGTTCATCTAAATCGGTACTTCGTTTATTCTATACACGTTATCTTGCCACTTTTGGCGGTTGGCACACGTCGCATTTACGCTGGTTATTATTTTTAAATTTCGTAAATGTTTTTTCAAAGTTGCTGCCACATGCACATTTGAATAATAACTTTTGAGAAAAACCGTGATATTCCGTCGATAGTAACTTACTTTCTGAATTGTTCTCCACAAATTCTTTAATTTTACCAATCGTCCATCGTTTATTCATTCTCTAATACCTCCAAGATTTTCTGTTTTATATACCTTAAGTGGTTTGCTCTCTATATTCCTTTGGCGTCCGACCATACTTCCCTTTAAAAATCCGATAAAAATAACTGATATTATCATAACCCACTTGCTCCACTATTGCTCCAATCGATAAATCCGTTCCTTCAAGCAGTTCTTTCGCCTTAACTAATCGCCGCTCCTGTAGCAGCTCTTTAAATGTACGAGTAGTCCCCTTTTTAATTGTTTTACTTAGACCATAGTGAGACTGTTTTAATCGATCTGCTAATTCATATAACGAGGCATCCTTGAAATGGTCTTCTATATACTTGAGTGATTCTACGATCAAATAATGATGGATGGAAGCCTCCTCTTTCCGCTCCACCTTATCGGAATTTTTGATGAGCTCAATCATGAAAAGACCCATATAAAGCTTAATGCTAGACTCTGAGAACGTAGATGAATGCATTATTTCTTCGATTATTTTCCCAATCAAATCTTGAATTGCAAGTACATCAGCAACTTTATAATAAAGAAATTGACCGTTCTGTGTATTGTTGTATAAGCTATTGATCAGAAAATCACTAACCATGTTCTCTGAACTTAAAAACGAAAAAATAAAGTCGAAAAAAGCTGGGCGAATGATGAAATTAATGACAATGTCTTCCTCGGCACAGGCTTTAATCTCATGTTCAATGTGCTGATTTAATAAGAGAAGTTCTCCCTTTTTTAAGGTAATCGGTCTTCCGCCAACGGTTTGATTCAATTCCCCGTTATAGACATAATTTACTTCGATATAATCGTGTTTATGTAAAGGAAAATCAACAAATCTAGTATGTTTCCGTACCATGATCATCTTATCTTTGCTTAGGAACTTTTCACTTTCAATAATAAAATTAGTGTTACTAGTATAAAGATCTTTACTTACCTTCGCTTGCTGTTCAAGGATAATTTTCTCCTCATCTGTTATCTGCATAAGCTCGTTTAGAAGATCTTGATTCATTTATTTCACCTGTTTCCCTAGTTCAAAGTTCGATGTTTCTTAACTATAAGTTAAATGATATTACTCTTCAACCGTCTATACAAAAAAAGGTGCTCCCTTTTCAGGAACACGCCTTAAATATATTGTTATTTTAATGATTTATAAAATTTCCTTAAACATTGATATAACTTCTTCTTTTGTAGGCTGGAATGGATTTCCTGGTGCACATGCATCGTTTAATGAGTTTACTGCCAGTTTTTCTAAATCCACTTCATTTACACCTAACTCCGCTAGTTTACTAGGGATTCCTACTTCTTTTGAAAGTGCCTTAATGGCTTCAATTACCTCTTCAGCACATTGTTCATCTGTTTTTCCTGCTATGTCAATGCCAGCCGACTTAGCGATTGCACGGAATTTTCTAGGTTCATGTTTGGCATTTTCTCTTTCCACAATCGGCAGAAGCATTGCATTACATACACCATGCGGTAAATCATACACGCCTCCAAGCTGGTGAGCCATGGCATGAACAAATCCAAGGCCTGCATTGTTAAAGGCAATTCCTCCTAAGAACATAACATAGGTCATTTGTTCACGAGCTTCAATATCATGTCCGTTTTTAACCGCACGCGGTAAATAATTAAAGATGATTTCAACTGCTGCAAGTGCAGTTGCATCCGTTACGGCATATGCTCCTGGGGTGACTATTGCTTCAATCGCATGGGTTAAAGCATCCATTCCAGTTGCGGCTGTTAATGCTGCTGGCTTAGCCACCATCAATTCAGGGTCATTAACCGCGATTGTTACTAAGCTATTTTTATCAACCATAACCATCTTTATTTCACGTTCTTTATCGGTGATAACATAGTTAATCGTAAATTCACTGGATGTCCCTGCAGTTGTATTGACCGCAATAATTGGAACCGATTTATTCTTTGTTTTTCCAACACCTTCATAATCACGGATGTCTCCGCCATTAGTTACATAAAGACCTACAGCTTTTGCTGTATCCTGAGGTGAACCACCGCCAACTGATACAAGACAATCACATTCATTTGTTTTAAAAACATCGACACCCATATATACGTTTTCAATGGTTGGATTTGGCTTTACTTCATCATAAACAATGTATTCAAGATTAATAGAATCTAATTCAGCTAAAACTTTTCCAGCAACTCCGTTTTGACTTAAAAATTTATCAGTAACTACCATAACTTTTTTAAAGCCAAGGTCTTTTACTAGTGGAGCTAACTCCTTTAAACAGCCTCTACCAAACAGATTTGTACTTGGAACATAATAAACACTCACAATTCTTCCTCCTTCAGTTTGTTCACTATTTCACAATTTTATTTTTAAACGAAGGGACAAAAATGTCCCTTCACTTTGAAAAACCATATCTTATAATTTTAGGATGCCTTCTCTTGGAACTACCTTGAATGCATCAGCCAAATCTTGTAGCTGTTGATCCGATATTGTTTGTTTCTTTCCACCTTGTGCACAAACGATCGTATAAACCTGAGCCGCTTTTTCAGCTGTTTCAATCAAACCAAATGTTTCATCCATTGTTGCGCCAGCTCCGAAAATACCATGATGCGGCCAAACTACTAGGCGGACATGGGCCATTTTCTTTGCAGTTGCTTCGCCAATTTCATTGGTTCCAGGAATTATCCATGGGATAACGCCCACACCATCAGGGAAAACAACAATACATTCGGTACACATTTCCCAAAGCGTTTTCGTAAATTCTTCTTCCTTCAAACTATGTGTAAATGTCATCGCTAAGAGATGTGTGGCGTGACAGTGCATGATTACGCGGTGATTTTTGTCTACTGCTAATCGCTTCATATGGTTCATTAAGTGTGTTGGCAGCTCACTTGTTGCTACGCCGCCATCTTCTAGACCCCAAAGAATTTCGTAGCTTTTGCCATCTGCTGCAATTCGAATCACTCCCAGATTAGAAGCAGGATCCTCTTTTACATTTTTAAAGAATTTCCCTGATCCTGTTACTGCAAAATATCTTCCTGCCAGCTCAGAAGCATCAAAATTCATGGGTACTGTTCTTACAACATTATCAACGTCCAGGTAAGGTAAAACTTCATATTCATTTAACAAGTAACTAATATTTCCGCCATTCCGTTCATCCCAGCCTAATCGATATAGGTTCGAAGTTGCTTCAATCATTTCATGTAAAAATGGTGCCGTATATATTAAATTCCTCATTGCTAAACTCATGTATATTTCTCTCCCTTATTAATAAATTGTTTTTTATATAACTTTCTTTACTTATCTTCTTCACATTTACATCATAACTCCATAACCAACATAAATCAACACAAACAAAGATATGATTTTTGATTATATTTGTTTAATTACCATATTTGTCACAAAATTGATTTGTTTTCTTTTGATTATCCAAAGAAAAACAGACCTAAAAGGTCTGTTTGCTTTCATCATTTATCCTAACTCTTGTATTTTTAGATACTGTAACAAGTGCTTCTACATCCTTTGGTAGGGTAATTTGCAAGTCAATATACTCCCCTGCATCTTTACAATAAATATCAATCTTACCTTGTGGAATGGGTACGGATCCTTTTATCCACTTCAATCCGTTTAGATTTGGAGAAATGGCTACTTTTGTAAATCCAGGCTCTAATGGTTTTACACCCAAAAACAGATTTCCAAATACATAGGTTGGGGCTGCGGACCACGCATGACAATGACTGCGGCTATAGTCTCCCTCAATTAATTCCCAGCCTTCCCAGCATGTAGTTGCGTCATTTTCTAGCATATAACCGTAAATATCCCTGATATTATCGTGCACCGTTTCATTTTTCCCTAATCCCATTAAAATAGATTCATTACCTCCCCTAAGAATAAAGCGCTCCCAATTTCTAAAAAATAAGGACCGGTCTCCTATACAAATATCATAGCCTACACGATAATAGTTCGATAGTGTCTAATTTTTCTGATTTGTGTACGCATTTTTTAGAATAAAAAGATAACCGTAACCAGGTAACATAAAATTTGTCCTTCATACTTATTCAAATAAACAAAGATTACTAAACAGCAAAACAAAAAGAACAACCAATAATAATACTTGGTTGTCCTTTCAAAATAGAATCCTCTTATAAGTTATACTTTCTTATTAAATATGTTGGGGTGCAGCTCCAGGCATGGCAATAGCTGTTAATTAAATGGCTTCCATAAGGTGAAAAATCTTTATTCTTTGGATCATATAATTCCCAAAACGTATCCGCTCCATCTTGGATCATACCGTCCCAATAGGTTTTCATTTCTGCGATGGCCCGTTCTTTTTCTCCTGAAATAATCAGGGCTTCTACTAGATGGTGGTACATATATGGGGTTGCAATCGCCACCTCAGGCTTTTCTTTTAATAGATGATTCATAAGCTGTCTGTTTTCTTCCTTAGTTAAAACACCGGCAAGCACCATCCAAATTTGGCTTGCCCAAGATACTTGACAGTCCGCACCACTTACAAAAAATTGCTGCTGATCATCCCATAAATGGGTTTTGGTAGCTTCCACAATCTCCGTTAAACGGTCTTTCAGACTATGCCTTTCAGGTACATTTAATTCTTCTGCAAGACGTATAGCTTGCTTCATCGTATAAATCAACACGGCTTGAGACGGAGTTTGTTTGTTTAATCCTTCCTGCCAATCAATGAAAGACCACCAATCGGACGAATCTTTCAAAATATGATTTTCATCCAATCTTTCGAGGGCAAGTTCAACCTGGCGATAAGCAGTTGGCCAAAGCGCCTTCAAAGTCTCTAAATCACTTGTGGCAGAGTAATAATCATGTAAAGTAGAAGCTAAGAACAATGAATAGTCAAATAAATAGGTATCATCTGCAATCAATTGTGGAGCAACAAAAACAGTACCGGGAACCTTACCTTTATCATCTGGAACTCCTGCAAAAAGGTAAAGACAACGTTTAACAAGGTCATTAGTCCCAAATGTTTGATAGTTTGCTAGTGCTTGCAATCGTAAGTCACCGAGCCAAAGTCTGCGATCGCGTTTTGGTCCATCTTCAAATACATCCTGCATGCAATCTGCAAGTGTTTTAATACTAATATCATCTATTTTTTGAAGTTCCTCATCCTGATGTAAACTCTTTTTAACCGCACTTATATTGGCCGATGTAACGGCTCTACATTCCACATTTTCAAAAACAACTCGATATTTAGGTGATGTATCAATCACGTCAAACTTTACATATCTAAAGCTGTAACGACGAGGCAATGATATAACTGCTGGCAATACATCGACAATTATTGTCTCTTCCTGGAGCCAGGAACTGCTAAGCCATCCATGATAATTCTCAAATGGTTTTGCCATCTCAACTGGCATTTCTCCCATTGTGAGTTTTAGTTTAAGCGGAGCATCCGGTGGACTGCCAGCAGGACGAATTTTCAATGATAGATACCCAACCTGATGGTCTCCAAAATCAAGAACAAACGAATCATTTTTCCCATATTCAGAGTCTGCTAGAGAGGAAGTAGACTCAGCAACCTCCGGCCTCCAGCCATGAATGACTTCTGAAACCGCTTTTATTCCAACAATTGATGAAGGCTTCACAATGGTTTCATGAAGTTGTGGCTTCAATTTTTCTGCTGTTTCGATAAATTTCTCATTTCTAACAATCACTTGATTCTCTAGTTTTTGAATGCTCATACCGCTATCCCCTTTTCTTTCGGGTTTAGATTTCGTTAGTTAGGAGTTCTCGTTAGCATACTCCAATATCATCATCATAGCCCAGCAGTAATTAGAGCGATAGTGCTCCATTTTTTTGATTTGTGTACGGACTTTTTTGGGATATGTTTTTGAACTGTTGAGCAGAGCATTCTCCATAATAAAAATAGAGATGGACTCCTCCCATCTCTATTTTTATTCAATATAAAACACGCTTTCTATTCGTTACCATTGACTCCCTTTTTCGACCTCGACGGGCATGATTAGAGTTATTATCCTTCCAACAATAAAGATGTAGGATCTTCCAACAATTCTTTCACGGCAACTAAGAAGCTAACGGCCTCTTTTCCGTCTACAATTCGATGATCATAGGACAAGGCGATATACATCATCGGGCGGTTTTCCATTCGTTCCTTATCAATCGCTATTGGTCTTGTTTGGATTTTATGCATTCCGAGGATCCCTACTTGCGGGCTATTCAAGATTGGAGTTGACATTAACGAACCAAAAACTCCGCCGTTTGTAATGGTAAATGTACCACCTTGCAAATCATTTAAAGTTAGGGCATTATGACGAGCTTTTTTACCAAGATTACTAATATCCTGTTCGATTTCAGCAAAGTTTTTCTGATTGGCACCGCGTACAACCGGTACCACTAGACCCTCTGGTGCTGCAACGGCAATACCAATGTCATAAAATTTCTTGATAATCAATTCATCGCCTTGTATTTCGGCATTTAAAAGCGGGAATTGCTTTAACGCTGAAACTACTGCTTTTGTAAAGAATGACATGAACCCAAGACGAACACCGTGTTTTTCAAAAAAGGCATCTTTCCGCTGATTGCGTATATCCATAACAGCCGACATATCGACTTCGTTAAACGTAGTTAACATCGCTGCTGTATGCTGGACTTCTACTAGGCGTTTAGCGATGGTTTGACGCCGGCGGGACATTTTCACCCGTTCTACTGGTTTGTCAAACTCATCATCAATTTGTTGTGCGGAAGGTTTTGGGCTTGATTTTTCCAACTTCGGTTCTTCTTTAACCTCAGATATCAAGGTATATGCCTTTACATCATCTGGTCTAATTCTGCCAAGTGGATCACGGCTGCTTACTTGGGTTAAATCGATTCCCAATTCTCTTGCCAATTTTCTTGCCGCAGGTGAGGCAATCGGACTATTTGCTTTCGGAAGTTCCGGCTCGGTTTGGGTGCTTTGTTGATTAAAGGTTTCAACTTCGGCAGGTTTTTCCGGAGTTGTTGGAACAGCCGAAGTGGCTCCTGCAGCAGTATTCTCTTCGATAATTGCAATGACATCGCCTACTTCGACGATATCTCCAGGCTCTTTTAAAACCTTGGTGACTACACCTGAGTATTCGGTATTTAATTCGATATTCACTTTGTCTGTTTCTAACTCAACAACACTATCTCCTTTGTTTACTTTATCACCAATATTAATGAGCCATTGTGCAATGGTTCCTTCAGTAATGGATTCTGCCAGTTCAGGAACTTTGATTTCAATCATGTGTCATATCCTCCTAGGTATTAGATTAAATCTTCTTTTAAATTAATATCTTAGTTTTTCGCTAGTGATCATCTGCTTTCTTGTTTCTGATTAACTACTATACTATTAGAATTCAAGGCCTGTTCGATAATACGTTCTTGTTCCTTCTTATGAACGATTGGGTCCCCGCCTGCCGTGCTGGAACGGAACTGACGCCCAATGTAATCAACAGCCAGACTGCCTGCAGCAAGCTCAAAAAGAGTTGGGGCAATATAATGCCATGCTCCCATATTCTTCGGTTCTTCCTGTACCCATACGATTTCCCTCAAGTTAGGATAACGCTTCAAGATCGCTTCCACTTTTTCTTTTGGAAATGGATACAATTGTTCAATTCGAGCGATGTGTATTTCTTCTAGGTTTTGATTTTCTTTCTGTGAGTCGATTTCTACAGCCAGATCGATAGCCATCTTACCCGTTGTTAACACCAAACGCCTTACCTTTTCTGGCACTTTTCCGAGCTCAGGCTGCTCCAAAACCGTTTGGAAATGACCTTCACTTAGAGCCGTACCAGTAGAAGCAACTAACGGGTGACGGAGCAGACTCTTTGGCGTCATAATCACCAATGGTCGAACAAACTCTGATCCTAAGATGGAGGCTTGACGGCGTAAAATATGAAAATATTGGGCCGCACTTGTCAGGTTGGCAACCGTCCAGTTGTTTTCAGCTGCTAACTGTAAAAACCGTTCAGGTCGAGCACTGGAATGCTCCGGACCTTGGCCTTCATACCCATGAGGCAACAGGAGAATAAGGCCTGATTTTTGTCCCCATTTTGCCCGTGCAGATGAAACAAATTGATCATAGAGGGGCTGTGCCGTGTTGGCAAAGTCGCCATATTGAGCTTCCCACATGACAAGTGTTTCAGGAGCAAAAACATTATATCCATATTCAAAACCTACAACAGCAGCTTCCGACAGCGGGCTATTATGAACCGCAAACGAAGCTCGTGCTTGCGGAAGATGGTGCAGTGGTGAATACGTTTCGTTTGTTTCCTCGTCGTGGAGCACAATGTGCCGCTGTGCAAACGTTCCACGCTCAGAATCTTGGCCGGTTAGACGAATTGGTGTCCCATCTTTTAATATCGACGCAAGTGCCAACACTTCTGCTACCGCCCATTCTACTTTCCCATTCTCTTCTAATGCCTTATCACGGCGCTCCAGAATCCGTTTTAACTTTGGATACACTTGAAAACCTTCTGGCCATTTCAGCAAATTTTGGTTTATTTCACGAAGAGTTTCAAGTGGTACGCTTGTTTCCAACGGTGGTATTCCTTTGGCGATGACCATCGGAACCTCAACTTCTGCTGGAGGTTCACTTTGCTTCTTATCTGACACTTTTTCAAACTCAGCTTGTAACATATCATGCACACTGCGTTTAATTTGCTCAACTTCTTCTTGATTGAGAATACCTCTATTTTGCAACTGTTTGGCATACACTGATCTTACAGTTGGATGGTTCACAATTTTTTTGTATACCTTTGGCTGGGTAACCGCTGGGTCGTCCATTTCATTATGGCCAAATCGACGGTATCCAACTAAATCAATCAAAAAGTCCTTTTGAAACCGAGTACGATACTGATAGGCCAATCGAACAGCGGCCAGACATGCTTCTGGGTCGTCCGCATTGACATGGATAATCGGAATCTCAAATCCCTTTGCTAAGTCACTCGAATATCTCGTCGAACGAGAATCGTGGCTATCGGTTGTAAAGCCTACCATGTTGTTGGCAATGATATGGATGGTTCCACCTGTTCGATATCCTTTTAAACCGCTTAAATTCAATGTCTCCGCTACAATTCCCTGACCCGGAAAGGCTGCATCACCATGGACCAAAATAGCAAACGCCCTCTTAACATCCTGCTTAGGGTACCCGGCATTCTTCCGTTCTTCTTGGGCCGCTCTTGCAAAACCTTCAACTACCGGATCGACAAATTCAAGATGACTCGGATTATTGGCTAAGGTAATACGTGCGCGAACGTTACCGGGGCCTTCCATGAATCGATTTCTGCCTAAATGGTATTTCACATCTCCAGTCCAGCCCTCACTAATATCGAATAAATCTTCTGAGGGACCTTGTTGTTTAGCGGACGAATGTTGAAATTCAGAAAATATCTTGCTGTATGGTTTGTTTAACACATGAGCAAGGACACTTAGGCGGCCGCGATGCGCCATTCCAATCACGACATTACGTGCACCATCCCCGACACCTTCACCCACCGCTTCATTCAGCATCGGTACTAGCATGTCAACGCCTTCAATGGAGAATCTCTTTTGACCGACAAAGGCTTTGTGCAAAAATTGTTCAAATCCTTCAACCTCTGTCAAACTCTGCAGCAAGGTGGTTTGTTCTTCTATAGATAAGGATCGATGCAAGGAACCTGTCTCCACCATTTGAGTTAACCATGCCCGTTCATCCATATGGTGCACGTGGTTAAATTCAAAGGCTAGTGTGGAGGTATATATACTCTTTAAATGGTTGATAGCATCCCATGCGGTTTGAATGCCTGCCTGGGCCTCCTCCCAAACAAGTTTGGCTGGAATCGTTTTCAACTCTTCCACACTTACCCCATGTTTTTCTGGATGAAACAACTCTTGATTTTGCACATTCCCCTCTAATGGGTTCATGTTTGCCGCTAAATGACCGTTTGAACGAATATCCTCAAGCAGCTTTACCACATTAAGTACTTTTTGTATATTTGTAGAATTATTAGGATTGACTGATTCATCATTGAGGGTTTCTTCGGAATGACTAGACTCAAAATACAAAGGTGAGCCCCATTTTATAAAAAGCTCTTCTAATTTTGGATCAATCGATCCTTCTCCGTTCGTATACCGCTCGTATTGTTCAATTACATAGCCTAGGTTTGGACCATTGAATTTCCGCCATGGATTATGCTGGTTTTTCTGTACTCCCATTCCCAATTCCCCCATTGTTGACTTAATATATATGATTTGCTTCAGATTATTTAGTAAGATATTCAACGATTGCTATAGGTTAAGGATAATGTAATAATTGAAATAAATAAAATGATAAAAAATTATATTAATCTATAAAAAAGATTAATATCAGATAGATGGGTGGAACAATGGATTACCGTGACTGGGAAATATTAAAGGTGCTTTATCTGCAAAAAAATCTAACTAAAACCGCTCGCCTCTTATTTCTTACTCAACCCGCATTAACGACGCGATTAAAGCATATGCAGGAAGCACTAGGCGTTAAAATCGTAACTCGTGAAAGCAGGGGAGTGCATTTTACCCCACAAGGAGAGTATCTTGTTCAGTGTGCTGAGGAAGCCCTTGCTCATTATGAAAAGATAAAAGAAAATGTCCAAAATATGAGTAATAACGAAAGTGATCAAGTGGTGGGTACGTTGAAATTGGGGGTATCTAATTTTTTCGCAAATTATGAACTTCCCTACGTTTTAAAACTATTTAAAATGCAATATCCACATGTGGAATTCAAAGTAACTACTGGATGGAGCAGAGACGTAACTCAGCTAATTCACAATAAAGATGTTCATATCAGCTTTGTACGAGGAGATTATGGCTGGCGGGGATTATCGAAACATCAATTATTTGAGGAAACCATTTGCATTGCTTCAAGTAATGAGTTTGATATTAAGGACCTCCCTCGTCTTCCAAGAATTGAATATAAGGGGGATTACTTATTAAGATCTGTCATTGATCATTGGTGGGCGGAAAATTATGCGCAAGCCCCCTTTATAAGTATAGAAGTGGACCAAGTTGATCCTTGTAAGGAAATGGTTAAAAATGGTTTAGGTTATGGCATCCTATCCAGCAGGGTACTTACCGGTATAGAAGATTTACATAAAATCCACCTACTCGATCAAGAAGGAAATCCTTTATTGCGAAGAACGTGGATGTATTATCATAAGGAGTCGCTGGAATGGAATGTGGTTAAGGCATTCGTACGCTTTATTGAAAACTTTGATTGGAAGGACAATTAATAGGGATGTCCCGGGTTTTAGCGGACACCCCTTTTTGTCTAATCAAGAAAGGTAACTGGTCATCTTGAGCCACAAATTAGCAAAATGTTATTGAACATACACTAAAATTCTCTTTAGGTTTACATCTAATTTATCCAGCACTTCTACCGATTTCCGCCAGCTTCGAGATTAGCGGAAATCAATAAAGGTACTGGAGAAAGATTCTGTAACAACCGATGAGTTTCCTGTATTTTTGCTCCTGTATCCGGACGTTACATGATTCCACCAGGATGATATTCTTTAATAAATGCTTCTAACACTTGTTTATTGTCCGAACTGCTAATTGGACAAAATAATTGCCCCACTTTTTCATGTAAACTCATAGATTCTAGAGTTTGTTCTACCCAATCGATTTCTTTATCGTTAAGAAAAAAGGGTTTATTTTTTAAAGCTGTTAAGTTTTCATTTAGTTTAATCATGGGATCAACTCCTAATCTCATTAACTTTTAATAACTGATCTATATCCAAATTAGTTAGGTCTTTTAATTTCAAATCAGCATGTAAACATGTACTTGCTGATCCTATTCCCACTGCCTTCATTCCTGCAGCTTTAGCCGCATCAATACCTGCTTGCGCATCTTCAATAACAGTGCATTCTACTGGGGTAACTCCCATCATTTCCGCTGCCAGTAAAAACACCTCCGGATCAGGCTTACTATTTTTAATGCTATTTCCATCAGCGATAGCATCGAAATTTGAAGTTAATCCTATTTGTTTCAAAATAAATGGGGTGTTTTTGCTAGAAGAACCGATTGCGACCTTTACATCCCTTGCTTTTAAACTTAATAATAGATTAAGAACCCCAGGTAAAATGTTTGTTGGCGATAAATTGTTAAGCAGTTCACAATAGATCTCATTTTTTCGCTGTGCCAGAAGTTGCTTTTCATTGTCACTGTAACTTCTATTAGAACGACTCAAAATAATATCGAGACTTTCCATTCTGCTAACACCACGAAGTCTTTCATTAATTTCTCTATCAAAATAAATATTTTCCTGATCACTAATGTGTTTCCATGCTTGGTAATGGTATTCATCCGTAGAAACAATTACTCCATCTAGATCAAAAATAACAGCCGATATTTCCATAGTTCCCATCCTTATATTAAAAAGTGAGTGACGTGACCACCAATTGTGGTAACACCTGAAAGCGTTTTCGATTACAATTACTATGATATAGGAAATAAGCTGTAATGGCTCCCCCCAATTTGACTGAAAACAGGACGATTTTTGTTCTAATTTCTTTTATTACGCTCAAACAACAAGCATAAAGAAAGCAAATCAGCACCATAGAGTCCTTTTGAATATTCTGGAACATGAAAAAAGCTTACTCAAAGAGTAAGCTTAACCTCATCTATAGACACTATCACATGTTCCAGCCTTTGGTTCATAAAAACAATGTTCTTTAAATTGTCCAGATTGAGGTTGACCGTACCAAGTTGGAGGGCATGAAGCATGTGGATTAAAATACCATAAAGCAAATTTCGCTGGGTGGTCTCTCCAATAATCCAAATTTTGTTTTGCTAATCTTCTTTCAGCGGTTCTTGATCTTTGATAAAATACATTCCCTTTTTGAACTGCTTCAAAAGAATAATTTCCACCTTGTACTTGATAAATAACTTGCGGAACTGTCCTTAGTCCTTTAAAATCTAAACAATTTGCCATAAGACGATTAACAATTACATTTCCAACATATAACATGCCTTGTATTCCTTCACCTTCGGCTTCCGCTCTCATCATCCTTGCCATTAAGTCAACATCTGTAGTTCGGTAATTTACTCTTGGCATTTTCTCACCCCAAAATATAGTATGAAAAAAGGCCTGTAATGATGTCATTTTTTAAATTAGAGGGCTTAGTCATTTTCATTAAACATTTTAAGTTGTCGTGTTAAGAACACCCCTAATAAGAAACGGTGCTCATTTGTAAAAAAACAGACCTGGACATGGCCTGCTAGTTTACAATTAATAGCTTTATCTTTTTTTCTTCCAGTTCATTTTTAGTTTCTTCATTTATATTTGAATCAGTAATAATACAGTCGATATTAGAAACTGGGGCAATTTGCGAAAAAGCACGAGTTCCAAATTTACTAGAGTCCACCATTAGGATGGTTTCATTAGCTATTTCCATCATCTGCTTTTTTAAAAGCGCTTGTGATTCATTAAAGTCACTTAACCCTTTTTCAAGGTGTACCCCTTTGCAGGAAAGAAATGCTTTATTTACGTGATACATACCTAGCGATCGTTCGGCAAGTGGTCCAACATACGAAAGAGATTGCGAGAGTAACGTTCCACCGGTGGAGATCACTTTGATTTGTTCTTTTTTGCTAAGCTCAATGGCTACTTTTATTGAATTAGTAAGAACTGTGAGCGGCATATCCGGGAGTTCCTTCGCCATATACCATGCTGTTGTACTTGCGTCTAACACAATTTGATCACCTGGCTCAATGGAACGAATCGCTTGAACAGCTATCGCTTTCTTCTCGGCAGCGTTCGTGATTTCCCTTTCTAAATAAGAGGTCTCTCCTTGGTCCTTTTCAACACTTACGGCACCACCATGACTGCGCATTAATAGATTTTCTTTTTCAAGCTTTTCAAGATCACGACGAATCGTTTCCTCGGTTACAGAAAAAATTTTGCTTAGTTCTGTCACCCGAATACTTAATCTCTCATTAACCAAATCAACAATCTTTTTTTGTCTTTCTGCAACTAGCACTAGTGCTACCCCTTTCTAACTCAATACCTTTTATTTGTGTTGTTTTACATTTGTTTATTTCCTATTTCCACTTTAACTATATCATATTTTTTTGAAAAGCAAACATAAATTATCACAAAAAAACAAGCCAACCACGTAAAGGTTATTGGCGAATATCATTATTAGTTTACTAATACTGCTTCCAATTCAAGCTTACTTAGCTCATCAATAATGACTTTTACTTTATCAACAGTTCCAAGCGGATTAATTCTATATTCGCATGATAATGCCTCAATTTCTAAAAGTGTCATTTCTCTTATTCCTTCTCCGTGTTTTACGCTCTATAAATTAATATGCTTTTATAAACTTTTTCGAAAAAATCTCTCGCAACATAACAGGCAAGTTTATTTCATTCATTGTTAGGGCGTACGGAATTAAATGGCCTATTTCGCGAATTACCACTTCACAATATTTAGCAAAACGGTCAGGAACCTCAGGGCTTGCCCATCCTCCGAGTCTCATTAGCCATTTAGGTGAAGAAAAGTGATGCATTGCTACGACAGGTGTTATTCCATGTTTATGACATGTTTTTATCTTTGTATGGTGATCCATCTGCATGCTCTTCTGCCCAGAAATCACTGTTATAATTGTTTCCTTCAACTTGGTATGCCGCGGTTGTTGAACCCCAAAGAAAATTGGCTGGAAAGAAAAATAGCTTATTCTTATAGACTTAGCACTCAACAGGGAATTATTTTACAATTTCTGTAAAATCCCTTCTATATTTCGTAAAATAACTTAAAACTTCGTAAAATTCCTCCTATATTTTGTACAATTCCCTCTTTTAATGCAAAAAAGAAGACCCAAAGGAGCCTATAATCTCCTATTGAGTCTTTATAATCTTGTTACCGCTTCAATAAAACCTCTTGCTCATACGCTTTTACTTCTTCTAACCAAGATTCCTTTACTAGTACTCCCATTTTTTCACAGTAGTAATCCCAAACTGCACCAAACGGGTATGTTTTAAATTCTTCCATTAACGCTAATCTTTCAGTGAAGTTGCCTTCTTCTTGAAGCTGTTTTAAATGTTCATTTGGAACTAACATTCCATAAAGTAAAGCCTTGATCATGTTGCGCGTACCAATTGTCCAAGCAGCTACACGATTGATGCTCGCATCAAAGAAGTCCAGTCCGATAATCACACGATTTAATGCATCATTCCGAACAATCTCAAGCGCGATTTCCTTTAATTCATCATCAAGAATCACGACATGGTCACTATCCCAACGGACAGGTCTAGAAACGTGTAATGCAAGCTTTTCGCTAAATAAAAGCATGGATGAAATCTTATTTGATATTGTTTCTGTTGGGTGGTAGTGTCCTGTATCCAATAAGCATAATTTATCATTTTTCATTGCATAATTTAGATAAAATTCATGTGAACCCACTACATAAGATTCTGAGCCAAGTCCAAATACTTTACTTTCTACTGCATCAAGATTATACCTTTCATCTACTTCAACAGCATAAATCTTATCTAATGACTCTTTTAATCTCTTTCTTGGAGTCAGGCGGTCACTTGGGATATCCTTGAAGCCATCTGGAATCCAGATATTTGTTAAGGTAGGAGTACCTAGTTCTTTTCCGAAATACTCGCCAATTTTTCGGCTGCCAATACAGTGATTAATCCAGAATTCACGAATTTCTTCATTTGGATGAGAAAGCGTCAGACCGTCCGCTGCCTTAGGATGGGAGAAAAGCGTAGGATTGTAATCCAAGCCTAATCCATTTTCCTTTGCCCAGTTCACCCAGTTTTCAAAGTGCTTTGGCTCTAATTCATCTCTTTCTACTACTTCTCCATTTGTTTCCGCATAAATGGCATGCAGGTTGACACGATGTTTTCCTGGAATCAAGGAAAGTGCTTTTTCTAAGTCAGCTCTTAATTCTTCCGGTGTTGACGCTTTACCAGGATAATTTCCCGTAACGGAAATTCCGCCTGATAATTCGTTAGGATTTACTTCAAATCCACCAATATCATCACCTTGCCAGCAATGAATCGAGATTGGAACATTTTTTAAGGTTTCGATTACTTCTTCAACATTAACTCCCCATTTTTCATAAGCCTTTTTAGCAAGTTCATAGTTTTCTTTCGTAGACATAAATATCTTCCTCTCCAAGGTTAATTTGTAATCGGTGCAGTTGGCAAATATTTTTTTACCTCAAATGATTTTTTTACAATCGTACGAGCTTCTTTAATATTTTGAATTTCATCGAGGGCCATTAACTGGGCCACGATATTTCCGATAGCAGTCGCTTCAACAGGTCCCGCATAAACTTCTTTTTTCGTTACATCAGCCACAAGTTGATTTAACATTTCATTTTGACAGCCGCCGCCGATGACATTAATTTTTTCAAATCTCTTTTCAAAAATTTCTTCAATTTCGTTTACAGCATCCTGATAGCTGACTGCTAAACTATCATAAACGCATTTTGCGACTTCTCCAGGTGTGCTCGGAATCGGCTGACTTGTTTCCACACAATAATTCTTGATTTCCTGAACCATATTCTCTGGTTTTAAGAAACGGTCATCATTGACATTAACTACTGCCTTAAAATCCTTTGCTTCTCTAGCCATATCAACAAGCTCTGCAAACGAATATTCATTATTGTAGTTGCGCCGTACCTCTTGTATCATCCAAAGACCCATGATATTTTTCAAAAAGCGGTATTGATAATCGATTCCGCCTTCATTGGTAAAATTGAAGTCCAGAGCTTTGGTTACACAGATAGGGAAATAGTTTTCTACCCCAATCAGTGACCATGTGCCGGAACTGATATAAATGGTTTCATTTTCTTCAGGTACGGCAATAACCGCAGAACCTGTATCATGTGTGGCAGGAAGAATCACTTGAAGGTCAAAGCCTAACTCTGAAACTAGTTCTTCCTTTAAAGATCCTAGAACCGTCTTTGGAGTCTTAATCTCTTGGAACATTTCTTGATTAATCCCCAACACATCCAATAAGTCATGGTCCCATTTTTTCGTAAAGGCATTCACCAGTTGTGTGGATGTGGCATTGGTGTATTCATTTGCTTTTTTTCCTGTCAGTAAATAATTGAAGTAATCCGGAATCATTAAGAATGATTTTGCCTTATCTAAGATTTCCGGCGAGTTTTGTTTAATAGAATACAGTTGATAAATGGTATTAAACTTTTGGAACTGGATGCCTGTTTCTAGATAAAGGCGTTCCTTCATGATTTTCTCAGAAACTCGCTCCATCATTCCGTCTGTTCTTGGGTCACGATAAGAGACGGCATCTGTTAATGGTTGATCCTGTTCATCCATTAACACAAAGTCGACTGCCCAAGTATCGATCCCAATACTATCTGGTTTAATGCCTAATTCTTTGCACTTTTTCAAGCCATTTTTAATCTCTTGAAAAAGCTTATCGGCTTCCCAGCAATAGGAGTCACCTTTTTTGACAATTTTATTTTCAAAACGATGAATTTCATCTAGTTTTAGCAGCCCATTTTCTAGATAGCCTAAAATAAGCCGGCCGCTTGAAGCACCAATATCAACAGCAATACTGTATTTTGTCATTAACATCACCTCTCGCTTAGAAACGCTTACTGATAACTCTATCTTACTAGAAATCTACGATTTTCCTATAACGTGATTCGACCAATTTATTGTCCTTATTTGCCATATAAATAGTTGTTTCTATTTATCTTGTATTCGTTTACAATCTTTAGTAATACACAAATAGCAGTAGATTGAGGGGTCTTTATTGGAGTTTCCTAGTCTTGAAAAACATTTATTTGAAATGAATCATTTTGAAAAAAAATATTCAGGTACACCTGATAAACCAAACCTTTACTCCCACTTAGAGGGCACAAAACTTACTTTTTCAGAAAATATACTAGAGCCCAATATTGTACCAGTTGATTATTTTTTTAAACCAGAACAAAATGTAATATTTTTCAAACATCCACGTTATATTAAATTCACCGAGCATAGACATTCCTTTATTGAAATGAATTATGTATATTCAGGTACTTGTACACAGTACATTAATGGCAACGAGGTGATCTTAAAAGAAGGGGAACTCTGTTTACTTGATACGAATGTGACACACGGAATTGAAAGTGCATCTGAAAACGATATTATTATTAACATCATGATTCGAACAGGTTATTTTGATTCGGCACTGATTCAAAGACTCTCAGGAAATGATTTATTAGCAGACTTTTTTGTTCACGCCATTTACCAACAAAAGAGAGTTAGTCGATTTATCCTATTTCCAAAAGGTCAAACCAATCGACTGAAAGAAATTATCTCTCAAGCATTGGATGAATACTCTCACCCCCAGCTTTGCTCAAATGAGCAATTAATTCCTATATGTTATTGATTTTTACCGAGCTATTAAGGATTTATAATAGCTCCTCTAAAAACAAAGAGGAACCTACCTTTAAAAAAGCCATTATCTCGGATATTCTTAGTTTTATGGAACAGAATTATCAGACGATGACGTTAGAAAAAACAGCAAAGAAGTTTCACTTTCATCCAAACCATCTGACAAGACTGCTAAAAACCAATTTAGGCAAAACATTTATTGAATTATCTCATCATTTAAAAATAAAAAATTCATGTACGCTGCTTGAGAATACCGATTTAACAGTGGACCAAATCGCTAATAATGTTGGGTATACCAATATTACCTTTTTCTATAAATCATTTAAAAAGATTCACGGGGTTACCCCCGCCGAATATCGTAAGAAAAACATTGAAAGCCCTACGCTATTGTAAAGTAGGGCTTTCTTTTGTTTGACTAATTAATTTATCTGCTCTTTTAGGGTTGTTTGACAAGGATCATGTAATTTCCATTTAATATCAAACTGTCCCGAACCTGCAGTGAATCCAAACTTTTTTTCATCCTCTTTATATTTACCATTTAAATGTCCCATTTCATTCACATAATCATAAAGTTCTTGAATACAGTCCGGGCTTACATTAGTTAGTGAAATGACAGCACATGTATTAGTTGGTACCCTAACATGAAGGTACATTTGATTCTCGTCCTGAACTTCCCATTTCACATTAATCTTGCCATATACAGAATCATAGTATGTTTCAGCATGCTTTAATTGCCCACCATAATGTGGTTCAATTCTAAACTTCCGATATCCAGCTTCCATTGGGGTTAAACCGCCAATATGGCGGACGAGCCAATCTCCGACACAGCCAAATGCATAATGATTAAAAGAAAATGAACCGACTGTTCCATCTGGTTTAATTGCCTCCCATGACTCCCAAATTGTGGTTGCCCCATTCTCCACTTCATATAGCCAAGAAGGACATGCAGTTTGGAAGAGAAGCTTATACGATAGGTCCTCTTGCCCATTTTCACATAAGACATCCATTATATATGGAACGGATAAGAATCCAGTATCGATTTTATAATCATTTTTTTCAATTAACTCTACTAATCTTTCAATTGCTTTTTTCTTTTGATCTTCTGAAAAAAGGTTAAATGCAAGGGCAATCGTATATACTCCCTGGTAGTCAGCTGTTAGCAAACCAGAATCATTCACATAAGCATATCTAAAGGCTTCTTTCACCTTATTTTGAAGAACATGAAAATAATTAGCCTGCTCCTTAAAATGCCAATTACGCCAGTCATCAAACCAATGATACTAAAGCTTTGGGTAACGTGTGCAGGATCAAGCATAGCCAGTTTCACAGTGAGCAAGAATGCTAAAGGAGTAATCAGAGCAAGATTATAACCAAAGCTTCCAATCGAAATCCCTGCAATTAAACGTGGAAAAGGTGTTTTGATTAGATTAGAATTCATTTTTCAACCTTCTTTCCTTTTCTATTTTTTTGAATATTGAAAGCGCTTCTATCTTTAGTTTAGAGGAGACACTAAAGGATAACTATAGCCATATTTGACTTAATTCCTATCCATTTCAAACATAAGTTATTGAAATATTCTGAATATAACTTTCGTAAAAATATCTTCATATTGCTTGTCCATGGTAATAGTCTTTATCTCACTAGCAATTGTTAATGGAGGATAACCATTTATTTCAAGATAAACATAAAAAAGAGCAAGCAGTTTATTCCGCACTGTTTGCCCTTAAAAAAATATTTTTCTATATTAAAATAAATGTAGGTTTGAGCAACTAAAAGTACACAGTGTTGATCTAGAAATCTCTAAGAAACTCGAATTTTACCAACTCTTCGATTACGCTCTTTAATATTCAGTGCTCTTTGGGACTTAGGAATACTTGGAAATGATATGAGGCCAGCCTTAAACAGGGCATATCCGATAAAGGTAGCAAAGATCGTACTTCCGAACAGAAACCAGATAAATCTTCTGCCAATATAGCGTAACATAATCTCACCTCTTTAACCTCTAATTGATGATTAATATGATGAAATCATCTTTTTTATGTCGTCTTCCTCTTCAAATTAGTTTTAATAAGAAATGCCTCATTCTCCACAAAAGGCAACCAAATGAGTTGGTTAGGTTGCCTTTTTCGTATTTTTCAAAATTATGATGGTTGTTTTACCCTTTCTTTAGATGGAACGAATAGTGTTAAAACAAATGCAATAATAGCTAAGATCGTCATGAAATAATAGGCATCGCTTGATCCTAAAATTGAAGCAAGTGTACGGATAGCTTTAACTGTAGCATTTGGTGTTTCTTCTAGTAATGTTTTTGCATGCTTTGTTGTTTGTGCTGTAAAAATGGTAATAACTATAGCCGTTCCAATTGCACCTGAAATTTGGCGTACGGTAGTATTCACTGCCGTACCATGTGTCACAAGTGTTCTTGGTAAGACATTCAAGCTAGCTGTGTTCAATGGCATAGTAATCAAACTCAATCCTATACGTAGAAAAATGGTCCGTATCATTAAGAAAATAAAGGTCGTTGTTTCCGTTAAATCTGTTACAACCCACATTGAAGGAATGATAAAAAGCAAACCGATAATAAATAACGGCTTCGCACCAAAACGGTCATACATTTTCCCTGTAACTGGAGACATAAAGGCATTGACAACAGCACCCGGTAATAATAGTAAACCAGCTTCAAATGCAGTAAATCCTCTTCCATTCTGTAAATATATTGGTAATAAAATCATATCCGCATACATCATCATTGTGACAATAATGTTAAGGATAGATGTTAGCGTAAATACTTTATTTTTAAAAACGGATAAATTAAGAAGCGGATCAGAGGACTTAATTTGTCGTAGACAGAATATGGCTGTAGTT
>JAANMP010000062.1 GCA_011250595.1 Bacillus sp. MM2020_1 | reverse complement strand
TCTAGGTTTGATTCGTTAATTGATAAGAGTAAAAGTAAAGAAATAAAAGAAATCCTCCTTATTCCAACTTGGAGAGAATGGCTGATCACATCAGAAACTGAATTTCTTAATTCTGATTTTTATCTTCAGTATATAGCGTTATTGCGTGATCCGAACTTACATGAATTATTAGAGAAACATAATCTGATACTGAAATTTTTCCCACATATAGAAATCCAAAGAAAGTATCTAGATCACTTTTCTTCCTTAAATGAACGGATAAAGGTGATAAACCTAGAAGAAAAAACAGTAAAGGACCTTATACAAGAAAGTTCATTACTAATAACAGATTACTCAAGTGTGGTATTTGACTTCAATTATTTAAGAAAACCAGTTGTATTTTTTCATTTTGATTTACATGACTATTTGAGGCATAGAGGTTCTTATGTTGATTTGAGAACGGAATTAATAGGGGACATAGCAGAGACAAAACAAGAGTTATTAGATTTCATCAAGGAATATATAAATACTGATTTTGAATATAAACCAATCTATGGTATTAAATCCAAGAAGTATTATGCCTATCGAGACAAAAATAACTCTAAAAGAATTTATAACGAAATTAAGAAATTAAAATGATTCACAAAAGAGCGGGAGCGACTGATGATTTGAAAATTACATTTTTAGTTTATAATATTTACGGAATGGGTGGGACAGTAAGAACAGTTGCAAATACAGCGAATTATTTTGCATCCAAAAACTATACCGTCGAAATTATTAGTATAAGAAGAACCAGTGAAAAACCCTTATTTATACTAAATCCGAAAATAAAACTCACCTCATTATTTGATGCAAGAAAAGGAAAACTATTCGGGAAAAATACACCAGGATATAAAAGATTTATTAAACAAATGCTTTTAAATATACCTAGCTTTCTAATTGATAAAAATGAAGATCTATATAAAATGTTTAATTTATTTCTTGACCTAAAATTAATCAAAACGATTAAAAGAGTTAAGAAAGGAGTTTTTATAACGACAATTCCTTCATTTAATATATTGTCGACAAAGTATTCCAGCAATGATGTTATTAAGGTTGGACAAGAGCATAAGTTTTTTGATGCGCATGCAAGTAGCCTTCAAAGAAAAATCAAAAAACATTATAAAAATTTGGATGCAATAACCTGTTTAACAGATGCTGATAAGGCAGATTATGAAAATGTCCTTGGTGGAGGAAGCGTTAAATTATATAAAATTGAAAATGCGACTCATATACCCGAAGAATCTGCTAAATTAGAAAATAAACAGATCATTGCAGCAGGGCGGTTTTCACACGAAAAAGGATATGATTTGCTCATACAGGCTTTTTCTAAGGTCGTGAAACAATATCCGGACTGGAAGCTTAAGATATTTGGTACTGGTGAAGAATTGGGAGACTTGAGAAATTTAATCTTTGAGGAGAAGGCGTATAATAATATATATTTAATGCCAAAAACTGATAATATTATTAAAGAAATGGCTAATTCTTCGATTTATGCTCTTAGCTCAAGGCGAGAATCTTTCGGGATGGTTATCATTGAGGCTATGTCAGTAGGTGTACCTTGTGTGAGTTTTGCTTGTACAGGCCCGAGAGAAGTAATCTCCGATAACGAGGATGGTATTCTTATCGAAGAGGGGAATGTAGAAGAACTAGCAACAGGTTTATTAACTTTAATTGAATCTGAATCACTTAGAAAAAAGCTTGGAAAAAAAGCAAAAGAAAATGTAGAGAGATATACATTCAACATAGTAGGAGAAAAATGGGAGAGCTTAATCAAGGATCAGATTACTCAAAAGTCTTTATGAAAATAATTATTGCTAATACTTAGGGTGTTCAAAATATTGTTTTTTTGAACACCCTTTTTGTGTTTTAATGTCAAAATTAATGTAATATCAATGAAGTTAATTTTATGTTCATTGCTAGCAACTGCCTATTTATGATATAAGGGAGTATAATCCTTTTTTTGTAAGAGTAGAAGGTAGGGTTAAGGAGCTGTAGCAGGGAATGAATAAGGTATTAAAAAGAAGAGTAAAATTCATAATAGATCCTATATACAATTTTTTTGCAAAGACAAACCATCGCATCAATTATCAATACACAAGGTATTACGAAAATTTGGAAGTCATTGACAAGACGGTTTTTTATGAAAGCAGAGATGGAAAAAGTTTAACAGATAGTCCCTATGCCATCTTTAAATTCCTTTTGTCTAATCCTGATTATAAAGACTATCAACATATTTGGTCGGTGAGCAGTTTTGAAGATTTAGACCAGGTGATTGCTCAATATAAGGATTTTACTAATGTAACATTTGTGAAACGAAATTCGAAAGAGTATCTCAAAGCCTTAGCAACTAGTAAATACCTAATCAACAATTCTACCTTTCAATCCTTTTATATTCGTAAAAGTGATCAAATATATATTAATACATGGCACGGGACCCCGCTAAAAAGTATGGGCTTTGATATCCCTGGGAATCCATCCGTGTCTCAAAATGTGGTGCGTAATTTTCTGAGTGCTGATTTTCTTATCAGCCCAAATGAACATACAACCAACATGTTTCTCGATAGTTATAAACTAAAAGGGATCTATACTGGTGAGATTATTGAAGAAGGGTATCCAAGGATTGATCTTACCTTTCATACGGAAAAGGAGCTATTTTATCATTACTTAGCCAAAATAGGGGTCAATATTGATAAACGTAAAAAAACGATACTTTATGCGCCTACCTGGAAAGGGACCAACGTCTCGAGAGCTAAGAATGACATGTATCAAATCATTGCTGACATGAACTATTTAAAAAATCAGGTGGGTGCCGACTATAATTTGTTTCTCAAGGTTCATCCATTTTTATATGCCGCAGCTAGAAATTTTGATGAGGTAAAAGACATTTTAATACCAGACTTTGTTGACACAAATGAGTTATTAAGTAG
The DNA here is from genome assembly GCA_011250595.1 of Bacillus sp. MM2020_1. Classification (GTDB taxonomy): domain Bacteria; phylum Bacillota; class Bacilli; order Bacillales; family Cytobacillaceae; genus Neobacillus. Next base: position 23,602 of record JAANMP010000062.1, on the reverse strand, counting down.
TGTGGATCTTCTAATTACCGACTACTCGAGTATCTTTTTTGATTATCTCGTTACAGATCGGCCGATTCTTTTCTATGTCTGGGATTATGACGATTATAACGAATCAAGGGGCCGTTACTTGTCAGATGAGGAATTGCCAGGTCCTACGCTCTTTACAATTAAAGAAGTGGCAGATACTGTTAACAACATCTCACAAGTTAGTGCTGATTTTAAACAAGTATATGATCAAGCAAAGCAGCGGTTTGCGCGACATGATAATGGAAATGTAACAAAAAGAACCATTGAATATATTTTTAAAAGAAATCAGCATGCTTTAAATGTAATTAAGCCTGTCGACACGGAGAAAGAGAGGATTCTTATTTATCCGGGCGGGATGATGAACAATGGCATTACCTCTTCGTTCATTAATTTAATGGATAACATTGATTTTAATAAATATGATGTTAGCATTTTTTTGAAAACACCAACATCGAAAGAAGCATTGAATAATATTGCCAAAGTGAATAAACAGGCAAGGTTCCTTTTCAGAAATGGGCTAGCTGTATATAGTATACTAGAAGTTTATCGAGATAAATTTGTTCATAATCGAGGTGCACATAGTGAGTTAAACAAAAGAATCTATCCAGAGAAGGGTTACAAGCGAGAGTTCAAGCGATTCTTTGGAAAATCACACTTTGATTATGTTATCGATTTTAGCGGCTACAGTTTATTTTGGGCGAAATATCTCCTTGCTGCGGATGCGAAGAGAAAAATCTGTTATATGCATAATGATTTACTTTCAGATAGTGAAAGAACGATTAATGGTCGCAAGCCGCACCGAATTAACTTGCGAGGACTTTTTTCCGTCTATAACCGATTTGATAAACTGGTGAGTGTTTCTGTTGGGACGATGGAGTTAAATAAAAAGAATTTATCTGTTTATGCAGATGAATCAAAATTTGATTACGTTATGAACTCGATTAATACCGAAAAAATCTTAACCTTAAATAATGAAGTGGCGAGTCAGCAGCAAGCTGAAAACGAAATCAATGATTCGAAATACGGTCAGCTAATGAGTAATATCTCATTTAAATCACGAGCAGTTATTAATAATCCCCAAGATAATCTTATCTGGAATCGGCCCGTTGGATTAGCTGGGGCCAAAAAAGTGGTTCCTGCTAAAAGCCTTTTTAATCAAGAGGTCACTATTTTACAGGAAGCACGCACCGAAACAAATGTATCTTTCAAGTTCAGTTTGGCGGAACGGATTATTGGCTGGCTCGATCAAGAATGTTTTGAACTGCTTCCAGACAGCATCCTATTCGAAAAACAGGTGACAAAGTCAGCTGTTCTACGCCATGTTAACGGCAATGATATCTGGAGTACGCCTTATAAAACAGAAGGTATTCAAAAAGTTTCATCCAGTAAGGATTATAATGGGATCGTAGTGGACGTTGATCGTGAAGCGAGAACACAGCATGGTATCTATAGCAGGTTTTCAATCAATGGGACTCGAATTGGCTGGATTGATTCTGGTGCATTGTCAAATATTAGCGATAAGGCGTCCAAGCAATCTCTTAAACAGGCATTCTTTAAAAGAGTTAATAAACAAAAGTTTAAGCATATCATTAATCAGTTGGACGACCGCACACTAGAGGAAAATAATCTATACGAGTTAGCAACCATTGCCAATCCAGAGAATTTTGTGGTGTGGACGAAGCCATACCCGAACCCTGGTTGTAAAAAAATCATGGATGCTAGTGAATTATTAAATGCAGAAGTGACAGTGACGAAATGCAATAAGACTCGGAAAGGAACCTTCCATTTGTTTTATCTCAATGGAAAACAAATGGGCTGGATCAATCAACGTGCCTTATCGATTATTGAAGAAGCAGTGATTATCTCAGAAAAAGCTGTCAAAAGGGTGGCGGAGGTTAACTTATCTGATGACGATGTGATCTGGGAAGTGATTGCTGGTCCGGAAGGTGCAAAGGAATTGACGAATTCCCAAGCCTACAATGGAAAAACCGTTCTTATTGATAAAGAAGCCAGAACGATTGATGGTGTATTCTGTCATGTTATCCATGAAAATGAAGCGCTGGGCTGGTTAAATAAACGGGCACTTCAGGTGATTGAGGTTTTAGGAATTGAAACAGGAAAAGCGTTTGTTCCCGAGCCATCAAAGGATCAATATAATTTCGTCAACATGGGCAGATTATCACCAGAAAAAGGCCAAGATAATTTAATTAAAGCCTTTGCTGCATTTCATAAAGGCTTCCCAGAGTCCAAACTATATATTTTAGGAGAAGGTTTATTACGGAAGGATTTAGAAAGCCTTATTGTAGAACTTCAACTAGAAGAGTCAGTATATCTCGTGGGTCAAGTAGAAAATCCATTTAAACTCATGAAAAAATGTGATTGCTTTGTACTTTCTTCACATTATGAAGGCCAGCCAATGGTTTTATTAGAGGCGATGACACTTGGAATGAAGATCCTCGCAACAGACATTGTAGCCAACCGAACAGTGTTGGAGCAAGGAAGGTATGGACTATTAGTCGAAAATAGCATTGAAGGCCTTGAGAAGGGGCTGACTCAACTAGCTAAAAATGAGCTCGACTACAGAACTGATGAATTTATTGCAGATGAATATAATAAAAAAGCGATGGGAACCTTTTATAAGGTTTTAGAATGAATTTTAAAAAAGCAAATTGATGACAAGTGAACCTTGTTTAATCAATTTGCTTTTTTTTGTTCTGGAAAAATAGACCGTCATGACATATAACTCCCCACGGATGGCAAGAATAGCTAATAAAAAGTATAAGAGTGAACTGGTAAGGGAGTTGCAGTTTTAATGAATAAAAAGGTTTTAAAAAGAAGGATTAAATTTATCGTCGGGCCAGTCTATAATTATTTGCGAAAGGCAAACCATCGCAGAAGTTATCAGTACCGAAAATATTATGAAAAATTAAATGTCTTGAATCATACGATTTTTTATGAAAGCAGGGATGGAAAAAGTGTAACAGATAGTCCCTATGCCATCTTTAAATACCTTTTAGATAACCCTGAATATAAGGATTTCCAACATATTTGGTCGATAAGTAATCCTAATGAGTTAGAAAGTGTACTTGTCAATTACAAAAAGCTAAAAAATGTGAGGTTTGTTAAACGGAATTCGAAGGAATATCTCAAATGTTTAGCCACCAGTAAGTATCTCATTAATAACTCGACCTTTCAGCCTTTTTTTATCCCTAAAGCTGAACAAGTATATATTAATACCTGGCATGGAACTCCGCTAAAAAGCATGGGATTTGATATCCCTGGCAATCCAGCACATTCGCAGAATGTGCTGAGGAATTTTCTTAGTGCGGACTATCTATTAAGTCCGAATGAGCATACAACCAAAATGTTTCTTAATAGTTATAAACTGGATGGTCTTTATAATGGAGAAATTATTCAAGAGGGCTATCCAAGAATTGATCTTACCTATCAAACTGATTCTGAGGTATTCAAAACCTCTCTAGCAGGATTAGGGCTGTCTATTGATAAAAACAAACAGACTCTGCTTTATGCTCCAACATGGAAAGGGACCCATGTTTCCAAGGCAAAAAATGATATGTTTCAAATCATTAGTGAAATGGCTTATTTGAGGAATAAGGTGGGTAACGACTATAACCTATTAATCAAAGTCCATCCGTTTTTATATGATCAAGCTAAAAAATTTAGTGAAATTAACGATATGTTAATCCCTGACTTTGTAGATACGAATGAGTTATTAAGCGTTGTGGATCTCTTAATCACCGACTACTCTAGTATCTTTTTTGATTATCTCGTTACGAATAAACCAATTTTATTCTATATTTGGGATTATGATGATTACCGTGAAGAAAGAGGCATGTATTTATCCGAAGACGAATTACCAGGGCCGACGCTCTTTACAATTGAAGAAGTAGGAGCTGCTGTTCACAATATCTCGAAAATAAGTGAAAACTTCCGTCCCGTCTACCAAGCGGCAAAAAATAAATTCACCAAACATGATGATGGAAATGTTACCGCTAGAATTGTCCAATATGTATTTAAGCAGGAAAAGTTGCCCATTAATGTCATTAATCAATTAGATAAGGATAAAAAGAAAATCCTCATCTATCCTGGCGGGTTGTTGAACAATGGGATTACATCCTCCTTTATCAATCTTGTTGATAACATCGATTATACGAAGTATGATGTGAGTATTTTGATGAAATCCCCAAAGGCGAAAGAAGCATTAAATAATCTTGCAAAGGTGAATAAGAATGCCAGATTCCTGTTCCGAAGTGGCTTAGAAGTACGTAGTCTTTTGGAAGTTTATCGGGATAAATTTGTACATAATCGAGGAGCACATAGTGAAGTGACAAAGAAGCTTTACCCAGAGAAAGCCTACAAGCGGGAATACAACAGATTATCAGGGCGGGCACAATTTGAATATGCGATCGATTTTAGTGGTTATAGTCTATATTGGGCCAAGTATTTGCTTGCTTCCGATGCCAAGAAAAAGATCTGTTATATGCATAATGACATCCGTACAGATAGTGAAAAGGTCATCAACGGACGCCGGCCGCATCGAATTAATTTACGAGGACTTTTTTCAGTCTATGATAAGTTTGACAAGCTAGTAAGCGTGTCCCCTGCAACCATGGAGTTAAATAAAAGTAATTTAGCGGAATTTGCCGAGGAGTTTAAATTTGATTTCGTCATGAACTCGATTAATCCTGAAAAAATATTAAGATTAGGGAATGAAGATGCTCCTGAGAGTATCACGAAATCATTAATCAGTGAGGCTCTGTTTGAGGACCCAATTATTAGTAATACGGTTCTTAAAGCGCGGGCAACGATCTCTCATCCTAAAAATCAAGTAATCTGGAACAGACCACCTGTCGTAGAAGGAGCAGCTGAAATTGCGCCAGCCATTAATTATTTAAATCAGGAAGTGGCTATTTTACGTGAGGTACAAACCAAATCCAATAATTATTATAAGTTTACGATTGATGATCGAATTGTGGGCTGGCTTGACCAAGAATGTTTCGAAATGCTTTCGGATAGTATCCTGTTTCAAACACCAGTAAAGAAATTAGCAGTCATTTCGCATACGCATGGACATGACATTTGGAACAAGCCGTATAATCTTGAGGGAACAGAAAAAGTTGCCTCCGGTAAGGAATATAAAGGTCGATTAGTTGATGTAGATGCAGAATCAAGGACGCAGCAAGGAATCTATAGCCGGCTTTCTGTCAAAGGAACCTTCCTTGGCTGGATTGATTCGTCAGCATTGACGATTGTTCGTGAATATGAGGGAAAGAAAAATCTCCATACAAAAATCAATACATCGATGTACAAAATACTTAATTTGAAGAAATATAAAAGGATTATTCCAAAACTAACTCAAGAGATTCCTGAAACGGTCGAAGAAACGATCATACCTGAACCCATTAAAGAAAATTACAATTTCATCACGATGGGAAGATTATCACCAGAGAAGGGTCAGGATAACTTAATTACAGCCTTTGGGCAATTTCGGAAAAACTTCCCAAATTCAAAGCTGTATATTCTAGGTGAAGGTCCGTTAAGAAGAGATTTAGAGAATTTAATTTCTGAGTTGAAGCTTGAAGAGTCTGTCTATCTTACGGGACAGCTCGAGAATCCGTTTGCACTAATGAAAAAATGTGATTGTTTTGTGCTCTCCTCCCATTATGAGGGGCAGCCGATGGTGTTACTAGAAGCGATGACCCATGGAATGAACATCATAGCGACTGATATTGTTGCCAATCGAAATGTATTGGAAGATGGAAGATATGGTTTATTAGTAGAAAATAGCATTGAAGGTCTTGAAAAAGGTCTCACTCAACTGGCAAGGAATGAGTTGAATAATAAACTTGATGAATTTATTCCAGAAGAATACAATAAAAAGGCAATGGCATCATTTTATCAAGTATTAGAGTGATGCACGAATTAAGATATGACAATGATTAGAATTCATTATAAGGAGGCATAAATGATGAGTAAAGTCAAAAAGGCGATTATCCCTGCTGCAGGCTTAGGTACAAGGTTTTTACCTGCTACGAAGGCGATGCCGAAAGAAATGCTGCCAATCGTTGATAAACCGACGATTCAATATATTGTAGAAGAAGCAATTGAATCTGGAATTGAGGATATTATCATCGTAACAGGTAAAGGTAAACGAGCGATTGAGGATCATTTTGATAGTGCTTTTGAGTTGGAAGAAAACTTAGCCAAGAAGGAGAAGTTCGAACTCCTCGAAGAAGTCCGTAAGCCAGGGAATGTTGATATTCATTATATCAGACAAAAGGAACCGAGAGGCCTTGGACATGCCATCTGGTGTGCCAGAAAGTTCATTGGGAACGAACCATTTGCGGTGTTATTAGGGGATGATATTGTCCAAGCAAAAGTTCCATCTTTAAAACAATTAATGAACATGTACGATAAAGTAGGTTCTTCGGTGATAGGCGTTCAACCAGTCCCGAAAGAAGAAACCAACCGCTACGGGATTATTGATCCGAGCAGGCAGGATGGCCGTATGTATGAGGTGAGAAACTTTGTTGAAAAGCCGCCAGTTGAGTTAGCGCCATCGAATCTTGCTATTCTGGGCAGATATATTTTAACACCTGAGATTTTTGATCTCCTTGAGAATCAAGAAACAGGATCAGGTGGCGAAATCCAGTTGACGGATGCTATTCAACGCCTGAATAGTTTGCAAAATGTGTTTGCGTATGACTTTGAGGGAATCCGCTACGATGTTGGCGAAAAGTTTGGTTTTATTAAAACAACAATCGAAATGGCACTAAGCAGAGAGGACCTTAGAGACGACTTGCTCGAATATTTAGTAAAGCTTGTCAATCAAAGGGTTAAAATTAATAAATAAGGATATGGTTAGGAGATCGGTTCATTGTTATCATCGTTAAAAAAATTGCATATAGCCCAACTGGCTTACAAATGGTTATTTTTATTTGTTTCATTTTTTCCGGCAAATAAAAACTTAATTATTTTTGAAAGCTTTCTTGGTAAGCAATACAGCTGTAATCCTCGGGCGATTTACGAATACCTGCAGAGAAACCATTCTGAATATGAACTTATTTGGAGTGTCGACCCTCGTTTTGAAAAAGGATTCATCGACAAGGGAATTCCGTACGCAAGACGGTTTTCGGTGAAGTGGCTTTTTTTGATGGCGCGTGCAAGATTTTGGGTGACAAATAGCAGAATGCCATTGTGGATACCGAAACCAAAGAATACGATTTATCTGCAAACCTGGCATGGGACGCCGTTAAAGAAACTAGCGGGTGATATGAAGGAAGTATTAATGCCAGGAACAACAACTGAGCAATATAAAGAGAACTTTTTTCGTGAAACAAGAAACTGGGATTACTTAATTTCTCCCAATCGCTATTCAACGGAAATATTTAAGCGTGCTTTTCAGTTTGAAAAAGAAATGATTGAATCGGGCTACCCAAGAAATGATATTTTTTACAGGCCAGATCGTGAAATGATTTCGAATGAATTTAAGAAGCTTCATAAATTACCTAATGATAAAAAGGTTATTCTTTATGCACCAACCTGGAGAGATAATCAGTTCTATCAAATTGGGAAATATAAATTAGATTTACATTTGGATTTAGAAAAGCTTAGAAATGAGCTCGGTGATGAATATATTATCATTCTACGGATGCACTATTTAGTGGCTGAAAACTTTAACTTGGAGGCATTTAAGGGCTTTGCCTGGGACTTTTCCAAGCATGAAGACATTCAAGAGCTTTACTTAATCAGCGATTTATTGATCACTGATTATTCCTCTGTATTTTTCGATTATGCCAATTTAAAGCGGCCAATGATATTTTTTACCTACGATCTGGAAGAGTATAAGGATGATATCAGGGGTTTTTATTTTAATTTTGAAGAAAAAGCACCTGGGCCGCTCGTCGAAACAACGGAAGAAGTGATTACTGCAATTAAAGGTCTAGGGGAGGCTGCTATTTCTAAAGACCGAATGAATGAATTTTATCAGCGCTTTTGTTATTTAGAAGATGGACATGCAGCCGAACGAGTGGTTAAAGAAGTGATTTTAAAGCATCGAAAATAAGTGTATTGAAAAACGCCCAAAGTCTGAATTTGGGTGTTTTTGTCATTTTATCCCTCCTTCAATCAAAAATTGTGACAAATTCTACGGAAAATCCCCTGATTTTTATAAGGAGAATTTCCTATTTTTCTCTATTGCAACAAGTATTTATTGGAATCTATTTAAAAATTTGGGTTAATAAGAGATAATAATGATAGGTTTCATCCCTTTTTCGGGATAATATGATTTTTTTGAAAGAATTGTAGAAAATTGCTATCTAATATCTTGTAAAGAGACATAGGGAGGTGTTTCATTGAAAAATATCGGTAAAGTTGTTCTCATATCTACTAGTTTATTTTTAGGAGAGATTGCAGCACCTATCGTTCCAAGTGGTTTACATCAGGTACAAGCGGCCAGCACGGTAAAATTAGCTAATATCAACTATCAAACAACCGCAAATGTTAATTTACGAATGGGCCCAAGTACAAACAACAAAACAATCACCCAAATTCCCAAATCTAAAACGATTACCGCAATGGAGCAAAAAGGTAACTGGTTTAAGGTCTCGTACCAATTTACCCTGACGGGAAAAAAGGTAACAAAAATTGGCTGGGTTACCGCCTCGTATATTAAGAAGATTTCACTTGCTCCAAAGAGCGTTCAATTTCAAAAAACAACGTATCAAACTTCCGATCATGTCAATATTCGTTCGGGAGCAAGTACAAAGTTTAATACATTACTGACGATTCCAAAGGGGAAGACCCTGATAAGCTCGGAGAAATTAAGTGACTGGAATAAGGTCACCTATACCTATTCGTACAAAGGGAAGAATGTGACAACCACTGGCTGGGTGAAGGGGACTTACTTAAAGGAATACTATAAATATAATGCGATTACGGGTGCTTATTATTTTCCGAAAAAGACAGTGAAGCTGTATTCCACTCCTGATACAAAGAAAAGCGTAGTTTATAGCCTGGCAAGCGGAAACGGCCTTTATTCTGCTTATCAAGCTGTGAATAGTGTTGGGCAAATTTGGTATCGAGTTTCCTACAATGGGAAAAGTCTTTACGTTTATAGCGGAGATGTAAATAAATACACGTTATCTTCCTTTGCGGCAGCTGATTATCAGGCGAAGCTAGATACATATTTGTACTTATCCTATGGTAAGTCCTATACAAAACTATTGAAAATTCCGAAACAAACAATCATTTCCGCAAAGCAGAGAATCGGAGATTGGTATAAAGTCTCTTATAACGGCAAATCAGGCTATGTCTATAGCGGTGATTTTACGAAATACAACAAACCTGCAGAGAACCCTGGAACGGGAGAAACAGAGATGGGGGAGGTAAACATTCCTCCAGTCGATGCGATTACTGAGGAAGCCATAGCTAAGAATACTTATGCGGTCACGGATTCATTAAATTTACGACAAGCTGCAGGGGCGAATGCCACTATTCTAACAGTGATTCCAAATGGAACGATTATTATCCCAACCAGCAAGACGTCCAATGGCTGGTATAAAGTCAGCTACGCAGGAAAAAGCGGATATGTATTTGGTACATACCTTCAGCAGGTGATAACAGGTGATCCTATGGGTGTGAGAGACAGCTACCAGTTCATTGATTTAAGGACTCAATCGCTTGTAACGTCTAGTCAGATTAATAATTATATTGCAGGCTATGTAAAAAATACAGGGAAGAAGAGTATTCTGACGGATAAAGGACAGGTATTTATTGATGCTGGAGAAAAATATGGGGTAAATCCACTATACTTGGCAGCCCATGCGATCCACGAAAGCGCCTATGGAACCTCCGCTATTTCAATCGCGAAGAACAACTTATTTGGCTTTGGTGCTTATGATGCAGCACCTTATGTAGCTGCTTACCGATTTGCTAGTGTAGAGCTGTGTATTGACTACATTGCCCGTGAAATGAAATCCACTTACTTAAATCCAACGAATTGGAAGTATCAAGGAGCTTATTTAGGTTTCAGTACCAAAACATTAACGAATGCAAGAATTGATGCTAGCAGTGAGGGGATGAACTTCTTTTACGCCAGTGATCCGAATTGGGGAAAGGCGATTAGCCAGCATATGGAAAGGATTCTTTCCTATAATAAAGCCTATTATTTAGTGGCCAATGCTGATACCAATGTCCCTATGAGGCCGTCTATTCCCGTTGGCGGGGATGTGTTTCCGGCCGGTATTGTAGCAAGTGCTACACTCCCAAATGATAAACAAATCGTTCTTAATAGTAAAAAAGGCGTACATGATGCTGTCAAAACGATTAAAAAAGGAGCTTCCTTTAACCTTCTAGAAAAAACCAATGACTTTTGGCTGAGGGTTAAAGTGGACAATCAAGAATACTGGACCAATGATGTAGATTTTAGTAACTATAAAAACTATTTATCTGTGAAAAATTTAGGGAGAGTTACAGTTTCAGGGCTTAATATTCGAACTGGACCAGCCCAATCCTATCCCTCGATTGGAAAATTGGAATTCAATGAGTATGCATCAATTGTTACAAAAGCGGATGGTTCCTTAATGATGGATCCATCAAAATCATGGTACCAACTGAAAATGGCAGGCACTTCAAATGCTTGGGTAAGTGCAGCTTACCTTTATACGAAGGATTTAAATTAGCTTAATAAAGTTGTTTTTTTACTATTTTTTAACAAAAGTAGACTAATAGAGAAAATTAAATGAGGTGATGCGATAGTCCCTAATACGAACGTTCATTTCTGATGAAGAAGCTTGAGTCGTTACGATGACGGAAAATCGAAAAGTAGAGAGAAGGATGTAGAGTCAATGAAAAAAATGGGGAAAGTTTTTGTTCTATCCACCGGATTATTAATAGGTGGTCTGAGTAGTGGGATGACGATTCCGCTAGCACCAATCAGTATCGAACATGCGGAAGCTGCAAGTTTTGTCCGGATAAGTAAAACAACACTACAAACATCAGCGAACCTAAGATTGCGGGCAGGGGCAAGTACAAAATACAAAACAATTCTCACGATCCCAAAGGGGAAAGTGCTTTATGCAACAGAGAAAAACGGCAGCTATTTCAAGGTAACCTATTCGTATAAATCCAAAGGTAAAAACTATCAAAAATCAGGCTGGGTCAGCGGCGGTTATGTAAAGGAATATTATCAATATATAAAAACGAGTGGAACCTATTATTTTACGAAAAAAATGGCCAGCCTTTATTCAACGCCAGATACAAAGAAAAAGGCTGTGGGGAGTCTTCCTAGTGGAAATGGGTTGTACTCGTCACAAAAGGTAGTTAATAGTATAGGAAAAACATGGTACCGAATTACATACAAAGGGAAAATTCTGTATATTTATAGCGGTGATGTTAATAAATCCTCTAGTAAATCTCTTGCGAAAAAGGATTATCAAATCAATCAGGATACATATGTCTATTCATCCTATGGAACAGCCTATACAAAATTGATTAAGATTCCCAAGGGTACCGTTATTTCGTCTGTAAAAATGATTGGTGATTGGTATGAGGTCAGCTATAAAGGGAAAGCAGGTTATGTGTATAAGTCTTCTATGCAATTAGGACCCGCAAAAATTTCTGTAAATCCTACAGTAAATACAAGCAATGGAGTATACTATTTGGTTTTAGACGATTTAAATATGCGGCAATCGGGAGAAAGCTCATCTGTTATAGCGGTAATTCCGAATGGTTCGAGCGTTAAATCCACCGGTAAAAAACTTAAAGACTGGTATGAAGTAACTTACAATGGGAAAGTAGGCTATGTTTATAAAAGTTATATTAAGGAATATAAACTAACGGATTACCGGTTTATAGATTTACGATCAAAATCTACTGTAACAGCCAAGCAAATCAATGATTACATCTCAAAAAATATTAAGGGTAAGCCAAGTGTGCTGGTAAACAAAGGACAAGCCTTTATCGATGCAGGCAAAAAGTACGGGTTAAATGCTCTGTATTTGGCGGCACATGCTATCCACGAGAGCGGCTTTGGGACCTCTAATATATCATTAGGCAAGAAAAATTTGTTTGGTTATGGTGCTTATGATGCCACACCTTTTGTTGGGGCCTACCGTTTTTCAACCGTGGAGCAATGTATTAATTATGTTGCCCAAAAAATGAAGGCTGATTACCTCAATCCAGACGGCACTCATTTTGAAGGAGCCCTGCTTGGCTACCGGACCAATGATTCCAAAGGAAAGAGAGTCGCAAGCAAAAGTATCGGCATGAACTACTGGTATGCAAGTGATCCGAACTGGGGAAACGGGATTGCCCGTCATATGCAAAATATCTTGGCCTTTGATCAAAAATATTATGATAAAGCGTCCATCAATAAATCGGTTCCTGCCTTACCGGGAATACCTGTTGGTAAAGACAAATTTCCTACAGGAATCCAAGCAAAGGCAAAAAAGGATTTATCAAACACCATTAAAAAAGATACAACTTTTATCCTACTTGAGAAATCTAATGATTATAATCTAAAGGTCAATGTTAATCAAATGGATACAACCATTAAAGTTCCCTTTTCAACCTACGATGATTATTTCACAGTACTTAATCTAGGAAGAGTGGTTGGTACAGGTACTGATGAATTAAAAGTACGTCCAGATGCTTCCACCAATAAGAAGGAAATTGCCCGTCTTCATTTAAATGAATATGTGCAGTTAGTCTTGGATGCCAAAGGAAACCTTGTTATGGATAAAACGAAAAAGTGGTACAATATCAAGTTATCTAACGGTAAGCCTGGCTGGGTAAGTGGATATTATATTGAAAGAGAACTAAAATAATGATTGTTAGCTGACTTGGAATTCAAGTCAGTTTTTTTAGGTACATTTCTCCATTTATGGGGCTATGGTGGGAATCGAGCAATTACTGATTGAATTTTAAAGGTGTTAGTCTTATAATGATTTGGTGAACTATGTCGTATACTGAAATTAATTTTGTTATGAATAAATTCTTAATACTTTTCTTAATACTAATATCAGGAGGAATCACTCTAATGAAAAAGATCCTAACCTATGGAACATTTGACTTGTTACATTTTGGACATATAAATTTACTTAGCCGTGCTAAGGACTTAGGCGATTATTTGGTTGTTGGTCTTTCCACGGACGAATTTAATAAAGGGAAAAATAAACAGGCGTACCACAGTTTTGAAAATAGAAAATTAATTTTAGAATCGATTCGTTTTGTCGATGAAGTGATTCCTGAAAATACGTGGGATCAGAAAATTCAAGATGTCATCAAACATGATATTGATGTATTTGTGATGGGTGATGATTGGAAAGGCAAATTTGACTTTCTAAAGGAATACTGTGAAGTTATTTACCTGCCAAGAACGATCGGGATCTCCACTTCCCAAATCAAAGACGATTTAAATGCCGTCACAAATGGTTAGGGAACTAGCCATTTGTTTTTATTTATTGATCTTTAAGTGTGTTTTTTCAATATTTTCTCTAGTACCGCTTAAGAACAAAACCACTTTTGTTGTCAGTTTTGGTGATAACAGCCAGTATGTGTATGAAGAAATTCGCCGGCAAAACATTCCGATGAATGTGGTTTTCCTGTGCGAAAAAAAAGCATTTCATAAATTTAAGGAAAATCGTGAAGGAACTGCTCTTCTTTTTGAGTTCCGATACCTTTTCCATTGGGTAAGAGCGGTTTTCCATTTAGCTACCTCCCGTTATCTTTTCATAGATAATTATTTCGGCTTTTTAGCAGCGGTAACATTGAAGAAAGAGGTCCAATGTATTCAGTTATGGCATGCATCCGGTGCCATGAAAAAATTTGGACTTGAAGATGAATCAGTAAAAACCAGATCCCAAAAAGCAAAACAGCGTTTCTTACAAGTTTACAGTAAATTTGATCAAGTAGTCGTAGGTTCGGACATAATGGCAGAGATTTTTATAAAGTCCTTTCATCTTAAAAGGGAAAATATCCTGCCGACAGGGAATCCTAGAACTGATTTCTATTTTAATGAAGAAGCGAAGCAGAAGGCAAAGGCATCCTTAATACATAAACATCCCGTTTTGAAAGAGAAAAAAGTGGTCCTCTATGCTCCGACCTATCGAGATGATCAGTTAGATCATTTCAATCTGGTGCTTGAGATCGAAAAAATGGCTCGGGAACTTGGGTCGGAATATATTTTGATCTTACGATTACATCCTGCGATTAAGAATAAAGGGGATTATTCCACCCGCTATCCAGATTTTGTGGTTGACCTTTCCTCCGATCAATATGAAATTAATGATTTGCTTGTCGCGGCGGACTATTTGATTACAGACTATTCTTCGATTCCATACGAGTTTTCGCTTTTACGTAAACCGATGATCTTCTTTACCTATGATTTAGAAGAATATAAACGGGATCGCGGGGTCATGGGAGGGTTTGAAGAGCACCTGCCAGGCCCGATTGTAAAGGATACGGAATCTATTATCGATATTATAAAAAACAACCGCTTTAACCTGAATATAATCGACTATTATTGTGAAAAATGGAACCAATACTCGAAAGGTCGTTCCAGTCAAAACATTGTTCAACATATATTTACTAAAGATAGTTTTGAAAACACAAGTAGAGGGTATTAAAAAATTGTGACAAGCTTCGATTTTTTAAGGTCGAAGCTTTGTTTTTATTATGTCCCTTTGGGGAAATTAATGTATAATGAACAAGGTTATTATTAGCGGTAGGAAGGACAATTTTAATGAAATCAATGATTACAATTGTAAAGGAGCAAATCAGTTCCTTTTATCTTATCCTGAGATTATCTGCCTTTGAATTGAAAAGTGCAAATACGAATAATTATCTTGGGAGAGTGTGGGAAGTTTTAAATCCCTCCATTCAGCTTGCGATTTATTGGTTTGTGTTTGGCCTAGGTGTACGCGGCGGCCAAGAGGTTATGATGGATGATGGAACCCAAGTCCCCTTTTTTATTTGGTTGTTAACGGGCATGATTGTCTGGTTTTTTGTGAATCCAGCAATATCCGCATCATCACGGTCAATTTACTCGAGAATTCAATTAATATCAAAAATGAGTTTTCCGATGAGTGCAATCCCATCATTCGTAATCATGGCAAATTTTTATACTCATTTAATGTTAGTTGCTGTTGTTCTCGTTTACTTGCAATTCACTGACTTTAAACTTAGTGTGTATACCCTCCAGCTCCCATACTTTATGCTGGCTACGATATTGTTTTTATTAGCTCTCGCACTTATAACATCTACACTTTCGACGATTGTTAGAGATGTTCAACAGATTGTCCAATCTGTGTTAAAAATGTTACTATATTTAACACCACTCTTGTGGCATACGGATCATTTAATGATACATGGTAAAGATTATGCCTTTATATTAAAATTAAACCCTTTGTATTATATTGTCGAAGGGTACAGAGCGGCCCTGCTAGGAACCACATGGTATCCAGCAGAATACCCACAATTAACTTTGTATTTTTGGATTACTGTCCTAGTATTGTTTTTCATCGGTTCAGTCCTTCATTTGAAATTTAGAAACCGTTTTGTTGATTATTTGTAAATTGGAGTTGATTTTTTGTGAGTGAAACGGTGATAGTAAAAAATGTTTATAAAAAATATAAGATGCATCGGTCACCAAAAGAAAAGCTTCTTGATGTCGTTTTACCTGGCGGGTATGGTGAAGACTTTTACGCGCTTCAAGATATTTCATTTACGGCCCATCAGGGTGATGTTATCGGCCTGGTGGGGGTCAATGGTTCCGGAAAATCGACGCTGTCTAATATCATTGCAGGTGTAATTCCGCCTACTACTGGAGAGGTTACCACGATTGGGACAACCTCGATTATTGCCATCTCATCTGGACTTAATAATCAATTAACCGGCCGAGAAAATATAGAATTAAAATGCTTAATGCTTGGTTTTAAAAAGAAAGAAATTAAAGAGATGGAACCCGAAATCATAGAGTTTGCTGACATCGGAAAATTTATTGACCAGCCAGTAAAGAAATATTCAAGTGGGATGAAGTCCCGTCTCGGGTTTGCTATCTCGGTCACTGTTAATCCCGATATATTAATTGTTGATGAAGCTTTATCCGTAGGTGATCAGGTTTTTGCGCAAAAATCAAAAAACAAGATGTTTGAGTTTAAAGAAAAGGGAAAAACCATTTTCTTTGTCAGCCATTCCATGGGACAAATTAAAGAGTTTTGTGAAAAAGCGGTTTGGCTTGAGTACGGGGAAATCAAGCAATTTGGGTCTGTTGATGAAGTTATCCCAGAATACGAAGAATTCTTAAAATCCTATAAATCAATGTCAAATGAAGAGCAGAAGCAGTTCCGCGAAGATGTAATGAAAAAACAAAAAGGCTTAGCTGTTAAAGGAATCTAGCGATGAAAACGAATTTGGTTCCCGTATTAGGTATAAATTTTGTGAATAAACGTATCAATCAAGTGGTTGAATTGCTTTTCTCTGATATAAAAAGTAATCGAAAATCATTTATTGTTACAGCGAATCCGGAAATTGTCATGTATGCTCAGGAACATCCTGATTATAAAAAAATCATTCAATCGGCAGACATGGTTGTCCCAGATGGTTATGGGATCATTCTTGCCTCCAAAATACTAAACACCCCGATTATCGAAAGAGTGGCTGGTTATGATTTAATGGTTCGTCTTCTGGAGCAAGGAAACGAAAATCATTTGAAAATTTATTTATTGGGCGGACGCAAGGAGACCAATCAAAAAGCGGCTGCTAATATTAGCCGCCACTATCCACACGTTCAAATAGTGGGCAGTCATCATGGTTTTTTTGATTGGGAGAAAAATAAGATCACTGATGAGATCAAGGTGACCAGTCCAGATATCATTTTTGTGGCACTAGGATTTCCTAAACAGGAACAATGGATTGCCCGGAATCTTGATCAGTTTTCCAAAGGACTTTTTATGGGGGTTGGGGGCAGTATCGATGTGCTCGCCGGTGAGGTCCAGCGTGCACCACAATTCTGGCAAAAAATGAACCTGGAATGGTTTTATCGTTTAATTTCGCAGCCTTCGAGGTGGAGAAGAATGTTGGCTATTCCCCGATTTTTAATACAAATCTTCAAAGTAAAGCTTCATAAATAAACTTTATTGTGAAATAATTGTAACTTTTTGTTGGAGCCAATCGTCTAACTATTAGTAAAACCTAGTTTAGTCAGTTGTTTTAGACGGAATTTTCCAACAATTCAACAATTTATTCCAAAATATAAAATCTGTGCTATAATAGGGTCGTTGTGTACTTAGCAATATGTGCCTGTTTCTAAAATTTATTAATGGGGCATTATATTAATAGGGAGGGTCTTTATGCTATATCTGACCTTAATATTATGTTTTTTATGCTCCATTTTAATTACTCCAATGGTAAAAAAATTGGCATTTAAATTAGGAGCAACGGACAGTCCTAGTCAGCGTAAAGTACATGTTAAGATTATGCCTCGTTTAGGCGGACTAGCAATTTATATTAGCTTTCTTTTAGGTCTATTAATCCTGCAACCAAACAGTCCATACCACGCAGCGATTGTTGTGGGTGGAATAATTATACTAGCTACTGGTATGTTAGATGATATCTATGATTTATCAGCGAAAATAAAATTTCTGTTACAAATCCTTGCTGCTCTAGTTGTTGTTATGTGGGGCGGGGTGGAAGTCGAATTTATTAATTTACCGTTCAATGGTTCTTTAGAATTTGGTATCTTTAGTATTCCGATTACCGTCATCTGGATTGTCGGTGTCACTAATGCCATAAATTTAATTGATGGACTGGATGGCCTAGCAGCTGGCGTATCTTCCATTGCTTTTATCACGATTTCCGGAATGGCGATTGTGATGGGAAATGCTTATGTAGTTGCGATGGGGACAATCCTCCTTGCCAGCACATTAGGATTTCTATTATATAATTTTCACCCAGCAAAAATCTTTATGGGTGATTCGGGGGCACTCTTCCTAGGTTATATGATCTCGGTTCTATCCCTACTCGGTTTTAAAAATGTAGCCCTAATCTCGTTTGTTGTTCCGATCATTATTCTGGGTGTACCGATTTCGGATACTTTTTTTGCTATCATCCGTCGAATTTACAATAAGAAATCATTATCAGCACCAGATAAGTCTCATTTACATCATTGTTTACTAGAACTAGGTTTTACACATCGAGAAACCGTTCTGTTAATTTATGCAATGAGTGCCATGTTTGGCCTAGCTGCCTTCATTTTTACGATTACAACCGTTTGGGGTTCGATCTTAATCATCACCATTATTGTGCTAGCCATTGAACTTTTTGTCGAAACGATTGGTTTAATCAATAAAAATTATCGGCCGCTTCTTCGCATCATGGGGATTTTGAACAAAAACAGATAAAACTAATAGAATAGTTACTATAGTTAAAGGGTAAATCTCACTTGTGGATTACCCTTTTATTGTTTTCTTTTACTCCATAATTATGCAAAAAAAAGGACCCGGATATTAATCATCCGGGTTTTTCCTTTTTATTTAGCTGTATCTGTTCTATTAAGGTGTGCCTTTAGCGTTGATTTTGTTTCCTCTAGGGCCGTTTCATCCAGTTGATAATAATAAATGCGATTAATATAGGAATCAGAGCCCTTTAATGATAAAGATTCAACATTGATTCCACTACCAGCTTGGATATAACTAATGAAAGACTTCATTTGGTCAAACGTTAAATCGGTTGACATATTTTTTCCGACAGCTTCCATTACATCGGTGTAATTAGTGATGGATTTTATGGAAGAACCTTTGGCGATGATGGCTTTAACGATCTGCTGCTGACGCATTCCTCTTTGGATATCACTATCAATTTTCCTTGTTCTTGCAAACGCTAGAGCTTGCTCACCATCTAGCTCCTGTAAACCTTTTTGTAAGGTAATAGCTTTCGCATGGTCCTTGGAATCTTGTTCGGAAAATGTGAATGGAACATCAACTTTTACACCATCTAACGCATTAATTACGTCAATAAAGGCGTTGAAATTCATTTTTACATAATAATCAACTGGAACATCAAGTAATTCTTCAACGGTTTCAAGCGTTAGTTTCACGCCGCCGTAGGCATGGGCATGAGTAATTTTTGTATAAATATCTTTTTCAGGTATATGAACATATGAATCACGAGGGATACTTAATAGTTTAATAGATTTATCTTTCTTATTAAAGGTAGCGAGCATCAAGGCATCCGAACGTGAATTGCCGCTTTCTTTTCTTTTTTCACTATCATCCACACCAATAAATAATATTGATGTATTTTCAAGCTTAACATTCGTTTTCGTAGAATCACGATCAATGGGCTTATAGGATTTGTTCATCACTGATTCAGCCTTGTTGTATAAAAAACCACCGTAAGCTGTTGCGCCTATTATCAATAATAGGATGGGCATTAGCACCCAAAGCAGAATTCGTTTTCGTCTTTTCTTCAGTCTTTTTTTGTTATTATTATACACTTGTCTATTGATAGACATCGATTGCCTCCTAAGTAGTAAAAGTAGAAAAATGTCAGTATTTGTGGAAAATCTACTCTATTTTATAATATTTATTGAGATAGGTAAAATGAATTTTTTATTAAAATAAAATTACCTATTTTACAGTTGACTCAATGGAATGGAAATAACTACATATCTGACTCAAGATAGGTCACTCCACCTGCTGTAATCTCGGCTTGTCCATTTGTCAATTCAATCATCCATTCAGTGAACACCTGTTGCATCTCTTCCTCGACAAATACTTCAATTTCGACATTCTCCTGGTACTGAATACTTTTAAGAATATAGATGGAAGACCGCAATTCATTTTCAATCTTTCCAAGCCATGAGTAGTCTATTTTAACATGGCAGACCCTCATCAGTCTTCTTTCAACAATTCCCACCGCATCCAGGCCCTCTGACGCTGCTTTGCCATAGGCACGGATTAAACCGCCTGCTCCTAATTTTATCCCGCCAAAATAGCGTGTAACCACCACGACGGTATCCTTCAGCTTTCTCTTTTTCAGAACCTCAAGGATCGGAACACCGGCAGTACCACTTGGTTCGCCGTCATCATTGGCTTTCTGAATTTGGTCGTGTTCACCAATTAGATAGGCGGAGCAATTATGAGAGGCATCCCAATATTTTTTTTTCAATGTTTGAATGAATTCCTGGGCTTCCCCTTCCGATTCGGTTCTTTTGATGTGAGCAATAAATCGTGACTTTTGAATAGTAATTTCATGTTCTCCAGTTTTTTTTACAGTATGGTAACGAGGCAACATTATGCGCACTCCTTCCTTAATTTCATCAGTGTGTAATATAACTTTAATATGGCAGTAAAGTTTCCGTGTTATAATAAGATAGATGAAAGTAGTGAAAACCTACTTTTATAGACAGATAAAGATACTACCATTATACTACTTTTTACTGAGAATGAAGGGTAACGCATTGGTTTAGATTCGCAAATTAGTAAAAATAAAGGTAAAATATGTTAAAAGGTAGTATGAAAGAACTGTGATATCCAAAACTAATGAAATATCATTCACTGAAATAAGATGATTGTTTAGCAATAGCGTCTAGAAGCCTTTGCTTTTCATATCGGGGGAATGTGTATGAAATTAAAACAGATTAATATGAAATCGATTGATGAAATTCGTGAAGAGATGATTGAGACCGTTACTTGCAGTAAATCTGACATCTTCCAGATCGGTGAGCAATGCCGTCAAGATTATGAAAAAATGATCAATGAATTAGACAATATTAAACAAATGATGGTCGAACTTATAAATGAAGGCGATCAACTCGAAAAACAAGTCGTTGAAGCGCGGAGCATGTTGTCAGAAGTCAGCATGAATTTTAAAAATTACTCCGAGGAAGAGGTCCGTGATGCTTACGAGAAGGCCCACCAGCTGCAAATGGATTTGTCCATTAATTGGCAATACAAAATGCAGCTTATGGAAAAAAGGGCAGACCTCGAAAATCGTCTCGTGGGCCTAGATGAAACAATTGATCGTGCCGACCAGCTTATTTCGCAAATTTCTGTCGTCATGAATTACTTGACGAGTGATTTAAAACAGGTGGGCAAAGTCCTTGAACATGCAAAAGCGAAACAAGATTTTGGCTTGAAGATCATTGAAGCACAGGAAGAGGAGCGCAAGCGGCTTTCAAGGGAGATTCACGATGGCCCTGCCCAAATGCTTGCCAATGTCATCATGCGTTCCGATTTAATTGAGCGTGTCTATAGGGAAAAGGGCGCGGATGAGGCATTTGCTGAGGTTAATAGCTTTAAAAAAATGGTCCGATCGGCACTATATGAGGTCCGGCGAATTATATATGACCTTCGACCGATGGCATTAGATGATTTAGGTCTTGTCCCTACCCTCAGAAAATACTTGCGAACCATCGAAGAATATCATAACCATTCAAAAATAGAGTTTGTGAATATTGGCCTAGAACGCAGGCTTCCTACTAAGTATGAAGTTGCACTCTTCCGAATGATTCAGGAATCAGTGCAAAATGCACTGAAGCATGCAAATGCCTGTGAAATCAAAGTCCGCTTAGAAATAACCAATTCCTCGGTTACCGTCCTAATTAAGGACAATGGGGTTGGTTTTGATATCACAGAAAAGAAACCTGAGTCATTTGGCATGATCGGGATGCGCGAGCGGGTTGACCTGCTTGAAGGCGAAATAACGTTTGATTCAAAAAAAGGCAAGGGGACCGCAGTACTGATTCGAGTCCCACTAATTAACTAAGACTAATGAACCTACCGCCAATGGAGAAAAATTTCGAAATTAGAAGGAATAGGGGGCGTACCATTTGACTACGAAAATTGTAATTATAGACGATCACCAACTATTTAGAGAAGGCGTAAAAAGAATACTAGAGTTCGAAAAAACGTTCCAAGTTGTTGCAGAAGGCGATGACGGCTGCGAAGCACTAAGATTAGTGGAAGAATTCCAACCTAATGTGGTCATCATGGATATTAACATGCCACAAAAGAACGGGATTGAAGCAACTCGTGAGTTGGTTGAAAAATACCCTGATACAAAAATTATTATTCTATCAATTCATGATGATGAAAACTATGTGACCCACGCCTTACAAACGGGTGCACAAGGTTATCTTTTAAAAGAAATGGATGCCGATGCCTTGATTGATGCTGTTCGTGTGGTAGCTGAAGGCGGCTCCTATTTACATCCAAAGGTTACCCATAATTTAGTGAACGAGTATCGCAAGCTTGCAGCGGGTGTGGCCCGTAGTGGCGGAGGCTATATGCCAACGATGGAAATTCGCCGTCCACTGCACTTACTAACACGCCGTGAGTGCGAAGTGCTCCAAATGCTTGCCGATGGAAAAAGTAACCGCGGTATTGGAGAAGCATTATTCATCAGCGAAAAAACAGTCAAAAACCATGTGTCAAACATTTTACAAAAAATGAACGTTAACGACCGTACCCAAGCAGTAGTAGTAGCAATTAAGAATGGCTGGGTAGAGGTAAAGTAAACCAGTAATAAGGAGCATGCTGAATAGCATGCTCTTTTTGTATGGCCAATTAATGCAATTTATCTCTACTTCATATAAAATACCATATAGTAGTTAAATAGATAAGGATGGTATTTGGTTATGAAGACAGCCGTCGTCACGGATAGTACTGCGTATATCCCAAAGGATATACGCGATAAATGGAATATACATATGATCCCGTTACATGTTATCTTCGGCAACGAGGTGTACCATGAAGAGATTGATATAACTTGGAGCCAGTTTTACGAAGAGGTGAAGACGAAGGATCTGCCGACCACCTCCCAGCCGCCCATCGGTCAATTTGTTGAGCTGTTTGAAAAGCTCTCCAAGGACTACGATGCGGTCATCTGTGTTCACCTCTCAAGTGGAATCAGCGGCACTTTCCAGGGTGCGAACACAGCGAGTACAATGGTAGAAGGTATCACTGTCTATCCATTTGATTCGGAAATCAGCTGCATGGTTCAAGGCTTTTACGCAATTGAGGCGGCAAAGCTGGCATCCCAAGGTGTGGATGCTGAAACCATTATGGTTCGGTTAGATGAACTAAAGCAAACAGCCTGTGCCTATTTCATGGTAGATGATCTAATGCACCTTCAACGAGGCGGCCGCCTCTCAAGTGCCCAGGCGTTTATCGGCAGCCTTCTAAAGGTTAAACCACTGCTTCATTTTGAAAATAAGGTAATTGTCCCATTTGAAAAAATACGGACTCGGAAAAAGGCGATGAATCGAATCGCAGATTTGCTCGGTGAGGATGCCTCTAGCGGCTGCGAATATCAAGCCGTTGTCATTCACGCCAATCGCGAGGAAGAAGCAAAGGAGTGGCGAAATGAACTAGCTGCCAGGTATCCCAACGTCGAATTCACGATAGGCTACTTTGGTGCCGTCATCGGTACCCATCTCGGCGAAGGATCCATGGGCATGGGCTGGATGCAAAAATTAGATAAGTAAGCGAGCTACCATTCTGGTCTTTGGGCTGGAATGGTTTTTTTGTGTTTTGGGTGGAAGGTGGGTGGGGGATTGGGG
>JAANMP010000061.1 GCA_011250595.1 Bacillus sp. MM2020_1 | reverse complement strand
CATATAGAAAGGGAGAGCTTAAAATTATGTTTAAAAATGTGTCAATGAATGTGAAACAAATGGGAAGTTATATCATTATCATTTTATTTTTTATAGTGATAACAGATGTTTCATATAATAATGTTAACCATCTTAGAGATCAAACAATTACTATCGGAAAAACAGATGTGCCTAAGATTGTATTAGTAGGAAATATAAAAGAAGAGTTCACACGTATTGGTCAAAATATAACTAAACATGGATTTGAACGTAATTTTGAAAAAAAGTTAAAAATAGAAAAGCTTATAAATGAAGACATAGCAAATGTAAAAAAGAATGTAAAAGAGCTGAGGAAACTTAAATACTCCAATCAAGATGAAAAACTACTATCCGAGTTTAGCAATAATCTCGAACAATACACCGGTAATCTCTCATTATTTTTAGAAAAATCAAGAACAAACAATTATCAATTAATACATACACAGTTGGATCAAATGGATCTTATTAGTGAGAAAAACAATAATCTTCTTAAAAAACTTTATCTAGCATCTAAAGAAAATGCCAAAGTAACCATTGATAAATCCTATGAAGACTCAAATAGGTTCAATTATGAGATTCTTATCCTTTCGGTGATCGCCTCACTGTTTAGTTCATTCATTGCATTGTTTACTACTAGACTCATATCTCGGGCTGTCAGAGGATTTATTAAAAACGTGGATATAACAAATAATTCGGTTACTGAAATTAAAAAATCAATCAATAAAACAGCAATAAGTGCACAAGAATTAAATGCTTCTATGTACAAAGCCAACAATTCTGTAAGCGAACTGGTGGAGTCTATTAACCAGGTTGCAGGGAACACCCATGTAACAGCTTCTGGAGTCGATGAAATCTCAGCAGCTGTTGAACAAATGAACGCTACGATAAACTTGGTAGCGGGAAGTGCAAACACACTCGCTGCTTCGGCAGAAGAAACTTCTTCTGCAATTGAAGAAATGATGGCTTCGATTGAACAAGTTGCAGGAAATGCTGGCAATGCGAGTGTAGGTGTAGAACAAATTTCTGAAGCAATTGAAGAAATGAGTCGGTCGATTAAAGGTGTTAGTGAAAATGCAGTAGCATTGACCGATACGGCTGAACAAACTTCTGTAACGGTTGAAGATATGGTTTTATCGATTAAACAAATCGCCGCCAGTGTCCAAACAGTCAACACTCTCAGTAACTCTGTTAAGCATGATGCCCACGAAGGAACAATCTCTTTGAATGAAACATTGAATGGAATGAACGAAATTTCTCAAGTGATTAATCAGGCAAGTGATATGATGGAAAAGCTCGGAAAAAGTTCAGAAGAAATCGGCAGCATAGTCAAAGTCATTGATGAAATCGCAGACCAAACCAATCTACTAGCCCTTAATGCAGCCATTGAAGCTGCACGTGCTGGTGAACATGGAAAAGGATTTTCCGTTGTGGCTGAAGAAGTTCGAAAACTCGCAGAACGCTCTGCTCAAGCCACAAAAGAAATTGCGATGCTTATCAAGGGAATTCAAACTGAAACTACCGTTGCCGTGACATCGATCAAAGAAGGTGCACATAAAGTAAAGATTGGCAATCAATTGGCGGACAAAACGAACCAAGCAATCAAAAAAATTGCAGAAGGTATTAATCAAGTAACGGAGGAAATGGACCAAATTGCAAATGCAACTGAGCATCAGAAGAAGAATAGTGAATTCATTACCAAGGCAGTTGAGAATGTGACATTGCAAACAATAGAAATGACGAATTCAACTAAAGAACAAGCAAAAACGGCCGCAGAGATTGTAAAGGGTATTATTAATACAAAAGATCAGGTCCACCAAATTTCTACTGCAACGGCAGAACAAGCCAAGGGCGGACTTGCCATTGTTGAAGCAGTCGAAAATGTCACAAAACAGTCTAATTCTGTGACGATTGCAACAAATGAACAAGCTCAAACTTCTGATGAAATTGTCCAAAATATCATCAGCATTAAAGAAAGTGTAAATCAAATGATGGGTGCCATAAACGAACAAGCTAGATACGGTCAAGAAATTGCATTAGAAGTTGAGAATGTTATGAATCAAACAGGAGAGCTAGATGCAAGCATTGAAATTCAAACCAATGAAGTGGAAGATGTAGCAAATGCTATTAGCGAGGTAAATAATCAAGTAAAAATATTAAAATAGTTTAAGGATATTGTACGATTTTCGAGTTTGAGCCATGAATTAATCCCCTTCACATATGCGTGTGAAGGGGATTAATTATTTTAACGTATTGAAAACTACTGCTTCAACCAAACCGTTCTTCCAGCCAACTTGCCGCGATACCAGGTTGTACTCCCGACTTTCGCAGTAAGCTCCGCTGTGAATTTCTTATTTTTGTACGAAGACAGTTTCTTATAAACGACATCTTTCTTTCCGCCCCAGGCTTTGCCATAAGCGCTGCCTGTTCCTTTGATAGAAAACGTCTTGGCTTTATTACTTACCACGGAATATCCATAGGACGTTAGATCGGTGGATTTTACCCAGCCGACTACATTTGCTCCATTAGAACTTTTACTAATTAAATAATACGTCTGCCCATTGAGCATACCTTTTCTTTTAATATAGTAAACCTTATTGGTATAAGAGGACACTGCCGTAAAGTATGAGCTCGACCCTAGCTTCTTATAAATCTTGATGTTACTTTTTTTAATATTACCTAAGCGGTTTGTGTCACTTTCCAGCGTATTGGATAGGTAGCCGCCTGAGATCCAGACGGTCTTTCCAGCCAAGCTTCCGCGGTACCAAGTGGTATTGCCAACTTTTTCAGTTAAATTAACCTTAAATGCTTGGTTTTTATTTTTCGAAAGATCTTTAAAAATGAGATCCTTTGTACTGCCCCACGGCTTGACATAAGCACTGCCTTTGCCAGTGAGATACATTGTTTTCGCATTTTTGTCAGTGGTAGTATGAGAATAATTAGTTAGATCAGCGGATTTTACCCAGCCGATAACACCTGTTACACTACTAGGCTGATTACTAATGAGATAATAGGTTTGATCATTAATCGTTGCCTGTCTCTTAATGTAGTAAACGGTCCCGGTATAAGTTGAACCCGCTTGAATGGCTCCCGCCTGTGTACCAATTGTTTTATAAATCTGGACGTTACCATTTTTAATTTGCCCTAACCGGCTGGTAGTCTTCTCCACTTTAGGTACCAATCGGTTCGAATAGAGCCAGACCGTTTTTCCATCGAGATCCCCGCGGTACCAAACCATATTCCCAACGGTTTCCGTTCCATTTACTTTAAATTCCTGGTCTTTATAGTTGGAAAGAGAACGATAAATGACATCCTTCTTCATGCCCCATGGCTTGCTATACGCACTGCCTTTGCCAGTAAAATATAATGTTTTCACTGTAGATTTTACAGTAGATTCCGGATACGAAAGTAAATCCGAGGCCTTTGCCCAGCCGATGACACCGTCAACACTGCTAGGCTGCTCACTTAGCAAATAATAAGTTTGCCCACTTACAAAAGCTAATTTTTTAATATAAAAGGTTTGGTCCGTAGACGTTTCACCTGCTGGAGTAGCAGATGTAGGATTATTATAGTCTTGATAAATCATTACCTCGCTATTTAGGACCTGTCCTAAACGATTGGTAGTTTCTGTTTTATTTGGGAGTGTTTTATATTTCATCGTGACCAGTTGGACAAATTGGTCCCAGCTATAGCCCCACTTTTTAAAATAAGCATGCGGGTCCGCGTGGGTGGTACCCCCCAGGTACTTGGTGACCGCCCCATGAGACCAGAGCGTACCTTCGCCTGTTTTTTCAGCGTTTGCCATTGGCAAATTATAATCATAGAGCAAAGATGCAATATAATTCCCATAATTATTAATGGATCGTGCAAATTGATCAAACGACTTTGCACGCACTAACTCAACATGGACAAATCGTTGATTCGCATAGGAACCGGCACCCCAGGCTCCGTAATTCGGGTCATGAATTTCAATTACGCGCGAACCATCAGCAAACGCATGCACAAAGGCACTTCGATAGTTTCTCGACATATAAGCAATCTCACCGGTTATGGTTGAGCTGTTGTTTGCCGTCTCATGAGCAACAACACCCTCCACTTCACCATAACCGTTACGATATGTAAATTTAGTAAATATGCTTTTATGATCATATTCAACTTTCGCAGGGATTAGCTTCTTAGCAGTGATATAATCATTTACTTTCGGGTATGTCGTTCCCGCTGCGTACATGAAAGAAGGGTGTACGAAAACAAAAATCAATAGTGACAAGACAGTGATGACAACTTTCCTCATTTTTCCTCCTAGTATAATAGTTTAAATGTCTGATAGACTCATAAATTCTATTATACTACGACTGATAACCTGATATTAAGCGAAATTTCGTTTTTCTAAATGATTTTGAAAAATTAACTAATTGTTTTTCACTGTTTGGTGTCAGGCACCAGTGGAATCAAAAGAGAGAAGTGCAATATGCACCTCTCTCTGAGCTTGGTTATGAAATTGAATCAGTTTTTGGCTTTACTGGCGGATAGCCTCGCTTTACTGGCAGATAACTTGTTTTTATAGCTTCCAAGTTGGGAAATCAATTTCTTTTTGTTTTTCATACTCCTTCATTCTAGAGTAGGAGTGGGATAGTTTTGATAAAATGTACCCTTGAGGGCTTGATGTTTCCTTTTTCTTGCTTAACTCTTGAATTTTTACATTCGTAAACATGTTTGAAATCAGAGCTAAGTTTTCAATCGTGTCCATTAATTCAGGGTTGTCATTGTAATTACTTTTTGCGATAAAGTAGATGTAATCAAGTTTGTTCCTTATGTGCTTTAGCGTTTCGATATCAAATTGGTCAGTTGACATTACATTTCACCCCTTATCCTAAAGCATATGGAACAAAAGGTGATTTGGAACAAAATCTAAAAATAAATATTTACTTCATAACTGTGAAGCTCAAAATAAAAAGCAGAAGTTCAACCCTAAGGTGAACTTCTGCCTCTTTGATGCTATTTATGCACTCACTTTTGCTTTTTCATGACCAGTTTCTTTTTTGCTCATTTTTCTAACGAATGGAACGACCCAACGGTCTAAACCGATTCTTCCTGCATTGTAACCAGCTGTTAAGATGATGAATCCTAAGAAAATGTCTCTAGGGTTATGAGATACCGTACCTGCTAAGAAGAAGCTGAAGTTCATCACTAAGCCAAAGAACATCGCAGTAGTTGTTAAGCAACCTAAGATTAATCCTAAGCCGATTAAAGTTTCGCCCCAAGGTACAAGAACATTGAAGACATCAACGTTTGGTAGTGCAAAGTGTTTCAAGAAATCAACATACCAGCCAAATACAACCGCGCCGTCCGGACCTTTTACAGGGTTTGCGATCGCTCCTTTTAAGAAGCCTGCCGCATCGAAGCCGCCGCTAGTTAATTTTCCATAACCTGCTGTAATCCAAGAATAGCCAAGGTATAAACGTAAGACAGTAAGAATAGCCGCTGCAATTTTATTTTCTCTTAAAAATTTATTAAACATAAATGATTCCACCCTTCAAAATTTGTTTGTTCTTTATGATTCCACTATATTACCTTTTTCTGTTTAACAACATAGGTATAGTGACAAGTTCACAGTTTGTTTGAAATGTTTTGACCAACTGTTGAACAGCTCGAAAAGCAACGTATGGAAAGCTTTTAAAGGTTTCGTTTCTGAACAATTTCCATAAAATCCGCATATAGTAAGTTAATAAAAAGCAAAGGATGTTCTTCTATGTCTGAATTATTATCAGTAAAGATTGATACAGTCAGCGGTGGGATTGTCCAATTTGGGAATTCCTTGTTTATATCCCCCAAAGGTGCGACAAAAGAAACACAAGGCTCCGGGTCTACGAATGCCGGTATTACCATCACAACAATTACTGGTCAAAATACAACCACTTCAGTCAATGCGGATATACTTGACCAACCCATCGTTCAGGATAACTAATCTAGTGGTTTTATGAACTTAAGTCATAATAGGAACAAAAGGCGCAAGCGCCCGTTTAGCTGCGTATGGGCTGGAGCGCTCCAACTGAGATAAAGGAAACACGGAGAGCGTTAGCGATTCGATGTTGACTTATCGTAGGGCGGAGAGCGAAGCCCACTAGCAGTTGGGTGCTGGAGCTGGATTCAGAAAACTATTTCAAGTTATCCACAACAAGTAATTTTATAATTTCCTAATCAATAAAAAAAGCTTGGTGGGCGCATACCCACCAAGCTTTTTTGAAGTCAACTACTATTTAATAGCCACATCAACAACGTTTACGATGGTTAATAGTGAATCTTTGTTACGTTTTGCCACATCGATTGATTTGCGAAAGGCGTATTCCGCCTCTTTGGAACCATCTACGGCCACTACAATACTTTTATAATGATTTGCCATCTGCCATAATCTCCTTCTAAAAATCCCTTGCTAAAAACTGCTTAAGTGTAGATATAACGCATTGTAAGGGAAATTCTACACTCTATTGATCGACTCGGTTGTTTTCATTGCTGCCTTTGTCTTTACTTTAATCGTGCTTGAGCTTGGACTTGGACTTGGGCTTTTGATAAAAAACGACAAGACCACATTAACCACCGCTAAGATTAAACTGATGGTAAACACGAATGAAGACCCTGAAGCTGCTGCTTGTGCATGTTCATTGGCATTGGCAGCTAAGTAACCAGTTTCTTTCGCTGATAAAATCGATACCATGACGGCAATACCAACAGCGCCGGCTACCTGTTGGACCGTTTGCGTTAAGGCGATTCCATCCGGATAGTACCGTTTTGGAAGCGAATTGAGTGTGTTTGTTTGGACGGAAGCAAGCACCGCCCCGATCCCTAACATCATGACAATATGCGTGACCACGATCATCCATAAAGCCGTGTCTGCCCCGAATTGTGAATATAATCCATAACCAATCGCTACTAAAATGGTTCCGGGTGTAATCACCGCTTTCGGACCATACTTGTCAAATAGATGTCCAATCGTCGGAGCTAAGATACAGTTAAGTAAGCTGCCTGGTAAAAGCATAAGACCTGTAGTAAAAGCAGCTATTAACAGCGCCATTTGCATATACATTGGTAAGATAACAAGCATCGACAACATGTTAAAAAACGTGATGAAACTCATGATGACACCAAGAACGAAAAGAGGGTAATTGAATGCTTTGAGATTCAGCATCGGCGTCTCCATTTTCGTTTGACGAATCGCAAAAATAATCAGTGCGGCAGCTCCAATAATGATCGATGTAAGAACAGTTATGTTCGTCCATCCGTGCTCACCGCCTACACTTACTCCGTAAACAATCCCGCCGAATCCGATCGTGGAAAGAATAACCGAGTTTACATCAATCGAAACTTTACGTATCTCATTCACATTTGGTAAATAAACGAGCCCAAAAATAAAAGAGAACAATAAGAAAGGAATCGTAAACCAGAAAATCCAATGCCATGATAAGGTATCTAGAATAAGGCCAGCTAATGTTGGACCAAGAGCGGGACCGGCTAACATAACTAAGCCCATAATCCCCATCGCGCCGCCTCGTTTATTTGGAGGGAAGATCGTAAAAATAACATTTTGCGTTAGAGGTAAGGCAATGGCCAGTCCTGCTGCTTGGATAATACGTGCCACCAATAAAAGACTAAATGAAGGTGCCGTTGCAGCAATAATCGTACCGATAATGGACAGCAATATAGACGTCATAAACATCTGTCGGGTGGTAAACTTTTGCATCAAAATACCCGTTACCGGTACTAAAATACCTAAGGTTAAAAAATAACCGGTTGCTAACCATTGAATGGTTGTCGGATTCACTTGAAATATTTGGCTTAATTGTCCTAAGGCAATATTTAATGCCGTTTCACTAAATAGTCCAACAAAGCCTGCCACTAAAAGTGCAGCCATAATCGGGCCTGTTTTGATTTGTTGATTTAAAGTTGTATTCATTGGTTGATTCACTTGTTAAAAACTCCTTCAATAAATTATTTCACTTGACCTTTTGGTTACATAGAAAAATTCATCTTTCCATTGTGAAAATGATGTTTTAAGTCTTCGTTATACCCCTTCGTTCTGAATCCTTTCTGCTAAAAAAAGATTCCTCATGACTTCGATGATCAGCAATATCTATGACCGTCGTACACCCCCACAAACAACGATTCGTTAACTATATCAAAATTTTTTCCTAATTGTCAACCCGGTTGACAATATTTCTTTATTCAGTTATTATCAACTAAATTGACTATTCTACCGGAAAAGAAAAACCCCCGCCTCGTTCACCGGATGAACAAAGCGGAGGTTTTTAATGTCATATTTTCCAATCCAACTTTAAAATGTCTTTAAGAATAGTTACTTGCTCTGTCCCTATTTTTTCTGCAATTTTATTCTCAAGTTGGGCCTTAAGAGCTTCATTTTTTTCGTAGCATGCCTCACCTAAAGCTGTTAACTGGATACACTTTTCTTTCTTGTTGTTTTCCACACTTTTGATTTCGACTAATCCTTTTTCTGAAAGCTTTTGAATAAACTTATGGATGGCTTGACGTGAAATTTCTACATTTTTTGTAACATATGAAATGGTCGGCTGTTTTTTATAAATCCTCGCCATGATGTACCATTCAGAATTTGAAATATAAATTTCGCTTTGATCGTTCCAAGCATTCTCAGAGATTTTTCGGACCAAACTATGACGCTCACTTAATAAATCAATAAGATCTAATTTTCTTAATTCAGAGTTCGAAATCAACTGATTCACTCCATTCTTAATCCTCGCACATACTATACAAAAGCAAGTAGTGGATGTCAACGTGATTGACCACCAGTCGATTGATATTAAATATAGAATTGTATAGAAAAAGGCCTGGAGTTTCCCCCAAGCCTTTTTCCCTATTAATCTATTTTTAGTGCAATACTCTAGCAGCAGTTGTAAACCTATCTGGATTATACGAAGCAATTTTCACAACATCCCCCGTTTGCGGAGCATGTATAATTTTCCCTCCGCCAATATAGATGGCAACATGGTGGGCAGGGTCACCCCTAAATACTAAATCACCCTTTTGGACATTATACGGAGAAATTCTGGTTCCAACATCCTGCTGATCACGAGAGACCCTCGGAAGAGAAATCCCAATCGAACGGAACACATACTGGGTGAATCCTGAACAGTCAAACCCGCTTGGTGATGTTCCGCCCCAAACGTAAGGAACACCTAAATATCTTTTCGCATATGAGATTAGCTCATCTGCATCTCCCGAGTTAGACACGGTTTCCTTCGGTGCATCGGATATGGATGGCTTATTTGCAGGAGCGTTTTGCTCCGGTTGGCTTGGACTCTCTGGTGCCTGTTGGCTTGGTCTTTCTGGTGCTACCTGTCTTGCTCTTTCTCTTTCTTGTGCCTCTTGTCTTGCCTTTTCTTCTGCTTCTTGTCTTGCTTTATCTTGAGCATCTTTTTCTGTTTCCTGTTTAGCTAGTTCCGTTTTTTGCTGCTTTAAGGTGTCTTTTGATTTTGCCAAAACTGTCGTAATTTCTTGTTTATCTGCTTCTATCTGCTTCTTTTCTGTAGCTAATTCATCCTGGCTGTTTTTTAATTTGCCTAATTCTTTTTCAAGCTTTTGCTCTGAACCCTTTAATGTTGCTTCTTTTTCAGATAGAGCCTTCATTATATCTGTATTACTTTCAAGAATTGACATCACTGCAGTTGAGCGAGTTAATAACTGGGAAAAGTCTTTAGACGAAATAATAAATTCTGCGTAAGTGATAATTGACTGCTTCCCTTGTGCCTGCATGGTTCTTAGTCTTGCAGAATAATAGTCTTTGTTTGTTTCTAAGTCTTTTCTTGCTGTTTCGATTTCAGCCTTTGTTTTTACGATTTGACCTTGTTGTGCTTTAATATCATCGCTTAGTTGTTTACTTTTTTCCATTCCGATGATGATTCGGTCATCGAGTTGCTGAACCTTCGTCTCTAAGTCATCAATTTGGTCAACGGTCCTATTAATCTCTACTTTTGTCTCATCAATTTGTACTTGTGTTACAGGTGTTTTTGCAAAAGCAGGAGTTACTTGAAAAATAGTTGTTAATAGAGCAAACGATACTGAATATATTAAAATTTTCCGTTTCATACATTGTCACCTTTTCCCTAGCAAAATTTTCCGACTCATATAGTTATAGTTTAAGTTTGTAAGAGAAGAATAACAATGAAAATGGCTAAATTGTAATGAATTTGTAATGTTTTGTAGAATCTTTATAGAAAGAGTCGAATAATATAGGCACAAAAAACCTCGAAGATTACAAGCTTCGAGGTTTTTTCTGTAAATTATAAAAAAATAATCACACAAAATTCTGGGTCGTATTATTTCTACTAAATCGGTAAACCGCAATCAAGAAAAATGCAGCGGCAAAGGTGAAAAGAATTATGAAATTTAAATACAAACCGCTAAACTCATTTCCTTCCTGAAGCTTCGTTAACGTATCCAATGTCCAGCGCTGCGGCAGGAAATTAGCGATTTTTTGTAATGATTTCGGCATCACTTCCACCGGCCAAAAGCAGCCTGAAAGCATCACAGTCGGAGTGATAATTAAATTTTGTAGGGCTCCCGCGGCACTGCGGCTGTTTGAAAAAGAAACAATCACTAACGAGATTCCCACAGCTATCAATGAAAACAGTAACATCACAAACACTGCCGACCAAAACGACATGTTGATACCAATATGAAAGATCCCTTTCATAATTGTTAAAGTGATCAGAACCTGAATCGTCATCACAATCATGTTGACCATGACATTGGAAAAGAGATATTTTCTGGCATTAATCGGTGTTGATAACAACCGAAAATAGGTGCGGTTTTCTTTTTCCAAAAGTATGATTTCAGACATATTGCCGGCTGACATCAGCATGATCATAATCAGGAAGCCAATCGTTTGGTTGGTCATAAACTTGTTTTTTGAAGAATCTTCTAAGGCATGAGTGGTCAGCTGATAATTCGTTTGTTGATAATCCTGATACATCTGCTCAAAGATCTGTTGATTTCCGCCCGCCACATAACTAATTGTTGTAATATTATCGATGTACTGGTGTAAGTAAGATTTCACGTAATTAGTAATCGCCGCACCTTTAATGGAGGTCAGCTGGATATGGCCCGGCTCCCCAGCCAAGACACTGTCAGCATACCCTTTCTCAAAGGTAATCACACTGTCCAGATCACCAGATGAAATCTTCCCCTGAACTTGGCCCTCATCAATCTTAGTAATTTCCACATTCTCTAATCCTTTTATAAATTGGATGGTATCCGAGGTTATCTTGCTTTGGTCTTGATTAACAATCCCGACATGGAGAATAGTTTTTTGATCACCTCCATAGACGAGCAGGGAAATAAAAATTCCAATTAACGGCATACACAAATACATGATAATATTTTTCTTTTTTCGAAATGTGACGCGCAACGTGTTCTGAATTAACCAGACGATATCCTTCATTATAATCCCTCCCGTCTTTGCAAAGAGATGACCGCCACAAGCAAGAATAATAGCGCCCCGGCTAAATTTATCGTCAACGCCGGAATCGCTGCCGCAAAGTCATTTGCATATATAATTTTCGTCAGTGCTGTATTCATCCAGGTGAGCGGCGAAAGGTCTGTAATTAATTTAAAGATGCCATCGGGGTTGTCAATTTTAAAATAAGCGCCGCCAAAAAAGGACGCTAACTGGATAAACAGCATGATGATAACCTTCGGACCGGCACTTGTTTTGGACAAGAAGCTGACTCCAATCCCCATGCTGACCGCAAAGATTACTTCCGTCAGTAACACAAGTAAAACCAGCCCCAGATGATCACCCCAATTGGCTTTGAAAATGAGCTTGCTAAATAAAATAACGAGCAGGATACAGAGGCTATTACTTACGAGACTGCCGAGCACTTTTCCGATGAAAATTTCACTTTTTCGGACCGGGGAAGCAATCAGACGGTCAGCGGTCTTCCGTACTCGTTCACTTACGATGAGCGAACTTGCTGACATTGCCCCATACAGGATAATCATCGTCGTGATCACAATTGCGTAGTAATCCATCGAACCGGGCTGCTTATCAGGAAGCAGTGATGTTTCTTTGATAAAATTGGCCTGCTTCTCACGCGTAAAGGCACTCTCCAGCTTTTCAGGAGCTACCTTGATAATTTCGGAAGCAATATTGTACTGATCGACAAAGGAAGCGAGCATACCTTGAAGGATATTCCCTTCGATGCTGGTCCCATTATTGACATAGAGCTGAATCCCTTGAGCGGTTACTTCTACATAGCCATCATAGGTACCTTGCTTCACTTCCTTTTCGCCATCAATCGAGCGAGTTGCTTTTTTAAAATGGAGCC
The DNA here is from genome assembly GCA_011250595.1 of Bacillus sp. MM2020_1. Classification (GTDB taxonomy): domain Bacteria; phylum Bacillota; class Bacilli; order Bacillales; family Cytobacillaceae; genus Neobacillus. The sequence goes on along the minus strand of JAANMP010000061.1, from coordinate 14,730 downwards.
CTGATTTTTCGGCCGCAGCGATAAAATGAGGAAAGTACTCCCCCTTCGTTGTATCTTTGTATAACACATCGATATCATCGACGCGGAGGCTGGTTGTAAAGGTGTTCGACAGGGCTGTTCCAAGCACAAGCATTAACACAATTGGGAAAGCTAACATAAAAAACAAAGTTCGGAAGTCCCGAAAATCTGTTTTGATTCCTTTCCAAGCAATATTGAGTATATTCAAAGTGGCTCCCCCTTATTGGTCACGCAAATTTCTGCCCGTTAATGTTAAAAATACCGTCTCTAAATTTGGTGCCTTTTCTTGGAGTGAGCGGATTTCAATCCCGCTGCTCATAAAATGCTCAATGATTTTGTTTAAGTTGTTGACGCCGGTATCCGAGTTGATTTTGATTAAATTTTCATCGATGGAAACAGCTTCGACGCCATTAATTTCTTTAAGCGAATCCAGGTTCACGTGTTCAGTTGATTTAACTTCAATCCAGACATCCTTTGTATTGGTAATAATCGACTTCAACTGCTCCTTAGTTCCTTCAGCAATGATTTTCCCATGATCAATGATTGCGATTCGGGAACAAATCTCCTCGACTTCCTCCATATAATGGCTCGTGTAAATGATGGTGCAGCCCATTTCATTTAACTTGCGGACCGAGTTAAGGATATAGTTTCGGGATTGCGGATCAATCCCGACCGTTGGCTCATCCATAATAATCAACTTCGGGCGGTGGGCAATCGCACAAGCAATATTTAAGCGGCGTTTCATCCCGCCGGAAAAACTTTTTGGATAGCTTTTATGTTTATCCTGAAGACCGACGAATTCAAGGGCCTCTTCCACCCGTTCATTTAGTTCCGCCCCGCGCAAGCCGTAAAGACCAGCAAAGAACTTCACATTTTCATAGGCGGTCATATCCTCATAGATGGCCAAATCCTGCGGGACCATCCCAATATTCATCTTGGCAAAGCGGCTCTGTTTGGCACTATTTTTCCCAAGGATTCTTATTGTCCCATCATTACTGCGCAATAGGCCAGCAATCATGTTAATCGTCGTACTTTTCCCCGCTCCATTCGCGCCAAGAAAGCCAAATATTTCTCCTTCGGCAACAGATAAACTCATATTATCAACCGCAATAAAATCAGCAAATTTTTTTGTTAAGTTCTTAATTTCTAAAACGTTCATCGTTCCACCCCTCTGTCACTTTTCTATTTCCAGTATAAAGAAAAAGAATGAACGCGCATAAGTGCAATCGTTCATTCTTTTTACATGAGAATATTCATATTGTCAGCGTGAGATGTTCATGTAGCGATTGGAAGGAGCGTGGTGACAGAGAAACCCTCGGAGCTGTCGACAATCACCTTTCCATTCACGGTTGCGGTCCGCTCCTCCATGCCGATGATGCCTAGGCCTTTTTTGATCGTTCCGGACCCCGAACCATTATCCTTTACCTCGACCCTGATTATTTTATTTAACACTTTAAGATCGACCGATACTTGGGTAGCATGTGAATACTTCATGGCGTTTGTTAACGCCTCAGTAACATTTTCATGGATGATTTTCCATTGAATTGGCGTGATAAGGTCCAAATTCCCTTCATGGGTGAGGACGGTTTTGAACTGTTGTTTGGCAATAAAATCATCAAATAGCAGCTTCAAGCGGTGGATCCCCACTTGTTCTGTCGGAGGCTTCATATTTTTTAAGGTCAGGCGGATGTTTTCAATCCCTTCCTTCGAAATATTGATTGCATTTTGGAGGAGATCCGTTGCTTTTCGTTGGTCGGTCTCAACCAATCGTTTCGCCGCTTCCATTTGAAAAAGAGCCCCTGTCATCGAGTGGCCGATTTTATCATGAATCTCCTGTGAAATTCGGTTGCGTTCCTCTAGTTTAAAGGTGTATTCCGACTGCCGTATGTATTCGGTATTTTCATTGATCTGTTTCGTTAACTGATGAAGCTTTTTTCGCATCCTATCGATTTGTGCTTCATTTTTTACTAATTTATCTCCATAAATGGACGCGATTGAAAATATCATCATGGAAAGGAAAGCCACTAAGCCATAAATAGGCTGCAGTGTTTCATCGATATATAATATGGGAATCAGTGCAAGAAGCATCCATGTAATTTTTTTATCAATCAAACCAGCAGCCAATTCCACAATTGATAAAGGCAGCAGCAAACTAAACAAAGGGTCCACGACGAGATAGGCAGCAGTCGTGATACCAATGGACAGAACATGCAGCACCCGTTTAATGGTGTTATTTTTACAAATATATAGAGTTATATTTACACAAAAATAGACAAGAAAAGCGAGAACCACCCAGGAGATATGGCTGATATTGGTTTGCACTGCAAGCGTAGCAATATAAACTAACAGTAGCAGCTTCGTAAAAATGATCCAAAACTCCATCTTAGTCGACTTTCCCCGTCAGATAGTAAATTGCGATTTGTGTACGGTGTTCAAGCCCCGTCTTGCCTAAGATAGAGGTGATGTAATTAGCAATCGTCCCTTCGGAGATAAACAATTCCTTCGAGATTGCTTTATTGGAATATCCTTTCGCAATCAGGGCTATGATTTCACGTTCACGCTCTGTAAATCCCGTGAGATCGATTATTGTTTCCGTTTCAGTGCTGACCGCTGTTAAATTTGACTTTATTTTTTCTAAAATAACATCCTGAATAATGCTGTTTCCGCGGAACACGCTTTTCATTGCATCACGAATTTGTTCCGGGTCATTGTTTTTTAGTAGATAGCCCTTCGCCCCATTTTTAATGGCATCCAGGATGTATTCATCATCATCAAAGGTGGTTAAAATGATTGGCTTGGTGTTTGTCTGTTCGGTAATCCGTTTTGTTGCTTCCACCCCGTTCATGTTGGGCATTCGTACATCGAGCAGTGCAATGTCAACTTCATGCTTTTGACAGTAATCGACTGCTTCGTTTCCATCACTCACCGTGTCCAGCACTTCAAATTCCTCGTAGGTAGATAGAATAATTTTCAACCCTTCACGAATAAATGAGTTATCATCGGCAATTAACACTTTAATTTTCATATGCTGGCGAGTCACTTCCTTTTTCTGACTATCCTTACCTGCCATTATAGCAAGAAACAAGCGGGAATTTGAATATCCACACAGAATTCCCTGAAGCGCCCATTCATTGGACGTTTATCATGCATACAGTACAAAAGGTAACCCACTTTTACCGGGGGTACCAGCAGGATCATTCGTTATTGATTAAAAAAGGAGATGTATGTGTATGATGGGAGGATTTCACGGCGGAGGACAGTTTGGCGGACATGGCGGAATGGGCGGACATGATGGACATGATGGACATCACGGCGGTTATCATGGAGGAGGATTTCATGGCGGCTATCATGGTGGAGGGTATCATGGTGGGTATCACGGCGGCTACGGCTCACCATTTATTGGCGGATTATTAGGAGGGCTAACGGTCGGGGCCTTGTCCTCTGGATGTGGCTACCCACATCCTGTACCATATCCAACACCATATCCGGCACCGTACCCAACACCTGTAACCTATCCATATGGAGGCTATGGAGGCTATCCGTACTAGTTAGAAGAAAAGCGCAAGCGCCCTGTTCAGCTGCGTATGGCCTGGAGCTCTCCAACTGAGATAAAGGAAACACGAAGAGCGATAGCGCATTCGTGCTTGACTTATCGTAGGGCGGAGAGCGAAGGACACTAGCCGCTAGGGCGCTGGAGCTGGACAATTTTCAAAGTCGAAATTTATATATTCTTATCTTTTAAAAAAAGCGTAAAAGTCCTTTAAACAGGACTTTTATACCTATTTCTCGGTAAGTTATCACTGTTAATTTGGGTCATGTTTTTCTATCAATATATCGAAAAAATACCTAATATGTATTCAGGCAGATATTTTCGTAAGTGACCCCATTTGTAAGTTGATTAACTTATCAAGTCTTTCACTGAGTGTGACAGTTTCCGCGGAGGTAAAACCTTTCGATAGCCCTGCTCTTATCATCTTATTTCTTAAATTTTCGATTTGCACAAAAAGATCTTCGTTTGTCATTATCGCTTAACTCCTTAATATTTGACTAGGAACCTTAGTGTACCAATTGAAAGCGGATTCATAGAACTAGTTTTCATCATCAAATATCGACAATTAACTACTACCTTCATGATGTTTATGACATTAATTTTATTGTTACACTCGTAATATGTTGAATACTGCATTCTGCCGATGAGAAAAATTCATATTTCTGTCACAAATGATAAATTAAATCGGCGGTTGATGAAATTTCAGGCTGAAAATCTTAGAAAATGCTCTCTGTTCCCCAATCGCAAAATGAATATTATTGTTGCACCTGAATACATAAATAAGAAGAGCGTAAAAAAACAGTTTCTTCTATAATGAAACGGAGGTTTTCTAATGATGAAAAGGTGGTTGACTGTTTTGTCTGCCAGTCTATTGTTCCTCCTGGGCGGGTGTTCTTATTTAAACACTGCCTCTGTCACGCTTGATTATGTAAAGGAGGCCACAACCTATGTTACGACTTTAGACCATTTTGCCGCTGAAATTCCTCCCCTCATCCAACAGGTCATAGACAACCAGCCTGCCGCAGATGAACTCAGAGCTAAACTCCAACAAATGAAAAATGATATTCAATCCTTTAATACACTTGAAGTCCCAGAAACGGTGAATGCCTTTCATCAGGAAATCATCGTACAAAATAACCTCTTGGTGGCGGAGATTGACCTTTACCTAAACGATATCAACGACGGCAAACTTAACCCTTCAACACTCGAAAAAACCGATCTACTTCAACCCGTTCAAGAAATCACATCCATTATCAAGCAAATCCAAAAACTCGGTGCCCAAGTGAATGAAACTCTCGGTGCCTGACACCGCACCAAAAGGACGAGATTTTTCCTCTCGTCTTTTTTTCATGCTTTAACGCTTGATTCTTGTCACCCCAAGTGCGTTATTTTCCCAGATGATTTTTTCTATGGTTTCCCACTGCTGTTCTTCACAGCGAATCATTAGGACAATTTCTGATGCAATTTTTTTGGTCCCGGCTTTATTTTTTTTAACAATCAACAATTTTATCAAAAATCCGAGAAGTAAACCGCTGACTGCCCCAATAATCCCCCAGATAATAGGACCCCATTTTAATACATATCCGTAGATGGCGCCCAATAGCATCAAACAAGTACCGAGCATGGCTGATGCATCAAAAAGGCTTAAACCGTCCGCTCGATGAATCGTATCAAATAATTTTCGCTGTTCCGCTCTTTTATCGAGAGGGGCCGCTAATATCTTTTCGTTTGAAATTCCGTTTTGTTCCAAAGCCGTAATAGCTAACTCAATAAAAATGGAATTTTCGAAAGTGGCAATGACAAACAATCGACTCACACTCACTTTCTACAATGGATAAAGGAAGTCTTTACTTTGATATTTTTCACGTAAGAATTTTGACATTTCTTTCTCAAACAATTTGTTGTGTTCAATCGTTGAAACATAAGAATCATAAATGATGAAGAAATAGATGGAAGGAAAATAAAGTGTCCATTGCATATTTAATACATTCTTAGCTTGAACAAAATCACCAGTCATCGATGCGTGTATAGCTTCCGGAATATGTCCCAAATAACATATCGCTACCGCATAAATAAAAATAAAGAATCCTGTAATAACATGGTGGAGATAAAGATGTCCGAGGCCAGGAAATAAGGCGGACCAGATGAGTGCATTTATTGGTTTTCGTTTATCCAAGTAGTTAATATCCCATGATCCCATTTTCATGGTTAAGACTTGGGCGTCCTCGCGGTCAGCTAATATATACTGTTTGTTTATATCAACTGTCGTCCGATAACTATCCCAAATTCCAAACATATAAATAGCCAGATAGAGAATGAGCCACCTCTGATCCAAAACATCTTTTGCTTTTTCAAATTCACCCAATAAGGTATATAAAATGCCAAGGTTTATTTTCGCCCGATCGTTAATAAATGTTTCCCATAGAATGAGAATATACCCAGAGATATATCGACGCTTCAAGATATGTCCAAACCCCGGATAAGAGAATGAGAAAAAGGCTGGAATCCACGGGTTCTTTAAATGCAACTGCGCGGTGGAAAATTGGGATAAATACGCTCTCTGCCTTCGAAACGGAGGAATATGATTCACTTGTAAGTCCTTCTCCTTTATGAAACGTACGTCTTTCTATATCGTTTACAAATTATGGGATAATTATCCGCACTGGGTAGAATTGGTCAATTATCCTCCATCCATGTAAAATAGTTTTAAGAAAATGAATTTTGGAGTTGAATGAGAATGGTTTGGAAGATTAATAGTTCTATTAAGGAACAGATAGATCGCTTTGGGGTAATGATCGAAAAGGTGACTCTCCCGAATGGAGAGGAAAAGGACTTTTCCTATTTAGATTTTGCAAAGGGCGTATGTATCCTGCCGATAACAAAGGACAAAGAAATCATATGCTTAAAACAATATCGTCATGCGATAAAAAGCTGGCAGTGGGAGCTGCCTGCCGGGATGATTGACACTGAAAGTGATGCTGATGCTCCAATCGAAACCGCTAAAAGAGAGCTAGAGGAAGAAACGGGCAATAAGGCTGAATATTGGCTGGATTTAGGAAGCTTTTATCCTTCTCCTGGCTCAACTAGCGAGGAAATCTACTTATTTGCGGCAACCGGACTCACCGCCACAGAGCAAAAATTGGAAAACAGCGAACAAATCGAAGTACATAAATTAACGATGGAAGAAGTAATGACCTTAGTTATCAACGGTGAATTCAAGCATGGAGCAGGACTAGCGGCCATCTTGCGGTATATGTTAATGACGGAAAATAGTTAATTATTGATTATGGATTATGAGTTGTTAAGAAACGATGGGTTAAGTAGGGAAAGGGCCACGTTACGTGACCGCTATCTCTGATATTCCTTGATTTCGGTCACGTAGAACCTCTCTTCTTTCCAAGTTATATCGCTTGTTCACCTTTGACCCCATTGATGGAATAGGTAACGGTTATTTCTGAATTTAGGGAATGGGAGACGGAACAATATTTGTCTTTCGACAGTTGAATCGCCCGGATTACCTTATCTTCAGGGAGTTCCCCATCTAATGCATAATGAATATTAATCGTTGTGAAACGCTTGGGATGATCCTCGGCACGTTCTCCTTTTACATCCATTTGAAATGCGGAAGGCTCGAGGCGCATTTTATGTAAGACCGAGATAATATCCATTCCTGTACAACCGGCCACTGCCTGCAGCAGCAGTTCCGTTGGTCGTGGGCCGGAATTCTCTCCTCCGACTTCGGGAGCGGCATCCAGGACAATTTCATGACCGGAAGGTGTAACCCCCGAAAACGCCATTTTCTCTTTCCAATTAATTGTTAACTCCATACTCATACCCCTTTCACAAGTTTATTCTAACCCATTCGTCACTTCCTTATTTTACATAATGGTTAAAAATAAAAAGGAAACAGTTACACCAATTTATGGCGATTGGTCTGTTTCCTTCCTTTTATCTAAAAATCACTTTTTGATTCTTATTAAATCCCTGCTTATTTTTTCGAAAGTCCTTCCACATCAATAAATGGCGTGGCTCCGCCTGTTACACTTGGCAGGCGCCCATCCCATTTCTCCAAGGCCTTTTCTTGAACCTCGATTTGCTTTAATTGAATTAATTCCGGGGTTACCTCTTGTTTTTTCAATCGTAACGCTTCCGCTTCTGCACCCGCTTGAGCGACCTTTTGCTCGGCTTCGATTTTGATACGTTCGAGATCTCTTTTGGCACGCAATGCATTTTGTTCCGCGGTTTGTTTCGATTCAATCGCTTTATTGAATTCCTCACTAAAAGCAAATTCTTTGATATTAATATCTTCTAGAATCATATAGTATTTTGTTAATTTACTAGCAAGCATCTCTTTCACTTTCGCCGATACCTCTGGCCGTTTCGAGATTAATTCTTCCGCCGTGTACTGCGCGGTAATTGCCTTGAGTGATTCCGCAATCGCTGGGTCAACGATTCGATTCCGATAATCCAAGCCAATTTCTTGATAGAGCTTGTTAACCGCCTCTGGATCCGCAGAATAGTTAACGGCCACCATAGCAGTGACCATTTGCAGATCCTTTGACGCAGCTGTTTGTGAACTTTCTTCTTTTTGAACCCGGACCTCAATTGGTTGGACGGTTTGAATAAACGGAAGTTTAAAATGAAATCCTTCCGTCAAAATCGTCGGTTTAACGGCCCCTAATTGTAAGAGAACGCCTCTATATCCAGAATCAACGGATGTGCTTGAAAAAAAGCCAACCACGATAATAACAAATGCAATGATTCCACTAATGATCGACTTCGTATAATTCATTCGGTTCCCCCCCTCTATATAAAACATTATGAAAATAGCCCCAGTTTTATACAATTAAAAAAAGAGGGAGTGGTTTACGGGTTCTGTTTCCTATCGCAAAACGTCAATTTGCACAGGAAAATGCAAACCAAAATGTATTCCTTTTGCACTATAAAATGTAGGGCAATTTGTGAGGCTAGAGAGATTAAAAAACATTAGAAATAGCGAGGGTTTATACCCTTGCTATTTTGCTTTTGATTGCTTATTCTTCGGATTCCGTATTACGAAGTTTGCAAACCATATCCGCCTTCACCGTATCGTTTTTTGTATAGGTATGAGAATTCATAGGCGGAGAATTTCCTGCTAATGTATATAAGGGAAGCTTAAGAAGCGGAGATAAGAGGAGATATTCCGGTTAACTGCTCTAAATAAGACAAAATCTAAAGATTTGGATAATATAAGCAGAAAAACTCCCCTTATTTTTAAGGAAATATGGGTATTTCCCAATTTAGTCTGAATTTCTCCGTTTATTTTTCAAACACAGTGAAATCAACATTCAATTATAACAGAACCTAACCCATATTTTTCTGTATATCAATTTGCAAGTAAAAATGTTGTGTATTTTGCTGAGGTACATTGGCAATTGTACCCCCACATTTTAATATACAAATTGCACCACAAATTACCCAAAATAATTATCGAAATCCCTTTATACCAACAAAAATAGACCTCCAAATTACCATATAATTTGAAGGTCATTTTGTATTACATTTTTAATGTTTGCGATAGATAACGGAACCCGTTAGGAGTGAGTGCCCCCTTTTTTTATGTCTGGAGAATTAAACTCCCACCTAGAAAAACTTCTCCACCAATTCCACTGAAGTGGGTCTGCTAAAATAGTAGCCTTGTATTTTATTACAGCCAATGCTGCATAAATATTGATATTGGTCTATTTCCTCGACCCCTTCAGCAACTACATTCATCCCCAAATTTCTGCCCATTGCCACTAATGCCCGACAAACCGACTTTTGGTTTTTATTGTCTAGGCCTTGGATAAATGATTTATCAATTTTGATTGTATTAAAAGGGTACTGCACCAGATAACTAATCGATGAATAGCCGATTCCAAAATCATCAAGAATGATATCTACCCCATATGCTTGTAATTCTCGCATCGTTTGCAAGGTTTTCTCGACATTCGTCATCGCGGTCCGTTCGGTTATTTCAATTTTTATGAATTCCGGTGGTAAATCATATTTTTGTAAGGAATGTTTAATCGATTCAATGAAGTGATCCTGATGGATTTGCCTCGCCGGAACATTAATCGAGATATAAAAAGGCGCTAGATACATATCCAGCCATAACCGGCGCTGGCTGCAGACCGTCTCTAAAACCCAATTGCTAAGTTTAATAATTAGGTCAGATTCCTCCGCAATTTGAATAAATTCTACCGGCGGAATACTTCCCAAGACAGGATGCTTCCAGCGAAGGAGAGCTTCCAGACCAATGGCTTTCTTGGCATACACATCGAAAATAGGCTGATATTCTAAATACAACTCATTTTGTTCGATTGCTTTATGAAGATATTGTTCAAGCAGCATTTTTCGTGACAGGCTTTTGGACATGCCAAGTTGATATTGCTGAATACCCGTTTTATTCTCCTTCGCCAAGTACATTGCATGATCGGCTCTCATCATGAGCACCTCAGCATCTTGCCCATGATCCGGGAAAATACTGGTCCCAATACTAACACTCATTCGGTACTCATGTTCAAGCAGCGTAATTGGCTCAGCAACCACCTGGCTTATTTTTGCAGCCATTTCCTCTATCACATGTTTATTCGGCAGATTTTTTAATAGAATGACAAATTCATCCCCGCCTTGACGGGCAATTACATCGTCTGTCCGGATATGATTTTTTAGCCGATTCGCGATGATTTTAATCAACTGATCCCCCATTTTGTGGCCCAGTGAATCGTTGATATCCTTGAACCGATCAATATCGATGAATAGAATCCCAACGAATTGCTTATTGCGCTTCGCCTCCAAGATGGCTGTTCGAAGCTGTCCATCAAATTCCCTGCGATTCGGTAAGCCTGTTAATGGATCGTGAAAGGCTAAATAGGTCAACTCAGCCTCTGTTCTTTTCCGACGGTCTATATCCATCAAAACCCGGTCAAACCTGACAGGACCAATCGCAAGCTCGTCAAAAATGGGTACGATATAATCAATCACCCACTTATCCATTCCCTGGTGGGTACGAATCCGGTATTCCATTCTAACGGACTGCCCCTTGTCTAATAGTGCGAGTTGCTCGAGGACATCTGTTTTATCATTGGGATGAAGAATATCCATCCACAAATAGGGGTTCTGAATAAAATCCTCCTCGGAATAACCCAAAATATGCTGAGAGGCGGAGGATATTTGAAGCGTTTCCATCGTTTTTGCATCGACAGACCATAAACAAATATCGATTTCGTTTAAAATTTTATCCCAATTGCTTGGATCATACAGTCGATGGATAACCGCACCTTTTTCAGACTTGTCTAAAATAAAACCACAAATTCCTTGAACCAATCCACGAATCTCAATCGGGATGGAGACAATATCTACCGGAATATTTTTATTGCTTTGATGCCTGATTTCAATCTGAACCTGAAGTCTTTCTCCATTTAGAACTGTTTTAATATGCTCAATCGTTTTATCGATATATTCATCATCCAATTGAGAGAGAAAGCTCCTTTTAAAATCTCTTTTTCGTTGATACCCTGTCAGCTGGATTGTCGCGTCATTGGCAAATACAATTGTACCTTCTAGATCAAGAATATAGCAGGGCACAGGGAGATTTAGTAGAACGGATTTAAAGGTTTGAATAAACAAACCCAAATCGGTGCTTTTACCTTGATTTCTCATAGCGGGCTCCTCTCATGCAATTTGAAAAATACTCATTTTTTGACTCCCATATACTGTTTATCATAAAGGAAAGGTACGTTAGATACTGTTTCAAATATCACTCAAATAGGGCAATTTTTCGACAATCACCTATACTTCTAAAACGCGAAAAAGACAGAGGGACGACCGTCTCCCTGACTTACTTTATTACTATAAAGGAGTCGGGGCAGATAGAGTAAAACTTTTCCCAATTGTTCATAATTGAGCTAAGTTTTTATCTCTTTTCTCTATTAAGATAGATATAAGGTAGAAAACATTACCAATATTATTATGTGTTTGGAGGAAACAACATGAATCGACTATTAGCTGCTTTTGCCTTTATGCTTTTATTATTAACTGGTTGTTCATCAGAAAAGGCTAGTACCGCCATGGACGGAGAATCGATCTATAAGGAAAGTTGTGCTGCATGTCACGGTGCCCAATTACAAGGGGCTGTCGGCCCTACTGTAGTAGATATAAAAAGTAAATATTCAGAAGCCGAAGTACTGAAAATCATTAGTGAAGGTACAAATAAAATGCCAGGCAACTTATTAGATGATGAAAAATCTAAGATCGTCTCGAAATGGTTGATGGAGAAATAAAATGTCAATTCGGAGATTAGGAGAAATCCTGATCTTTTTTGTATCTTGGACAAATATTCCATAGATAGTATAATTTAGATAACTACACATATAGAACGCAGGTGAGAGTAATCGCTAGTAAGACACAACAAAAATCTCCGGTTGCTTTACTTTTAAAAGGAGAATTTATAAAGAAATTAAACGTATCAAAAGCTCAAATGAATGCCTATCTAGCGGATGGAATGCCGCACTATCTGATTGGAAATGAATATCGATTTCTGGAAAGTGAGATATTGAAGTGGTTGGAGACTTATCAACCATCGCAGGAACGGTTAGAAAGTGAATTTGTGGATAAAAAAGGACGAACGCTCAAGGAATATACAACCCAAGACACAGTCCTGACGACGTTGCGGATCACGAAAGAGAATTTAGCGGCCCTGTGTAAAAAAGGGATGCCTTTTGAAAGAGTCGGCGAAAGGGATTTTTTTCATATTGAGGATATCTTGGACCATTATCGGAAGGGTTCAGGTGGCAAAACTAAAGAAACATCTCTTACAAGTAGCTCAAAGGAAAAGTTCCTTATGCCTTTGTGTCTAAATATTCCTTCAGAGGTTCCCTTTATGATTGTTGATGGTTCTTACAATTTTAAAAATCATCAGGCAGGGACCGGATTGGTACTCGTTGAAAATCGGGAAATTGCCACCGGTATCTCCAATGTAAGAAATATCCAAACAGCAAAATCAATTGTTTGTGAAATTCTGGCAATATTGGACGCATTAAGGCTGATTGAAAAGAGGAAGATGAACAAAGCCATTATCGTGACTGACCAAGAAGCTTGGTCTAAAGGCATCGCTATTGATGTTAATGCCTATGAAGGTTCGGTTAAGCCCTATATAAAAGAGTTTAATCAGCTTTGGAATGAGTTGAAGAGGAAAATTGAGGTTAAGTTTGTTGGAGAACTGGACCAAGGTAAAAAGAATTTGCTTTACACTAAAGCAGATACGTTGAGCAAAAAATATAAAAAGCTTATTTTTAACAATATGAAGTTTGAATATAACACCAAAGAGGCTTCTAGTCCAAACTAGAAGCCCCGCACGTTAATCAATAATCAGTTAGAGGTAAGCACCGTTTCCTTCTTATCCTTAGAAGTAATAATAACCTTATAAGCGTCATCTTTGATGATTTCCCTCGTTTTTTTACTTGTTAAGAATTCTTGAAGCGTGTTCTTAATGTCGCCAACGACTTCTTCGTAATCCGAGTCTGATGAAGATACGGAGGTTTTGAGCATAATCGTCATAAATTCAGCGGACTTATTCGTATATCCTACTTCCGTTACTTTATATTTCTTAGCTCCAAACGTTCCCTCCGCAATCGTTGAGATAATCGGGCTCCATCTACGTTCCCGTTCTTTTTTCTTCGCATTGTACACATTTACTTTGAGGGTGAAGGAACCAAGACTTTTAGCATTGAGTTTACTTTGAACCTGTTGCTTAATCTCGTCGATTTTCGACTCCGTATTCGGTAAACTAAAATCTACCGTCTGATTTACCGCTTGAAATCCAATCGATATTCCCTCTGTATATCCGTACTTTTTTAATACCTCGTTGACGATACCTACTACTTTTTCGAATTCTTGATCTGCTTTGATTTCCTCCGGAGTAGGTTCGGTGACTTTCCCTTCAGAGCTGTATACTTTAACATCGTAGGCATCAAAATCTCTAGCCAGTAGCAGGTCCTTCACAAGCTTCTTTACCTCAGGTCTCACTCTATCTACATATTCCTTTGAACCACGAAGCCCGACCGAAAACACTTTTTTAGGCGTATATTGAGCTCCCACTCCATCAAATGGATAGCCTTTCTTTGTTAGCGTTTCAGCGATCACCTCAGAAATCGGCTTGGATTCAAATATCATATTTAAAAAAGGAACCTTCGCAGCGACCTTCGCCACTGCCGGTGATAAAAACGCTAGCCCAATAAAGAGTGTGAAGGCAGCTACAGCAGCACTGCAAACATAGACGACTTTTTTGCCAATACTGCTCCGTTTATCACGGTGAATTTGTTGATCGACGCCCTCCTTTATTCGATTGGCAATTCCCTCATTAAAATACATCTCATTGTAGTATTCTTTTACTTCCTTAAGATCGTTTTTCAAGCAAATCATCTCCTGGAAAAGAAGTTATTTTTCCCTTCAAAATCGAGCGGGCTCTTGATAATCTTGTCTTCACCGTATTGAGATTTAAATGAAGAATCTCGGCAATATCCTCCATTTTTTCATCCTGAAAATAGTAGAGGATGATCACTTCACGATATTTCGTCGACAGGCTCAGCACCGTTTGCAAGACTGCATCCTGCTGATCCTGCTTAAGCACCGCATCCTCCGGGCTCTCACTCTTTGTTAAACTTTCAAAAAAACTCTTCGGGTACTTAAGAATATTAAAGCTCTTCGACCGAAGAAAATCCTTGGCCGTATTCACAGTAATCCGATAAAGCCAGCTCGTAATCTGTGAATCACCTCTAAAATGGTGAAGAGACTTATAACATTTTATAAAAACCTCTTGCGCGATATCCTCGGCAAGCCCTTTATCTTTAACGTAAGAGAATGCTAATAAATAGACCTTTCGAGAATACTGATTCATCAGCTCATCTATAAATTTTCCTTTTTCTATTTCATTGTCATGATTACATGGCGGATCTGCAATTTGATTTTTAGGCACCTTATAACTTCCTCCTCTCTAACAACCTTAAGACTGAAAAGACCCACAATTAGTTTCATATTTTTTCATTTTTTTATAAAAAAAGCCATACAAGCTTAATTAACTTTATATTTTTATAATTTTTGAAATATTTTTATTTTTTAATCTGATGTTATTACAATATAAC
>JAANMP010000060.1 GCA_011250595.1 Bacillus sp. MM2020_1 | reverse complement strand
GTATATTCGCCTTTTGAATAGTCACCTTTTCAAAAACGTGGATAATGTTCGTTATAAACCAGGAGATTAATTTAATAAAAAACTGTGAAATTTACTATGACTCTATTAATGTAGGGCAATAAGGTAGATAATAGCCAGTTATACTGTGTCTTTATTGAGCAGAATAACTGGCTATTTTTGTTTTCAAGTGGATAACAAACAATTTAATCATTATTCAGGAGGTTTTATTGATGAATGTTATTGAAAAGAAAGCATTAAAATTTGTTCAAAAAACCCAAGCTTATGAGATTGAACCCCATTCTCAAAGTGACCGATTATATCAAATAAATATTTCAACAAATGCGCTTTCTAATTTTCTGGAAGCAGTAAAAAAGGACGATATTTCTGTCCAGCATTTGGAATACACGCCATATGCTCGCCATATTATTGCTTCTTATCTATTGAATCAAGTAGGAGAAGAGTTTGCTGAACTTCTTCGGAGCATTTTACATGACCGACAATCCGGTGGTTTTACTATCGGCTTAGAAGGTGCTACTGAAAATACTGACGAATATGTAATTTTTTCAACTGCTATTTCTCATTTGTTGGGAGCTCCAAATCATGATGCCATGTCGGGAAATTATTATGCACGTTTCACTGTAAAAGATACGGATACCAGCGACTCGTATCTTCGTCAGGCATATCGGTTATTTACACTTCATACAGATGGTACGTTTGTGGATGAGCCGACAGATTGGCTTATAATGATGAAGATGGTGGAACAAAATGCCCGCGGTGGTGAATCACGTTTATTGCATCTTGATGACTGGAATGAAATTGACAAGTATGTCAAACATCCGTTAGCAAATCATAAATTTACGTATAAAGCGCCAAAGAGTAAAAACATTGATCAAGAGATTGAAAGATTAACTTTCTTCAATTATAATAACAAGCCTGGTATATGTTTTATCGATCAATTTGTTTATCCTGATACCATCGAACAAGCAAAATATCTTGGTGATCTTTCTGCATCATTGGAAAATGATGAACATGTAATTGAATTGGAACTACCAGTTGGAAATCTTGTCGCGATCAATAATATTTTCTGGCTTCATGGGCGTGCTGCATTTGAAAAAGATCCGAACTTATACCGAGAGTTACTTCGCCAACGTGGGCGATTTAACCAATAATTATTTATCTGTAGCTGGTATTACTTTCTGGACACGGTTACCCACATTATGCCTCATACTTGGGGTAAGGGAAAATTTATCTCGGAACTCAATTACAAAGAAGGCAACTAACTATGAAGTTGCCTTCTTTGTAATTCAAGAGACTTGATTGATAATTCACGTCGAATAGGAAACGGAAGAAGTTTCAATACCCGGTCCTCCACGGTCATTAATGGCAATTGGAAGATTGAGGCTTGTTAATTGGGACTAAACGTAAGGACTTCTTCCCACTGTCTTCAAAACTGCTTGAAACCTGCGTGCCAGGTCTGGTGGGTTCGATTCACACGCAGTCCCGCCAATTCTAATGCTAATAATACATATTTAACCGCACGGTGAATTTTTCACTCGTGCGGTTTTTACTTTTTAATAATAAATTAGCTATTTGGCTTGTGGAACTTTTTTTGTGAAACAAGATTATTTGGGTAGTGCCAGGCACTGTAATTAAAGATAAAATCAGATGAATTGTAGTGACTCGGACACTGTGGAACCCGACGTAACCTACTCATCAAATATGAGTTAGCATAAATTCTACATTGATATGTCTTTGGGCTCGTTTTGCTCCGAGATATATTTTTTCGGTATTGCATCATTATAGGGCATACTGCTATGTCCATAGCTGCGATGAATCATCATATACACTAATCCAGTAACAACAACTACCACTCCTGAAATGAGCACGATATAGTTATCATACCACGGTGCATCTGGCGTTCTTGGCCAGCACATGTTAATCATAGCGATAATTCCGTAAATAAGTGCACCAATATTGATAGGCAGTCCCCACTTGCCTAATTGATACTTACCACTTGGCTTCCATCCTTTAAGTCTAGCTCGAAGCGCAGCAAGGACAACCAGTTGGAATCCAAGATAAATGCCAAAAGCCGCAAAACTGACTATCTTTGTGATCGCATCTGCAGACACTTTTGATCCAAGCACAATGATGGCAGGCGCAAAAGCCGCAAGAAGAAGTGCATATGGTGGGATGTGACGAGTAGCGGAAAACTTCTTTAACAATCGGCTTCCTATAATCATATCATCACGTCCATACGAATAAGCAAGTCTGCTTGCTGCAGCCTGTAAACTCATTGCACATGAAAGGAAAGAAATCACTACAATACCCAGTACAATTTTTGCTCCAATAGGACCAAAAGCATCGTTTAGTATTGTATCAACAGGGTTTACGTCCTCACCAGCGATAACTGCTGGGATATCAGCAACGGCAAGGATTAAAGAAACGCAAACAAAAGTTGCCGCAGCACCGCCAATGTAAATCGTCCGACGCATTGCCTTCGGGATAAGAACACCCGGATTCGGTACTTCTTCAGCTACATCACCACAAGCTTCGAACCCATAATATTGAAAAATTCCAATTAATGAAGCTGCTGCAAATGCAATAAAATAGCTGCCACTACCTTGAGCACCAAAAGAATCAAAGAGCACGTTAAGACCGTGATGTCTTTCTGTTAAAAGCAACCAGCCACCAACAACAAGCGCACCAATAATCTCAGCAGCAAAACCAATAATGGCTGCAGTTGCAAGAACCTTTGTACCAAGAAAATTAATGATAGTCGCAAGTACAAGAATGATTAGAGCACATATTATCGTGGAGTCCACAGATGCTTGAAACCCTAAAATTTGTCCTAGAAAAGGTCCAGCTCCGTATACAACACTGGCAATCGTCACAAGCAAAGCTATTAAGTATACCCAGCCAGTCATCCAAGCCCACTTGCGGCCCCATAATCTTCGGGCCCAAGGGTAAACTCCCCCTGAAACAGGGTATTGCGCAACTATCTCACTAAAGATAAGTGCCACTAGTAATTGTCCGAGTCCGACAATAACAAAACTCCAAATCATTGCCGGCCCGCCAACCGCAAGTGCGTATGCAAATAGTGTGTACACACCTACTACAGGAGATAGATAAGTGAACCCAAGCGAAAAGTTTGCCCATGGACTCATGTCGCGGCGAAATTCAGATTTATATCCAAGCGATGCCAGTTGCGCAGCATCACTATCATGATGTTCTGTCGCAGATCCACCAATTATGTTGTTCTGATTTTTTTGCATGTTTTTGAGCCTCCTTTAAATAGTAGCTAAATTCTATTTGCCAGTACTGTGCCAATATATAATTATACTAATATTCAGTAAACTTCACTTAGCTAGAAAGTTATTTTAATAGTTATTTATCGTCTGAAAACCAGCCTGTTGGTCCTACAGCAAGATTTATGTTAATTTGTTTCACTTCTTGGAATTCATCTAATCCAAATGTTCCAAGGCTTGAACCGATGCCACTTTGTTTATATCCATGCCATGGTGCTTCGTTGTAAGTTGGTCCATAAGCGTTAATCCAAGTTATACCAGCACGTACTTGTTTAATCACGCGCAGTGCTTTTGCCCCATCTGAAGTAAATACGCCGCCGGCAAGACCATAAATTGTGTCATTTGCCAGTTTAATTGCTTCTTCTTCATTTTTGAACTTTTGAATAACGCCCACAGGTCCGAAGATTTCTTCTTTTACGATCCTCATCTCTGAAGATACATCAATGAATACGGTTGGTTGAACAAAGAATCCTTTATCTAAACCATTTTCCGTAAGACGATTTCCACCGCAAGCTAAAGTTGCGCCTTCTTTTTTACCAATTTCGATATATTCTAGAATAGTATTGAGCTGTGCTTCACTTACAATGGCACCCATTTCGGAACCTTCTTCTAATCCTGGTCCTACGTTGATATTTTTGGCGCGTCTGACGAACTCCTCAACGAACTGATCATAAATGCTTTCTTCTACAATAATTCGGCTTCCAGCAGAACATACTTGACCGGAGCCATAGAAAATACCTAATAATGCGTGATCAACAGCAGCTTCAAAATCAGCATCAGCAAATATAATATTAGGTGACTTTCCACCTAATTCAAGGGAGATTTTTTTCAAATTGCCTGCAGCGTTACGCATAATGCTTCTTCCTACCTCAGTGCTTCCTGTAAATGAAACCATATCTACATCATGGCTGGCTGCGATTACCTCGCCAATTACAGAGCCTTTTCCTAATACCAAATTGACTACACCTTTCGGTACACCAACCTCTTCAATAATTTCAACTAATTTCGTCGCAGTTACTGGAGTTACTTCAGCTGGCTTATACACAATCGTATTGCCAGCTGCTAACGCAGGAGCAAATTTCCAAACACTCATTAAGAATGGGAAATTCCAAGGAACAATTAACCCTGTAACCCCTACTGGTTCACGTACTACCATCGTTTGCATTGGATCGGCAACATGATATGTTTGTCCATCTGGAGTCCTAATTAGGCCAGCATAATAGCGGAAACAAGAGGCAGCATCACTTATATCAATATCAGCCTCGGCTTTAATTTTTCCATTATCTTTTACCTCAAGATCTACTAGTTCATCGTGTTTTTCATCAATTTTATCAGCAATTTTCAATAGGTAATGAGCACGTTCTTGTGCACTTAGCTTAGACCATACCCCACTTTCAAACGTTTCTTTTGCCGCTTTGATGGCTTCTTTGGTTTCTTCAACTGTTGCTCTAGGAGCGATAGCAATTAATTCACCATTTGCCGGATTAATTACCTTATTGGTATCTGGATTACTAGAAAGTCTCCATTCACCATTAATAAGCATCTTTAATTCTAATACTTGGGTGGTTGTTGTCATTAGAATTGCCTCCTATTTTATACGCCTCAGCGTTTTTTAGATACCAAAGATGAAGATTATGAATCTATTACAGAAAAAAGTCACTTTTATAGTTCTAAAACGAGTTCTTTTTCAAGTTCTTTTGCTCTCGAGCAACAAGTTAAAATAACTTTCTTCGTACGTCTTTCTTCATCTTTGTAGAAGTGATCTCGATGATCAACTTCACCTTCAACTACTTGTACTTCGCAGCTGCCGCATCCACCTACCTTACAAGAATAGGGAGCTTCTATCCCAGCTTTTAATAGGGCTTCTAATAACGTTTCTTCTTCAGAAACTTCCACCTGATTACCGCTGTTCGCTAATTTTACGACAAAAGGATTTTTCATTCCTTCATCAGTCGTGGCAAATAATTCAAAATGAATGGAATGACTTGGGTAACCGTATGAGTCCGCTGCTTCCTTGTATTCTTTCACCATTGAAACGGGTCCACAGAAATACACATGTGTGCCAATCCGATGTTCCGCCATGGTTACAGGTGTCATTTTAATAGGATTTTCTGTTCTTGAAAAATAGAAGTGACATTTACCAGGATATTTTGCCTGCAATTCATCATAAAAAGCACATTCTTCTTTCGTTCTTGCAGAATAATGTAATTCAAAGGATTTACCTTCTGCTGTTAAATCCTCCATCATGGTCATAAATGGAGTAATACCGATTCCAGCTGCATAAAGCACGTGATGTTTAGCTGCTTTGAAAGCCAGTGGGAAATGATTTTTAGGCCAACTGATTTCTAAATGATCGCCCACTTTTATTTCATCATGCCAATAAACAGATCCTCCTTTTGAAAGATCATCCTTACGAATGGCAATTGCATATTGAGTACGGTCGGTTGGATGGCTGACTAGAGAGTAATTTCTTTCAATAACACCATTACCACTTTTTACATATGTAGCGATATGGGAACCACCAGTAAATGCAGGTAGTAATTCTACATCAACCGGATGCAAGTGGAAGCGCTTTACCGTTTTTGTTTCCTGCACTATTTTTCCTACGTAAACTTTAATCTTTCCGAATGATCTCATAAACATCACTCCCATCGTTATGACTATAATTCTACTTTTTACTTCTCACGTAACTCTTAAGATGATGTTACGAAAGCAGGGTTGTAAGGATATCCAATATATCCTTTTCGTTCTATCGAGAAGAAAGGACCAATTTCTAAGCTGATTTGGCAATGGTAACAAATTGTATCTGTTTCTTTAGGCTCAACTTCTTGAAGGTGATAGCATTTCATACAATATACATAACGCCTCTTCTCGCCAGAAATATGTGTTTGAATTCCATCTTCTGAAAACCCAGCCTCAATCGCTGCTGAAAAAATAGGAACCGCATCATCCCATTTAGCTGAAATATAAAGTTGTGTTCCCATTTTTTGACGATCTAATACTTCGCTAATATTTTTTAATTGTAATTCTTCATTGATTTCGATAAGTTCATATTCTTGTTGGTCATTTATTTCATTCGTAAATTGTTGGATTGTGCCTGCTTCGCTGGGTTCAGCAGAAATAATCAGCAATTTTCTCCTATCATGTCTTACTGTGAATTTTTCTACAATTGTTTCTGATTGATCGAATAATACCGGGCTGTTGTATACCACTTTACATACCTCCAATCATTGCACCCTAGTTAGTTTGTAATTTTACTTTTTCAACCAAGTTTTTCAAATATTCTACTGTAGGTTTGATAAACGGGGTAAATCCTTTATAATCAGCCATTGGTTTCGGAATATCTGAGAGAATAGAGTATGTTTGCTCAAGCCATTCTGGTTTTAATGCCAAATCTTCCATTGGCAGGAATTGAGTATTTAAAACGAACAAAATCGCATTACTCCTTGGCATACGATAGAAAAATTGTTCTTCTACACGAAGTCTTACTAGTTTACCGGCATTTTCTGGAGTGACTTGTGAGCGTGTTGGTCCCCATGTATCAAATGTTTCATAATTTACATCCCAACGGTTTGCCATCAAATTCCAGTTGATTCTGGTCCAGGGCTCACCTGGTAAAACATTGCGTATTAAGAAATTACGAACTCTTTCAGCCAGTGGTACACCTGTGCGTGACACAAATGGTACAGGTCCATGAATTTCGTCAAAGGACATCCCTTTATTCCAGTGAGGGGAGAATAAAGCTGCATAAGATTGTTGAGCAACTTCCAAATAAAGATTGTCATCCCGAAGAACCATTAATACAAAGTCAGTGGCGAAATGACGGCCAACTAAATCAAGCGGCTCTAGCTCGATACTAGATTCATCACCAAATATGAAAGATTCCGTTTCATTTAAGATTAAATTATGAAAAGTCCAGTTATTACCAATTTTTTCTACTTGGAAATGCTCCGGGTAGCGTTCAACTGCCATATTAATCAGCATTTCTGCTACTTCCCATTGCATTTCCATTGTATGTGGATAGGATTGGAATCTTACTTCAGGTTGTTCATTAAGTAATTCCCTTTTTCTTTTTATTTGTTTTTCATATTCTGGTGTTATGACAACACAATTTTGTTCATGCTTTTCAAGTTTTTTTAAGTCATTTGAATACCGGTAGTTGGTACCTTCTTTAATGTTCCGAAAAGGATATGGAAATAAATCCAGTTTAGTAGATTTGTACATGAAAAATTCCTCCTTTAATTTTTGATCAATAATCTCATTTTCAGACTGAATAGTTGGAAAGTATTCTTATTTTACTTGCCGTTCACGCAATAAATAGTGCCAGTTCTAGACCTCCTCTTTTCTAAGCCTCTGTTATAACCATTAGCAAGTTTTATGCCAAATTGAAAATGTTCACAAAATAGCCACAACTTAATATTTTTTTTAATTTGTTAGTATTTGTTAATTTCATATTTGAATTCTTTATTCAAATATGAAATAATTTATTTTGAATAATCTAAAATTTTAAAATCTATTTAATGAAGGGTTAAATGTGTGATTTCCATGATTTTGACTAATGATCAACTACTTCAAGCCTATCAATCTAGTTTTCTATCTATTTACGATGAAATGATTGTAACCAATGGTAAGGGAACAATTTTATTTCTAGTTGGAAAACTGAAAAACTTTTGGTCAACAAACTCTACCTCAATGATTGGTAGAACATTTACTGAATTAGAGGAAATTTCATTTTTTGGTGATCCCATTTTACAATTATTAAATAAAGAGGCACACTCTCTTCAATTAAAGGCTTGGAATGGCAGTACGATTCTCATAACCGTGTTCCAATCAAATGGTACTAGGGAAGAGTTAATGGTATGGGGATTAAAAAGTATCTCCGATCGTTTAAGGGATTCCATTGAAATAACCGATGAGCCGGATGTAAAACACATTCCTTCAATGGTCGTCCATAGTCAGAAAATGAAAGATGTACTTCACACAATAGAAATGGTTTCAAAAGTTTCAACCACAGTTCTCTTATTAGGAGAATCAGGTGTAGGGAAAGAAATGTTTGCTAAAACCATTCATCAATTAGGTAATAGGGGATCTAAACCTTTTATTGCAGTGAACTGTGGTGCTATTCCGGAAAATTTATTAGAAAGTGAATTATTCGGTTATGTGGGCGGGGCATTTAGTGGTGCAAACAAAAATGGTGCTCCTGGAAAATTTGAATTAGCAAATGAAGGGATTATTTTCCTCGATGAAATTGCAGAATTGCCACTGAACTTGCAAGTTAAGTTACTGCGGATTTTACAGGAAAAAGAAGTCACACCATTAGGAAGTTCAAAACCAATTCATATTGATGTCCAAATAATAGCTGCGACAAATCAATCATTAGAAAAAATGGTCAGAGAGGGACGATTTAGAGAAGACTTATATTATCGTTTAAATGTAGTACCAATTGAAATCCCTTCATTAAGGGAAAGAACAGAAGAGATTCCTTACTTAATCTATCATTTCGTAGGAAAATATAATTCGTTATATCATAGAAACATCAATATTCTACCAGATGCTATTGATTTATTATGTATTTACGATTGGCCGGGAAATGTTCGACAATTAGAGAATACGATTGAACGAATAGTCGTGACTAGTAAAGAACTGATTGTAGACTCAAGCTTAGTTTACAAATATATCCCGAAAAAGACTGCTGTAAAGGATCCTCCTATAATTCATCACATTATACCGATGCAAGAAGCAGTGGATATGATTGAAGAACAATTGATTAAAATGGCGATCGATAAATATAAATCAGTTAAGCTTGCAGCGAAAGTATTGGATATTAGTCAACCTACAATGAGTAGAAAATATAAAAAAATTCGCGAGAAAATGCAACACAAAACTCTTTCACCTCTAAATAAAAGAAAAATACTGGAAGAACATTTAAATAAACAATTACGATCCATGGCGATTGTGACATCTACTGTCATTCTTCCAGAAGAAATCTTTGAATTAGTGAATCATAATATGTCGCCATCCAACCTGACGTATAAAAATGTTCAGAAAAAATTAACGAAAATACGTGAACAAGAAGGAATTATTGAGTGGGTCTATATTTTTAAAGTTTTAGATAATAATAAAATGCTAACGATTGTAGCAAGTGAAGATTTCATAATTCCACCTGGACATATATATGAAGGACCTCCTGAAATGATGGAAGTTGCATTTGAGGCGATGGATGGGAAAGCAGGAGTCACTTCTTTATATGAAGATATTTATGGAGAATGGAAAACCAGCTTTGCTCCCTTAACGGATCATAACGGAAACGTTTTGGCCATTATTGGGTTTGACCATACCAGATCGTATATCGAAACCGAGTTAAAGAAGATAGGGAATATGTTATAGGGAGATCATAGCTGTTAAGAAAGAAATTTTGTTTTTTTATTAACAATTTAACTATTCGGAAAACTAATATAAAATGAAAATCAATTTCATCCGATCCGCTTAAACAGCTGAAGGGAACAAGGGCAGGCGGCAAAAGAATTTTTTACACCCATAAAAACAATCACGATTACTCCTTGATTGAAAAGACAAAAATAATTGAAATATAGAAAAAACAAGGCTCTTACGTTGATTATATGTCCAACGTAAGAGTCTTGTTTGAATTTTATGTTAAAAGAATTCTTCAAAAAACTGTATTTGGCAAGTAAAAAAATCATTATATCTTTTTGTTGAGAGGCTCTAAAGATTTCCTATAGATAAATATTTCGTTTCCAAGTAGGGTTCAATCCCTTCGAGCCCGCCTTCGCGGCCAATTCCACTTTCCTTCATGCCGCCGAAGGGAATGTGAGCTCCGGATGGTGCCCCGTCATTCCAGCCGACAATGCCAAAGTCCAGATTTTCACTTAAATATGTGCCGGTTTTATAGTTATTGGTGAAGAAATAGGCAGCTAAACCATATGGGGTACTATTGGCAATCTCTACTGCTTCCTCTAAATGTTTAAAGGTAATAATCGGAGCAACCGGACCAAACGTTTCTTCCTGCATTATGTTCATATCAAGCGTAACATTTGATAAGACAGTAGGGGAGACGAAGAAGTACCCTTGTTCCTTATCGGCGTTGAATTGATTTCCAGCCAGGACCATTGCCCCTTTTTCAATCGCATCATTAATTTGGTCGACGATTTTGTTGAAGCCCTTTTCGTTAATAATAGGTCCTACCTGTGTATCTTTATCAAGTCCATTGCCAATTTTTAATTTTTTTGTTGCTTCTGCTAATTTGGCAGAGAAAGCTTCAACAATCGTTTCATGGACGATGATCCGGTTTGCACATACGCATGTTTGTCCTGCATTCCGAAACTTAGTGAGGAGCGTTTGCTCGACAGCAAAATCCAGGTCCGCATCTTCGGCAACGATAAGAGGAGCGTGCCCGCCTAATTCCATCGTTACGTGTTTCACCGTATTAGCACTGTTTTTGATTAATTGCTTTCCGACAGGAGTAGATCCAGTAAACGTAATTTTGCGGACGTATTCACTGCTTGTAAAAAGGTTGCCGACCATCGAGCCAGAACCATTTACGTATTGGATGACATCAGTAGGAATTCCAGCTTCGTGGGCCAGTTCAATTAATCTGATCGTTGTTAAAGGTGTTTCGACTGCAGGTTTTACAATAAATGGGCAGCCAGCCGCCAAAGCAGGTGCTGCTTTTCTTGTCATCATTGCCGCCGGGAAATTCCACGGCGTAATCGCAGCCACTAAACCAATCGGCTGTTTGGTAACAGCGATTCTTTTTGTTTCAGAAGACGCAGGGACTGTTCTTCCGTAGATGCGTTTTGCTTCTTCTGCATACCAATCAATGTAGCTAGTGGCATAATCTACTTCACCGAGTGATTCACTCAACGGCTTGCCATTTTCCAATGTCATGATTTCAGCGATTTCTGCTTTATGCTCTTGAATGATTTGTGACCAGTTTCTTAATAATCGGGAACGTTCATGGGCATTAACCTTTGCCCATTTTTTAAAGTTGTCATGCCCGGCTTTTAGTGCTTGCTTGATTTCTTCTTCTGTATTAATCCGGATTTCTTTAATAACTTGACCTGTTGCCGGATTCTTCACTTGTAATAGATCTGCCATTATATACACCACCCAATGTTTTTATGAAGATAGCCCGATCCTTCCAATATCGGATCGGGTGTCTCTAATTCTTATTCAAAAGCCTTTTCCAAAATCGCTAATCCTTTTGCTAATTCTTCATCTGTAATCACTAATGGGGCTAAGAAACGAATTACATTGCTCTTTATGCCGGCTGAAAGGAGTAATAGTCCATTTTCGTTTGCATATTTGACAATCTGTGATGTTTTCGTCTTGTTTGGTTTTTTGCTGGAGCGGTCTTCCACTATCTCACAAGCAACCATCGCACCCAAACGGCGAATATCACCTACAAAGTCATGTTTTATGCTGAGGTCTTGTAATTTCGCTTCAATTTTTTGCCCAAGGATTTCAGCTTTCCCCACTAAATTTTCTTCTTCCACAATATCAATTACGGCTAAAGCTGCAGCACAGGCGACAGGACTCCCCGAATAAGTACCGCCAAGTTCACCGGGATCTGCAACATTTAGGATTTCTGTTTTTCCGACAACACCACTTAACGGCAGACCAGCCGCTAACGATTTTGAAACCGTAATTAAATCAGGAATTACATCAAAATGTTCGATGGCAAATAATTTGCCAGTACGGCCAAATCCAGTTTGAATTTCATCAGCTACAAACACAATTCCATTGTCCTTACAGAAACGGCTCACAGCTTGCATAAACTTTTTCGGTGGAATAATAAAACCGCCTTCGCCTTGAACAGGTTCCATTACCACACATGCAACCATTTCCGGAGCAACTGTGGAGATAAAGAAATCTTCAAAGTCTGAAATGACCTGATCCACATAATCTTCTTCTGTCATCCCGGCTGGTTTATGGTACATATAAGGAAATGGTGCTTGGTAAATTTCCGGAGCAAAGGGACCAAACCCATATTTATACGGCTTTACCTTGCTTGTCATGCCCATTGTTAAGTTGGTTCGTCCATGGTAGCCGCGGACAAACGAAACAACCGCGGGTCTTTTCGTGTAGCGGCGGGAAATTTTAATCGCATTTTCTACTGCTTCTGCACCTGAGTTAAAGAAAATCGCTTGTTTGTCAAAATCCCCAGGGGTGATTTGGCATAACTTTTCAGCAAGATTGATATAACTTTCATACATGATAACGTTGAATCCAGGATGTAAAAACTTATCTACTTGGATCTTGACTGCTTCGGTTACCTTAGGGTGACCGTGGCCTACATTTAACGTTCCAATTGCACCTGCAAAGTCAATCCATTCATTATTATCAATATCTGTTACGGTTGCCCCGGAGGCATGCTGGGCAAAGTTTAAATTTCCATTGCTTACACCCTTTGGGACATATTTTTTTCTTCTTTCCTGTAATTCTGCAGTTTGTGAATAAGAAACTAGCATTCTGATCGCTCCTTCAATAATTTTCTGAATTATAGGAAAAGTATCCCATGGATCTGGTATAATGAAAAGTACCAAAATCGATAAAAATTAGGTACCAGATTGGGAGTAATAGAATGTTCATACTGATCGATAAACAGAGGGATTCGAATTATATTTACCAACAAATATACGAAGGGATCAAAGAAAATATTTTAACTGGAAAGTTAAAAGCAAATGAAAAGCTTCCTTCAAAAAGGTCATTAGCCGAACAATTAAATGTCAGTATTAATTCCGTCAGCTTTGGCTATGAACAGCTGCTTGCTGAGGGGTATATCTATGCGATTGAACGAAGTGGATACTTTGTTGAAAATATTACTGAGTTTATTGAACAAGAAAAGCATTGGAAGCAAAAGCTACCAAGTGAACTAAAGGAGGAGCCTGTCGACAAAGATGGGTGGCTTTCACTGTCCCATATGGCATCAGATACTTCTTTATTTCCTTTTAAGGAATGGCTGAAGTGTCAGGAGAAAGCAATTAAATCGTATAAAAGAGAACTCTCGGAAATGTCTTATTCCCAAGGGCCTTATGTTGTGAGAGAGACTATTTGCCGAATGATTGCTTTGACTCGGGGAGTCGAATGTGAGCCGGAGCAAATCATCATTGGGGCAGGGACACAGTTATTGGTAGGTCAATTGATGGAAATGAACAGCAAAGGAACAGTTGTTGCAATCGAAAACCCGGGGTATGTCCGCTTTCACCAGCTCCTGAAAAAGATGAATTTAACTGTTCACCCTGTTTCATTGGATGATCAAGGTATTAACATGACCGAGATTGAGTCAGTAAAGGCAAATGTGGTGTTTGTCACCCCGTCTCACCAATTCCCTACAGGAAAAATCATGCCAATTTCCCGACGAATCGAGCTGTTAAACTGGGCAGCTCAACGCGAAAACAGATACATTGTTGAAGATGACTATGATAGCGAATTTAAATATGGAACAGACAATATTCCATCCTTGCAAAGTTTAGACCGAAACCAAAGAGTCATCTACATGGGGACTTTTTCAAAAACAGTGCTTCCTGGCTTGCGGATTAGTTATATGGTTTTGCCACCTGAGCTCATAGGGGAATACAGGGAGTATTATTCAAACTTCATCCAATACAGTAACTCTCTTATGTTATTCACGTTGAAGCTTTTCATTGAAAGCGGTGAATATGCACGACACGTAAAACGGATGAACCATCAGTATGATACACGAAGAAAATTGTTAATTGCGGAGCTTCAACAGCGTTTTCGAGAGGAGATCGATATTGAAGATGTTTCGGCAGGCCTTCATTTTCTCGCCCATTTTCATACGGGGAAAGGGTATCAGGATATAGAAGAGAGCGCGTTACGGTTAAAGCTTGAAATCTATTCGATGCGGCGGTTTATGCTAAAAAAGACCGTTAATTACGAAAACAGGATCAGTTTAGTTTTGGGATTTGCTAATCTTAGGGAAGAAAATGTAGCTGGGGCTGTGGAGAGATTGTATGATGTTTTTCATTAAATGTTGCTATTAAAAATTTGGAAATCTTTATTTTCGGGTTTTACTTAATTTTAATTAATAATCACATTTACATTTAGCACAGCCTAGTTATTAAAAACTGCATCGGACTAATTGTTCGAATACTATATCATGCGGTAATGGTGCCATGCTTGGTGCCCAAATTTTAATATTATAAATCACTAGAAAATACTACATAGTACAAAAGCTTGATATATCAATACTTGAGAATATATAAAGATACTAAAAAAACAGGTGCCAGCAAACTTCAAAACTGCTTGAGACCTGTGTGCCAGGTCTGGTGGGTTCGATTCCCACGCAGTCCCGCCAAAAACCTTGATACACCTACGGCTTCAAACGATTGTAAATATTTGGTTATCGAAGCTGTTTTACATATAGACTATGTTGGGTAATATCAAACAGACTGTGGAGCCTCTTTTGCTGTGTTGGGAACCCCCAATCTAGCGAAGGAGGCTTTTTTGTTTGCAGAACAAAGCAAGAGAAAGGGAAAAAGGACGGTAGGAGCTCGTTTATTCCTTAAAAAACTTGCTAGTGTACAAGCTATCAACTTTAACATATTGCAGAGTATAGCCTTATTTCAACTAACAGATACGGATCAGGTTAGTGTGGTGGGGAAGACGGAAGCATTAACGATGACTATCGAATTGAATATGTTAAAAAGCATCTTAACGATTTTTGCGTAGGTATGAGAATTCATAGGCGGAGAATTTCCTCCTAATGTATATAAGGGAGGCTTAAGAAGCGGAGATATTCCGTACTCCCCTTATTTTTAAGGAAATATGGGTATTTCCCAATTTAGCCGGAATTTCTCCGTTTATTTTTCAAATACAGTGAAATCAACTTTCAATTATAACAGAACCTAACCAATATTTTCTGTATATCAATTTGCAAGTAAAAATGTAGTGTATTATGCTGCAACACACTGGCTATTGTACCCCCACACTTTAATATACAAATTGCACTACAAATTCTCCCAAAAATAATTATCGAAATCCCTTTATATCAACAAAAATAGACCTCCAAATTACAATTTGAAGGTCATTTTGCATTACATTTTTAATATTTGCGATAGTTAACGGAACCCGTTATTGGTATAGTCCCCCTTTTTAACATATCAATTAACTTAAAGCTATAATATTAACTTTTTTCCCCTTTTTTCATCATCTTCTTTAATTTTTCTTCAGTAGAGGAACCCTCGACAGGAGTATAAATGCTACACCAAAAATCAGTATTACCATGAACTTGTAAAGAAGTTAAATTAAAAATCATTTTACCTGCCTTGGAATGTCTAAATTCAATTAAAACTTCGGGAGCCATATTTACCTGATTTTCTTGCCATAAGGACTGAAACTCTGGATTAAGATTAGTCATTTCTTTGAGAAATTGAGTGTACCATTCATCCCCCATATGTTGTCCATAATAAACCCGAAAGATGGAAAGAAAGCCTTTCACAAAATGCTCCCAATTGACAGCTAAGGACCTCAATTCTTTCCTAGTAAACACTAAGCGGATTAAGTTTCTCTGTTCAATGGGAATTTGTTCAAAATTCAAAAAAACATAGGCTGCAGCAGGATTCCAACCAACGATTTGGAAATGTCGGTCTGTGATCAGAGTAGGGCAATATTTTAATTCTGTTAAAATTTTTTCTAAAGAAGGGGGGATTTTTGTTTGTAAAACTTCCTGTTTATACACATTTGTGTTTACTTCTAATGCTAAATCGTATAGATACTTTCGTTCATCGTTATTTAATTGTAGAGCAGATGCTATAGAATCTAGTACAGAAGACGAGACCTTAATATCTCGTCCTTGTTCCAGCCATGTGTACCAGGTAGTGCTAACTCCCGCTAACTGGGCGACTTCCTCCCTCCTTAGACCTGGGGTTCTCCGCCTAGTTCCCGTTGGTATTCCTACTGATTGAGGTTGTATATTTGCACGTTTTGACCTTAAAAATTCGGATAGGGCTTCTAATCTAGTTTTGCTATTCATGTTCACATTACTCCTAGCTTAAAACAATTATCATATTACTAATTATACTATGATAAACAACAACTTGTAATAGGATAAATACAGTGTGAAAATATAGATAATCTTTACGAGGGGGAATAAATATGGAACGAGTTGTGATTACAGGAATGGGTGTCGTGTCACCCTTAGGAAACAATGTTGAAAAATTTTGGAGGAATTTAGCCGAAGGAAAATCTGGAATTTCTCACATTAATACATTTGATGTTAGTAAGCATAAAACCAAAATTGCTGGACTAGTTAGGGATTTTAAAGCTGAAGATATACTTGGTCAGAAGGAAGCTAGGCGTATGGATAGATTTTGTCAATTCTCTCTAGTTGCAGCTGAACAAGCATGGAACGATTCCAAACTGAACATTACGGAAATCGATTTAGAGCGTCTTAGTGTATATGTTGGTTCAGGAATAGGTGGAATTGAGACTTTGACTAAAAATATTGATATTCTTCGAGAAAGAGGACCGCAAAGGGTAAGCCCCACGTTGGTTCCATCGATGATTGCAAATGCGGCTTCGGCACAAATAAGTATTAAATATGGAGCATTGGGACCTACCATGGCACCTGTTTCCGCTTGTGCAATTGGAAATACAGCTATAGGTGAGGCATTCAGAATTATTCGGTATGGTATGGCTGATATAGCATTTGCTGGAGGGGCTGAAGCAGCCGTAACAGAATTGTCTTTAGCGAGTTTTGGAAATGCAACGGCTTTATCTGCAAGGAATGATGACCCAAGTGCGGCTAGTCGTCCTTTTGATTCGAATAGAGATGGATTTGTAATGTCCGAAGGGGCAGGCATCTTAATACTTGAATCATTAACACATGCTTTACAAAGAAATGCACAAATTTATGCTGAAGTAATTGGATACGGTGCTAGTTCTGATGCATTTCACATGGTTTCTCCTCATCCAGAAGGTAGGGGAGCTTATCTTGCAATGAAAATGGCTTTAAAGGATGCGTCCATTTCTATTGATGATGTTGATCTGATTAGTGCTCATGCAACAAGTACAAAGGTAGGTGACATATCTGAAACAATAGCTATAAAAAAATTGTTTGGGGAACAGGCATACAGAATACCTGTTACCGCAAATAAGTCGATGACAGGTCATTTATTAGGAGCAGCTGGTGGAGTTGAAGCTATTGCATTAGCAAAAAGCCTGCAGGAGGGGATCATTCCTCCCACGATCAACTTAGAAAAACCCGATCCTTTATGTGATTTAGATTTTGTACCGAACGTAGCCCGACAAACGAATCTCAAAATAGGTCTCTCCAATTCATTTGGGTTCGGCGGGCATAATGCAGTCATTGTTTTGAAAAAATATGAAATGTAAAAATAATTTTAAAAATTGGTTAGAAAATCAACAATACTCTTTAAATGAAAAATAGCATTTTGCAGATTTAGATTCTTTAGTTATGAAGACAAATGAAACCTGTGATTAAAGGACAGTAATAAGGGCGATTCTTCTATATGAAGGTCGCTTTTCTCTTAATTAAAATGCTTTACCTGCAGCAGAAGGCTACATTTCATTCTTCGCAAAAGACAAGAAGAATGAAACCTCTCTGGGGTTAATGTGATTCAGATATCCCAGTTCGAATTACTGGTTCGGATGTGTACTGAGGGACATTAGAACCTCAAGATTTTGGTAGAATCCTAGTTAGATATAAGACAAGCAAGGATTCAACATAGAGGAACAGCTACATAACTTTTAAAGACAGCTATTATTTGGAGCTGTCTTATTATATGGAAGGAATTCCATGCAAGTGGTAAGTGGCCGAACATGGGAGCAGGTTCAGCAGGTGCAGTTATATTATAAATTTGGACCAAGGAGGACGCTCAATCCGTGACTAGAAGACCCGATTCCCACGCAGTCCCGCCAACCTTGATATATAAGGGTTTTTGAAGATTTTTAATGAAATTAGAAGTGGGTTAAAATTGTTCGCGAACAACTGAAAAACTTAAATATCATTAAAAGAAGGAAGGCAGCCATTTATAACTGTCTGTCATTAAGTTTAGGTTCTTCCATTTTATAGCCAATTCCACGATATGTTTTTATATAACCTGGCTTCTTTGACTCCTCTTTAATTTTTTCTCTTAATCGGGATATATGAACATCCACAATTCTAGTATCGCTAGAGAAATCATTCTTCCACACAGCGTTCAGCAATTCTTCACGACTTTGAACTCGGCCCCTGTTTTTCGCTAGATAAACGAGCAATTCAAACTCCTTTAAAGTTAATTCTATAAAGTTTCCTTTAAAATATGCTTCAAATTTCATCGGATAGATTATTAATTCACCAATTACGATTTCCTTTTCTTCTATTTTAATGTCATTAGCAGCTTCAGTTTGAAACTGAGCCCTTCTAAGAATAGCTTTTATTCTTGCAATAACCTCTCTCGTGTTAAATGGTTTAACCATATAATCATCTGCACCTAACTCTAGACCTATTATTTTATCCAGTACGTGATCTTTAGCTGTGAGCATTAAAATAGGAGTCATAATTTTTTGTTGCCTGAGTTGCTTACATACTTCCATTCCATCTAGCTTTGGAAGCATAAGATCTAATAATATAAAATCTAGAGCTTCCGTTTCAGCAAGTCTTTTACCCTCTTCACCATCCATCGCTATTAATACTTCAAAACCGGCCTGGCTCAAATTATATTCAAGCAACATAACTATTGATGGTTCGTCATCAACCACTAGTATTTTATTTTTCATGATTTCCCCCATGTGTTAAGTCATATCGTAATAAATTCGTTAGTTAAATAGTGATGTATAAATAAATGATAATTTCAGATACACTTTTTTACAATTTAATCCGAGAAACTTTACATGGAATTAACCTAGCTTTACGAACCGTTAATATTCAGGGAAACCCTAGGTTAATACTTTTTTATTTTTATTTAATAGAAATGTGAATTAATGAAACCAATTGTTCTTTGAGATTCAGGCAATATACCCGCCCTATAAGGGGAGATGAAGTGGGTATTAAATAATTATTAACGATCTTAAAACTTTGTAAAGAAGACTTAAATACTAAGGTAGTAGATTTAAGGAAATGGATTAGTCTTTTAGTTATGGTTAAATAGTTGGAATTTTGTTTATTTACTCTTTACATTGCTTTGGTTAACTTTTACAATGGCGAAATTATAGCTTAATAAAAGAATAGTATTCTATTTACTGTAATAAGAAAAGGGGATGAGAGGAATGTTAAAAAAGCTTAGAAAAAAGAAAAAGATGCTTGCAGGACTTACGTTAAGTACCATGTTATTGGGTTCTGCCGGGGCGTATGCCGCACAAGAAAGTGGCTTTGGGAGCAATTTAGTAGGGACTCAAGCAGATGGTTCTGTACAAACTCCTGTGAACCAATTGATTACACCAGCTGGAAAGCAAATTGAATTTGGCGGTAACCCGATTTCAGTAGCAATTAATCCTAATGGGAAAACAGCTGTAACAATGGTTGGCCGTAACAACTATGGCGGCAAGGGAATCAATGTGATTGATCTTGCAACAGGAAAATTGACTGTTAAAGATTTAAGTTTAGGTCTTTCTAGTATGTGGGGATTAGCTTATTCGAAGGACGGAAATCAGTTATATGCTACAGGATCTACAGGCGGCAAAGGTAAGGTTGTAGTAATGTCTGTTGGTGCAGATGGAACTCCTGCTATCCAAAAAACTTATACTCTTCCAAATCCAGCTGTTGGCGGAAATATCAACCCGCTCGATTTAACGGTTAGCCCACAAGGCCAGCTTTTAGTAGCACTTAACCGTGACAACAGCCTTGGAGTTATGGATCCTCAAACGGGAGCATTGACAGCAAAAATTGCAGTGGATAATGCCCCAACAAGTATTTTAGTAGATGGTAATACAGCTTACGTTACCAACCAGGGCGGAAGAAAAGCGAAGGCTGGAGATACAACGGTGAATTCTTCTGGAACTCAAGTGGTTGTAAACCCTGAAACAGGTGCTACATCTACAGGAACAGTTTCCGTTATAGACCTTACTACTAACACCGTTACTAAAACAATTGAAGTAGGAGTACAGCCAGAGCGTATGACGCAGTCAGGGCAATACATATTTGTAACCAATACAAATAGTGATACCGTTTCGGTTATCGACTCAAAAACCAATACAGTTGTACAAACCATTGACATCGAACCATATCCGGACGCCCATAAAGGTGCAGCTCCAAACGCTGTCAAAGTAGTAGATAATAAATTAATGGTCAGCCTTGGCCGCGATAACGCGATTGCGGTTTATGATTGGCAAGGTCCTGATAAGACTCCTGAATTACAAGGGCTCTTACCTACTGCTTGGTTCCCTGTTGATATCGCAGTAGACAATGAAAATAAAAATTTAGTTGTTGCAAATGCCGATGGTATTGGGTCACAAGGACCGACACGTGATTTAACCATTCAGGGTATTAAAGTATCTGGACACTCTTCTTACGCTCAAGTTGGATCGTTATCCTTGATTCCATTCCCTTCAACAGAAGATCTTGTTAAAGGGACAAAGCAGGTTTATTCAAACAACAACTGGTATGGCATTAAGAACCGAAATGCAGAGCCTCGAAATAATAAGAAACCAGTTGCTATGCCAGAGCGAATCGGTGAGCCATCTACCATTAAGCACGTGTTCTATATCATTAAAGAAAACCGTACCTATGATCAGGTACTTGGTGACCTAGGAAAGGGCAATGGAGAAGTGGCATTAACGCAGTTCCCAAGAACTGTTACTCCAAACTTCCATAAACTAGCTGAAACTTATCCGCTTTTTGATAATTTCTATGTTTCTGGTATTCAGTCAGCAAGCGGACACCAATGGGTAATGCAAGGTACAAACACGGATTATGAAGATAAAGAAACAGATGCAGCGAACGTCCGAAGCTATCCTGGTGGAGCTGGAGACCCAATGGCCTATGCACCTACCGGCCATTTATGGGATCAAGCCATTAAGCAAGGTGTATCGGTAGAGAACTTCGGCGAAGACACTACTGATTTTACCGGTACAGCACCGCGTGGAACTTGGACTGATTGGTATAATGATTCCTTAATCCTTTCTGGTCAAAAGCAAGGTGAGCTGCATGTTCCAATCGGAAACTACGAGGCGAAATATGATATTCCGTCCTTAGGGCCAATTACACATAAGCCGTTCCCAACATTTGATATGGGCATTCCAGACCAATATCGGTTTGAAATTTTCAAGCAGCAGTTTCAACAACATGTAAAGAATGATGATTTACCGGCATTGAACACGTTGTGGATTACGAATGACCATACAAACGGTACTGCTACAGGGTCGCCTACACCACAGGCAATGGTAGCGGACAATGACTTGGCTGTTGGTAAAATTGTCGATTTAATTTCCCACAGTAAGTATTGGAAAGACTCTGTTATCATCATTACCGAGGATGATGCCCAAAATGGTCTTGACCACGTGGATGGTCACCGTGAACCTGCATTTGTCATCAGTCCATGGGTGAAAAAAGGCGTTACTAACAGCCACTACTGGACAGTTATTAACATGGTTCGCAGTATAGAACAAATTTTGGGACTTCAGCCAATGAATCAGAACGATGCAGCAGCAGAACCAATGAGTGAAATTTTTACAAATGAACCGGACCTTACTCCATATGAAGTAGAGAAAAACCAAATTCCGCTAAACACCTTAAATGGCCAGCCGAATTCAAATACGGCAGCACTAGCTAATACAGATAAAGTGACACCGGAGGCACAGGAACTTTCGAAAAAATGGACAGAGTGGTCCAACAAGAATAAAGAAAAGTTAGTGGGCAGAAATGCATCACCGGATGAGACTAATGCTAATATGCTTAATCATGCCGTTTGGTATGCGACAAAAGGATTTGATAAGCCATATCCAGGTGAGAAAAAGGTTCAGCCACCTGAAGAGGTAGAGAAGCAGCCTGAAAGTTTTGCTCCATCACCTGCTGACAATGATTAATACATTTAATCTACTATAATAATAGGGATTGCTGTAAAAGCAAGTAGAGACACACAATAGCTATCCGTAAGGATAGCTATTGTTGTTAAAACTGGCAGTATTTTTTACTATTCCAATTGTGGAAGGTGGTAGGTACTGAAGCGCAGTTTTAAACTATTCACCAACGGCACCATCAAAACATAGAGGTTCGTTATTTTTTTAATACATAAAAGAGGGGGGAACGATTTCGGGATATTTATTGCCCGGAAAAAAGATATGAAACGATTGATAAATGAAACGATGAAACGTGCCATTCTGATTGTAACCTTAATCGCTATAATACTTGTTTGGGGTGGAATGTCTGCATGGCAGATCCAGCGGGATTATTTACCGGAAATTAATAATCCAACCTTGTCGGTAACGGTCCGTGCAGATAATTATCAGGCTGAGTTAGTGAAAGCCAAGATCACAGAACCGATTCAGCAGGCAGTTCGAGTAGTAGAAGGCTTGGAGGATGTGGAAACAAACTCCTTTAACGGCGGGGCATTAATCAGTTTAAATTTTCCCATGAGCCATGATATGGAGCATGCTGAGGAGCAGGTTTCTAAAGCCATAGAAGATATAAAACTTCCGACTGGTATTGAAAAACCGTTAGTCACACGTCTTAGTACCCACTCCATGCCGATTACGAGATTAAGTCTAATGAGTTCTTCTGCCAATATAACGGAAAATACCCTACGCACTGCCATTCAGGAAGATTTTGTGAATCGATTGAAAACCGTTCCCGGGGTAAAGGATGTTCGAGTGTCAGGAGGAGGAACTGCCGGATATGCCGTAAACCTGAGGATGGAGTCATTAAAAAAAGCTGGTTTAACGATTGATGATGTCCAACGATCACTTGCAGAAAATTATACAACTGGTTTAGAGGGAAAGGTATCAAACAACCAGATGTCTATTCCTGTACTAGTCTCTGGCTGGGGATTCAATCAACAGGATTTATTGCAGCTGTCTATAAGGAATGGAGTCGGCAAAACCGTTCCGCTTTCTGATGTCGCTGATATTTCAAACTCTATTGTGAATCTGGAGACTATTTCAAGAACGAAGGGGAAAGCTAGTGTTGTTTTAGATATTTTGAAGACACCTACATCCAATATTACGGATGTATCCGATCGAGTAAAGAGCAGAATAAAGGAAATTCCCTCATTGAAAAATAAGGATATACAGGTTTCCACCCTCTTTGATCAGGGAGAGCAGGTTAATGAGTCGTTAAAAGGTCTTGTAAAAGAAGGTTTATTAGGCTGCTTATTTTCAATGATTTGCGTGTTTCTATTTTTCCGTAAAGTTCGCTCCACCGTGTTAATTGCTATTTCACTGCCAATCTGTCTATTAGCAACAACTGGTTTATTAAAAACAATGGGAATCAGTTTAAATATACTTACTGTTTCAGGACTTATTGTTGCAATGGGCAGGGTTGTCGATGACTCGATCGTGATCCTTGATAATATGAACAGAAAGGTGAATGAGACCCAAGGGGATACCAGCATCCAAATGTTAACGGAAGCAGTATGTGAAATGATCCCGGCCATTGTTTCCTCAACTGCCACCACCGTTGCTGTTTATGTTCCTATTGCATTATTAGGTGGAATGGTGAGTTCCGCTTTTTCAGGATTTGCATGGTCTGTTGTTTTTGCCTTGATCATATCATTGTTTGTTTCGATTTTAGTTGTACCAGTACTTTACAACTTTTTTTGGAGAGGAAACCCCAATTCTATCGGGGACGACCTTGAACCGATTGCCCTTAAGATACTAACCTGGGTGTTTGCGCGAAAGAAAAAAGTAGTGTTTGCTTTTCTTGCCTTATTTCTACTAACTTCAGTGGGGGCTGCCTTCCTTCCGGTGAATTTTCTACCAACGGCCAGTATCACAGGGCAAGTAGGGGTACAAGTGGAAATGCCTCAAAATACATCCTTAACAGAAGTCGACGCTGAAGTGAAAAGAGTGGAAGCCTTGCTTGAAACAAATCCAAAAGTGAATTATTTTTCCTCTGGATTGGGTTCATCTTTTACTCCTCAATCGGATGATGTATTTGATGCAGGAGGCGGATGGCTTCAGAAACCGAATATAGCCAATTTGTCCATAATGGTAAAAGAGGATACGAATGTAGCTGCCTTCATCCAGAATTTACAGAAACAATTAAATGGATTGTCCAGTAAAGCCGTCTACGCGGTTTCGAATCAAAACATAGCAGGTGATGATTCACAATTAAAGATTAATTTAACTGGAACAGATAGTCAGACACTAGAATCAATGGCACAAACGGTGCGAAATGAACTTAAACTTATTCCCGGGTTGTCCGTTCAAGGGAGTGCGGATAGTGAAGATCAGACAACTCAGTATCAGATTACGCTTAACCGAAAGGCAATCGAACATTATGGTATTAATAAGGAAGTTGTTTTAAACCGAATTCAGCAATATACAGCTGAGGGGACGAAAGGGGTCATCTCGATTAATCAAAATACCTTCCCAATTGTCATTCATACTGATTTACAAAAAGGCAGTTCTAAGGATATTTTTTCTTTAATGGGTGGGGAGACCTTCTTAAATAGGGAAGGACAAAAGGTAGCCTTAGACCAGCTCGCGACATTAGAGCCAACAGGTTCTTCTGTGACACAAGAAAAGGATGGCCAGCACTATGCAGTCATTACAGCTACCATCATTTCAAGTGATATTGGACATGTGACAAAACAAGTAAAAAGTGCTCTTGAGAAAATTCCACTGCCAGAGGGTGTCAAGTATTCCTTTGCTGGGGCACCACAACAGGTTTATCAGATGATTTACGAAATGGCGATTGCGTTATTCTTTTCTATTATGCTTGTTATTCTAATTATTAGTGCTGTTTTCCGGGGATGGAGAGCACCCCTTTCCGTATTAATTTGTGTTCCGTTAGCGTTTATTGGATCAGTAATTGGAATGTATATTTTTAGGCTGGAATGGAATCTTGCCGCATTGGTTGGATTACTCATGCTAACGGGAATTGTAGTGACAAACGGGATTGTGCTTGTCGATAAAATCGAAAGAAATCTTTCTGCAGGATTGGAAACAAAATTAGCTATTTTAAAGGGAACCTCTACGAGGGTTAGACCGGTATTAATGACGGCAGGAACAACTATATTAACATTGCTCCCGTTAGCAGTAACAGGGAAAGGGAACACCATCATTTCACAAACACTTGGTGTTGTCGTTGTTGGTGGAATGATTAGTTCCACACTTATCTGCTTCCTGCTGATCCCGATTATGTATGAATGGCTGAATCACAAAGCTAAAAAAACAAGGACACATCAGGATCAGCAGCTTAGTGCGTAAAGACAAACTTCCAGAAACGAGTGGACGGTTACTTACGTTATATAACACGAGAACCGTCCATATGTTTCTCAGGTTTTTTAAAAAAAGTTTAGTAGAAATAAATCTATTCATTTATTTACATACCCTTTACATTCAATTAATACGGAGTTAATACTTTTGTCCTATAGTTAGTAACTGTAAGGCACAAAATTAATTCTCTTAGGGGGAAATAATGAAAATGAAACAAATGAAAAAACTTAGTCTGTTAACACTATTTGCTGCATTAATGGTATTTATGGCGGCATGTGGAGGCGGAGCTTCAACAGACAAATCTGAAGGAAATACTAGCAAAGAAGCACCAAAGACGGAAGAGAAGAAGGAACTTTCTGGAACATTATCAATTTCTGGTTCATCTGCGATGCAGCCATTAGTAGCAGCTGCCGCTGAAGAATTTATGGCTCAAAATCCAAATGTTGATATTCAAGTACAAGCCGGCGGATCTGGTACGGGCTTATCACAAGTCGCTGAAGGATCTGTTCAAATTGGTAACTCTGATGTATTTGCGGAAGAAAAAGAAGGCATCCCGGCTGACCAGCTAGTTGACCATAAAGTAGCTGTTGTCGGAATGACTGCTGCTGTTAACCCTAAAGTCGGTATTAATGATATTAAAAAAGAAGATTTAATCAAGGTCTTCACTGGGAAAATTACAAACTGGAAAGAGCTTGGCGGAGCAGATCAAAAGATCGTTCTTGTAAACCGTCCTGATTCATCTGGTACACGCGCTGTATTTAATAAATTTGCTCTTGACGGGGCTACACCAGCTGAAGGTATTACAGAAGATTCTTCAAATACAGTGAAAAAGATTATTAACGAAACTGATGGTGCGATTGGATACCTAGCATTCTCTTATTTCACTGATGATTCTGTTACACCTCTTGCGATCGATAGTGTCGAACCAACTGCAGAAAACGTACAATCTGGCAAATTCCCAGTTTGGGCTTACCAACACTCATATACAAAAGGTGAAGCGACAGAACTTGCTAAAGTGTTCCTTGACTTTATGATGTCTGAAGATATTCAAAACAGTCTATTAAAAGAACAAGGCTATCTTCCAGTTACAAAAATGGAAGTAGAACGCGATGCTAAAGGAAATCAAACTAATAAATAAACATTTGAGAAGTAAGAAAAGGTAGGTGCGATTGCATCTACCTTTTTAGTTGTACTTACCAACGTTTTAAAGTTTTCTTTGACTTTGGTTTTAAGCGAACGCAAATTTAACATTTGTAGCATTATTTATTTATTTTTAATTCCTACTTTACGGATAGGAATTATAGGTTTACAATGAAGTTAATCAAATAAATGAATTTAAAAGTTGTTGTAATCAAGGGAAAGTTTTTGTAAAACTAAAGGAGTGTTTCTGATGAGAAATAATGATGAAAAAAAGAGACAAAAACTTATCAATAAATTAATTTTTTTAAACGTATATAACAAAGAAGATCATAAGCTTTATGAGTTGCCACTATCGAAATTAGAATATGAGTATAGAAGATTTAAATTACAAAACCATCCGCATGGTGAGTTTGGGTCTATTCAGTGGGTATAAAATAGGCTTGATTCCAGCATAGATGACACAAAGCGCAAGTGGCTGAATTCCTCCACTTGCGCTTTTGCTTACTTTAATATTCTCCTTTAATTACAAAATACGAGCCCCGAATGGTTCCAGCTAGTTTAGACTTCTGCCTGGCAAACTTAAACTTCCCTTCTAACTCCTTTGGTATGTCCATCCCCTCAGAAAGCTTAAAACCAACGGCCCGCTTTGGCTTGGGGTCATCAACCGTATACATGACGTTGATCGAAAGGCCGTCCTCATAAAAAACGTAGGCCATTTTGATATTTTCCACTTGAAAACGCGACGTTTCTAAAGGTTTGGCTGCAAACTCAATGTCACGTTCTTCTTTCAA
Organism: Bacillus sp. MM2020_1; assembly: GCA_011250595.1. Classification (GTDB taxonomy): domain Bacteria; phylum Bacillota; class Bacilli; order Bacillales; family Cytobacillaceae; genus Neobacillus. The sequence goes on along the minus strand of JAANMP010000060.1, from coordinate 590 downwards.
AATTCGGTTCACATAATCAAGGGTCTCCTGGCTTTCACTGGCAGGTACAACCGTAAATTCATGTTTGTATTTGTTCATAAAGTAACGGGCTTCATTAGCACGTAAACCAGCAAGCGCTTCTGCTACAGGTGAAGACTCTAATCCAACGGTAGATACATTTTTAAAATCAACGATATAAGACATTTACATCTCCCTTTTATCTCTTTAATTTCAAGTTGTTTCTTTTGAGAATACAAATTTTGGTCAAATATAGAACCATGCATATAGACAACCTTCAAATTAATCGCCTATCTACTCTATATTATATCAAAAATGATTCAAGAGAAAATTTTGATTGTTAAATGGTGTTCGCGTAGTCTAGTCTTAACAAACACCTGTTTAATATTCGAAGTAATTACGCCAAACCCTTCATTTCGAGCAATTGAACCATACCAAATAATTGTTGAACACAAGATTTTTCGGGTAGGACCAGTGGCACTATCACCTAAAGCTCATTGATAACACAAGTATAAGTATTTCTTTTATTTGGGATTTGTTTCAATGAAGATTTAAGGAAATACCTCTTAAATATTACAAATATGTGATAACGT
>JAANMP010000005.1 GCA_011250595.1 Bacillus sp. MM2020_1 | reverse complement strand
ATTCATTACTAATGACAATTTATCAATTACCACTATTGAAGTCAATGATTATTTAGTTTAAATAATTTTTAAAATATTTTAACAATATGCTTTTTTTGAATATAATTGGAACATTATAATCATATATTTGTGGAAATGATAAACCATATGGAATGGATGTGATGAGGATGGAATTTTCACTTTGCAGTTATGATGGAGCTCTTCCTGTCGAAGTAACACTTGATGATGATAACGGGAGATACACCATTCGCAAAAGCGATCGCAGCGGGGAATATTTTAATAGCCCACTGGAATTAATAAGCTGGGTTAAAACGCATTTCAACGAAAGAGAATTTTGCCATCCCCATGAATTTAGAGGTATGCTGGCAAAATTAGCTGAATACGAATTAAATGGATCTTATTTTTAATCATTAGCAGAAGGAAGCACCAGCGATGCGCTGATGCTTATTTTTATGAGTCAAACCCCAAACAATTCGTATTACGATTTTCGATTATAAATTCTGAATTCATAATCGTACGGATTCTTATTATCCTTTAATCCCTTTTCACAGGACACCAATTCCCATTTGCTGACATCAAATTCAGGAAAATACGTATCCCCTGCAAATTCCTCATGAATAAGCGTGATGTAAAGTCGGTCCGCATAATCAAATGTCTCATTAAATATTTCCGCCCCGCCAATAACGAAGATTTCATCGCTTTGCTTCTTGCTGTACTGAACAAAATCCTCAAGGGAGTATACTACCGTACAATCCTCACTCCGGTATTCTTTTTGCCGGGTGATGACAATATTTTCTCTGCCGGGAAGGACTCGCCCCACCGATTCATGAGTTTTTCTTCCCATCGCGATAGGGTGGCCCATCGTAACCCTCTTGAAAAATTTTAAATCTTCTGGCAACCGCCAAGGCAATTGATTATTTTTCCCGATGACTCGATTTTCGTCCATCGCAACAATAAAGGATATCATACACTAACCACTCCTTTAATATGCGGATGAGGGTCATACCCTTCCAGAGTAAAGTCTTCATATTCAAAAGAGTAAATATCTTTGACAAGCGGGTTAATTTTTACGATCGGTAAGGACCGTATTTCTCGACTCATTTGCAGTTTCACTTGTTCGAGATGGTTCTGATAAATATGAACATCACCAAAAGTGTGGATAAATTCGCCTGGCTCCAGGTCACATACTTGTGCAATCATCATGGTTAGAAGCGCATAAGAAGCGATGTTAAACGGGACGCCAAGAAACACATCGGCTGAGCGTTGGTAAAGCTGGCAGGACAGCTTTCCGTCTGCCACATTGAATTGGAACATACAGTGACAGGGCGGCAACGCCATGTGATCAATCTCTGCGACATTCCACGCATTAACAAGCAATCTTCTTGAGTTTGGATTCGTTTTTATCTGGCTAATTAACTCCGTGATTTGGTCAACGGTTTTACCGTCAGCACCTGTCCAGGAGCGCCATTGATGACCATAAACAGGTCCTAATTCCCCATTTTCATCTGCCCATTCATTCCAAATACGGACCCCATTCTCCTGTAAATACCGAACATTCGTATCTCCATTTAAAAACCAGAGCAATTCATAAATAATTGATTTTAAGTGCAACTTTTTGGTTGTTATCAGCGGAAATCCTTCCGCCAAATCAAATCTCATTTGATAACCGAAGGTGCTGATTGTTCCAGTCCCCGTCCTGTCACCCTTCACAGTTCCATTTTCCAGCACATGCTTACATAGCTCCAGATATTGCTTCAACTTGGACACTCTCCTAACTGCATTACATATTTCTCTATTTTAACAATCACGGACGAATTAGTGAAGCTGTTTAATCAAATCGAATGTCTCCGGAGCTTTCTTACGTAATAATTCATTTGTATCATTATTCAAGTAGTACATTGCGAAACTCTCTGCAAAATATTCTTCAGGGTATAAGAAATAGCTGTTTCCCGGAAACAATTGTTCATGTTCCTTCTCCCACACACTTAAAAATTTCTTTGAACCACTGATTTCGTCATACACATAGCGATCAATCGAATGCGCCATTTCATGCAATTCTAAATTGATGGAGCCATGGCCCTCACCTTTATCACTTGCACCAATCTTGACAAGGACCACCTTTGACCCACCAATTCCGGGAACATCGTCCCAAGTGACAGTAGAGTTATACCCCCTCGGGACCTGCCCTGCATATTGCCGAGCAGTGGGATTATCAGTGAGTTTTCCTGTAAATAGTTTCAGGTTTATTCCTTGATTGTTTATTTTTTCTAAAAGGGAATACGGTAAGGAATTAATTCTCGAAATCATTGCGGCCGCTTCCTGCTCATCAAAAAGCTGCTGTGGCAAGACAATGATTTGCTCTAAAAGTGGGAACGAATGCTCAACTTGAAGAGATTGATAGAGTATTGAGTTTTTCGAATAATCTCCTAGCAAAATTCCATCATTTGAAGCTTGTGATGTTGTTATGGATGATAGAAACAGTCCAGCGATTATGATAGCAATAACCGATTTACGCACAATATCATCCCCCAATTCATTCAATATTTTAATTGAATTATAGCATAGGAATTTGGCAGCTTAATTTGAATTCCTAAGCCAAAAGTGGGGAATAAAGGAAAAAAAGCTACCAAATATGGCAGCTTCACAATTTTAATTATTTAAACTTCTAAACCATAGTTTCGGCAAAGGGCGGCCAATCCACCAGCAAACCCACTGCCAATCGCGTTAAATTTCCAATCACCATTATGGCGGTATAGTTCACAAATAACCACGGCAGTCTCGACAGAAAAGTCCTCACCCAGGTCAAATCGTAAAACCTCATTATTCGTGTCTTCGTCTACTAAGCGAACAAAAGCATTAGAAACCTGTCCAAAATTCTGGAATCTTGCTTCCGCATCATGAATGGTCACAGTTATCGCAATCCGATGCACGTGAGAAGGCACTTTGCTAAAGTCAATCTTGATTTGCTCGTCGTCACCCTCACCTTCGCCGGTACGGTTATCGCCTGTATGTTCGACGCAGCCTGAAGGATGAACCAAATTATTATAAAAAATAAAGTCAGAATCCTGTGTAACTCTGCCGTTTGCATCTGCTAAAAACGCTGATGCATCCAGGTCAAAGTCATTTCCTCCATGATAACGATTCGTATCCCATCCGAGGCCAATTATTGCCTTGGTTAATCCAGGGTTCGTTTTTGTTAAATCGATTCTTTGTCCCTTTGCTAAGTTAATACCCAAACGTATCACCTCTATCTAAACTTTATTTCTTACTTAACTAAAGCTCCGAACAACTTCACTTAAGCTAGCTGCATTTGTACCGCTGCCAATTGCTGCAAATTTCCATTCATTACCATGACGATAAATTTCTCCTGTCACTAGACAGGTCAGCCCGCTGTAATTATCCGTTAAATTGTAGTGAAGCAGCTCTTGATTGTTTCCTGGATTCACGACTCTGATAAAGGCATTCTTGATCATGCCAAAGTGCTGCTTTCTCTTCACGCAGTCATAGATATTAACCACGAAAACAAGTTTTTGAATATGGGAAGGCACTCTGCTTAAATCGATGATTACCTGCTCGTCATCGCCATCTCCATCGCCTGTTAAATTATCGCCTGAGTGTTGAACACTGCCATCCATGCTTTTTAAGTTTCCAAAGTAAACGACGTCCTTATTGTTTTGAAGCTTATCATTTGCACCAAGCATGATAACAGATGCATCACAGTCAATATTAGCAGCACCGCCGCCGCTGAATAAACCACCAAATAAGCCGCCGCCACCTCCGCTTTGGACTGGGTCCCAGCCTAAACCTACCAAAATTTTAGATAATCCTGGATTACTCTTCGTTAAATCAACACGTTGACCTTTTTGTAAATTAATAGCCAATTCAATCACCCCTATAAGAATTTAGTAAATCAAAAAATATAATTAAGATTGTTTCAACTTTTTAAAGTTATCCTGCAGCTGTTCTAAACGTTTGGTACCTTCAATCCGCATCCGTTTATTTTCTTCTTCAATGGCCCTTGTTTCCTGCATGCCCTTGATAATAATGTTCCAAGATTCTTCAATGGTCTCGATTTTAATACTTGGACCACCCGCGAGCCTAGCAATGTCCGTGCTTTGCTGCGAAATGTTTTGCGCATTTTTAAGAAGCATTTCATTGGTCCTGCGGTCAAGCTCACTCATTGAATCAGCAACCAGCTTTTGTCTTTTAGCAGCCATCGCTTGGATCAAACCATTTTTAAAAATCGGGATGGTGGTCACAAATGCTGAATTGATTTTTCCTATCAGTTTTGTATTTCCTCTTTGCAATAGCCGAATTTGAGGCGCTGTTTGCAGTGAGACCATTTTGGCCATTTCTAGATCATAAATACGCTGTTCCAATAACTCAATGACATTTTTCAGCGAATCTAATTGCATGGAGGCAAGCTGGTCACCAGATGCAGAACGGGCTTCAAGCTGTGGAAGTTGTTTGTTTTTTAGTTCCTCCACTTTTATTTCACCGGCAACAATATATTTTTCAAGCGTTAAATAGTATTGGTAGTTTTGCTCATACATTTGCTCGAGCATATTTGTTGAATCAACCATTTCATGCTGATATTTCGATATTTCTATGTATACTTTATCAATTTCGGAGCCCATCGTTTGATACTTTCCAAACAGCTTTTCGACTACCTTTTCACCCTTTTTAAAAAGCTTTCCAAAAAATCCACCTGAGGTCTTTTGGAAGTCCTTGGCATCAAATTTATCCATGATGCGACCCAATTGTTTTAGAAGTTCACCTGAATCCTCAACTTTTGTTGTCCGCATATTATTTAATATTTGGTCAGAAAAACGAGAAATTTGAACGGCTGGCTCCTTTCCAAACTCTAAAACTTGAATTTGATCACGTTCATCAATGGTTCGTGCCAAATTCTGAATTTCTGGTTCTTTGCGAAGTGCAAGTTTAATATCAGAGACTTTTGTTTCTGTCAGGATGTCATCCGCACCTGCTGGCGTTAAACCGCTTGATGAACTTGGCGTAAGATTCACTAGTTAATCTCCCCTTAAATTTTTTAAGATTCCTTGAAAAAGCCCTTTTTTAAAAATAGACGGCTCTTTAAATTCTAAATTAAAAACAACGTCTTCAAGCCAATGTGTATCAAATAAGCGTTCGTCTAAGTAACTTTCAATATCATTATGGCCGGGAGGATTATACAAGATGATATCAATACCAAATTGATTTAATAGAAGGATTAACGCTGCATCCGACCGTGACAGTATTCCGGATAATTCATTATTATAAATGATTAACTTCGGTACATGTTGTGAGTAGTCAAATCTCTCTAGCAATTGAATGATGGGCTTTGGCATAAATAATCCCTGTGTAAATAAATACATTTTAACATCTTCTATACTTTCCCTCGGTTGGAGCTTTAAACCTGGTTTTTCGCACATTCCCCTAATTGCATTCGCGATTCCCTTTTGTAAGCCTGAAGATAAAAAGGAATAGGGCCAGTAATGTGCTTGCATCATGATCGCTGGATTAATTAAGCCATCCTTCCCCAGAGCATTTCGATAATGAAAGCGAAAATCACTTGTGCTTGTCATTGTAATTGGCAAGCGGCGAATCAATAGACTGTTTTCTAATTCACTGAGCGATTGCAAGCGGTCCCAGTACTCTTTTCGATTTTTACTAACACCCTGAACCTTCGCAAAAATCGATGGAATTTTGACTCCTCCGTTCCCTACTTCAAAATCAGGCCTGACCATGGCTATTTCTTTCCCAAGAATAAATAGTTCATCATAGGTTGTTTTTAAAGTAATAGAGGATGGCGTATAATCCCTTAATTGCCAAGGCTTGTAAAGACCTGAACCTTCTTGGTTTAAAATCGTTTCAATTTCCTTTGAGGCCCGATAGGCAACGGTTGCCTTTCGACTGCGCTTTTCTTTTGGAAATGGTTCTGCAGGCAGCCTATTTTGAAATTGATGAGAGAAGATTGGCTCACGAACCATACCCTCTAAAATATCCTTACCTTCTGGATGGAAAATAACAATATCACAGGCGAGCTTGCTTAAATAATATAAGAAATATTGGTGACTTTTCTTAAAGTCCCCGTACCACAAAAATTTAGGCATTTCCTTTTGTGGATCAGCCTTTTCCAAAACGGGTTGTAAATGATTGATTGACCATTTAACAATGTCAACAAGAACCCTTCTAAGTTCATGGTTCTTTAGCCCGTCTTTTTCAAGTTTTGCGTACAACTCTAGTGTTGCGATCATCGCCTCTCTTAGCTTTCGATGGATAACTGGCACCTTTGATTTCAACAAAAGCTGTTCCCCATCTAGAAAAGCTGTAAAGCGGTTGATGGACAGCTTTTGTTCCCGATTAATATTGATGACTTTTTGAATGGATTGAAAGTGAGTGTTATTAATGGTTTTATCAAGTGATTCCTCACTTAACAAATGAAGGTTCCATTCAGAGTTATTAACATAATCAAACAGCTGGTTATAATAGTTATCCGTATCGATTGGTATCCCGAGGAACTTCCCAAGTACTTGCCCAATATGGATTGCTCCATTTTCTAATGAATAATTGGGCCGTTCTGGCAGCGCTTTTTTCAGCAACGTGGACCAGGTTTCATACGTAAGGGATACAGGATGGGCGATTAACTGATTTAATGGTAGATGCATTCATAATCCCTTCCTTAAAAAAGAAAGCTTAATTCTTTAGCAAATTATGTAAGGTTTCCATATCATCATATCACAGTTAATTAATTGGTTCATTTGTTTATACGAATGTCATTAAAAAATGTTTCGCCATTTTCACCATTTCCTCATTTTTCACCTTTTCCCTTGTCCTTACATACTATTTGAGTACTGACACTAAAGTAGGTGACTCGAATGAGGTTTTTATATAAGCGGCCAAGGATGGAACACATACAGGATGAATTAAATACGGTGATGGAAGTAATGGTTTCCGATGTATTTATTTATCTGGACTTATTTGTGTTCAGTTTCATCTTTACCATGCTGCTTTCTTCAGCATTGCATTCACTAGCCCTATCAATTCTATTCTTTTTTGGCTGCTATAGTTTATTTGCTTGTGTATATTTTTATGTATTTAACCGAAAAGAAAAGAAGATTAAACTCTAAGCTGCATTAGCTGTAAAAACTGTTGGATAATCTCTTCCCCTGCACCCACACCGTAATTATTTGTAAGTGTATAATTACTGGTGCCTGACACCCTAGCGAGCTCACCGTGGGCCGGGACAAATCGATTTTGACAGTTTTTTAGAAAGTCCCAATCTAGAACGGAGTCCCCCGCACCTGCAATGACTTCGATTCCTTCTCGCTTAGAGATAAATTCAAGTGCATCCCCTTTGCTAATTGCCCGTGGGATAAAGTATAGCTTCCTTCCTTGTAAAGAGATTCTCCATCCAAAAGAAACGGCCACATCATTAATTGCTTTTCGGTCTAGAGCAGGTGGGAGACTGTTTAATATATAATAGAAAAATAAGTTCTCTGCCTGCCTTATTTGTCCGTCAAATTGAAAGCCTTCTCTTTTTAGATTAGCAATCAGCTCTGTTTGGGGAGCTGATTCCGCGTTCATCCGATTAAAAATATGTGATGACCACTCTTCCATCATTTCGCCTTTATAAATAATATTGGCCCCATTTGAAGTAATCGCATATTTTAGCGGTATGTCCTTCTTAAAGATGAAGAAACGGTTAAATTGCTCCGTTGTCCTCGTAGTAACCGGCACAAATAGACTTGCTTGAGACAGCTCTTTTAAACCAAGAAAAGATCGATCTGTCATAAAAGCAACCCAGTCATTATCTTTTTTTTCTACGGGTCTAAGGGCTGTTTTATCGAATTCTCCCAGTTCTTCGATGGCCCGTTTCGAATAAACCAAGGTACGGTCAAGGTCGGATGCAAAAATCATTGGTTAATCCCCTTAACCGACTTGATTAAGCCGCAGCATAAATACTTTAAATTTGGATAGGGTACAATCTCTACACCCTTTTCTTCTGCAAGCATAAGAATATGTTTGACAAAAGGACTAGATGGGTCGCGCATCAGAATCTTCCACGGAACCCTGCGAAGGAGAACTCTTGTTGTTTCTCCGACTCCCGGTTTAATATAATGGGTGCTTTCAATTGCAAATTCAGCTTGAATGCGCTTGACATCCTCCATCCCTAAGAATTCGGTTTCTATTTTTTCGTTGTTCTTTTTTGTCGCAAGCTTCGCTGATTCCCGGGCAATGTGTACAAATTCCTTACTAATCAAATTAATATATTCATTGGAAACATCAACCGGAATCAACTCATGGTAATACTTTGCTCCATGGAAATCATCTTTTCCGATATATTGTTGATTTAAAACCGTCCTGCTCACCAGACCTGAGACGGTTGAATTTAGACAAGCACTAGGGATTAAGAAATCCTCACGGGTTCCGAACAGAGTGGTACAATATCCCGGATCGGCAATGACTGCTATTGTGTCATCAAGCTTAATCCCATATTTTTTGTGATAATCATCGCAGGCTTTTGTCAATTCAAGTGAAATTGCCCCTTTTCCAGTCCAGCCATCCACAAATTGAATATCCGCCTCTGGATGTTGGCTCAATATATATTGAAGTGCATTTTCGTCAATCCCTCTGTCACGGATGATTGAAATACTGTAATGCGGCAAATGAACATGGTAGTGCATGTGGATATATCGTTTGATTAATATACCCACAGGTGTACCTGCACGTGCCAGGGAGACCAGTACGGTCTTATCACCCTTCAATTGATAGATTTGTTCTGCGACAATGCCAATACATAAAGCTACTTTTTGTTTGTATTCCTGTAAGGTTTCCCAAAATAAATCCACATATGCCTTTGGCGGCTGGTACTCTATGGGTAAAGATTCGCTGTAATGAACACCTGATTGAACCTTTAATTCCCGATTTTCTGTGGAATCCTCTAGCTTAATAGCGCTTAAATCCTTTAAAAGGAATTCAACATCCTCCGCTTTATAGCTTCCAATCTTTGCTGGTTTATTCCTTATGGTTTTCAATTTGATCACCTCGGTATTCAGAAAAAAAGACGAGCCTAATCATCTTAATTTGTAATTTTTCCAGTTCTTTCAGTAATGGCTGCAGATTCTCTAACATTACTTTTCTCTCAAAAAAAATAAATATTTCATCATAGAACCCTGGCGGGATATTATAAAAATAGTGTGTAATGTCTTGGTCTTCTGGATTTGGGAAAGACGCACCATATCTTGCACCGTAGCCAACTTCGTCTTCGATAAAGATGGGACTTCGAGTGGTTGACTGATAATAAACAGACTCTCCCATTTCGGCCGCTAATTTCATAGGAAGATACATAAACTCACCCGTCCCTAGGCAAAGTGTCCTTTTTCCAATCCTTTTTTGGTTCAAAACATTGGCAGCTGCTTGGACCTTCTGGTGAAGACTAATATTTTCTGAACTAGTTAGCCCAAATCGACCAGTCTCTTTAATAAATGCATAGCTATTCAACGGGTTATTTACTGAATAGGGAGTAGTGGTGAAAAAAGAGGATAGATCGATTTTTTCTACAGCTGCCTCAACTCTTTTGTTGTATACAACGGTTGTTGGCCGATTAACAATTTCACCATGCTGCTTCACCTGTACTGTACCCGCCAATAGACTGACCACATTGATTTTAATCCCAAGTTTCTGTTCAAGACAGTTAAAACGATTAAGATTTTCTTCTGAACGCCAATCCAGAATGGAAATAACGGTATAAACATCTCTCGGGAATTTAGCATGAATCGATTCGATAATATTTAAAGCAGTTTTACCCGTTGTCATTTCATCGTCAACGAGAATGATTTCTCGTTCATTTTGGATCATTTCTAATGGAATATAGCAGCGATGGGATGTCGCATGGGAATGCTCTTCTTCAAAAGTAATCTCGGGTTTTTCCTGTTTGAGTTCTTCCCTGGTAGTATGAAAGTATTCTGCAGATTGAAAACAGTTAAAGAAAGCATGCCCAAGGGCAGTTGCTGTTTCAGCAAATCCTATCACGACAGGACGAATATTTTCCGGGATAAAGGGCTTAGACCGGTATGAATCTCCTCTTCTAAACGAGGCTAATAGATTCTCAGTTTCAAAACACTCTGTCCCCTTAACTGTTTCTAAATATCTCGCACCAAGAAGGGCACCAGTCAGCAGCCCTTTATTAGGATTAATAGGAAGGTGTTTACCAAGCACCTTACTTACGAACAGGAACGAGCGTTTCTTATTAATCCTTGCCGCCATGGTAAAAAAATCTTCCAGCTGCAAGTCATACGGATTTTCAGACACTTCAATCTCGGTTTCAATCGAGTCTAGGATATTATACGTATACTTCTTTTTTGATAAGGTCAATAGTTGTAAATTCTTCATGTAACACCCCGTACAGCTGTGATTTTAAGATAGTCTTCTTTGCCCAATAAAAGTGAGGTTTTATCTCGTTCATTTTATTAGCAAAATTACTTTTCATAACACCAATTTCCCCGGTTGAAGCTTTTATGATATTGCTAGCATCGATGAATTCCTCGTAGGATACAACATTAAGAGCTTGAACTACTTTGATGTGAGATGGGTGAATAATCGTTTTTCCTGTTAAACCGTTTGCGATATCCATAAGAATTTCTTGAATTAACCCATCCAGATGTTCATCAATTAATTTAGCTCTCCATTTCAACCCTTCATCCCCGTACCGTTCACGGAATGGTGTTTGCCTAAGCTGCGGCTTTAACATTCTCTTTTTCGCTGAAAAATACTCCCAAACAGGGCCTGAGACAACGTAGGCACTTTCAAATCGTTGAAAGACATTGATGATATCAGATATACAATCTCTTAAAACAGCGATATCATAAACGGTTGTATCTGCACTTCGGCGAATTCCATACAATCCACAAAAATCAGTGGCCCCAATTCGAACATTTAAAATAATGTCCTTATAGCGATCGAGAAGATTCTTTATACCCATTAATTCTTCCATTCTGGTTTCTTTTTGAATGACCTTGGCTGTCTCCAGAATAGGCATCGCATAAAAAGGATGTTCAACCGTATGAAACCGGAGAACCTCAACTAACAGTTCTTCACCATTTTCAACGTTGAATTTAGGAAGTACGACCCCGGTAAGCAGGCTAATAGCATCCCCTAATTGTTCGCTTACCCGTTTAAACTGCTCGAGGTTCCGGATTCTAATAAACATGAGCGGCAGATCCGTATAGCTTAAAAAGCCCATATTTAATTCACTATACAATTTTAATAATTCATTGATAAGCAATGCCTCCGCACCTGTTACCTCGTTATCACCTACGGCATCTTCTAAGTCGATAACAAGGGAGGTTAACCCTTCATGTTTCTTGGAGAGAATCTCCTGATGGATATTCGGGCGTGTAGCAGGCATATAAAGTGTGGCGCCTAAACCATAAGACAGAAGCTCACGCTTTGAATATTTAGTAAATGCCTGTGGTTTTTGAAAGAAGAAACGTTTAATATCATCTTCGTAAAAGTATGTAAAAAATTCCATAACCAATTTCTCCTCTTAAAAGGTAAAAAATAGGGGAGACGGACTCTCGTCAGCTCCCCATTTTCGTCAACAGTTTTTAGTTTTCTTTGCTGGTTTCCTTTTTCTTATTCATGAAGTGAACAATAAAAGTAGCTCCAAATGTTACAGCTAGAATAATAAAGAAATGTAAGGATTCAATATGGATGTTGAATAACGGTAACGTAAGTGCCATCTTAATAGCAATGATCAGGATTAAGATATAAGCAGTGGTTTCAAGCTCAGGAATCCTATCAATGAGCGTTAGAAATACTCCGGCAACACCACGCATCATTAATACCCCAAGAATCCCGCCTACAAATAAAATCCATACCTGATTGCTGACACCAAATGCTGCAAGAACACTGTCAACCGAGAAAGCAATATCCATTAATTCAACAGCAGCTACCGTTCCCCAGAAGGTACCGAATAAACGTATAAGCAAACCGCCTTGGTTAATTCCTTCTGTTTCCTCATCATCGTGACCAGTATCCCCTTTACGCTTATCGATGAAATACTTAATCGCTAACCAGGCAAGATACGCGGCCCCAAGTGCTTTAATGGCCCAAAACTTGATTAAGTATACCCCGATTCCAATCGCAATAAATCGGAATATATATGCTCCTAATAGACCGTAGAACAAGGCTTTCTTACGCTTTTTAGGTTCCAAATGTTTAACCATAACGGCTAAAACAAGCGCATTATCAGCAGAAAGTAATCCTTCCAAAATAATAAGTGTCCCAATAAGTCCCCAGCTGACTGGGTCGGTTAATATTTTACTCCACATATTCAAATCAAAAAATTGTGCATATGTGTCCAAGATATGATTCAAAACTGACATTAAAAAAATTCCTCCTAGAATATAAAAGCGGAAGCGCCTTGCTCAGGGGCGACAAGCATAAGACGAGCCGGCGTGAAGGTTGTTCTTTAACCTTCAGGACGGATTGGCTTATGACCTCGAGCCCCTAGGCGCTGCAGCTAGACAGATTGACAAAACAAAATTTTGGAAAAAGACCCATTATGGATTGGGTCTCTTAATTTTTAAATATTAACCTATCGATAGTCCAAAGTCAGTTGCAAGTGCAGCTAATCCGCCTTGATAACCACTGCCGATGGCACTAAATTTCCATTCACCATTGTGACGATACAATTCACCGACAACGATTGCCGTTTCAATTGAGAAGTCCTCACCTAAATCATAACGAATCAGTTCCTCACCATTTGCCTCATTGTAAATTCGCGCATAAGCATTGGAAACCTGACCAAAGTTTTGACTTCTGCTGTCTGCCTCATGAATTGTAATAGTAAATGCAATCCGCTGAATATTAGCAGGTATAGTGGTAAGACTTACTTTGACACCTTCATCATCACCATCACCAGCACCAGTGCGATTGTCTCCAGTATGTACCACGGCTCCATTTGCTCCTTGTGGATTATTATAGAAAATAAAGTCACTTTCATTCGTAACTTTTCCATTCTCTCCCAGCAGGAATACAGAAGAATCTAAATCAAAGTCATTCCCACCATCATATTTGTTTGTATCCCATCCAAGTCCAACCACAACATTTGTCAAACCGGGATTTGTTTTTGTTAAATCAACTTTTTGTCCTTTTGATAAACTTACTGCCATTTTTTCATTCCTCCAATTTAGGTGATAGTCTATTTACGAGTTTGTGATAAAAAGGTTTCATTTATTATAATAAATTTTTTTCCTACCTATAAGCAAATCAACACTAACTCATCCACTTGGGTGGTGTATTTTTTGCCCAATAAATCGAACCTAACTCATGATGGCTCTGGAATTGGTCATGGTAGGTATGGTAATGAAAATTAAACCAATATCCTGCCTGCGGTGGATTATCTCGTCTAACATGAAAACGAAGGATATCCTTTCCGAAAACGCGATTGTTAACATTAAAGATTTTTTCAGAAAGCCCCGCACCAGGCTGTTCTGAAATGGTGAGGTTCTTCAAATCTTCTTCAGGAAATTGGACAGCCACTTCCTCCAGTGCCTTTTCAATATTTGGCAAAATAATCTCTCGGAATTCATTTTCGATGACGGGTTTAATTCTTGTACCAAATTTCTGATAGGATTGCAATTCAGCTTGTTTTATTAGTTCTCCAATAAATTTTTCTTTATCAAATTTCGAATCTTCAATAAACGTATTGGTTTGTCCGAAAGTACTTTCGGTTGAAGGCGCTTCGAAGGCATCTCGATCAGCGAGATTCTCAGCGTTTACTGTGTTAATTAATTGTGTAGGGGTCACGAGACCAAAGGTTAAAACAGATACTAGTACAAATAGTGTTTTTCGAAGCCAATTGTTCATTTTTTTAGATCACCTTATTCTTTTCTTTATTCTCTTATGTTCAAAAAATAGGTATTATAAAAAATATTATACTTCTTTTTTTGTATAAATGGAAAATTTTCTGTACTCTTATCAATTAAAAAAAAGGATGTCGGTTGACATCCTAATTAGCAATGGGCTTCAAATGCCCCTAGTAAATTTTGCATAACTGCTTCCATTGGCATACCTTCAATATCATGTCTCGGAATGAAATGAACGACTTTTTTATCCTTTAATAATGCCATTGATGGTGATGATGGTTCAATTCCCTCAAAATATTCGCGCATTTTCGCTGTGGCTTCTTTATCCTGTCCCGCAAAAACTGTTACGAGATGGTTAGGCTTTTTCTCGCTATTTAGCACAGCTTGCGTTGCCGCAGGACGAGCCAGACCAGCAGCACATCCGCAAACGGAATTTACGACAACCAGTGTTGTTCCGCTCACATTTTCAATAAATTGTTCAACCTCTTGTGCATTCGAGAGCTCTTCGAAGCCAGCCCTTGCTAATTCTTCTCGCATCGGTAAAACCATTTTTTTCATATATTCATCATACGCATTTGACAATCTAAATCACTCCGTTTCGGTTCATCCATTTTAGAATAACTAATCCATTTGCTTTTTGCAATTTTATTCGTCTGCTTTTCTTGCTTCAGTCATCTGCTTCCAGACAGATCCTTTAGCTTCTTCGCCGCCCTCAATTCTTTCAATCGCCATTTTAATTTGCAAACGAACTTCAAATTCCGCATCATTTTCAGCAGCCTTTAACGCAGGTAGTGCCTTGTCATCTCCAACTTCATATAAAAACATTGCTGCCCGCCAGCGAACAAGCTTGCTTTTATCCTGCAATGCTTTCATCATTTCATTTTCTGCTTCCGGAAATCCTAAATCAGATAAACAATCTCCCGCGGTTCTTCGAACGGTCACCGTTTTATCGTTCAGTGCCTTATAAAGAAGCGGTAATACCTCTTTCTCTTTGACCATGCCGAGGTATACGGTGGCAAGTCTTCGAATCGATGCCTTTTCATCTGATAATGCTTTTTCAAGGAGTGGTAAATCGTCTAGTTCCGGATCATCCATTTGCTCGAGGAGTTGATAACGAACCTGCCAATCAGGATTCTGAAAAGCATCTATTGTTACCCTTTTCCGGGGACGAAGTGGTTTTAGTTCTTGATTAGGCTCCCTGGATTGAGCGATTGAAACTAAGTCTTCTAATCGTTTCGGTGAATACGCAGCAATGATTTCATCGACCACCTCATGGCCAATTTGGTCAAAGTCACCATAGCGGACGCCTTGATTTTTCCATTTTCGCAATAAGATATAGTTATCTTCAGGAAGCTGAGCCATTTCTCTTGCCGTTAAAAAGTATTCCGGCATTCCAAATCGTCTTTCGCTTGTGCCATCGGTAAGCTTTACTTGAAGGGGTATATCCTTAAACATTTGGATTTCAACCTTAATTTCCCCAAAATGTTCATCCATTTTTGCTATGTTCGCAGCTTCATTCGCCTTTTCTCCAAAGGCCCCACGAACTTGAGGTAATAATTCCTTCCAATCATATTTTGCATTCCGCTCAACAGCAAGAAAATCTGCAACATGGTACACGCCTTTGATTCCTTCGATTTGAAGGATGGAATGAATAACAGCAGGTGCATCAGCAGCTGTTTCTTTTTTATAATTATGGCTTTTCCCCATCGGAAGTTCTTCATCTAAATTAATTTTCATGGTATTTGGACTTGGTGTTGGTTCAATTGCCTTAATTTTCAACAAGATCACCTAATTCTTATGATTTCTTTATCAAGTTTATCATATTAGATACATTTCAATCACCGGATATGCTTGTAGAAAAAAGAGTACGCCGTGGACGCACTCTTATTCCTTTTCAGCCAGCTCTGCCAGATACGACCAGCGTTCAATTAAGTATTCCAGCTTTTCGTTTAATTCTGTTTCCTGCTTCATTAATTCCTGGGCCTTCGTAAAATCACTGCCTGTTTTCGCCATTTCGACACCTATTTCTTCAAGACGGTTCTCCGTTTTCGCGATGTCTTCGTCGATTGATTCCCACTCTTTTTTCTCTTGATAGGTCATCTTTTTCTTTTTTTCTTTCTCAATGGCTTTCGTTGGCTTGACCGAAACCGTGGCTGTTTTTTGTGCTTCAAGGATTGATTCCTTTTCAAGAAACTCAGTGTAATTCCCAAAGAACGAATCTATGTAACCTTCTCCTTGTAGCACGAGAAGCTGCTCTGCCACCTTATCTAAGAAATAGCGGTCATGGGAAACAGTAATGACCACACCCGGAAAATCTTCTAAATAATCTTCCAGAACCGTTAGTGTCTGAGTATCGAGATCGTTGGTTGGCTCATCTAGTAATAACACATTTGGAGCTGTCATCAATATTTTCAACAAATATAGACGTCGTTTTTCTCCGCCTGAGAGCTTTCGAATCGGCGTACCGTGCGTAAATGGAGGAAATAGAAACCGTTCAAGCATTTGTGCCGCAGAGATTGTCTTTCCATCTGAAGTTTCGACGATCTCGGCTGTCTCTTTAATGTATTCAATCATCCGCTTACTTTCATCCATATCTTCGCTTTCCTGTGTATAATAAGCGATTTTCACGGTTTGCCCCATGATAAACTCACCTTCATCAAGGGGGATTTGTTTTGCGAGGATATTTAACAAGGTGGATTTCCCTGTTCCATTTTTTCCGATAATGCCTATCCGGTCCCCCGGCTTCACTAGCAAATCAAAATGATTTAAGATAGTTTTTGCCCCGTAACGCTTAGAAGCATCCTTTAACTCAAACACTTGCTTCCCAAGCCGGCTGCCATTTAACGAAATATCCAGCTTTTCAGAAGACAACTTCCCATTAGTAACCTTTTCATCCAGTTCATCAAATCGCTGAATCCTGGCCTTTTGTTTGGTTGACCTAGCCTTTGCACCACGTCTAATCCACTCGAGCTCTCTACGGAAAAGATTTTTTCTTTTTTCAAAGGTCGCTGCTTCATTCTCTTCACGAATGGCTTTTGCTTCTAAAAAGGCCGCATAATTGCCTTTATAACTGTATAGCAGCCCACCATCGAGTTCGAACATTCGATTGGCGACACGGTCTAAAAAATACCGATCATGTGTGACTAGCAAAATAGAGCCACTATATCTACTTAGATACTCTTCCAACCATTTAACTGAGTCGAAATCGAGATGGTTCGTGGGCTCGTCTAAAATAAGTAAATCCGGTTCGGCGATTAAAACTTGCGCTAAGGCAACACGCTTTTTCTGCCCGCCGGATAATTCGCCGATTTTTTTTGAAAAATCCTCAATCCCTAATTTCATTAATATTGACTTTGCATTTGTGCTGGCATCCCAAGCATTTAATGCATCCATTTGCTTTTGCAATTGGAAAAGAGCTTCTTGAACCATGGTGTCATTTGGAGAAATATTCAACTCTAATAACGTTTTTTCATAAGCACGCATGAGCTTTAAGATTGGAGCATCCCCATGGAAGACTTGTTCAAGCACTGTTTTTTCCACGTCTAATTCCGGCTGCTGATCTAAAAAGGTAATCGAATAGTCCTTGCTCGTGATGATTTTTCCATCATCCGGTGTATCAAGACCTGCAATAATTTTTAATAAGGATGATTTTCCCGTCCCATTTATCCCGATTAATCCCACACGCTCTTTTTCTTTAATCGTAAAGGAGATATTGTTAAAAAGCTGTTTCTCCCCATACGTTTTCGAAACATTTTCTCCTGTGAGCATTTTCATTCTTGTCCATCCCATTCTTGGTAAAATTGTTCTAAAAATGTTCCCATCATTCGTTGACGGCTTTCTGCCATTTCTCGGGCAGCTTTTGTATTTAGTAAATCTTGTAATTTAAGCAGCTTTTCATAAAAATGATGAATGCTTGTGGATTTACCTTTTCGATACTCCTCTAAGCTCATTGCATCTCGCACCTGAATGCCGGGGTCATAAATGGGTTGGCCTTTTTTGCCGCCATAGGCAAAGACCCGGGCAATTCCGATGGCTCCAATCGCATCTAAACGGTCTGCGTCTTGGACGATTTTAGCTTCAATAGTCGATAGCTCTGTGTGTTGTCCACCTTTATAGGAAATCGTTGCGATAATTTTTTTTATATGTTTCTTATCATTATCTGTTAGCGGAATAGTTTGTAAATAGGTTTCAAGTTTTTCTTCACCTTTTTCGATACTTTCATTCAGCTTTTCATCAGGTATGTCATGGAGTAATGCAGCCATTTCAATAATGAACGCCTCTCCTGCATTTTCTTCCTTGCAAATATGTAAAGCATTCCGTCGGACGCGGTCGACATGGAACCAATCATGGCCTGTCGCATCCTCCCCTAATTCGTTCCGGACAAAAACTTCCGTTTGTTCAATTATCGGATTCTTCATTTTTTTGAGCACACCTACTTTCATCTTTGTCATTTTAACATGAAAAACAAACAAAAAATAACCCCGAATGTTCGGGATTATTTTTTGTTATTATTTCAACTCATTATGCCAGCTGATGCCCAGTGTATTTTCACCGGCATGTACACCAATGACCGCCCCTAATGGACAACAAATAATCTCTAGCCGAGGAAATTCCTTTCTTAATTCGTCCTTCCAATTCGCTGCATGTTCCTCGTGCAACCCATATAATAAATATACTTCTTTAAAATGGTACTGCTCGTAGGAGGATCGTAAGTAATCCAATATTTTTTCCTTTGCCTTTTTCTCACTTCGTGCTTTTTCTTTCACACTTAGCGCACCATCAACAATCGAAATAATTGGTTTTACGTTCAGCATACTGCCAAGAAAGAATTTTAGACCTGACATTCGGCCACTGCGGTGGAGCTGTTCTAAACTGCCGACAAGAACATAGGTCTCGTTCGTTTTTTTAATGATATCAAGCTGATTAATTACCGACTCAATACCAGCTCCTTCTTCAACCAGCCTAATCCCTTCTTTTAGTAAAGCCGTCATTGGATAGGTTAAGATATTCGAATCAAAGGTGGTAACTGGAATCTCAACCAACTTCGCTGCTTGTTCACTCGAGGAAACTGTCCCGCTTAATTTTCCTGATAAAAGCACGGCAACCACTTGGTCGTACTCCTTAGACAGTTGTTCGTATAAGGTCTGAAAAGCTCCAATCGAAGGTTGGGACGTCTTTGGGGGATTTTTTAGCTGCTTTAATCGCTCAAATAATTGGGCAGAGGTTAAGTCGATTCCATCAGAAAATTCCTCACCATCAAGTAATATGGTGAGTGGTATTGTATATAAATCCGGATGATTTTTTAATTCTTCATCTAAATAGGCGGTACTATCCGTGACCCAAGCTGTTTTGACCAACGTCATCTCCCCTTCTTATTAAAAATTAAACATATAAATCAATCGTACCTAAAAGTTTGAATATTGTAAATATTTAAAAGACGTAAGAAAAACCAGCTCTTGATAAAAAAGCTGGTTTTTCTTTTGACTCTAATATTCGTGGCTAAGTTTTTTTAGTGTTATCATGATAAACTCAGTCATTTCAATCAAATCATCCATTTGGTCTTCGCGAATCAATCGGTCAAATTCAATTGTAATTTGATGATTAAGTCTACTTTCGATTTCAAGCGGGTGATATTGAACAGTTTGAGTAATTTTTCTGGTCGAACCCCAAACACCAAGGAGAATGGTTTCAATTTTTTGAAAATCAATCCTTTGATCCTTTGGTTCAGATAAAAATTGGAGTCTCAGTTGACATCCTGCCTTCTGCTCTGATAGTAGTGGCGGTAAAAGCTCGGCTGCCAGATTAACTAGATCTGCTTTCATTTCTATTTTAGCTGAAACATTGCGATTAGGTAATTGAAACGACACATCAAAATTTCGAGACATCTTCGCTATGTTGATTAGATCGTTTCGATCGGTAATAATAATCTCCCCGATTATATCTAAATCGTAAAGAGCCCCTTCAATCACCACTTTCATGTTATCGAAGGCTGTTGGATCAAACATGTACGATACTCCCTTTTTAGAAAAGCCCTATTGCATTCCCGTCTTCATCTACATCCATATTTAAGGCGGAAGGTTTTTTCGGCAGACCTGGCATGGTCATTACATCACCAGTTAATGCGACAATAAATCCAGCCCCAATCGATGGTTTAAACTCCCTAACCGTCACGACGAAATCAGAAGGTCTACCAAGCTTTCCCGGATCATCAGACAAGGAATACTGGGATTTCGCCATGCAAACAGCCAAATGAGACCAGCCAAACTTTTCAAAATCAATTAATTGTTTTTTAGCTTTCGAAGAAAATTCTACATCTTTGCCCCCGTAAACCTTTTGAACAACGGTTCTAACTTTCTGTTCAATCGAGTCAGAAAGGTCGTATAAGGATTTAAAATTATTTTCACGTGAGTCAATGACTGCTAAAAGTGTTTCAGCAAGCTCGATACCGCCCGCTCCGCCTTTTTCCCAGACTTCGGTTAATGATACCGGAACGTTCTCTTTTTCGCACATATCGAGTAATGTTTTTACTTCGAGTTCAGTATCAGTGATGAATTTGTTAATTGCAATAACTACTGGTAATCCGAAGCTATCGATCGTCTCAATGTGTTTTTTTAGATTTGCAAAACCAAGTGTTAGTGACGAAATATTCTCTTTAGCTAATTCACTTTTCGGAACGCCACCATGCATTTTCAACGCACGAATCGTCGCAACGATAACAACTGCTTCCGGTTTAATACCCGCACTTCTTGATTTAATATGTAAAAACTTTTCCGCACCCAAGTCCGCTCCAAAGCCGGCTTCAGTGATCACATAATCTGCTAACTTAGCTGCAGCTTGGGTGGCGATGACGCTATTACATCCATGGGCAATATTTGCAAATGGCCCGCCATGGATAAGAGCAGGCGTATGTTCAATTGTTTGCACTAGGTTTGGTTTAACCGCATCCTTTAACAATAACGTTAATGCGCCTTCCACCCCTAAGTCACCCACGGTAACTGGTTCCTTATGATAATTATAAGCGACGACCATCCGTGATAAACGTAATTTTAAATCTTTTAGGTCTGTGGCTAAACATAAAACTGCCATAATCTCAGATGCAACAGTAATATCAAATCCGTCTTCTCTTGGAACCCCTTGAAGTGGACCACCAAGTCCAATAATTACTTTTCTTAATGCGCGATCATTTAAATCTACGGCCCGTTTCCAGACAATCCTCCGTTGATCTATGTTTAGTTCATTTCCTTGTTGGAGATGATTATCGATTAATGCTGCCAGAGCATTATTTGCAGTCGTTATCGCATGCAGATCTCCGGTAAAATGTAGATTGATGTCTTCCATTGGCAGGACTTGCGAGTATCCACCGCCAGTTGCCCCACCCTTTATACCCATAGTTGGTCCAAGAGAAGGCTCTCTTAGGGCGATCATTGTTTTTTTACCAATCCGGTTAAAAGCATCGGCTAGTCCAACAGTTACAGTTGATTTACCTTCGCCTGCAGGTGTTGGATTAATGGAAGTGACAAGGATAATTTTTCCACTTTCCTTTGTTTTGAGTTTAGCTAAAGCTTCATTTGAGAGTTTCGCTTTATATTTACCAAAGAGCTCTAAATCATCTTCTTCCAAACCAATTTTTTCGGCGATTTCAACAATTGGTTTCATCTTTGATTCTTGTGCAATTTCAATGTCTGATTTCACTGCTGTTTTCAATACCACCTTTATCCCCCGCATTCCTCATTAAGTATTGGCTTACGGTTTCATTGTAGCAAATAAGCGCTTTCATTCCGATAACTAATTATGAATAAATTAATAACTTTTCTGAATTTATAATATTGTTTATAATATATAATTATCAAATATTTTAAATATTCATTGACTTCCAGCTGTAGGTAGTTATATTTAATGGATGAAGGATTTTGAAAAATGCCTAATTAAACTTATTAAAGGGGATGGTCACTTGCCAATAAACATTCCAAAACTCCTTCCAGCAAGGGAAATACTCGAAACAGAAAATATTTTCATCATGGACGATGAACGTGCCATTGCACAAGACATCAGACCATTAAATATTCTCATTCTGAATTTGATGCCTGAAAAAGAGAAAGCTGAAACACAGATTTTACGATTACTGGGAAACTCACCTTTACAAGTAAATGTTAATTTTTTAAAAACGAACTCGTATGAATCAACCCATACGAGCAAACAGCATCTTGAACAGTTTTACACCACCTTTTCTCAAGTGAAAAACCTAAAATTTGATGGGATGATCATAACTGGTGCACCTGTCGAATTATTAGAATTTGATCAAGTAAAATATTGGTCTGAATTAACCGAGATAATGGACTGGGCCAATGAAAACGTCACCTCGACCCTGCATATTTGTTGGGGGGCACAGGCAGCACTTTACTATCATTACGGGATTGGTAAATTTGAATTACAGCGAAAATGCTCCGGAATTTATGCTCATCGGATTTTCGAACCAAATGATACTTTGCTGCGAGGGTTTGATGACCAATTTTATGCTCCTCATTCTCGCTATACCGATGTATCAATTGAAGCAATTAAAAAGAATCCTAAATTAACATTGCTTGCTGCTTCTGAGGATGCAGGAGCACTATTAATTGCCTCACGAGACAGAAAGAATGTCATGATTACCGGACATTTGGAATATGAATCAGATTCGCTTGCACAGGAATACGAAAGGGATTTGAATAAGGGTCTTGAAATCCATATCCCGGAGAACTACTTCCCAAATAATGATCCGACTCAACCACCAATAAATCGATGGCGTTCTCATGGACATTTATTCTTTTCAAACTGGCTTAATTATTATGTTTACCAGGAAACCCCTTTTTTTTGGGGTTAACACCAAGCATCGGGTAAATTCCGATGCTTTTTTGTTTATTATTTGAAAAAAAAGAAAGAATATAGGTAAAAGCATGGTAATAATTTTAATTTATATTGTAGAGGGGGATAATTATCATGGAATCCATTGTTGCACTTCACCGTAATTATTTTGGGGAAATAATCAATTTTGTCACTTCTGATGGAAGAATCATCTCTTATCGAAAAGCAATCCAAGAAGCTGAAAATGGTCTAATCCAAGGGATACTGGCTGTAGAGGAAGAACATGGAAAATTGTCATTAATTCCAGAAAGTGACCAATCTTTTGATCAATACCCGGATTTATATTAAAAGCACCCGGCAATTGCTGCCAGGTGCTTCCTTTTGGTTAATTTTCATTCTGTTTTTGAATTTCGGTTAGAGCCTCAATCCGTTTTTGATCTTCTTCAAAAAACTGAACCAGGTCACCAATTCGATCAATTGAATCCCAACTTAAATGGTGTTCAATCCCTTCGACATCGTTATAAATATTTTCATTTTTAACTCCGATGATTTTTAGGAATTGTTCAAGTAAATCATGTCTGAAGACCAGTCGCTTGCCAATCTTTTTACCCTTAGCTGTTAACACGAGCCCTCTATATTTTTCGTAAACTAAATATTCATCTTTATCAAGCTTTTGCACCATTTTCGTTACTGAGGAGGGATGTACAGACAGCGCTTCGGCAATATCTGAGACCCGCGCGTATCCTTTTTCTTCAATCAAAATATATATTTGTTCAATATAATCTTCCATACTTGGTGTTGGCATCCCATACCCTCCAAAAAAATTACTCACCTAAAAGTTTACTATATAAAAAAATAGTAAACAAGGCACTTTATCACTTCTATATTACAATTTTATTTTGAGGCTTTTTCTTCCCATAAAAATTTGACCCTTTTTTCAGCTTCGTCTAAAAAAAGCCGTGCATTAAAGGTTTTTTCTTTATTAACGAATCCTTCAATCAGCTCTGTTTTTCCTTCTGATAAAAGTAGCTTAATGTTCTTTTGGGTAATGTTTTTACCTAATATTTTCTTTGAAATAGTGAAATTGCAATGATTTTTTTGGTAATTTGAACAACCGTAAAAACTCCCCTTATCTACTACTGACCCATCACATTTTTTACAAGGACCAAGCTTTGTAACGGTCTGCTTCCTTCCCTTTTGCTTCCCAGGCGCAAAATTTTCGCGAATATCCTCTGAGAAAGTCCAGGTAGTAGCTTGACCCATACTTGAAGAAATTAAGTGAATAACCATTTTCTTTGTTTGCTCCATAAACTGCTTGGGTGCAGCGGACCCGTCTGATATTTCCTTTAGTTTCTGCTCCCATTTTGCAGTCATTTCCGGTGAAGCTAAAATTTCTTTGCCGATGGCCTCAATCAGGATTTTGGCTTTGGCTGTAGCATAAACTAAATTCTTATTAACCTCAATGTATAGGCGGTCCTTTAGCATTGTGATGATGCCTGCTCTGGTAGCTTCAGTTCCAAGGCCCTCGGTCTTTGTCAGAATTTTTTCCAGTTCCTTATCATCTATATGCTTACCGGCCGTTTTCATTAACGTAATCAATTGTCCTTCGGTATAGCGTTTTGGCGGTTGAGTTTTGCTTTCTTTGACTTCCACTTTATCTGTTCGGCCCTGCTCACCTTCTGATAACTTCGGCAGGGCTGGCTCATCATCATTGTCTTTTGGATTCAGTACTTTTCGCCAGCCTTCTTCAATTTGTACCTTCCCTTTCGAGATAAACGCTGCCCTTCCATCGACCATAGTGGTCACAGTTGTATATTCAGCAATGGCCTTATTGTAGTGTGCGGCAATCAAACTTGTTACGACTAAATCGTAGATTATTTTCTCATCAGGGCTGAGTCGCTCTACATTTGGGATTTGTTCCGTCGGAATAATCGCATAGTGGTCCGTGACCTTTTTTTCATTCACGTAGCGTTTATTTTCTGAAATCGAAGCCAAAGGTAACGGAAAAAAGCTTTCGTAATCCTTAATATGGCTTAATTTGTTTAAGATTTCCGGGAATGTATTCGCTTCTTCTTTTGTTACGTACCGTGAATCAGAACGAGGGTACGAGACATTTCCCTTTTGATAGAGCTTTTGCATAACATCCAGAGTTTTCTTCGGAGAGAATTTAAAGCGTTTATTTGCCTCCGCTTGGAGGGCAGACAAATTATATAAAAGTGGGGGATAGAACTCTTTTCTTTCTGAAAGAACCTCACTAACTTCTGCAGGTTTATCCTTGCAAAAAGCCGCAACCTTTTCAGCTAGCTCCTTTTTATTTACTCGTGTTTCTCCATTATTCTGCCATTTCCCGGTATATTTTTTTCCATTCATTAAAAAATGTGCGAGAACCTCCCAAAAGGGCTCAGATTTAAAGTTCTCTATTTCTAGTTCTCTTTTCACAATAAGAGCTAAGGTTGGAGTTTGTACTCTGCCAACTGAAAATACATCGGAAAATCCTTGTTTTTGTAAAAGTAAGCTATACAAACGTGAAGCATTCATACCAACTACCCAGTCAGCACAGGCCCTTGTATATGCCTCAAAAAATAAGCTCCTCGTTTCCTGCTCATCTAACAGCTTCTTAAAACCCTCTCGAATGCTGTTTGCTGTTAACGATGAAATCCAGAGTCTTTTCATTGGTTTGTGACATTTTGTTAGCCTGAGAATATTGCGGATAATCAGCTCACCTTCGCGTCCCGCATCACCTGCATGAATAATTTCACTCACATTAGGATCAGAAACTAACTTTTTTATGACAGCAAATTGTTTTGCCTTATCTTTCGTTACCTCGTATTCAAACTGTTCAGGGATAATTGGTAAATTATCTAACGACCATTTTTTCCAGCCCTGCTGGTATTTTTCGGGCGAGACTAGTTGGCAGACATGACCAATTGCCCAGGTCACATAGGCTCCCTGAGGAAAAACATCATTTGGAAAAATTTCAATAAAACCATTTTGTTTTTTATGTTTAAAGATTGATGCTAAGGTTGATCCTTGATCCGGCTTTTCGGCAATAATTAATTTCATTATGATTGCTCCCTTTTTACAAAGCATCCCGAAATCCATTTTACCCATTAAGTCCAGTGTTCGTAAAGACAAATAAATATCAATATCCAGTTATTCCCTGAACATATTATAACAATGGACAATCGAGACGATATAATCGCCTGTATCTTTCTTCACTTTCCAATAATTGTTGATGACTTCCTTCCATGGCAATTTTTCCTCGATCCAGAAAAATGATGCGACCCATATTCTCAACACCCATCAAATGGTGTGTCACCCAAATTATTGTTTTATCCTCTAAGGTTGTAAATATTGTATTCAACAGGGCTATTTCTGTTATCGGATCTAGGCCAACTGTTGGTTCATCAAGGATAACAACTGGAGTATTTTGAAGGAGTATTCTAGCCAGAGCAATTCTCTGCCGTTCCCCTCCTGAGAACCGCTGTCCGGTTTCCTGCATATTTGTTTGATAACCTTCAGGTAATTTTTCTATTAAGCCATCTAATTGGACCATTCGAGCGACTCGATAAACCTCCTCATCACTCGCCTCCGGACGGCCTAAGCGGATATTATTTAGAACTGAAGTATTAAACAGATAAGCCTTTTGATTCAGTACTGACATGAGGGTTGGAATAACTGGTTCAAGGTTCTTTGCATTTAAGCCATTTATCTGGACTACACCACTTGTTGGTGCAAGTGCACCCTGAATCAAATTTAAAAGGGTCGATTTACCTGAACCACTTCGCCCAATAATCGCAATTTTTTCACCTTGTTCTACATTAAGGGTAACATCTTTTAAAAGCGACTCGTTAGGATGAAATTCAAATGATAACTTGTTGATTTCTAGCGTAACCTGTACTGTAGACAGGGTATCCGGGATAACCACAGCAGAACTCATACCTAGCGGTCTATCACTTTCGATGCTATCAAGACGTTTTATTGAATCCTGATATGTCTGCGTTTCACTGACGGCACCTGCGATGGGCAAGAACGATTCCACTAAGGACAACAATACAAGACCAAATGCAGCGATTAGGGTTGACGGGATTTCCCCGCTCATTGTTAGTCCATTCGCCCAAGCAATTGTCACGACAACAATCGTACCAAGTACGATTTGATTAGCAACATCTCTCCAATTCACAAAAGAAAGCTTTCGTGCTTCCATCAAAATCAATTGCTGTTCTTGTTTTTCATTCCGACGGATGAAACTGGAATGATTCCCACTAAAAATCCAATCGCTAATTCCAAAGACTGCATCCGTGAATTGGTAATAAAGCTGATGTCTTCCTATCTTCAATTTCTCATTTAGTGCTCTCGTGTATAGGAATGAAAAAAGAGGGCCAATAAACAGAATCAATCCCATCAGACCTGCGAGAGTCAGGGCGAATGGAAGAGAAAACATACCGGCACAAATAATAATCAGCGCGTAAATGATAATAGAAACAAGGGAGGGAAACAGGGTTTTTAAGTAAAAATCCTGTAAATGCTCGATATCATCTGCTAGGACACCGAGAACGTCTCCCGTTCGAAACCGGGAACGGAGGAAAAAAGCTTGAGGTTCGATTATTTTATATAATCTTACACGCATTTCTGAAAGAACTTTCAATATGATAGAGTGTCCTGTCAGCCTTTCGACATAACTTAATACTGCACGGCCAATCCCAAAGGTGCGAACCCCAACAATTGGCACATAGACCATTAAGATCGATTCCGGCTGGGTCGCTGCTTTAGATATTAAATAACCTGAGGTAAACATTAAGCCCGCCCCAAAGAGAATCGTCATGGTGCCAAGAAAGCCGGCAAGTATAAACTGCCAACGATAGCGTCGTAAATATGGATAAATCCATTTCTCCTTCCCCACTTAGATTCCCCCTTTCTGAACGTTTACAAGATGATAATAGGCTGACTTTTGTTTCATTAATTGTTCGTGTGTACCTGATTCGACAATCCTACCTTGGTCAATCACAAGAATTTCATCCATTTCCAGCATCCAATGTAAGCGATGGGTTGCAAAGAAGACAAGTTTTCCATCAAATAATCGCAGCATGGTCCGCTTCAATTCAGCTTCTGTTTCGATATCCAAATGGGCAGTTGGCTCATCTAACATTAAGACAGATCGTTTAACTAAAAAAGCACGAGCAAGTGCAATCCGCTGTTCTTGGCCTCCGCTTAAGGCCCTGCCTCCGTCACCTATTATCGTCCCTACTCCTTGCGGCAGCGCTTGAATCACTTCAAGTAAACCCGCCTGCTTGGCTGCAACCAGGACTTCTTCCTCGGTTGCTTCAGGTCCATAAAAGCGAATATTATTAAGGATTGTATCGTTAAAAATATATGGATGCTGTGGAATATAGGTTACTTGGTTCTGCCAGCCGGAATGGGATAATGAGGTAACCGTTATGTTACTAATTTGAAACTCTCCTGAAGAAGGTGCTAAAAATCCACTTAAAATATCGATCAGAGTTGATTTTCCTGCACCACTTGCCCCGATAATACCAATTTTTTTTGCACCGAAAACTGATAGATTAATATCCTGTAAGCCAGCTTGGTTATTGACGTCATATTGGATATTTATGCCTTTAACAGCAAAGAGATCGCTGGAATTCCAGACTGGAATAGCCTCTTTTGTTCGCGGCTGTGATTCATGAGCAAGGATGTCCTCAATGTTTTTACCTGTGTTTTTTCCATCAAGGGTTGCATGGTAATCTGCACCTAATTCTCTGATCGGTAAAAAATATTCCGGTGCCAAAATCAGTATGGTCAAAGCTGGGTGTAATTCCATTGCTCCATTTATTAATCCCATCCCAAGAAAAACAGCAACTGTTGCGATCGAAAGCATCGTAATAAAATCAAGGGCAAATGATGATAAAAAAGCAATCCTTAATGTCCCCATCGTAGCACGACGATATTTTTCGCTGACTAAGGCGATTTTGTCGATGTGCTGCTTGCTTAACCCTAAGTATTTAAGAGTTTCTATTCCCCTTAATGAGTCGACAAAATGGTTCGAAAGTAATTGATAGGATTCATACTGATGATCAGCTTTTCCTTTTGCTGCAAGGCCGAGCAGAATCATAAAGACAATCAGAATTGGAAGGGCTATAACTAAAATAACAGCGGACCGGATATTTTCTGTAAAGATAAACAAACAAACAGCTGCAGGGATGATCGCCATATCGACCATTTTTATAAAAATGATTTCAAGGTACCGTCGAAATCTCAGCACGCCTTCCATCACGAGCGTAACCGTCTGTCCTGATCCCTCTTCTCTAACAAAACGGGGACCCAGTTGAAAAAGTTTTTTCAACAGCTCCCCGCGAAACTGAGCACTTGTTCGCGCCGAAAAATGGAAACTTAGCTTTTTCTTCCAAACCGTTACAATTCTGCGAATGATGAGCGCTAATAAAAAAATCACCAACTTTTTTTTGACTGTATGAAACAAATCCCCCGCAAAAAGCGAGGAGATTGCATCTGCCAAATAGTAGGCCTGGGTAATGATCATAACTCCTTGTAAAGCAGTTAAAATGGCTAGTTTTACGAGAAGTGGTTTGACTCCCTTGTAAGAGAACAAAACTTTTTCCATTAGTAGGTTAATTGCTCCTTATCCGTTACCCGTTTCCGGAAAATATAGTAACTCCAAATAGTATAACCCAATACAAACGGTAGAATAGTTAACGCGACAATCGTCATAATTTTTAAAGAGTATGGACCGCTAGATGCATTATAAACGGTTAAATCAAATGCTTTATTGATAGAACTGATCATCACTCTTGGGAACAACCCAGCGAAAATGGCTGAAACCGTAAAAGCCAAACCAAGTCCTGACATGGTAAAAGCTAAGCCTTCGCGCTTTTTGTTAATAAAGAAATAGGACAATACATAAGCGAGAACAATTAAAACAACAAGTACTGACTCCATTACCGGACGAACTTTAAATATGTCTGTCATTCCCCAAGATAGGACCACAAAAATCACCAAAGCACCTAGTACCGCTAAGACTACTTTTTTTGCCAATGCAGCCGCACGTTGTCTAATGTCACCCACTGTTTTTAAAGCAAGAAAATTAAGGCCATGTAAGAAGCATAACAATGTGACGGTTAAACCGCCCCAAAGTGAGTAGATATTAATAAAATCTGTAAAACCAGCATTCATATTCATATCAGCTTGAATCGGCATTCCCCTTAGCATACTTGTAAAAAGAACCCCAAGCAGGAAAGGAGGTAATAAACTGCCAAAGAAAATAACCCAATCCCAAGTATTCGTCCAACGTGGATTATCGACTTTTCGGCGGAATTCAAATGAAACTCCCCGCCCAATTAAGCATAGCAAAACAGCTAATAACGGCAAGTAATATCCGCTGAACATGGTGGCATACCAATTTGGAAAAGCCGCAAAGATAGCACCGCCGCCCGTTAGTAGCCATACTTCGTTGGCATCCCAGAACGGACCAATCGTATTGACCATTACGGTCCGTTCTATTTGGTTACGGGCAAGCAATCTTGTTGACATACCTACTCCAAAATCAAAGCCTTCAAGGAAAAAGAAACCAATAAAAAGGATTGCGATGAGTAAAAACCATAATTCGCTTAGTTCCATCTTAAGCACCTACCTTATTAAATGGATCCGTTGTGACCTTGGAATCAATTCCATGGAGGTTTTCAGGACCTTTTTTAATTTCATGAACCATTAAGTAAATCATGACGCTGGCAAGGATTGTAAATAACAGCAAGTACATGATGATTGAAAAAAGAATCGTTCCTCCCGAAACATTGGGAGAAATGGAATCAGCAGTTGTCATTAGACCGAAAACAGTCCATGGCTGACGTCCAACCTCTGTCATCACCCAGCCAAATGTATTGGCTAAGAATGGAAAGGCAATAGCTGGTAAAAGGAACTTTAAGAATAGGGGGCTTCGCTCTAATCTGCCTTTTTTCCATAGGTAAGCACCCATTAATGATAATAAAATCATTCCCATACCAAAGCCAATCATCAGTCTAAAGCTCCAATACGTGGTTTTAACTGGTGGAATATAGTTGGTACCTTCACCTACTACCGAATCGTATTTAACGGTATATTCTTTCTGCAGTGTCTCCATCCCTTTAAGTCCGCCTTCAAATTTAGAATAGGCTAAGAAGCTCATAGCATAGGGAATGTTTACTTCAAACTTATTCTCTTTTTTATATGAATCTATTATTGCAAAGGCAGACCACGGGGCGGGATCCGCTGTATCTTTCCAGATTCCCTCAGCAGCAGCCATTTTCATCGGCTGTGTTTTCACCAGATACTGTGCTTGTGTATGTCCGCTTAAGGCAGTTCCGATACTTCCAATCAAGCCAATAATGATTGCAATTTTCATAGATTTTAGATAAAACTCAACGTGATTTTTCTTAAGGAGATTTACAGCACTTACACCCGCAATGAAAAACGCCCCTGTACATAAAGCTCCTGTAATGACATGCGGGAATTCCACCCATAATTGCCCGTTGGTAATTAAGGCTAAGAAGTCATTCATTTCTGCCCGGCCATTGTTGATCTCAAACCCGACTGGTACTTGCATAAAAGAGTTGGCCATTAAAATCCAAAACCCTGACAAGAGCGTTCCGAAAGAAACGAGCCATATACATGCTAAATGAACTTTCTTCGGTAAGCGATCCCAGCCAAAAATCCATAACCCGATAAAGGTTGACTCCATGAAAAAAGCTAGTAATGCTTCAATCGCGAGCGGGGCACCAAAAACATCCCCGACAAATCTCGAATAATCAGACCAGTTCATCCCAAATTGGAATTCCTGTATAATCCCTGTTACGACCCCAACCGCAAAGTTAATCAAAAACAAATGTCCCCAAAACTTTGCCATCTTTTTGTAAATCTCTTTCTTTTTAACAACGTACAGTGTTTCCATTAATGCCACCATAAACACTAAACCAATCGAAAGCGGTACGAAGAAAAAGTGGAATATCGTTGTTGCAGCAAATTGAAATCTTGCTAAAAACACTGGATCCATAGTTGACTACCTCCTAAATTTTTATTAACATGTTCAAGTATTCACAAACTTAAAGAAAAAAAACTTTCTTACAATTCCTTAGCACAGTGGTAATATTGATAATAATTATTTTTTTAGAATTACTCTCATAGAACTTACTCATATAATAGCAGACAATGTCACGAATTCTCCTTATTTTTTTGTCCGTTTTGTGACAAATAGCACTGAACAAAAAAAGGATGGTCAATTAATGACCACCTCAATATAACAATTGTTAATCTAATGTCTTCAAGGAAGGAAAATCCTGACTATACCAATGATCCTCGGGGATAATATTCGAAACTGTTAAAATCAAGGATGGGATTCTCTCCACATCGAATACAATCGCACCAATTTCCTTTATAAAAATGATGAAGGCACTTCCATGAGAATAATTATCAAGTTTCTCTCCTATTTTGAGCATTGCGAATAATATCGTCTGCTTTTCATCCGAATCCATATAAACTTGCGGTGAAAATCTCAGTATCCATTCATCACCTTCAATGGAAAATCGGTACATTCTATCCCCGCCTTCTGCAAATTAATTTGCTTAATTTAAGATATGAAGCAGAAGTATTTTTCATGATATTTGTCCTGACAAATTCAGACAAAAATATATTCTCATAGAAGCTATTATTTATTCACCGAAAGGCGCAAGTCATTCCTTGACTGTAAATTTTCAATATTGTATATTTAAAGAATCATGTAACTATATATGCAAAGCAAGTGGTTGCATGATAATATTTATCTTTGGCACCATTAAGGGTGGCTTTAAAAGGCTTAGGAGGAAGAAGTACATGCAAAACGGTAAAGTAAAATGGTTTAACAATGAAAAAGGTTTTGGTTTTATTGAAGTAGAAGGCGGCGACGATGTATTCGTACACTTCAGCGCTATCACTGGCGAAGGTTTCAAATCTTTAGAAGAAGGTCAAGAAGTTTCTTTTGAAATCGTTGAAGGAAACCGTGGACCACAAGCAGCTAACGTTGTAAAACTTTAATCTAAAATAATCAATCTAGGGCTGACGTTTTCGTCAGCCTTTTTATTATTTTAACTTAGCTTTTTCCCATACTCCTGAAGCTGTTCTCCTACTGTACAATTGGAAATGCAAAACCGGTGCGCAGCTCTCCGCCCGCCTTCTTTTTTCAAATGCTGATGTAAAAAGCAGCCTTCACAATATTGAACCATTAAGGATTCGACATGACCCAGCAATTCCATCCTGTTTAATTCCTTCACTGAAGTCTCACACCCATTTCTTAGAGAATCAATGTTTTTGCAAATATTTCTTTTCCCTCTAATGCTTGTGTCGCTAATTTATCTGCTTCTTTATTGTCTTTTCTAGAAATGGGCGTATATTTGGGTACTAACCCAAGGGTTTTTATTTTCCCTTCAATTCTGTCAAGCCAGCTATTAAGTGTATCCTCATAGCACGGCCATTCCCCTTCTAGTTGTTTTAACACCACTTGTGAGTCGCCCTTAAATTCACATGATAAATGATGAACTCCCAAATCTTCTAAAATATTTAGCGCATAATAAAAAGCAGCATATTCTGCTTCATTGTTTGTCTCCAATTCATCAATCCGTTCATTGGCTCGGATCCGATATTTCTTCTTCCCTTGTTTAAAAAAGATGACCGCTCCAAGACCAGCCTGATTGGTTTCCTTTTGAAATCCTCCATCAAAGTAAACGGTTATTTCATGTGGGTCTTCTTCAATTTCGGTCAGCAATTTTTTCAATTCTTTTAAGATCCAGGATGTTTCCTTTTCATCATAAAAAAACAAATCTGATACTTTCCCAGTCATTTCAAGCTCTTCGCCAATTTGTATAGCCGTTTCACCTGAGACCCATTCAGAGGAAAACTGTACCTTTTCATTACTTTTTAATTTATACATCCATTCTAACCGATATTTCAATGTCCTCAACCTCTCGTAAAAGTATTCAGGTGGCTTTTTCAAAACAATATCCATCCGGCAGAAATGACCACATCATTCTACCCTATTCTAATCTATATTCTTATCATACCCACTTCTTCATAGTAGTTATAAGAATAAATATTTTCTGCCTTAAAAGAAATATGATAAACTTTCAATAATACGCTTATGGAGGATACAGAATTGATTGAGGTTTATATTGACGGGGCTAGTGCCGGTAATCCCGGACCAAGCGGGGCAGGGATATTTATCAAAGGAAATGGCATTACAGAAAAATATTCCATTCCCTTAGGAATCATGTCAAATCACGAAGCAGAATATCATGCATTTATTAAGGCTTTGGAGATTTGTTTAGAAAAAGGATATCGGGATAGTGTCTTATCTTTCCGAACAGACTCCGAATTAGTAAACAGGGCGGTCGAAAAAGAATTTGTAAAAAACAGGTTATACGCGCCATTACTTGAACAGGCCTTACACTTATCAAAACAGTTCACCTTGTTTTTTATGAAATGGATTCCAAGCGCTGAAAATAAAGCTGCCGATGAATTAGCTAGACAAGGCATTCGAAAAAATATCCCCGAGGAGCAATGATACTTTATGAAAAAACCTTTAGTTGCTGATGTAAGTTTGCTCCTGGTGACAATCATCTGGGGTAGTACTTTTGTATTAGTTCAAAATGCGATAGACTTTCTTGAACCATTTTCGTTTAACAGCATCCGCTTTCTTGCTGCAGCGATATTATTGATTTTCTGTCTTGTGATATTTGAGAAAAAACAGCTAAAGCAATTGGATATAAAGCTACTTTTATCAGGAGTATTTATCGGATTTTGGCTTTTTCTTGGTTATGCCACCCAAACAATCGGTCTTTTATATACCACTTCTTCCAAAGCTGGCTTTATTACAGGTTTAAACGTAGTCCTTGTTCCGATATTTTCAATGATGTTATTAAAACAGTTTCCGAACAGGAATGCAGTAGTGGGTGTATTAACGGCAACCATCGGCTTATTCCTGCTTACAATGACAGATGTCACTTCATTAAACCGAGGAGATGGCTTTGTTTTCATTTGTGCCATTAGTTTCGCCCTGCAGATTATCTATACTGGTAAGTTTAGTAATAAATATCCGACTCTGCTGTTAACTGTCATTCAAATTTCGACTGTTGCTGTCTTATCAATTTTTTGTTCGTTCCTGTTTGAAGATTGGAAAAAATCTTTTAATCCTGTGATTCTGCTTAAGCAAGATGTTCTGATTGCCCTGATCATCACAAGTATATTTGCAACAGCGCTGGCATTTATGATTCAAACCGATTTTCAAAAATATACATCAGCCACACGTGTGGCGTTAATTTTTGCAATGGAGCCGGTATTTGCAGCAATTACAGGTTATTACTGGGCAAATGAACGACTTTCATATAGTGCGCTAATTGGCTGCTGCCTCATTTTTGCGGGAATGATCTTTGCCGAGATGCCAGCAACCAAAATCCCATTACTAAGAAAAAACAAATCCTTGGAGGATAAGGTCTCTTAAAAAAACTCCCTTACGCAAAAGGGAGTTTTTCATGGTTATATCACTAATAGTTCTTTTTCTTTCACGAATCTAATCGCATCTTTCCTTGTGTTAATCTTATTCGAAATTAATGTTTCCAGCAATGAGACATAAAAACTGCCATCAAAACTTTTTTGTGCTTTTAATGTTAGCTCAATGGCAGTATTAATCATTTCATCGGAAGCATTGGTATAGTGTTTCCCAAAGAAAATAAAGCCAATTGCATCCTCTTGGAATTGAAATCCTTTTCCTTCCAAGTGTTGCAAATAATTTTCGACTGTACCCACTGACTTGCCATCCCTCTCCCATCAAACTGTGAATATCCCTTTAGAATCTTATCTTAAATTTTGATAATTTTCTATTCTTTTTTGTACATAAGTGACCGATGCCCCCCACTAAAACACCCAGAATGGCTCCTCCAACAACTTCTTCAGGCTGATGACCTAACATCTCTTTTAGCTTTTTTGGTGAGTCTTGTTTAAATTCAACACTTTCCTCTTTATGAATTTTTTCAATTAATTCATTCATTGAATTTACCTTTAAGGTGAGTTCGCCTGTTTGCCTTCTAACCCCTTGCGCATCATACATGACAATTAATCCATAGATGAGGGAAAGGGCAAAATCAAAGGTTGGCAGTCCTCTCTGCATCGCAATGTATGTTGTTAAGGTAGAAACGCCGGCAGAATGCGAGCTGGGCATGCCTCCGGTACCAAAAAACAGCTCTGGGCGCCATTCCTTTTTTTTATAAAAGTGAATTGGAATTTTCATTCCTTGGGCTAGTCCCATGCTGAGAAGTGCTAAATAAATCCCTTTGTTCATTAAATCACCCCTGCCATTATTGTTCGAAAGTCCGAGTTTTATTATTCTGTATGGAAATACTAAAAAAAGTGGGAGGTGAACGTAGATGGGTAAAAATGGGCAAGCAAATCGAGGCGTAAAAGCCCCTGGAGCTAATCCTCAAGGATATGGTCAAGATGCTGAGTTCGCTGAAGAACCAAAGAGTAAACTAGAAAATGCGGCTAAGAAAAAGAATACAAAATAATCCCGGAACATGAATCCGACTGCCCCTATTGTGACAGTCGGTTTCATGTTTTATGAGCAGTATCAGCCAGGTAGGCACAATAAGGAATTAGCCGCCTAGCCACTTCAAATTCTCTATGTTTACAACCCGGTCTCCAGTTCACTTCAAATATCCGGAAACTTTGCTGCGAATCGATTCCAACATCAATCCCAAGTTCATCGAAGGAATGTTCATATAATGTGTCTAAATGGGCAGAAATTGTCAGTGCAAATTTCTCCAAGTCTGTTTTTATTCGTTCGGACTCTTCCCCAAATTCATCAAAAAGAAAAGGTTCTAAGTCGCCGCGGTACCCTCCGCTGCTAATATTGCTTATCAATTTGGCGTTACCGCTTATTCGTGGATAAATCAATGTGATTTCCCATAAACCCTGTCTATTTTTTTGAACATGTAAGCGAAAGTCATAGGTTAATCCGGCTTTTGTTTTACATTCAATAAACGGCTGAAGCAAATATTTCTGCTCTAGGATTAACTTTTCAATTAGAACTTCCATTTCCTTTGTGTTAAACAGTTGAACATTTGGACCGTCCGTTAATTTGAACGTTTGCATGTCATTAAGTTTCTCGATAAATAATATTTTTTTACCCTGATTTCCAGATACTGGTTTTATAACTGCACGAGAATGCAGCTGAAGAAAAGAGTTAAACACCTGTGGATTACTTAATCTTACGGAAGGAATCAAATAACTGGAGAATTCGTTCGCTTTAAGTAGTTTTTTATATACTTTAAACTTATTTCCAACAGGATAACTTGTGAATATTGAATATTCCTTTAATTTTTTCAAAATAGCCGATTGCCTTTCCGTCTTAGGGTTGCAGCTGTTAATGATGACTGCTGGAAAGTCCATTACTGTTTGTACCCATTCCCCCTGTTGATAGACCCAGCCATTAATTTTCATAAGATTAAAATCAACATTGTTGAACGAAAAATAAAAAAAAGGAATTCCCTCCATTTTTGCAACAGCAGCAAAAGGATATGCTTTTTTAACTTCTTGCGGATTTTTTCGATTGTGAAGCATGCCAATTGACTTCAAAATCATCACATCCTTAAAGTGGATCTAAATAAAACTTGATTTCTTTTGATGCTGACAGGGCAATCTCCTTCGCTTTGTCAGGGGTATCAGCAGTCGCAATTACATAGGCATAGCGATCACCCAGTGAATATGGTTTTGTTAAAATCGCACCTTTTCTTGGTTTTACATAAACCTCTTTAACACCATCATAATTTGAAGCTTTATTTTTGCCGGTCACTTTTATGAGTCTGCCGCGTGAATTAATAGTAAGATATTTTGCATAAACATGTGTTTTTTTGGTTGCTTCTAGGATCGGGTCTTGCCCTAGGTAGAGTTTAAGTGTTTCTTTCACTAAATTGATTCCGGTTCCCTCTAGAATAATTCTATTCATCGCCCCCCCTGACATACGAGGATTAATTTCGATTAACTTCCACTTTCCATCAATGAGCCTCATTTCTAAATGACATGTTCCATTTTCCAATTCCAGCGCTTGAATAATACTATCAACTGCGCTTTGTAAGTCCTCAAAAGTCACTTGATCTAGTTGGGCTGGATAACAATACCCAGTAATGATAAACCGATCACCATTTGATACCTCCTGTTCAATTACTGCCACCATCGAATTCTGCCCATCCTTAGCGATGACTTCAATTAAGTATTGTGTTCCAAACAAATATTCTTCAATTAATACCGGGCTGGAAGGGAATTTTTTATTTAAATATTCCAATCCTGCTTTTAGCTCTGAGATGGTTTCAACTAGTAAGACATCCTTTGACCCGTTGGATACTGGATACTTTAATATAAGTGGTAAATGCTGCTGATTTTCCTCGGTAAATTGCTGAATAGACAACTGTTCTCCATGAAATATAGTAAATTTTGGTGATACAGGCAGCGTTTTAAGATGTTCACGAAAACGTGTTTTCTCCTCCATGATTACCAAAGCATCCTTGGATACACGAAAAAGTCCTAACTCTTCAGAGATTCGTGCCGCAAAAGAAACATAAGGGTCTATGAAACTAATAACTGCACAGATTTGTTTTCGATCATCTTCGAGATTTTTGATAATTGAAAAAACAATTTCTTTATCTAATAAATTATCTACATACACCATCCGATCCACTTCAGGAAATTCCTCTTTTTGTTTGACAAATTCACTTCTGTTCGTTAATAGAACTGTATAATAACCCATAGTTTTTGATGTACCGAGGGCTTCTCTGCTTGTTCCCGATTTGTTACTTCCAACAAAGACAATTGTTTGCATATCAACCTACTTCCTCTGTGTTTTTTATTGTCCGGTTCTTTTAGTTAATAAGTATTTCCCATAGCTTATTGGAGTAATGTAGGTATCTCGCCATGTTTCGAACATTAATGCATGACGAAAGGTTAACCTTAAATCTCGAGCATTACATTCAATAAATACGGGAAAACCATCCTTTGTAATCCCGACATCAAGTCCAATATCTGCTAAGTTTTCAATTTGATTACTCAGTTGCTTGGCAACCTTCAAGGATAATTCTTCCACGTCAGCCACTACTTGTTTATCATCCAAGTCGGGAAGGTTTCTTAGAATATCTTCAAAGGCAAAACAGATACCGCCCCGAGCAACATTTGTAACAAAGCTGCCTGTTTTGGCTACTTTCCCCACCATCCCAGTCACTTGCCATGCTCCATTCCCATTTCGTTGGACGGATACCCGAAGGTCAAATGGATTATTATTAAATTCTGCAAGTCGAATTCTCGCTTGGATAATATAAATCCCGCTCGTTACCAAAGAATCTATTTTCAATGGTAACCGGTCTACAAGGATGATTTCTTCCAGCCACCTATCTTTTTGCGGATAGGTTAACAACCACTCTGAATCGTTAAGGCGCGTTGCTTTCATGTTACGTCTTCCAAATGTACCACTGCTCGGTTTGATTATTAATTCCCTGTGTTTCCCCATCATTTCAAACATATTACTTTGATTAAATTGAACCGTATCAGGGAGATGTGTTCTTAGGTCTTCACTTTCCGCTAATAGCTTATGAATTTTGTATTTCCCATACTGATTCCATTCATTAAAAAATATTATGCCTTCTGATTGTAAACTCTTAAGCAGTTTCTTGGCTGCTGAGCTACATTGATATCCTCTGTTATGAATAACGAAAGGTTTAGGAATAGTATTTTTCTGATACTTACCGTTGCTATTCAT
Organism: Bacillus sp. MM2020_1; assembly: GCA_011250595.1. GTDB lineage: Bacteria > Bacillota > Bacilli > Bacillales > Cytobacillaceae > Neobacillus. Next base: position 122,889 of record JAANMP010000005.1, on the reverse strand, counting down.
CACATAACCCGTTGTCTCAGATAAACCGGGCTGCAAATCCTCCAACCGAAGATAAACTGGAATGAGATTATTTATCTTACCCGCTTCCTCATAGAAAGCCAGGACTTGTGACTGTTTACCGTTCACAATTTCTCGATATAATTGCGAACTGATAATAATTCCAATATACTCCTGTTTCAAGCTATTTCCCCACCTTATGAATTGGGTTTACGTTCAGATGACCTAAACAAACCGCTTCTTACTATTAAATGCAAGGGTTATAGATTTGGAGAGATAAAAACTCCAATTTTTTTGAAACATTCATAAAATATTCGAATACACTAAGTTACATTACTTTAAGAGGTGTTTTGTATGATGAGAATTAAACCAAAAGTCGCCATCATAACTCCTGGTTCCTTCCCCATTCCATCATCTCGTTCAAGTTCCGTTGAAACAGTTGTAGAGATGCAAACCAACGTTCTTCAAAACGATATTCAATTCACTGTCTTTGGGAAAAAGTCAAAAGATCTCCCTTCCGTTGAAAAACAAGGAAATATTTCTTATGTCAGGGTTATTTATCGACATTGGACAAGGTACCTCTCAAAGGTCATGACAAAACTGTCAAAACTCAATCCCGATATCATCCAAATAGAAAATCGCCCAAAATATATTCCCCTCATTCGGCACAAGTTTCAAAATAAACTGATTTTCTTATCACTGCACTCGACCATGTTTATTTCTAAATCACATATTGAAAAGGAAGCGTTAATTAGTAATCTCCATCTAGCTGATAAAATTATTGTCAACAGCCATTTTCTTAGAGATTATTTAATAAAACTAACAGATTGTGATGCAAATAAAGTCATTGTCAATTATTTAGGGGTGGATACCACTCAATTCCAATCGAAATGGTCATTAAATCAGAAAAGTAATAAAGAAAAGTTTATTAAACAAATGAACCTTGAAGGTAGGAAAATCATCCTATTTGTCGGACGTTTAAGAAAAATAAAGGGAATTCATAAAATACTTCGGGCTATGCCTTCAATTATCCAAGCGGTGCCTGACACCATATTACTTATTGCCGGCAGTGCGTTTTATGGTTCAGAAAGAAGAACCATCTATGTTGACAAATTATTTGAATTAGCAAAGAATTTTCCGGAACACGTCCGGTTTGTATCGTTTATCCCACATGAGGAAATCCACCATTGGTTTGAGGCTGCAGATCTTGTTTTAGTCCCTTCAATTGGACAGGAAGCATTCGGATTAGTGAATGTAGAAGCAATGGCATGTGGTGTTCCCGTTATCGCAACAAAAATTGGGGGAATGCCGGAGGTTATTGAACATGGGAGAACGGGGTATTTGATAAATCCACAAAATATTGAAGTGGAACTATCCAATTGTGTAATTCAGCTTTTAAACAATCCTAAAAAAGTGGAATTGTTAGGTCTTAACAGTGTTGAACGAGTAATGGAGCATTTCACTTGGGAGAAAAGTTCTAACCGTATCCTTCAATTGTATATCCAAATGGTAATCGATAAAAAATAGAATGTCCCTTTAAGAATAGTTCCTAAAGGGACATTCCTAACTATAAAAATGCTCTTTCACGGAACCGAATTGTATTTCCATACGCATCTTCATCAAGAATTTGGAACCCTTGAATTTGAACAGCATAAAACATCGGCTGGGTCCGGATTTTTAAATACGTGTCATAATCCATTGCCTTAAAGCCTTTGAAGCTGGGATAAATATTTGCTTCTAGAATCCAAGGGAAGCCATGTTCATCTAAAGCAATATCAATACCAAATTCAGCGAAATGTTCATTTTTTTGATCCATAATCCGGCAAAACCTTTGGCAAAGGCTTAAAATGTTCCGGTAAACAAGAGAAAAGTTTAGCCCTTGGGTTGAACTCTTGATGACTGTTTCCAATGTCATCGCCTCTCCGCCCCGAGCAATATTGGTTAAGTCCTCATCTTCTCGAGCAACCCTGCATTCAATTCCTGAGCATTGCCACTTCCTTTTGTTATATTTCTGCATCACAACCCTGACATCAAGGGATCGATTATTTACCTTTAGGAGCGGGATATAGGTTTGAAATAAATACTCTTGATCAAAAATCCCCATTTCCTCTAACAGTGCTTGTAAATCTTCTTTATCCTTCAGTCTGTGCTCTACCTTTGTCATATTTCGATAATCGAATAAGCTAAAACCTTCTGTTTCAGAATCTAATTCTACTATAAAAATTCCGCGTCCTCTGGATAAGCTAACAGGCTTTAAAATAACCTTCCCATTTTCTATTACAAAGTTGATTAATTCTTCCATGGTATCTAAAAGGATAGTGGTCGGTAAGTGTTGCTTAAGTTCCGGGTTGTTTTTTAGTAAATAAAGATCTGATTTTTTAAAGTGGTAGGAATTAAATAAATGATTATCGGTTAATTCCACAAGTTGTCGAATATCATCTTTCTTTTGATGGAAATTTCGACGGTAGATGGTAGAGGGGATGGGGGTAGAATCATAGCGCCAATGTTTTTTTACCGGGTCATAGATCATCCCATAGGCAATTCTCTTTTCCCAATCGACTGAACTTGCTGAAAAGGCGATTGTTACTCCGCCATAACGATGGTATTCCCCAAAACGATCATTGAATTTCTCCATATAATCTAAATTATAGACATGATTTTTTTCACCTAGCAGAAAGCCGATGGTTGGACCAATAATTACCTTTCTCTCTGAAAATTGGATTTGATATACCAGATCCACAGGGAGGTGCATAAGTTTTACCAGAGCGTCAGAAACAAACAGTTCCACTGGATTTTGATAGGAATTATGTCTTAGCGGGATTGCGTCTTCGTAAATGTCAAAGTGACAGGTCTCTTCATTCACCCCAAATTTTACAATTTCAGGTTGTTCCCTCCAGTTCTCGGTAAGTCGGTCCGGTAATTTCATTTTCATTTCATTATCATGAAAAACCTTAAATTTCACCCAAACATTTTCAAAATGGGAACTTGATTTTTTGACAAACGGGGTAATATTATCATGGTGTAATTCTACATTGCTTTTTTGAACGTTTGCTTCAGTTTCCTCACTATTCGTGTGCATGGTTTGATCATCATTGTTCAAGTCCATGATTTCTTTAGCGAGCTCAATTGGCCACTTAAGAATCGTACCAGCTACTTTTTGATTGCTATAACTTATGTCTTTCACTATGGTGAGGATAGGACATGTGGACTGAATTCTAATTTCACCATTTTCCATCAACACAAACTGAAGACCAATTTCATAGATTCTTGGATAATAATAATGGAGAATCTCTAAAATTTGGTGACTTACTTCAAAAAGGTATTCTTGCGTTTCCTCTAGCATTAAAAGATTATTAGTTAGTAGCAGATAGGCTTCCTTAAAGGGTAATACTTCGTCATCCTTCTTGGCATAAATGATCGGAGTATCCCATTGATGGTTGCAATGTTTTTGTCCTAAAATGTAAAAACTGACGGATGTCGGATTTTGATTCCTCGTAACTAAATTTACATCCTTTAGGGCTGGATGTGTTGCCATCAAATCCAGGAAATGCTTATTCTTAATATTAGTCTTTTCATTAATAAGCGTAATACCTGTTTGCTGTGCAAGTTCGAAGATTGTCCGATTGTTTTTCTTGCGATGATAATTTGTGGGATTATAGATAACTGAAGGAATTTCTATGAAACCCAGTAAAACTATCTCCTCATCTATAATCATCATTGCATTTCCCTTACGTTCGTTTACCTGTAATTCTTCTATATTAAAAAATAGTATGTCCAAATTCAACTCTTCGCCCGCTCTAGCATATTGGAAAACAAAGGCATCATCCTCGGTTAATTCCACTTGGGCAAGCCTATTCCATTGCCGATTTGTTAAAATAATACCAATAGACTTTTCATCCATTTCTCTGTCACCCTCAATCATTTCAGGTCATTTATTATTTTGCATTCATGATTCTATGAAAATGGAAGGAATAATCTGTTGATGTTAGTCTTTTATTTTCAACGATTTTTTCCATTGTTCATAGATGTCTGGTTCTTGAATTTTTACATTCTCTAAAAATGTTGCTAATAGGCCTAATTGTTTTAAGTCTTTGAAAAGTCGTTTTGGAAACGACCTGTGAATTTTAAAAGAATTAACATGATCGATGATTTTCAACTTTCCATTCTTATCATAGATCGCATGTCTTAAGGAGAAATCAATTCTCATAAACTGTAAACTTCTAATTTCTTTAATTAAATTAATAATTTCAATTGTTAACTCTTCGGAAATTTCCTTGGATTCTTCAAGATATTCTTGCAAGGAAGGCCCGGTAAGGTATTCCATAAGAATATAATTTTCTCCCGCTTCATAAACCTCCGGTAAAATGGCTGTTTTTTCACCGATTTGTTGTAATACCAGCTTCTCTCGAAGGCAATAAATTTGTTTTGAATAAATTTTTACACAGCGGTCATCGGATAGTTTAAACACTGCTCCTTGCAATCCTTTTCCAATCAGGGGATAGTCGGTTGGATTGATTTGAACCTGAACTGGTTTCCCCGGCGTAACGACAATTTGGGTAAAATCATTCATCTGGCATTATCTCCTTTTATGGAATTTTTTATTTTGTACCCTGTTAAAACACTTCCGGAGACCTACATGTTAGACAAATGGAAGGAGTGCATCAATAAACTCTTGTGCCGATTGAAAACGTTTGAGTTTATTCTTTCTTGTTGCTTTCCTCATAACTTTTTGTAACTTCTGATTGGGAATCTGTTTGCACGCTTGTATTTTTCGAATGGGTGCAAAACCTGTTAACAGGTACAAACATACACATGCAGCACTATATAAATCTGAACTGTAGGTTAAGTTGGCAGAAAAGATGTGATTTTGTTTCTTAAGCTCCGGTGGTCGATACCATCTTGTTGCCCCTCGATGATTTCCTATATATTCACCCGAGTCATTTGTGCGGACAGAAGAACCGAAATCAATGATTTTGACTGTTTTCGGGTCATTATTACAAATTAAAATGTTATGTGGAGTAATATCACAATGGAGAATGCCATGTTGGTGGATTACCTTTAATCCTTCAAGGATACTGATAGTTATTTGAACTGCACATTGTTGATCATGGATGATTCCTTTTTTAAAATAACCAAGTCTTCCGCCGGGGTGATATTCTAATACAATATACCCTGTTTGTTCCTCCTCGAAAAAATCTAAAAAGGTAATGATATGTTTATGAATGGGTATGCTTTTTAGTAGATTGCTCTCTTGTTCTGCTTCTTTTTTGCTTTCAACCTTTTTTATTACTACCTGCTCTTTTTGTTCATTCAGACCAAAAAAGACCAGGCTTGTCGCACCCTTCCCTATAGGTTGATGATCCAGTGTATACTTTTCGAAAGTAGTTCCCCCTTTGTGAACTTGGCTTTTTTATATCTTATTATTAGTGAGACAAGAATTCTTGTATGTATAACCATAAAAAATGAGGTTGTCTCAAGTGGACAACCTCATTTTTTATGAAACAAACATTTCGTCTATTGGCAGGAGCCTCTGCAATCCTCGAAGCTCTAATTCCATTAACTTATTTACTGCTTTTTCTTTTTCAATTCGCAGGCTGGCATCATCCAATGCGCAACTTACGGGAACATCGCATTTTATTTCGGCAAGCACCCTCGACAAATGGAGCATTTCTAAATCCTGCTCGATCTTAGTCTTATTTGACTTAGACAATCGATCTAAATTAGAGATAATTCCCTCAACATGATCAAACTCCTGAAGGAGCTTTAGAGCTGTTTTCTCTCCAATCCCTTTAACGCCGGGATAATTATCGCTTGTGTCCCCCATGAGGGCTTTTAAATCAATCATTTGTCTAGGTGTAATCCCTTTTTCTTCAAAAAAGGTCTCAGGTGTATGCACCATGTAGTTACCATATCCCTTTTTTAATAAAATTACAGAAATACTATCATCAAGCAGCTGCAACATATCTTGGTCACCCGTCAGGATCGACACATGGGCAAAGTCTTTCGATTTATTGGCAATCGTTCCAATGCAATCATCTGCTTCATATCCTGCTAATCCAATATTGGGAATATCAAAAGATGCGACCACTTCTTTTACTAAATCAAATTGCGGGATCAGCTCGATCGGTGCTTCACCGCGATTGCCTTTATAATCCGAAAATAACTCCGTACGAAAGGTCTTACTGCCCATATCCCAACAAACGGCGAGGTGTGAGGGTTTAAATGAAGAAACCGCCGTGAATAAATGCTTAACAAAGCCATGAATTCCATTTGTCGGTGTTCCATTTGAATTTATCATAAATTGTCCTGTAACTGCCGTAGCGTAGAATGCACGAAATAGCAAGGCCATTCCATCAACAAGCATAAGTGAAGGCTTTTGATTCGTCATTTGTGACCTCCTTATTTTGTGTCGTTTTAAAACAACACGATTTCCATTATAACATAAGTTGGCCTGAAAGATTATTCTATTTTATGATCCTCATAGGAGATCCAATCACTGAAGCTCCCGACATAGAGTTTTACTTTTTCAAAACCGGCTTCTTTTAATGCCAGGTAATTAGGAGTTGCAGTAACCCCTGAACCACAGTAAACAATAATCTCTTTATTCGGGTCGATGTCTGAAAACCTTTGCTTCTGTTTTTCTGCTTTTTTATATCGACAATCAATAAACCCTTCCATCCAGGGTTTATTTATGGCACCGGGAATATGCCCAGCTTTTTTATCAATCGGTTCTTCCAAACCCAGGTACCTTTTTGGTTCTCTGGAATCGATTAAGATCTTCTCTTCTGGCTTTTTTTCAACTACATCTTTTACTTCTATGGTGGTTGCCAGTAATTCTGGCTTAATGATGTAGTGGAATTCTGTCTTATCATAGGAAGGAATAACTTGGGTTATTGGATAATTTGCTGCTGCCCACCCATTAAATCCCCTATCAAGTACATAAACATTGTCATGACCAAGGTACTGAAGCAGCCACCATAAACGGGCTGCATACGCACCTTCCCCGTTATCATAGGCGACAACTACAGTGTTTTCATCAATACCTGCAGCTTCTATTTTTTTTATTAAGTCCTCTACCAATGGCAATGGATGCCGACCGCCATGGACTTGAATCGGACTCGACAAGTCTCTTGCTAAATCAAAGAAAACTGCGCCTGGAAGATGGCCCTTAATGTAGTCTTGACTGCCTTTTTCCGGCTCAGCTAATGAAAATCGGCAATCGACAACCCTGACCTTGCTCTCGGTTAAGCATTTAACTAACCATTCCTTGTCTTTAACAAACTTCACGAAGCTTCCTCCTTGTCCTTGATTAATACTTTACAAGTTTTTTTGTATATTCCTTAAATATTCAATGGAAATTCCTCCATCTAAGGCTGAAAGGTGGCTTAAATAAAAATTATCTACTTGTTCATTCATTTCTTCTAGTAAGCGGTTGAATTCCTTTGCGATTTCATCTGAATAATGTGTTTTTAAAAGGTGCGCTTCATGCGTTAAATATTCATCCGCAGGTATATTAAGCACTTGATACAGTTCATCACTCATGAATTTCTTTTCATTTTTCTCAAAAAATGATTTTGGATTTTTAAAGTATGACAGGGCTTTCGTAAATAGCTGTTTATTCATATCTTTAAAGGCAATAGGAAATTCGATTGCTTGTTGATGGTTCACTTCAAAGACTGAAAAGGATAGGTCTTGATTGATTTCTTGTAAATTCCGGATTAGACCTGATTGGTAATCTGCCAATTGCTTTTCAGCAAATCGCTCGAGCCGGACAGTTGTTGCTCTCATTTCCTGAGCAAAATCGAATCCCAAGCTTTCAAGAAATTCATCCAGTGCCGCTAATAGTACTTTTTTCAAATTCCGCCCGTCATCCTTAAGTGTGGTGGGATTAAATGACTCCCTAAAGAAATCCCCAAAGCGCAGGAAAACTCTTTGTTTAATGTAATAAACCAATTCTTCTGCTTCTTGATTCAGGCGGTGTTGCAAGCTGTCCATCATTTGGCTTTTCAATAATTCTAAGATTCTTGCTTTTTGTTTTTCAATCGTGCCGCGCTTTTTCTCTTTTACCGATTGGTCTTCCTGTGAACTTTTAATAAGTTTATCAATTAAATCATGGACACGGGTTATTTCTTTTTCAGCTGAAGATAGAGCCATTTCCGTTAATTCATTGGTAATAAAATGATAAAAGGCCTGCTCAAAGTTAGCCATTCCCGATTCCGAATGTGGATTTTGCGTCACCTTTTCTTTTAATGCTTGCAAACTTGATACAGGATACAGATGGGGATTTCTTATTCCATATTTGCCGAGTTGTTCCTCGACATAATCAAGAACGGTGTCCTTTTCCTCTTCATTCTCAGCAAGGTCAATTGCGTTAATAATAAAGAACAATTTATCCATTTGAAAGGATTCCTTTACCCGTCCAAGCTGGATTAAAAATTCACGGTCGGCTTTCGAAAAGGCATGATTGTAATAGGTAACAAAAAAACATGCATCCGAATTTTTAATGTAATCAAAAGCAACACCTGTATGGCGGGCATTGATTGAATCAGCTCCGGGTGTATCAACAAGTGTAATCCCTTTTTTGGTTAACTCACAATCATAGTAGAGCTCAATCCATTCGACGTAACAGGATTTTTCTTCATTTGCCACGAATTCGGTAAATTCACTTACGTCAGTTTCAAGTACTGTTCCTAATAAGTTTCCAAACGCTTGATATCCTCTAGTGAATGCCTGTAAGAATGCAAAATGTGTCTTCTCCAAGACACCGCCATCCTGCCCATCTTGAAGGATCATCTCGTTAATTTTTTTGGCAGCCCCCTCAAAATCCTCTGCCTGAAGTTCAAATACTCTCAAGGAGCGATTAACATCCTCAAGCATCGCAGCTGCTTCCTTAAATTTAACAAGCACGTTGCCATGCGGATGGGTCTCCGTAACAGGTTTAATTTTATTAATGGCAGCGGTGGTTGGATTTGGTGAAACAGGCAGAATCTTAGCACCCATAAGCGCATTCGCAAATGAAGATTTACCGGCACTGAATGCACCAAATAATGCCACCGTAAAGCCCTTGTTTTCGAGACTTTCTGCTTTATCGACTAGATCTTTAGAAAGCTTCCGAAAACCCGGAAGGTCTTGGATTAAAGATGACGTTTTTTGAAGCCGTTCCACGGTTTGCTCTAAATGATCACCTGAGGATGGAAGCTTAATCTCATTGAACGAAGGCATATTGTCATCATCACTTTTTAAACTGTTCCTATTCATGCTTCTTCCGTTCTCTGACTTTTTCTCCTGTGTCTTGATCACTTCATACTCTTTTTCGTCTTGGCTAAATAGATGATGAAGATCTTCTTGGAAGATTTCATCTTTTGTTAATAACTCTTCAATCTTGGTTTCTTTCAATTTAGCTTTGTGTTGATAATTTGTCAGCACTGTTAAGGCATCAATATATCTGCCGTTTTTGGTCATTTCCTGTTCATACTGTTCTATTAATTGTGCTGTTTGTTGTCTTAAGGCTTCTAAGAACTCTTCTTTAAAAAGCGCCAGGTTTTGTCGGGCAATTTTTTTAATTTCATTGGCCACATCTTCTGTGTAATGTAGAACATATTCTCCCGATACTCGTGCACCGGACTTTACTGTTTCTGATAAAAGGTTTGCCTGAACATCGATGGAATAAGATTGTGCCAAGTTTTGTAATTCCCCCGCGTTTAGACCCGTTTCCTTTAAAGTGAACAATAAAAATTCGCGTATATGCCACTCCAGCTGAGATTTTGTTTTATCAAGAATATCATGATGGAAGCTTTCGAGCCTCAGCTTTTTCTCATCCAACGTCTTTTGCTTAGAAAATAAGAATCCAACTTTGTATTCCGGCTGGCAGGATTCCAAATAGCGCTCAGCTAACTCTCTGGTTTGAAAAGGCATTAGGTACGCATTTTTCAGTATTTGGGCAATTTGATGATCAAATTCCTTCTCAGTTACTGCTGCCCCCTCTTTTAAAGTCGTAAGGTTCCCTTCCAGTTCTAAAGAAGCATTGGACAATTCTCTTCTTTCTTCCTCAGATAACTCATTCAATACCTCAAGAATGGGACTTAGCTCAATCTCATCCTGCTTACTGCTTTGAGCGAGATGATCTTGGGTAATTTTTTTTAAGGAATGAAAAATGGATGGAACTAATAATTGGTCCTTTGACGCCAATTTTTCGGCAATAAATTGTTTAAGATCTTTGAATTCATTAAAAAGTTGATCCTCATTCTTCAATGATGTATAAAAAATCCGAGCCGGTTTCACTCCCCATGATGCAAACGAATCCACCACACTACTTTGAAACTCGATGAAGCTCAACTCTTCCTCATTATGTTTATCAATTTGGTTGATTACTAAGTAAACTTCTTTTCCAGCTTGGGTTAGTTCCTTTGTAAATAAAAAATTCAACTCTGCTTGGACATGGTTATAATCCATGACATAAAGAATGATATCGGCAAGATGAAGGGCCGATTCGGTAGCTATTCGGTGGGCGTCATCAGCAGAATCAATTCCAGGTGTATCCATTATTACCGTATTGGCGGGTAGCCCTGTGTCACTATGACTAATCTCAATTTCTTCAATTTGGTCGCCATCTTTGCAATAATTCTTAACAATTTCATAATCATACGGCGCTAAATAGATACGCGGCTTCTCATTTTTGAAAAAGACCTTTGCATATTCCTCTCCTGCCTTCACCTTCACTAAATTTGCACTTGTTGGAATTGGACTAGCTGGAAGTAAATTCTCTCCAACGAGCTGATTAATCATTGTCGATTTCCCTGCGGAGAAATGGCCGCAGAATGCAATCATAAACTCTCTGTCCTTCAGCTTTATTGCCAGTTGTTTAACCTTTTCTGCATGATCATAATCCGCTTGTTCGGATAGATATTCATATATTGAAACGATTTTTGTTTTTAGTGTTTGGATGTCTGCTTTCTGATCGGCTGTTTTCACCATTTACTTATTCCCCTTAACAACTTTGTAATATTTTTTATTTTATACGATAATTCAAACTTTTCCTATCTTGACACTGCTATTACTAAAAACAAATTTCTCCCTAAAACGACAAAGAGCCAAGGTGAAGGACCTTGGCTCACGAAAAAGTATTCATTTAATGTGTAACGTTTTTTAAGACGTGCTTCATGACAAATGCATAAATAATAACCGTTCCGCCAACTAAAGCAAAAGTCAATTGTAACACCTTCCTTATCAGACTCTCGTTGAGAATGATTTTCATCGATAATCAAAGTTTAACATAGGTGATAATCATTTTCAATAGACCTCTAAAAATTGTCACACTTTTTTAACAACATTAGGAAGAAACCGGTTACAATCTTTAAATGCCCCTTCATATTCCGTCAGTTCCTTTAGTGCCTTTTCCTCCTCAGGGATCCGAATCATCAGCATTATGATATTTAATAGTGTGAATAAACCTGCTGTTAAAAAGGCGTTGAACATTAATGGTACAACTGCCAGTTCAACCGCTACAACAAAATAATTAGGATGCTTGATAAAACAGTAAGGTCCCTTTCTGATCACACTTGCATTTCTTAACACAATGATCTTTGTATTCCAGAACCTTCCCAGTGAGGTAATTGCCCATATCCTGAATAACTGGGCAACTAGAAAAAGAATAATTAGGATGCCCCAAAAAGGAGAAAGCCCCTGATCCCTAAAAACCTTTTCACAACTTAAGAAGAGAAAGAAGAACAAATGCATCATCACCATATAGCGGTAATGCTTTTCTCCAAATTCAACGGCCCCACGCTGCTTCATCCATTTTTCATTACTTTTTGCAATTCTAAGTTCAAATAACCGCTGAATAACAATGAATCCAACTAACAGCAGAAATGAGAAAATATCGGTCATTTTTTTATACCCACCTAAACAAAAGCAGTTCTGAACTGAAACCTGGTCCAAGCGCGGTACCAAGTCCTATCGCATCCTGAGGAATATCCATCTCCAGATAACGCTTCAGCACATAAAATATCGTTGTGGAAGACATATTGCCAAACTGTTTTAACACTTCAAGCGAAACGTCAGTCATTGAAGCCGGTATCTCTAATGATTTTACATAGGCATCGATCACTTTTTTCCCACCTGGATGGGCAATAAAATAGTCAATTTTTTCAAGATTGATTTGATGTTCTGCTAAAAATTCACTTACATTCGGCTTTAACCAATCCGCTATGATTTTGGGGATATCCCTAGAAAATACGACAAACAGACCTCTACTCCTAATATCCCAGCCCATCACATCTAAGGAGTTCGGCATCAGAGTGGACTGTGTTGCTATGATGGACGGTGACGTCGCCTTCTTCCTGAAATCCGCAATATTTGATTCATCACCGCAAACCAATGCACAGGCTACACCATCGGCAAACAATGAGGTACCAATTAAATTACTTTTTGAAAGATCATTGCGCTGAAAGGTTAAGCTGCAGAGTTCAACTGAGAGGACAAGTACCTTTGCTTTTGGAAAGGCCAGGCAATATTCATAGGCTCTCGACATTCCAACAGCACCACCTGCACAGCCAAGTCCCCAAATCGGTACCCTCTTTGTGTGCGAATTAAACGGCAGGAGGTTCATAATTCTCGCTTCTATACTAGGAGTGGCGATTCCGGTGGTTGAGATATAAAAAATCATATCAATTTCTTGATAGGGAATATTTCTTTTTAAAAAGTCTGTATTATGTAAACATTTCTCGACAGCTTCTTTTCCTAATGTGCACGCAGCTTCAATGTACGCTGAATTTTTTTCTTCAAAAGTGTGATCTTCTTTAAACCAATCAAGATTTTTAACGAAATGCCTTTTTTCAATTTGACCATTTTGAAAAGCCCGTAAAAGCCTTTCAATATCCTTAAAGGAATCAGCGAATAGCTCTCTTGCAAATTCAGATGCTTGATTTTGGTTCACTACAAAAGGCGGTATAACTTCAGCAACAGAAATAATCGTAGGCATGTATTTGCTCCTTCAATCTATGTAAGGTTATTTTTTCCAAATTAATGGTAATTATTCGTTAGTGTTAAAAAGCATAAAAAAAAGCTTCCCTTGAGGGGAAGCAAACGTTTTGAAGGTTGTTGCTGTGCTCTTAAATTATATAATGGATAATAATTTCATTCACTAGCTAATGATTTCCATTTTTAAAATTCGAAGTAAAAAGCATAGCAGGAGCAATCACATGCTTCTTTCGTCTTATTTTTTATCTGGTTGTTTTTGAACCTCAATTTTAATTTTATTCTTCACTAATGTCCCACAGATTTTACAGATCTCTACATCGTTATACAGAAGGCGGCAACGATCACAATAATATTTTTCCACAAAAACACACTCTTTTCTGAAGGAAAATATAAATTTATTACTATCATATTTAGAGGATCTCAAAGTGTGACATAATTCTAAAAAGTTGTTCATTTTCTTGAGTGAGGCAATATTCAATTACTTTTATCACAGGTAAAGTGTGATAGTTCACATTTCGGTCACAAATACCCCCTGATGATTGTGATATAAATCACTGTTACATCAATTTTATAATATTAACATAGTAGATATCTGAGGAATGAACATTTTGTGAAGTATTAAATTTGTTATTTTTTCTTCACAATTGTTTTGTATTATGAAAGAGAACTAATAATTAATTTACAATACTCTGAAGGGAGTGCAGGGGGATGGCGAAAGCGGAACTTAAAACAAATCAAAAAACAGAAATTGAAGACAGCTCTTCTCTTAAAGGGACATTAGCGTCTGTTTTCTTATTGGGAGCTTTTATTGTTGTCACTTGGGTAAGTGTCTATTACCTGTTTGTTGAACGTTTTTAATGATTGAAGGGGGAAAGAAATATGCATATGCATAAGTTCGAGAAGATTTGGTTAACTTTTGGAATTAGTGCTTTGGTCGTATTTTTAACGGTTGTAGGAGTAAGCGCATTCTATCTTGGTAACAAGCCGCCTAGTTGTTTAACTACGATTAATGTGGATAAAGTCGATCAAACAAAACCATTTAATAAACCAGGATTACATAAGGTTGAAGGTAAAGATTGGGACTATGAATTAGTATATGTGGCTCAAGCGTTCTCGTATAATCCAATAAAAGTTGAAGTACCAGTTGGTGCGAAGGTCAAAGTTATTGCCACGACAAAAGACGTCGTCCACGGCTTTGAAATAGCTGGAACAAATATAAACATGATGCTTGAGCCTGGATATGTCAGCGAATATACGACAACATTTGATAAGACAGGCGAATATTTAATTGTTTGTAATGAATATTGTGGTGCCGGTCACCATTTAATGAGTTCGATGATTGAGGTGGTAAAATAATGGCTAACTCTACAGCAGCAAAAGTAAAAGTTGACCCTCGTGATGCTAAGCTTTCAATGGCGCACTTCTTTGTGGCCTTCTCTGCTCTTGCACTTGGCGGTTTAATGGGGCTGTTACAAACCCTTGTCCGTTCTGGTAAATGGGAGCTTCCATGGGGCATTGATTATTACCAAATCTTAACCGTCCATGGTGTATTAATGGGATTAGTTTTAACCACATTTTTTATTATGGGGTTTCAGTATGCTGCCGTAAGCAGAACAACCGGCGGTCATTCAAACGCAGCCCGACGCACTGGCTGGATTGGTTTTTGGATCATGTTAGTCGGTACCTTAATGGCTGCAACCATGGTCTTACTTAAAGAAGCATCGGTTCTTTACACTTTTTATGCACCACTTAAGGCACATTGGATTTTTTACTTAGGTCTAACGTTCGTAATTGTAGGCAGTTGGATTGATGGTGCCGCACAAATCATGACCTATGCAAAATGGAGGAAGAATAATCCTGGTCAGCCAAGTCCGTTATTAAGCTTTATGGCTGTTATTAATACAGTTATGTGGATAATTGCGACACTGGGTGTTGCCGCAACCGTTTTATTCCAATTACTTCCTTGGTCACTTGGATTAGTTGATACAGTTGATGTTTTAGTCAGCCGTACTCTATTCTGGTATTTTGGACACCC
This sequence comes from Bacillus sp. MM2020_1, assembly GCA_011250595.1. Lineage (GTDB taxonomy): Bacteria > Bacillota > Bacilli > Bacillales > Cytobacillaceae > Neobacillus. The sequence goes on along the minus strand of JAANMP010000005.1, from coordinate 107,879 downwards.
ATTAGTTTATTTCTGGTTATTACCTGCATATATGTGCTGGTATGCGATTATCCCGAAAATTATCGGTGGGAAAATTTTCTCTGATTCATTAGCACGTTTGTCTTTTATTTTGTTCCTTCTCTTCTCGATTCCGGTAGGTTTTCACCACCAATTAACAGAACCGGGGATTGACCCTGCATGGAAGTTCTTACAGGTTATTTTAACCTTCATGGTTATAATTCCTTCGTTAATGACGGCTTTCTCATTGTTTGCAACATTTGAAAGATATGGACGCTCAAAAGGAGCAACTGGGCTGTTTGGCTGGTTTAAAGTTCTCCCTTGGGGTGATGCCCGTTTTACCGTTCCATTTATCGGTATGGCATCATTTATCCCTGCCGGTGCGGGCGGAATTATCAATGCATCTAACCAAATGGACCAAGTAGTTCATAATACAATTTGGGTAACAGGTCACTTCCATTTAACAGCCGCAACATCAGTTGTGTTAACGTTCTTTGGGATTTCTTATTGGTTAGTTCCACATTTAACCGGACGTAAATTAACAAAGGCAATGAATAAATTAGGAATTATCCAAGCTTGGGTTTGGTTTATTGGGATGGTCTTCATGTCTGGTGCAATGCACTTCGAAGGTCTACTTGGCGGACCAAGACGTTCTGCTTTCTCTACCTACGGCGGTGCCAAGCAAGCAGCAGAATGGATTCCATATCAAATTGCTCAAGCGGTTGGCGGGACGATACTATTCATAGGCATTATCCTTGTTATTATCATCTTCATCAATCTTGCTTTCTTTGCACCTAAGGGGGAAGAGGAATTCCCTGTTGCGGTAGCTGAGAATCTTGAGGAAAAGGCACCAATGGTATTTGAAAACTGGAAATTATGGCTTGGAATTGCAGCAGCCCTAATTCTTTTTGCGTACACCATACCGTTTATCGATATCATTCAAAATGCACCTCCAGGCTCAAAAGGATTTCAGACATGGAGTAAATGGTAAAAGAAAAGCGGAAGCGCCCTGTTCAGTGCTAAAAGGCTCCAATCTCAACGATTGGAGCCTTTTTTTATCTTTTCTCTTTAGTTTAACCTATACACCTTGCCATATTTCTCATATAGATAATCAATTAAATATTTCGGATTGAGGCCTTCACCAGTGACATCGTGTAAGATTTCAAGCGGCTTTTTCATTTTTCCAAATTGGTGAATATTTTCGGTCAGCCATTCTTTAATCGGTAAAAGGTCCCCTTCCTCGACTAATTGATCAAAATTTGGAAGTGCTTCAAGCATTTTATGCTTAAATTGGGCTGCATACATATATCCTAAAGCATAAGACGGGAAATAACCAAAGCTTCCTCCTGCCCAATGGACATCTTGAAGAACTCCTTGTGCATCATTTTCAGGACGAATGCCTAAGTACTCTTCGTACTTGTCATTCCATGTCTCCGGTAAATCCTTCACATCAATTTCATCATTAAATAAGCCTTTTTCAATTTCATAACGGATAATAACATGGAGCGGGTAAGTTAGCTCATCTGCTTCAATTCTAATAAATGATGGTTTAGATTCATTAATAGCTCGATAGAAATCCTCAATGGCAACTTGTTCAAATTGACCATTTGCATATGTCTTTAGAAGGTCGTAGTTATTTTTCCAAAATGGTAAACTTCGTCCAAGGATATTTTCATAAAAAAGCGACTGAGATTCATGAATTCCTGTTGAAGTTCCTGAACATAGTGGAGTACCGATCAGGTTTTTAGAAACATTTTGTTCATATAAAGCATGACCGCCTTCATGAATGGTTCCAAAAACTGCTGTTCGGAAATCATTTTCATCATACTTTGTGGTAACGCGCACATCGCCGGGGTTTAACCCGATTGCAAAAGGGTGAACAGTTTCATCCAATCTCCCAGCTTGGAAGTTATAACCCATTTTGCCGAGGATTTTCAAACTAAATTCACGTTGATTTTCCTTTGGGAATTTTTCAAATAGAAAATCCGTCTTTGGTTTATGTGGAGAGGCAGAAATTTGCCCAATGGAACTATTTTTTCTCTTAATTCACCAAATACTTGATCTAAAACCTTCATAGTCATTCCGGGTTCGTACATGTCTAATAACACATCATATTTATTATCATTATGACCCCAATAACTAACAAACTTCTTTGTCATCTCGACAAGTTTTTCTAGATATGGACTAAATAAGGCGAAATCCGAACTTGCCTTTGCTTCCTCCCAAACACTCTCTGCCTTTGACTGGAGAATGACAAATTCTTTGTATTCTTCAGCTGGGATTTTTTTATTTCTTTCATATTCTTTTTTACATTCTTCAAGGATTTTCCGCGTCTTTTCGGAGAGTGACTGTTTTGATAAATTAGCTATGTATGCGGCCATCTCCTCCGAAGTAGACATTTTAAAAACTTCAGATGATAACATCCCGATTACTTCTGACCGTTGTTCAACTCCCTGCTTCGGAGCCCCTGTTCTTAGATCCCAATATACTAATCCAAGTGCTTCATTGTAGGCTGCCATCTTCTTCACATAATCTAGAAACTCTTTTTCTAATAGTGCATACTTCAATCCAATCCCCCCTCTTGATTCCAATTAAATTTTAACACATTATTCTGAAAAGAAGGTAATGGTCCCTTTTCAGTGTATAAAAAAACAACAGAAAGAATTTCTGTTGTAAAATATATTTATTGGGATAAGAGAATGTTAATTGGAAAATGAATATGCAAAATGCTTAAGATGCTTAAATGACGAATAGAAATTTACTTTTTATTAATTGCTACTTTCCAAGTCTCCGGGCCTTCTTCAAGGTACTCCCAAGAAAATTGTTCAGGTCTTTCCATCATGAATTGATATAAAAGTGGTTTTGGATCATGGTCATTTACAATCATCATTGTCTCACCTGATGCTAAACCATCAAAGCCGTTAAATATTGTAGGATGTTTTTCACGTGGTGGAAAATCTGGTACATTGATAACTTTTGCGTAAGTTTGCATTATTATCACTCCTATTTGTTTGTTAACTTCTATTTTATTATAAGAAAACATAGACAAAAACTTAGTGAGTAGTATCACACCGATCAGATGATTTTATTTATACTGGAGGTATGACAAATGAAGGAACTAATTGGTACTTGTAAGTGCTGCAGTAATGAGATCTATTGCTTAGATGGCTTTTTTAACGGAATTCACGCTGAGGATAAGGAGATTTATTGTTTTGAATGCTATGAGAAAATGGACAAAGAAAATCCGCAAAGTTGACCTTTGCGGATTTATCTATTTTATTCTTCATCAAGTGATAAATCTTTTACAGGAAGTTTTTCACCTTCTTTGTGTGTTGGCTTCCGTAAATTAAAGATTGCTTTAATACAAAATACTAACAATATCACTACACCAATTAAGAAAATGGTGTCAGGCACCGCACGCCATGTTAATAATGTTTGAACAATATCCTTTTGTAGGAATGATGCTGAACGTGATGCAGCATAACCATGATTGAAGGCTTCTTTAATTTGGATGATTCCAACAGGAAGTAACGATAGGAAAACCATTCCTGCAAGTCCAACGTTTAAAAGGATACAACTGATTTTTAACCATTTATCGTTCCATGCTTCCGGTTTAACGATGTTTCTTAATGAGTATAATAGTACAGCACATGCAAACATACCGTATACACCCATCATTGATCCATGTCCATGAGCTGGTGTTAAGAATTGTCCGTGTTCGAAATAGCTGACTGCCGGTAAGTTGATTAAGAAACCAAGTACACCTGCGCCAACTAAATTCCAAATAGCGACAGAGATTAAGAACCAGAATGTTCCTTTATAAGGGAAATCTACTCCACCCTCACGCATCATCTTATATTGCTCATATGCTTCTAGGATTAACAAGGTTAATGGAATAACTTCTAATGCCGAGAATACTGCTCCAAGAGCCAGCCATACTTCGGCTGAGCCATTATAATAGTAATGGTGGCCGATTCCAATGACACCACTGCCTAAGAGCAGGATCAATTGGAAATAAAGTTGTCTTACGGTTGATTTTTTCGTTACTAGACCAAGTTGAACCAATAAGAAACCAATGACAACAACAGCAAAAACCTCAAAGATACCTTCTACCCATAAGTGAATAATCCACCAGCGCCAGTAATCGGCGAAAGTAAAGCTAGTACCAGGGTTGATAAATAAGGCAAAGATATAGAATGCCGGTACCGCAATGGCTGCGTAGAATAATAGGTGAATTAATCCACCTTTATCAGTTTCTCTCTTCAGACCAGCCTTGATACCTCGATAAACAATAAATAGCCAGATTAGCATACCGACAATCAAGATTAACTGCCAGATACGTCCAAGCTCAATGTACTCCCAGCCTGTATGTCCGAATAAGAACCACTTGTTTCCTAAGTAGCCGTTCGCACCCAGCCATTCACCGACCATACTGCCAACAACAAGAACTACCAGAGCCCAGAATAAAATATCTACTAATAAACCTTGTTTCTTAGGCTCATAACCGCCAACGAGCGGTGCTACATAAATTCCCATTCCAAGCCATGCTGTTGCGATCCAGAAGATAGCCAGCTGTAGGTGGTAACCTTTAGAAATATTGAATGGAAGAATATCATGAATCCATTTGATACCGAAGAAACTATCAGGTTCGATATAATAGTGGGCAAGCAGCGCCCCAAACATACATTGGACAAAGAACAATGCTGCTACTATGACAAAGTATTTTCCAGTTTTCACTTGCGAGCTTGTCACTGGCATTTTCCGCAAATCAATCTGTGGGAATTTACCCTCTTTATACGCTTCCTGCATTCCAAAATTGTAGCGGTAGAAAATAAACAGTATAATTCCAACCATTAATACAAATAGTGTTATGCTGGCACCGCTCCACCAAATAGCAGAAAACGATACTTGATTCCCTGCATCTTCATAATAAGGCCAATTATTCGTATAAGTGATTTTATCACCTTGACGGACTGTACTTGAAAGCCAGGCAGTCCAAAAGAAGAAATCAGATATTTGTGTAATTTGATCACCTTTTGCAACATAAGCCCGATTCGTTTTAGGCATGTCCGCTTCTTTAATGAGGTTTGCCTTTAATCCCCAACCGTCTCCTTTAGTAAATACATCTTTATAGTACTCTCTTACTTTTTCAAGTCCAAACGCTTGTGCATTTGTTAACTCCATTGTATCGCTTTTGCTATCATAACGATTTTTACGCATTTCTTTTATAACTTTATTTTTAATAACTGCTTTTCCATCTTCATTTAATGCTGCATAGTCTTTACCGTATTTTTCATTCGCTTTAAAATCCTGCATTCCTTCTGTGTAGATCTTTAAAGCTTCTGCTGTATAATCGGGACCCATATAAGAACCGTGACCTAAAACGGTACCGTAATCCATTAAACCGTACTTTTGGAAAACTGCCTGTCCGCCCATAATCGTATCTTTTGTAAATAAAACGTCACCTTTTTCATTGGTAACTTCAACAGGTCTTGGTGCCTGCTCCTTAAAGATCCAATAACCGCCTACTAGTAACACGGTGAAGCTAAGTAAAATGGTTATAACTAATATTGATTTCAGCATTGCATTTTTATTTGTCTTCACCACTTTTGTTGTTGGTGTCCCCCGTTGTATCTCCATGCCAAATTCACCCTTTCATATTTTGTCACAAATCGTATTGTAACTTTCACAAGACCGTCACACAGTGAAGCAACTCATCAAACTCCTGTGATATTTCTCACACCCGTACAGACTGAGAATTATTTTCATAAAAACTAATTAACTATGACGGAGGTCACATAATTACATTGAAAACACTGCTACAATTTAGTCAAACAGAATTACTAATACGAAGGTGATGTTAATGAAGCAAGAGGACATTGTAAAAAGATTATCTGTTGTCCCAATCTTCAAAGAACTGTCGGCAGAAGAACTAGAGCCCATCGTGAAGATTGCACAAACTCGTTTTTATAAACATAAGATGTATATTTTTATGCAGGATGATCCACTTGACAGAGTTTTCTTTATTCATAGTGGAAAAATAAAGATTTGCAGAACTGACCAATCAGGGAAAGAGCAACTCATATCCGTGCTTGAACCCGGTGAAATGTTTCCTCACGCCGGATTTTTCCGAAAGGGGAATTTCCCAGCTCATGCGGAGGTGATGGAAGATTCACATATCATCGTCATTCCCATAGATAAATTTGAAGAAATACTTATTTCCTATCCAGAGCTTTGCATTAAGTTATTTAAAGTATTAGGAGAGAAAATAGTAGATTTGCAAGGAAGATTAGAAGCACAAGTTCTCCATAATACTTTTGAACAAATAATTTTGCTGCTTATTAGGCTCTGTAAATCTAACGGCGAGATAGTTGGGAGGCGCTATAAGCTAACCACTCAGTTCACCAATCGTGAACTAGCGAATATGATTGGTACTTCGAGAGAAACTGTCAGCAGGACGATCAATCATGTAAAGAAGAAAGATTATGTTACATTGGATGAAAATGGTTTTTACTTAATAGACCGAGAAGCGCTTCAACAGGAATTATTTTATTAAATTATAGGTCTTGAACTAATAATATAAGAGGAGATGAAACATCGATGGAACAACGTATTATTGAACTTGATGTTCGCGAGGATTTAAAGAATAAAATTGAACCCTTTCAAAAAATTATGGAGGCAATTAAGGAAGTAAAGGATAATGATATATTTATCCTCCATGCCCCTTTTAAACCAGTACCACTTTTCGCGGTATTAAAAGCAAAAGGTTTCACGCATGAAGAAGAAGAAATTGATACCAAGCATTGGAAAGTCACATTCACAAAGAAAGCCTAAAGGAAGAAGGGTGAAATATTCATGATCTTAGATAATCGAGGTTTAGAACCGCCCCAGCCAATGATGCGAACCTTAGCCGCTTTGGAAACCCTGGGTGAAAATGAGATTTTAACAATCATAAATGATCGCAGGCCCATGTTCCTTTATGAGCAATTAGAGGAATTAGGCTATCAACAACGTACAGAAGAACAAAATGACGGAAGCTTTAAAATTGAAATCTTCCGGTAAGAGGGTGAACAATCATGCTTCCTCAAACTATGGGAAGTGAAACAAATATTAAGCTTCCAATTTCTTTTATATTTTTTAGTTTATTTGCCTTGGTACTTTCGCAAATTCAACTTTTAGTAAACGGACAATTGATGACGGATGGGAGCTTTAGAATCCCTGTTATCTGGTCTTCAGCTCATTTATTAGTCCTAGGCTGGGCATTGATGGCAGCAATGGGAGCCATGTATCAGCTGGTACCAGTCGCATTCCTAACCAATATCTGGAATGAAAGATTTGGCTTCATCCAGTTTTTCGTTACTGCTGGCGGAATTACTTCATTTGCAGTGATGTTATATTGGTCGCCGCAAAATGCAATCATCCCTGGTGTGCTAACTTTACTTGGAATCTTAATGTTTTTAGTACAAATGTTTATGACACTTAGTAAGCAAGCTAAACCAACGATTCTGACAGCCTTTGTCGGTTCGTCCCTTGTTTGTTTATTTATTACGATTTCTTTAGGGATTACATTAATTTATAGCTTAAAAACAGGATTTGCCAGTGAATATTATCAATCAATCTTTAAAGCACATTTATTAATGGGAGTTACCGGCTGGTTTACACTGTTAATTTTTGGATTTTCCTATAAAATGGTGCCGATGTTTTCTCTTTCCCATGGTTTTCCAATGGTTCAAGCTAAATATGTTTATGGGTTTTATCTTTCCGGACTTGTCGTCTCACTTGTTTCCTTTTTTACGAATAACAGCATCCTTCTGAAAATTGGTTTCTTATTACTTTTGATTGGATTTTCTATTTTCAGTTGGCATATAAAAATAATCATCAAAAAAAGATTGAAGAAGACACTTGATAAACCATTTAGGTTTGCTTTAGTTGCGATTGGGTTTGGAAATGTAATTCATTTAGCTGCCTTTATCATGTTATGGAATCAAGATGTTGGCCATTTTGCCGGCCCACTCATCTATGCCTATTTATTACTCTGGATTGTCTTAAGTATTGTTAGTTATTTATATAAAATTGTTCCATTCCTTTGGTGGACTTATAAATATAGTAAGGAAATCGGGAAAAACAAGGTTCCTTCATTGAAAGAAATGATGAATGAAAAAATTGTTCCGACGTTATTTTCTTTATTTATCGTCGCTGTACTGATCGTCTTTTGCGCTCTAACTTTTCATGTAGCTATTCTCTTTAATATCGGTCAGTTTGTACTTTCAATTGTTTTTATTATTATTGCAATCAGTATCCTAAAGGTTTTAAAAAAATAGTGAGGTGTTTATGATGTCTACTAAAGAAAAAATTCTATCAGCGTTAAAAAGTGTTTATGATCCCGAATTAAACATAAATGTAGTTGACCTAGGCTTGATTTATAATATTGAGATAACAGAATCAAATGATGTTACCATCACCATGACGTTAACAACGCCAGGCTGCCCACTCCATGACAGCATTACCAGCGGGGTTCGTTATAGCGTCGAAGGGCTCGAGGAAACCGGAAAGGTTGAAGTAAATCTCGTCTGGGAACCAGCATGGTCACCGGATAAAATGACACCCGAAGGATTAAGATTATTAGGTAGATAGAAAAAAGCGGAGGCACTTTAATTAGTGCTTCCGCTTTTTTTATACTTCATTTTTATTCTTTCGCTTGTGTTGGCAAAACCTCTTTAATCATTTGTAACACATCTGCGTCGATATCTTCTTCTACTAAAATATGAACCGTTCCTTGATCCTTCTCACTCCTGATTAAGCGGCCAACTCCTTGACGTAAGCGGAGCAGCATATATGGCAGGTCAACCTCTGTAAATGGGTTATCAACACCAGCACGTTTGGCAGTAAAGACCGGATCATTCGGTGGAAAAGGAAGTGAAAATATCAAGACATTTTCAAGTGATCTGCCCGGTATATCAAGTCCTTCCCAGAGATGAAGTGAACAAAGAATGGCATGTTCTTCATTCTGGAATTTAGAAACAAGCGTACTTATTTCTTCATCCCCTTCAAAATAAATTGGATATGGGATTACTCCAGATAGCTTTTTCTTTAGTCGCGCAAGTTCGTCTTTATTATTTAAAAGAATTAAGGCGCGTCCCTCTGATTTGTGAAGTTCCGCTAAGATATAGTCTAATTTCCCTTCAATATCTTCTTTGTTGAATTTTGGAATATAAAGCTCCATTTTATCATCATAATCAAATGGAGACGTCACTGAAAAAGATAAGTAGTCATCTACACCAATACTAGCAGCAATATAATCGAACGACTTTTGATTAGCCAGCGTTGCGGATGAGAAAATAAACGGCTTTTTCTGCGTAAAAACTTCTTCCCGCATTACTTCCTCGACCATTCTAGGCATAATAACCAGTGTGCGTTCTCCCCCTTTTTCTTCGAACCAGGTAATTCCGTTTAATTCCTGAAGAAAAAGTGATAAGGAATAAGTGATTTGTTCCAAGTACTCTTCGACAATTTTCAGGTCGTACTCATTAATAACATATAGTTCACTTTCAAACACTAATTCTTCCTCTAGTTGTTGAAGGGTTGAATGTAACTTTCTGCATGTTTTTAATACTAAAGGATGCTTCGTAATCATTTGTTTATCTGAGCCAAGTGAAAGAGAGGAGAATTGGGATATTGCATCAAAAAATGCTTCATTATCCAATAATGCCTCATCAATCGTATACAAGGTCTTTTCACGTACTTCATTTTCCATTAACCTCGTGAGCAGTGTTTCCAATGTATAATCAGTAAATCGATAGCTTAACGCTTTTTGAGCTGCATATTCAAGGAGATGTCCTTCATCAAAAACAACCGAAGAATGCTCAGGTAAAAGCGGAAGCTGCCCTTCCCGCTTTCTTGATTCCTTTGTCCAGATATGCTCCATATAGAAATCATGGGAACAGATAATTAAATCTTCAGAATGTCGATAATAGTCACGATGCAATGTTAGACCACAGCGATGACGCTTTTCACAAGAAAAACAATCCTGGACTGCATCCCAATTAACCTCGCTCCATTTTTCATCAGAAAGAGATGGATAATCTCTTCTGTCACCATACCTTTCAAAGGTTTGCATAGAGCCAACTGCATGAACAAAATCAGGCAGGCTTTCATAAATATCTGAAATTTCATCAGAAAAATCATTGTTCCTAGTCGTATCCAACTTTTTTAGACACAGGTATTGATCGCGCGACTTTGCCAAACGGACATCGATATCCAGGTCAAGAATTTTCTCTAACTTTGCGATATCTCCCTCTTTTTTAACCAACTGCTCAATCAAGGTCTCATCCGCACATGCAATAACTGCTGGACGATTAGTATAGCGTGCATACATAATTGCATAAAGCAAATAAACGATAGTTTTCCCCGTTCCAACCCCTGCTTCAGCAAACATTACTTTTTTATCCTTATAGGCATTTTCAAGTTGAAAAGCCATGTAAATCTGTTCATCCCTCAATTCAAATCCGGCATCTGGCAAAATATCATAAAATAAGTCACCAATCCATTCACCTAATTTATCATAAAAGGATTCAGTTTTTGCAATCTCAAATGGCATGCGTTTTTGCATGGTAGCCTCCCCAAAAAACTTTCATGTATTACCACAAAAATAAATTTGTTAAACCTTTTATTTTTCTTGAATCCGTTCATTTTGACGAGGAGGTCTCTTTCCCCAATATTGATAAAGGTCTGTACGAATAAAACCATTAAATAGCTTTCTCTTCTTGGTCGCTGGCCGTCCATAAAATTGTTCAAACTGCTCATGGGAAGTCAGGATATATTTTGACCATGTATCAAGAGCATCGAAGGCTTGGCCCATTTCTTTGTACATATTTTCGATCTCTTTTTTCTCCCCGAGTCTTTCTCCATATGGAGGGTTCCCGACAATGACACCGTATTGTTTGTTTGTAGAAATATCTCTAACCTGCATTTGCTTGAAATGGATTAAGTCCGCAAAGCCAGCCTCAAAAGCATTATCTTGGGCAATTTTCACCATTCTATGGTCGATATCTGTTCCTAAAATATCTAATGGTTGATCATAATTTGCTAAGTCTTCCGCTTCATTTCTAGCATCTTGCCACACTTTTGATGGGATCCAATTCCATCGCTCAGATACAAATTCCCGGTTAAAGCCTGGAGCAATATTTTGCCCAATCATTGCTGCTTCAATAGGAATCGTCCCAGAACCGCAAAAAGGGTCCATGAATGGTCGGTCTGCCTTCCAGTTTGTGAGCAGAACAAGAGCAGCAGCAAGAGTTTCCTTTAGGGGTGCCTCACCCTGATCGACTCGATAACCGCGTTTATGCAGCCCCTGACCGCTTGTGTCAAGGGTTATCGTAGCAACGTCTTTTAGAAGTGCCACTTCGATGCGAAAGTAAGCACCAGTTTCCTCAAACCAGGTACTACGCTTATAATGTTGTTTCATTCTTTCAACAACTGCTTTTTTTACGATTGCCTGGCAATCAGAAACACTGAAGAGCGTAGACTTTACTGATTTACCAACCACAGGGAATTCTGCGTCTTCAGGTAAGAATTTTTCCCATGGGAGTGCCTTAGTTTTTTCGAATAATTCATCAAAGGTATATGCCTTAAATTCTCCGACCTTGATTTTAATTCTGTCTGCTGTTCGAAGCCATAAATTACTGCGAGCGATCGCATATTCATCCCCTGTGTAGATGACCTTTCCATTTTCCACTTCACAGTCATATCCTAATGACCGTACTTCTTTGGCAACTAAAGCTTCAAGCCCCATTGCCGCGGTAGCTATTAATTGATAATTTCCCATTTTTCCACCCTTAATTCATTTCATTTGTATGTAAGTTTTTCACTAATATGATAATCTTTCATTCGATTTCATTATTGACAAAAAGTAGGAAACGAATGCAATATATACATTTATAACAATAAAAAGCCCTCCTTATTAGGAGAGCCGTTTAATCCAGCATACATTCCCATTAATAACGCTCTGTAAGCCATGTTCTGTACCAGTGTACTACAAACGACACGGGTGTGTCTCGTACTTAGGTGGTAATCATCTATCTACAGGCTCAAATTTGAACCTGTCCTTCTCCTTGTTCAATTCCTCAGAGAAAGTGCCCCTACCATTATTTGGGTTTCTCGCTCGTGGGGTTTACCCGTTCCACCCTTTCCATTTCTGGAAAGGCTACGTCACTGTGGCACTTTTATAGGTATTCATACCATATCCCAAAGGACTTAGGTATTTTCCCGGCCGTCAGTTGGATGCTAGCCCCAACTGCCCTAGCTTATGAATTCACTAGGCACGAACACTACGAGCATCTCAGCTCGTGCGAGCATGGACTTTCCTCTGCAAGATTACAAATGCATCTTACAGCGATTACCCGAACGTTATTAATGAATACAATTTATTATATGTATTTCACGCTGGTAATTCAATGGTTATTATCAGGAAATCTTCCTATTTTTTGTTAATCGTAGAGCTTGTTGCCAAAAACATGTTTTTCAAGATTGGATAACCGCTTCAAGATATCAAAATTTGTTGTCCCTGCAGGTTGTGCTGCTGGTTGTCTTTTTGATGTTTCTTCAAGCTGTTTTCGAAGACGAAGATTTTCCTGTTGAAGATCTTCAACCTCTTGATGAAATGTACCATAATCTTTAATGATTAAATCCAAGAACTTATCAACATCTTCTTGTTTATAACCCCGTACACCTGTCTTAAACTCTTTTTCTAAAATATCCTTAGCTGTTAATTTCACTTTATCTGACAGCATTCTATTCACCTCAGTATTCGCCAATCACTACCTATTATTTTTTCAAAAATATGTAGTTTTGTCAATTTTCATTTGTGTCGTTAAATGTAAGAATTTATAAATCATTTCAATATATGGATTTCCATCTAAAAAAATGACCAATAAGTTTAAAAGTCTTGCTGTTTCATTTGTTCTTCCTCGACAATCATTTGTAAATCATAAAATGTGATAAGCTCAATGGGAAATGGATGTTTTTTTTGGTATTCAAGAGCCATTTCATATAGGTATTTTGGGCTCCCATCCCTTTCCTGATCGTAAAGAAGGAGGAGTGCCTCACTTTTTTCAATAAAAAATTGATTTTTCAGCCTAAATTGCCAAGGTTTTTCATAGACCTTTTTCGAAACAGAATCAATGAAATCTGCTTGTGCTAAGACTGACTCATACCATTCCTGATTATTTTCCTTCCATGAAGCTTGCTGGTCTAAAAACGGCGTGATAACCGCAAGTTTTAGATCTGGATATTCTGTTTGTAATTCAAATACAACTTCGGCAGCCCAGAGCTCTACACCTAATTGACCGCTGATGAGCACCCACTCTAGACCCTCGTCTAACATTGGAATCAGTGATTTTTTTATAGCAGCTTTGAGAAATAATACAGAGGGATGATCATTTTTAAAAATTCCTAATTCAAAAGGTTTATAACCTGAAATGGTCAGAACTTTCATAAAGAATGTTCTCCTCGCCAAGAATTTTTTTTAAAATGGATAAACATTTGAATAGTACAAGCATATCATATAAGTAAAGAAAACAATTAAAAAACAAGGGCTAAAAGCCCCTGCAATAGACATTATTTCAATTAACGTCTAGGACCCATGAATGGTCCTGGTGCAAACCCTGGACCTCCTGGACCACCCATTCCTGGGCCAAACCCTGGGCCTCCTGGGCCACCCATTCCTGGGCCAAACCCTGGGCCTCCTGGGCCAAATCCTGGACCACCCATTCCTGGGCCAAATCCTGGGCCACCCATTCCTGGGCCAAATCCTGGGCCTCCTGGCAAAACATTAGGTAAAGCATTTGCAGCAGGCAAAGTCGCTGGCAGAGGAGCTATTGGTGCACATGGGTTACAGCAATCAATATGCTGATTGCAGCACTCCTCAGCACACGATGCTGTTTGTGGACAGTAATGTTTATGTTGATACATATGGTGATTCACCGTTGTAGTGTGAACCGGGTGAATATGCGGAACCACAGTTGTTGAAAACGTATGATTCACAATTTGTTTAGTCGGATGAATGACTGGCGGCATAAAATTAGTTCCAAGATACATATGTTAATCTCCCTTCAGTTATTGGTTTACATTACAGCCTATGTTGAAGGGATTACTCTTGTACTAATGAAAACACCTATTTTTTTAGTTTTACACGTTTATGCCATGCTTTTTCATTTATAAAAAAGAATAAAAGCTATCTTTTAAACTCGTAAAAATAACTGCAGTCAAACAAACGACAATAACAAATAAAAATAAAATCGCTTTATACATATTACTACCAGCTCCAAATATTTAAATAGTCGTTTTTTTTCTCAATCCAAATTCAAATTTTACCTCTTTCAACTATGATAAACAATATGGAAATACTGGTTTTTTAAATTAAATTTCACTCAATTTGTGGCAAAAAAATGAACTTTACAAAAAACAATCATCAGACCAACTTTTTATAATTTTCGATCTAACCTTTTAAGACGTAACTTAAGTTGCTCTAAGCTGCTTTGATTTGTCATTATAGGCGGGTTTTCCATCTCGGATACAATGATCATCGCCTTTTGACAATAATCTTTCGCAAGTGGATAATTCTTTAGCCTATGTTCATGTATTTTTGCAAGTTCTACGCATGCTTCTAACATCAGCCGGTTATCACCAGAATCAACTACATCAGAAAACATATTCCGTGCGCATTCCCAGTCGCGATCCTTTTTATGCTGCAATGCCAGAGCATATTTTGCTTGATAGGAAGTAAAATCCTTACCCGTGGCCAGCTTGGTCAAAACTTTCTTTGCTTCATTTTTTTCTCCTAGAGCAGCAAACCAGCGCCCTACCTCATAGGACTCGGGTCTTGTTTGAGTTTTGTCTATTCCACATAGTTGAAAGGTTATATGAGTATACAAGGTTATAAGTGATAAAATATCAATTTCATTATGTTTGAGAATACCAAGCATACCATCAGGCTGTTTACTATCAATAAACTCAAAATAAATGATCGGTGCCAAAAAGCCAGGGATATCATCAACCCTTTCGACCCCAAGGACCTCCTTTTCAACTATTGCCAACTTTAACCGTTCTAATTTATGCTTCCAAAGCCTCCTTGCTGCATGAAATAAATCAAAATGTCCAAATTGCGGCAGCTTTGGGACATGTTCTCGAACTAAGGTGTGCCTTGTTTTTACCTGAGGCCAATCAAACGATTTTCCGTTGTAGGTAACCAGCGTTTTATAATTCACTTTTTCTAGAAAGCTTTGGTATAACGGAACCTCGGCTCCCGGGTGCGGTAAAATATGTTGTCTTAAAATAAGGGAATCACCAGAAATGCTGGCATAGCCAAGTAAAAAAATAGTATTTCCCACCCCGCCGCCAAGTCCAGTTGTTTCCGTATCAAAAAAGAATAATTCATCTGCTTGATGCCCTTCTGCTGATAAAGGATGGTTAACGGGCTGTTGATTCCAAATATCGACTGCGGTTAAAAAATCACGAAAACAGTAGTGTCCATGCTGATAGGAGAGTGGATATTTCACTTCTCTGATCAAACAGTAATCTTGGTCGATAAAATATGGAAAAACGTTCTCTTGCTCCCATCTTTCCCTGAATGGAATCTCAATGCTCGCTTCTTGAGGAGGCAGTGTACTATTTTTTTCAGATGGATTGCCAACAGAAAGATGTGGTTTTAAACGATTTAGTTTACTTTTTAACGACATCTTTTATCTTCCTTTTCTACATTGAAGATTTTAAAAAGGCTTCAATAATTTTTAAGGCGTCCCTTTTTGCTGTTTCACTAATGGTATCTGTGCCAATACATGACGGGCATCCCGATTCACATTGACAGCGGGTAATCATTTTCTTTGTTTCCTCAAATACTTCTGACATGCCGCTGGATATTTTTTCGCTTAATCCGATCCCGCCTGGGTAGCGATCATAAAAGAAAATGGTTGGCTTTTCGTTATGGTCTGCCTTTACTTGCGGAATAACATGAATATCCTGAGGGTCGGCCATTACGAATAATGGTGCGATATGGTTTAGGGCATGCGCAGTTCCGACAAGCCCCTGTTCGAGCCGCTCATGGCCCATTTCTGACATCGGCTGGTTTAAAGAAATCCAGGCGGCGTTTGTGTGAAGCTCTTCTTCGGGCAAATGGATGGGTCCGGATCCAATATTTTCGTGTGTCTCAAATTTAATTTTTTTAAAAATCGTTGCCATCGCCCTTACGCTAACATCCCCATAACCAAACTCAGCATCAACTTTCGATAGAAGCTTGTCGACTTCGAGTACTTTCAATTGAACCGCTAAATTAGCATCGGTGAAGTAGTCTACATCCACTTCTCTAACGAACGCCTTCTTTTCATCCCAATCAAGCTTTTCTACCTGGAATTGAGTACCTTGGTGTAAATAAATCGCTTCGTCATGGAGGAGCGTCATCGCAGAAAAGCGGTCCATTTCCCCTATAACTTTTACATTCGCAACATCTGTTTGGTCAACGATGATTACATTTTCCTGTGATGCCGACCGTAAGCTAATGTTATGAGCAGGAAAGGAATCATTCATCCAATACCACTTTTCACCATTACGGTAAAGGACTCGTTCTTCGGTTAAATATTCTAGCAGTTCCTCTGTTTCTACACTTCCAAATTGCTCGCCTGCTTTAAAAGGGAGTTCATAGGCAGCACATTTCATATGGTCGATTAAAATAATTAAATTATCAGAATTAATCCTTGCTGTTTCCGGGCTTTTATTAAAAAAGTAATCAGGATTCTGGATGATATATTGGTCAAGAGGACTGGAGCTTGCCACCATAATGACTAAGGCTTCTCCATGCCTTCTTCCAGCTCTTCCTGCCTGCTGCCAAGCGCTGGATATCGTCCCAGGATATCCTGTCATGATACATACTTGAAGCTGCCCTATATCAACACCTAGTTCGAGAGCATTGGTACTGACAACACCGTAAATCTCACCTGAACGGAGCCCTTTTTCAATCTTCCTTCGTTCGGTTGGAAGATACCCGCCCCGATAGCCCATTATCGATTTTGCCCCCAATTGGTTCTTCACTAATTCTTGTAAATAAGTCAGAATGATTTCGACCCTAACTCTGCTTCTCGCAAAAACGATGGTTTGAATTTTATTTTTTAATAGTTCCCCCGCGATTTTCCGAACCTCTAGTGTCGCACTTCTTCGAATGTTTAATGGTTTGTTTACAATAGGTGGATTATAGAATAGAAAGTGCTTTGTCCCGCTAGGGGCCCCATTGTTATCGATCAGATGCATTTTTTCTTCAGTTAGATTTTCTGCCAACTCAAGTGGATTCGCAATCGTAGCGGATGTACAAATAAATACAGGGTTACTCCCATAATATCTACAAATACGTTTAAGCCTTCTGATCACATTGGCCACGTGACTGCCAAACACCCCCCGATAGGTGTGAAGTTCATCGATGACAACAAATTTAAGGTTTTCAAATAAAGAAACCCATTTCGTATGATGGGGCAGGATTGCTGAGTGGAGCATATCAGGGTTAGTAATAACCACATGGCCTGCTTGTCTCACTCTTTGTCGAATATTTGCCGGTGTATCCCCGTCATACGTATAACTGTTAATATCCACGCCTGCTGCTTGGATAATCTCGTTGATTTCACTCTTTTGGTCTTGCGCGAGTGCTTTCGTAGGAAACATATAAAGAGCACGTGTACTTGAATTTGCTAAAATCGATTGCAAAACCGGCAGATTGTAGCAAAGGGTTTTACCTGAAGCTGTCGGAGTAACGGCGACAATACTTTTCCCGTCCATAATTTTTTCATAGGCCGATTTTTGATGTGTATATAGTTGTTCAATCCCCCTACTTTCTAGTGCGCTCCTTAAAACCTGATGGAGGTTCATAGGAAGCGGAACTGTTTGGGCCGGTTTTTCTTCGATGGTGTGCCATGTGACGATATTTCCCTTAAATTGATCATTTATTTTTAAGTCTGACAAAATTTCTTGCAGGTTTTTTTTTAACTTCATACTTCCTCACCTCATTACATCTATTTTAACGAATGAACGTTCGCAACAAAAGTAAAAACGACATTTTTATTTTTGAAATGCCTGGTATTTTTTTCCTGAAGTAAAATAATTTTAACCCTTACTTATACAATTCATATGATTAACAATAAACTATTGCTTAAATTTTTGTTACAATAGATAATAACGGAATATAATTGTGAAGGTGATTGAATGAAAATTGAAGAGATAAAAAAGGTACTTTCTGTTTTTACCCTTTTTCGAGAATTAAATGATTTTGAAATAACGAAAATTTCTGATATAGCCATTACAAGGGAATGGAAAAAACAGAGTCATGTGTTTCTCCAAGGCGACCCACTTGAAAACGTCTATTTTATTTATGACGGAAAAATTAAAATCTACAAAAGTGATATTAATGGCAAAGAACAAATTGTTGCAATTGCTAAAAAAGGTGAAATGTTTCCCCATGTAGGTTTTTTCAGAAAAGGTGATTACCCAGCCTATGCAGAAGTGCTTGAGCCCTCAACACTCATTGCGATTCCAATTTCAAAATTTGAAACCGTTTTGATTGAAAACCCTGAGCTATGTATTAAGGTGTTTAAAGTATTAGGTGAAAAAATTGTCGATTTGCAAAACCGATTAGAAGAGCAAATTCTTAATAATACCTATGAACAAATCATCAAACTTTTGATTCGGCTTGCTCAGAAGCACGGTAAAGAACAAGAAGATGGGACCATTTTATTGAAGTCCGAATTCACCAACAAGGACCTTGCTAATATGATCGGCACAACAAGAGAAACAATTAGCAGAACCCTGACAAAAATGAAAAAAGATGAGTTAATAGAAGTAGATGATGAAGGCAACATGATCGTCGATGTTGAAATTCTCATGGAAGAAATTAATTTAATCTAAGCAGAAAACCGCAGCACATTGATGCTGCGGCTTTTTTGTTTTATTTTAATGAAAGCTGAAGCATGTCTTCCATATCTTCTTTTGCTGTACCTATCAATTTTAGATTAAAGGTATCTTGAAGGACCTGTAATACTCCTTCAGAAATAAATTCAGGCGGCTTTGGACCAATGCGGATATCCTGGATTCCTAAGCTAAACAGTCCAAGCAAAATGGCAACTGCTTTTTGTTCAAACCAAGATAAAACTATGCTGACTGGAAGTTCATTTACTTCACAGCCAAATGCATCTGCCAGAGCTAGCGCAATTTTAACAGTCGAACCTGAGTTATTGCATTGACCCAAATCAATATACCTTGGAATATCCGTTCCTGGCACAACACCATAGTCTACATCATTAAAGCGGAATTTCCCACATGAAGTCGTTAAGATAACCGTCTCCGGTGGCAATGATGTAGCCAGTTCACGATAATATTCCCCGCCAGGACCAGGTGCATCACAGCCGGCGATCACGAAGAAGCGTTTGATTTTACCAGCTTTGACAGCATCAATTACTTCAGGAGCTAAGCCTAGAACCGTTTCATGATGGAACCCTGTAAGTAACGTTTCTTCAGATTCAATTGCTGCTTCAGGAAGCTCTAATGCTCTTTCAATCAGTGGAGTAAAATCATCATTGGTAATTTTCTCAACATTTTCAAGTCCTGCTACTTCATATGTAAACATTCTATCAGCGTAGGTTCCTTTGATCGGCATCACACAGTTGGTTGTTGCAAGAATGGCCCCAGGGAATGCTTCAAACAAACGCCGTTGGTCGTACCAAGCTTTTCCAATGTTCCCTTTTAGGTGATGATATTTCTTCAGTGCTGGATAACCGTGCGCAGGAAGCATTTCAGAATGGGTATAGATGTTGATACCTTTACCTTCTGTTTGCTTTAATAATTCTTCTAAAGCAAATAAATTGTGTCCTGTAACAACAATACATTTACCTTCGATTTTGTTTTGGCTGACACGGATTGGCTCTGGGATACCTAAACGCTTGGTATGAGCTTCGTCAAGAATTTCCATGACCCTGACCGCTGATTGACCTACTTTCATTGCCATATCAATATGTTCCTGAACATTAAAATTGGAATTCGTTAATGTCATGTATAGAGCTTCATGTGTGGTTGCATCAACAAATGGATCAGTGTAACCAAGTTGATTGGCATGTGTACGGTAAGCCGCAATTCCTTTTAACCCAAAAATAATCGTATCTTGTAAGCTGGAAATAGTTTCATCCTTTCCGCATACACCAATTACATTACACCCGCCTGAAGGGGTTTGTTCACATTGATAACAAAACATATATATTCCTCACTTTCCGTTAATTACTGCTAGAGTATACAAATCCTTCCTGCTTTTTAATGTGATGTATATCACTTTTAAACAAACTGTAATAATTCGTTCAAAAATTTGTTGCAATAATATGGCGGCACCTACCTAATTTTGTCAGCATATACTAGCGAGTGAAATATTGGAAAGTGAGGGGAACCTAATGTCATCTAAGGTACCGAGTGATAAGAATGACTCTAAAAAGCCAAAATCAGAATCCTTTGGAGATTTAATAAGAATAATGAACGACTTTTTCAATGAAAGACCAATTAAAGGCTTTCTACAGTCTATCGATGATTTTTTTAAAAGTCCATTTCCACCGGGGGCAAACTTCCACGTTGACACAATAGAGGCAGATAACGAATATATCATCTCTGCTGAACTGCCTGGAGTTAAAAGGGAGCAAATTCATTTAAATATTTCGGGTAATTATCTTACAATTTCCGTGGAAAATAGAGAACTTGAAACAGCTGAAGATGAGCAAAATCAGATCTTCCGAAGAAAGTATTTACAACAAAAATCATCCAGAACCATTTCACTGCCACATACAATAATTGAAAAGAATGTGAAAGCTTCCTATCGAGATGGCTTATTAAAAGTTCGAATTCCTCAGGAAAAGGGGAACATGATTGAAATCGAAGACTAAATTACATTTCATCATCATATGAAAAGACGGCTCGTAAATAAGCCGTCTTTTTTATTACACTTTAAATATTCCACCAAAGCCTTTTACAAGTGATGAAACTTGACTTACGGCATTCATCATTTGGCCTGCTGTATTCACCATTTTATTGATATCCACCGACCCATCTTGGGACTTGAAGGAATTCATAAATGTTTGGACCCCGCCTGGCTGTTTAGGGATTGCACTTTGCTTAGGGTAAGGGTTCATTACCGGATAACCATTCATTGGCATATATTGTGGTTTTTGAACGATTTCTTCTTGAGGCTGCAATGGATTCTGAAATAAGAATTGCGAATCCTTTTGCGAAAATGGCTGGCTAGTGTATTGCGTATTTTGTGAAACATAGCCAGGTTGATAGTTTTGCCCATATGACTGGTACAACGGCGGATAATAAGGAATTTGTTGATTTGGTTGTTGGTAAGCGGTCCAATCATAGTTTTGAGGTGGACCTTGGTAATGGACTGGTTGATTACTATTAAAAGGCTGCTGATTCCTGTACTGACCAACTGGATCTTGGTGCATCATTTGCCCCGGGTATCCATTATTGAAGTAATTCGTCGGTCTTTTCTTTCCAAACATGGGCAAACATCTCCTCCGCAATTTATCTACTACACTTTATGTATTGAATGAAGGAAAGGTGATTCCATTGGGAAGATACCCAATGTCAAAAAGACAAGAATTTTGTCTAAAGTTTAAATATTTTAAAAACTAGAAATCCTTTCTTTTCATGATACGATAGAAAAAAGGATGAAGGAGGAGAAAATAGAGATGGACATTCGCGAATTAAAAGGCAAATTTATTCAAAGCAGGGATTATACTACTGATGATGTTAATGCATTAATGGATTTTGCTAAGAAAGCGTATATTCATAACGATATTAATATTAAAGAATATCGTCTTCTTGTCCGTGAACTTGAAAAACAAGGCGCGGTAATTCCAGAAACGGAAAATGAAAACTCCCTCATCGAACATTCTTAATAAACATTAAAGAGATGCAAATGCATCTCTTTTCTATTTTTTTACCTCTTTTAAAATTTCTAAGAGGAAATAATCTACCGTGCGATTCGTATTTAAAAATCTTGTTTTGCTAGTTTCCGGGAAAAAGGATTGGATGGATAACTGGTCAATGTGTTCAGATGTCGTTTCGATTTGCTTCAGATGAAGATGTTTATGATTCGTTTCTGAAAGCCATTTCTTCATGGCCCGATTCCATTGTTCAGTGATTTCCTTTACTTCATTAGCAAAAGGTTTAATCACTTCATGAAAGTCAGGCTTGACCCCCGTCTCCCTTCCCTCTTGAAAGTACTTCATGAATAAGCCATTATAAGCTAACAGTTTTTCTGTTAATTGGACGATTTCATCAGACATCATTTTAAAACCCTTTCTCAAAAAAAATAAAAAGCAGCATGAAACTATCATGCTGCTTTAATCGTTACTGCTATTTTAACGGTAATTAAAAGCCCATTTCAAGCTGTAAGGCTCTGGACAGATGATTTGGATTGGTGCCGGTGACTTCTAAATTAGAAATGGAGTTAACTAGATCGATACTTTTTTCTAGTCCCGTTAATTTTTGTTTAGATACAATTAATTTAGCCTGCTCATCCTTGTCTAAATTTTTGCGCAGGTCTGAGAAGGATGCTTCAAGCACCACTTCCAAATCCTCTAACTGAACATATATTTCAGTCAGCATCGAAATCAACGTTTCCTTATCGGACAATGGCTTATTCATCTATTGACCCCTCCCAGCGTTTTCTATTAAGTATAATTCTCTTTCTTTTACTGGCTTCCTTCCACCATGACAAAACTAGAAGCTATTCGTCAAAGGTAGTGGTAAAATGGCATTTTTCCCTTATGTTTTCGACATCAATAAAGCCTGAATGAAAAAATAAAAATGCGCACAAGCTATGATTGGAGGTGTTTTTTAATGACAAAAAATAATAAACAAAACAAAAAGCAGCAAACAGTTCAATCAAATGTGGAAAAAAAGACAGGCTTTGGTGATAAAAAGCTTGTCGGTGAAAACCGACCTGCAGAATAAAACCTAGCGAAAAGCAAGGGTAACACTCCCTTGCTTTTTTATTTCCACTTTTTTAACTGTAAGGTCCTTTGCAGGGCCAGCATTAATTGAAGCTGGTTTGTTTTAGCAAAGTACCAATCAGTAATGTGAATAGGCTGACGTTGTTTTGCGGGTAAATGCAGCCAGACAGGGGATACCCTGCGATGCTTACTCCAATCCTCATAAGCATGTTGGTTATGCTCTATTACGGGAAAACTTGCTCGTAAAATCGGTGTTTTCTGTCCTGTTTTTGTCTTAAAATATTGTTCATAATCATTTCTTGAGCCTGTATGCGGTGTTTTATCAGCAAATTCATAAAAATAGGGAAAGAGTCGTGGATGAAAAAGGATGCTAGCAAGCCTTTTACCTAAGTTAATTCTTTTTGAAAGTGACTTGAAACCGTTTGCGCTGGCACCATATACTTCGCCTCCGCAGGTCGGAAATAGCACACAACTGAAATGAAGCCAATCTTGAAAAGAAAAAATCTTTGATTGGAACACTTTTTTCTTATAAACAGGGTGATCAATGATGGGAGTTTGAATGACGTTTTGTTCATTTATAATTAAAGAAGTGGTTAGTCTATCCTTATCATTTTCTTTCCAATATCGAACCCATTCTTTTTGGATAAAAGTTGAAACATGAAAATGAGGAAGTAAATGAAACATTTGTCGATTTAATTTCGTCGAATATTGGTAGACCAATAACTGGGGAAAGACATCATGGAAAATCAGCCAATTTGCCCGCTCATAGGTAAGAAAAAGCTGCTTTCTCGTCATGTCTGAGAGTAATTGTGGGAAGATTGACCCTTGGAGGTCACACATATTCCATCCGCCATTTCTAGAAACCATACTTGCTAGGAAAGACCAAATGATATCTGGATTTTTTTTAAAAAAAGAAAAATAGGCTTCTGTCCTCGAGATGTTATCAACATTTTTTTTATTCGTTTCAGCTGCAATTTGACGAATTATTGTTCGTTCCTGTATTGTAAGATGATTCATGTTCATCTTCCCTTAAGTTTTTTAATAGATTATTAATGATATTAAAGAGTTTGCATTCAATTATGAAAAATGCATCATGTTAAAATTAGGCATTCCAAGTACAATTGTTATTAGAGTGTGTATGCAAATGTATTTTATACACCCCTTTCTCACAAAGATTTGATATGATAAGTAAGAGCTTGAGAGGTGTAAGGCATGAATTTTAACTATCCAAACGGTAAAAGGTACATACCAAGAGAACCTGATTCAGAAAATAAAATGAAAAAGAAAAAAAATGGTTCTTATAGTAATAGAGGGATGACACTTGAGGAAGATTTAAATGAAACAAATGAATATTACCGTGTGAGAAATGTAGCGGTTATTCATAAGAAACCAACGCCCGTTCAAATCGTCCAGGTTGATTATCCAAACCGTAGTGCTGCAGTAATCAAAGAGGCGTATTTTAAACTAACCTCCACCACGGATTATAACGGAGTCTATAAAGGAAAGTATATTGATTTCGAGGCAAAAGAAACACAGAACCCTACCTCATTTCCATTAAAGAATTTCCATCAACACCAGATACATCATATGGAAGAAGTGTTGAATCAAGGAGGTATTTGTTTTGTCATCCTTCGTTTTACAAGATATGAGCAGGTTTTTTTACTTGAAGCAAAACACCTGTTAACATTTTGGGAAAGGATGACTAATGGAGGCAGAAAATCAATTACCAAGGAGGAAGTGGAACAACAAGGACATCATATTCCACTTGGTTTTCAACCGCGAATTGACTATATTAAAATAATAGATAAGCTTCATTATTGAGTGCAGGATCGAAAGGAAGGAATATTACAATGTCAGATCAGTACCAATCAAGAGAGGAGCGCCGTAAGAAACTCCAATCCAAAGGTAAACCAAAATCCAAGAAGAAATCCGGTGGATTAGTTAAGAAAATTTTTCTTGCCTTAGTGGCCCTTGGTATAATTGGAATTCTTGCCGGGGTGGGTACATTCGCCTACTTAGTAAAGGATGCTCCCGTGCTTGACCCGAAATTATTAAAAGATCCGATTCCATCGAAGATTTTAGATAAAGATGACAAGTTAATTACTGAAGTAGGTGCCGTTAATCGGGAATATGTAAATTATAAAGATATACCGCAGGTTGTTGAAAATGCGATTTTAGCTACAGAAGATTATCGTTTTTATAAGCATCATGGAATTGACCCGATTCGATTAGGAGGTGCTGTGTTAGCCAACATCCAACACGGATTTGGTACAGAAGGTGCCAGTACCATCACACAACAGGTAGTAAAAAATTCATTTTTAACTCCTGAAAAAACGTTAAAGCGAAAAGTCGAAGAAGCATGGCTTTCCTATCAACTTGAACAGCAATATACAAAGCACCAGATTTTCGAAATGTATGTCAATAAGGTGTATGTTTCTGAAAATAGTCATGGGATTGCTACCGCTGCAAAAATTTATTATGGTAAAGAATTAAAAGATTTAACTTTATCAGAAGCAGCCCAAATTGCCGGAATGCCGCAAAGTCCAAATAATTATAATCCTTTCGATCATCCGGATTTAGCTGAAAAGAGACGAAACATTGTCTTAACGTTAATGGAGCAGCATGGCTATATTTCGAAACAAGAGATGGAAAAAGCGAAAAAGGTATCGGTTAAATCGACTGTTTTGAATGAAAAACAACGGATTGTAAATGAAAAACCTTTTGATTCATTTGTAGATGCTGTTATAGATGAAGTGAAGGAAACATCTGATTTTGATATATTTACTGATGGATTAACCATCCATACAACCTTAGATCCAGATGCACAAACCTATGTAGAGGACATTCTCAATAAATCAGACATTATTGATTATCCGGATGATGAATTTCAAGCCGGGGTTGCCCTCCTTGATACACAAACAGGAGAAATCCGAGCAATCGGAGGCGGAAGAAACCAAAAAGTTAAACGTGGGTTTAATTATGCTATCGATACACAGCGTCAACCAGGATCAACGATTAAACCTGTTCTTGATTATGCCCCTGCAATTGAATATTTAAATTGGGGAACCTATGAAATGATTGAGGATAAACCCATCACCTATTCATCCGGGAAGAAATTTGGGAACTGGGACCAAAGCTATAAGGGAGCTATGACAATTAGAACAGCTCTGCAACTATCTCGAAACTCACCAGCCGTTCAAACTCTTCAGCAAGTTGGTCTGGATAAAGCCAAAAACTTTGCTGTGGATTTAGGTATTCCTTTAAGAGAAATTTTTGAATCCTACGCCATTGGCGGGTTTAGAACAGGTGTTTCCCCACTTGAAATGGCAGGCGCCTATAGTGCTTTTGGGAATAAAGGTATTTACACAAAACCACATGCGATTAGGAAAATCAAGTTGCGAGATGGTACCTTTATTAGCACTGCACCAGAACCGAAGGTAGTAATGAAGGACTCTACCGCTTTTATGATTACAGATATGATGACGAGTGTCCTCGAATATCCCGGTACAGGTACAAGGGCGAAAGTTCCCGGACTTCCGATGGCCGGAAAGACAGGAACAACAAATTATACTGATGAAGAAATTCAAAAATGGGGTATACCAAGCAGCAGATCGGTTCCTGATGCATGGTTCACCGGATATACCACCAATTACACCGCATCTATTTGGACCGGTTATAAAGATCGAAGTACCCCTATTAACGCGATAGGAGATAATCAACGTTTAGCCCAATTATTATTTAAAAACATAATGGCATATGTATCGAAGGATATCGATACACCTGACTTTAAGATGCCAAACAGTGTTCAAAGAGTCCGGATTGAAAGAGGCTCGATGCCGCCGGTATTAGCTAGTCAATACACTCCGGGAAGCCAAATTGTTACCGAGTATGCTGTGAAAGGTCATGCACCTAATAGAGTCTCAAAAAGGTATGATAAACTGAATACACCGAAAAAGCTGAAAGCCAAATATGATGAAGTAAATCAAAATATTACCTTAACATGGGATTACAAAACAAATGTTACTTTCTCAATAACGGTGGATAGCACTTCTGGTCAAAAGCAATATACTCAATCTGGAACATCATTAACAATCCCTGCAGTACCTGGTTCTAAGTATACCTTCACTATTGTTGCAATCAGTGGCAGTCGAACAAGTGCCCCCGCAACAAGATCGATTGATATACCACTGCCAACCCAGGAAGAAAACCCTGGCACTACTCCCCCTGGTAATGAAACTACTCCTGATAACGGGAATGGGAATGGGAATGGCAACAATGGAAACGGAAACGGAAATGGGAATGGCAACAATGGAAACGGAAATGGCGGTAATACTGGCAACGATCAAGGTACTGGAGACGGTACTACAACTCCAGAGACTCCCATCGACAATGGGACAGGTGAAGGAGCAGTTCCAGTAACCCCAGGGACATAGTAAGAAAAGCGAAAGCGCCCAATCTTTATAAAAAAGCGTCGAACCATTATGGTTTCGACGCTTTTTTTAGTATAGTCCTTTTCATAAACAACTTTTCTTGCTCAATCATTAACTCAGATAGTTGGCGATAGGAATGATAGAGATTGGGTCTAGAGATGACAAAACCTAACCTTTCTTCCACATTTACAGGTTTAAACTCATATTGGGTAAAAGTTAAAGGTTCATCCTGTCTTACCGGCAATTCATTGGACCAAGACAAAAACTGAATAAACAATGTAATACCCTTTTCCATTAACACTTTTGCGTTTTTATATTTACGTTCACGGAATAATGTTTCGAGTTGGTCTCTACTATTTTCCCATTCCTTAAGAAGGTTGGATATCTGGTCTGCCTTTTTATCCATTTGAGGTAACCTGACCTTTCATCCGCTTTTTGCCCTCCCTGCATATCTCTAAGAGTGGGCAAGTTGGACATTGTGGATTTTGAGCTTTACAATGATAACGTCCAAAGAAAATCAAGCGATGATGTGTGACTGACCATTCGTCTTTTGGAATCTTCCTCATTAAGGTTTTTTCTACTTCAAGTACGGAATCCTTCCATCGACATATGCCTAAACGCTTACTTACTCTTTCAACATGTGTATCTACTGCTATCGCAGGCACATTAAAAGCAACAGACACAACGACATTTGCTGTTTTCCTGCCCACACCAGCCAGTTTGGTTAATTCATCGCGATCCATTGGAATTTCCCCATTATACTCTTCTAAAATCATCCGACAAAGGCTTTGAATATTTTTAGCTTTATTTCGGTAAAGGCCAATCGAACGGATATCGTTTTGTAATTCATCAAGCGTCACCTCTAGATAATCCTCAGGTGTTTTGTATTTTTCAAATAACGTTTTGGTTACTTTATTTACGAGCACATCGGTACATTGTGCAGACAAGGCCACAGCAATGACTAGTTCAAATGGATTTGAATGATTTAATTCACAGTGGGCCTCTGGAAACATCATACCCATCTGATCAAGGCAATAACGGATTTGGGTATTATTTAACATAATTCTCACCTACTACGATTAAATGAATAAAACGAGAGATAACACTCTCGTTTATTAAAACTATTGTTCTAACCAATTGTAAAAGGGAACTGTCGGTTGGTGTGTCTCACCCTTCACATTCCCTTTAGGTGTTTGCTTTTGTCGGAATTTAAGTCCGTGAGTTTTCGCCTGCTCAATCGTTTTTATCCCGCTCTTCTTCCAATCAAAAAGAATTCTATCAATATAACGGAAATTTAATTTTCCGGACATCACGGCTTCACGTAAAGCAGCTTTAATAATGATAGGATCGTGATGATCATCATCCATCCACATAGCCAGAGACTCACATTCAAATGGCGATAACGGACGACCAAATTCCTTCTCGAAACAAGTATATAGGTCAGTTTCATCATCTTGTTTATCAGTTTCTTTAGTATTTTTATTATTTTTAAGGAAATGTTCTACAAGTCTTTCCCATAAAGGAATGACAGAATACTTTTCATAACGAATGCCTTCGTTTGTATATTCATCGGTAATTTCGATAAACCCTCTTTGAATCAACCTTCTAAGCATATCATTACATTCCGAAATCGAAATTGTCATTCGTGCCGATAACTCATCTGGAGTAGGGAATTCATGCCCCTTTTCTAAAAAGGTCAGTATATTTAATAAAAGAACAAGTTCATATTCATTTAAATTTAGATTGCGGTATTCAGAAAATAATAATGTTGGGATTGTAATATTCCCTTCTTGAATCCATGCTAATAGGTTTGTTTTCATCATTCGGACACCTCCTGTTTAGTATACCACGAACAAATAATCGGAGTAAGAGTTTTAGGCATCCATCTTTGGTAACTAAAAGCAAAAAGTCTGCAGTTATTGGCAGACTTTTTTTCGCTTTAATTATTGACTATGCTTGATTTGGATGTAACAAATTGGTGGATTCTCTCTACTGCTTTTTCCAATAATTCTAGAGAAGTTGCATAGGAAAGTCGAATATTGTCAGGTGTTCCAAAACCCGAACCAGGGATAACAGCAACTTTAGCATCTACTAGTAAAGCTTCAACAAAAGCATCCACATCATGAAACCCTGTCAATTCTGCTGCTTTCTTTACATTTGGATAAAGGTAGAAGGCTCCTTGCGGTTTCACACATGTGATACCTGGAATCGCAACTAGTTTATCAAAAATAATCGATAATCTTTCTTCAAACGCCTGACGCATATCTTCTACAGGCTGTTGTGAGCCATTGTAAGCAGCAATTGCTGCATACTGGGCAGTAGTTGTCGGATTAGAAGTACTATGGCTAGCGAGGTTTGTCATCGCCTCAATGATTACTTTATTTCCAGCCGCATACCCAATTCTCCAACCTGTCATTGAATGTGATTTAGAAACACCATTGATCACAATGGTTTGCTCTTTAAGTTCAGGAGAAAGTTGTGCAATCGAAATATGTTTATTTTCTCCATAAACAAGCTTTTCGTATATTTCATCTGAAACAATGAGGATATTCTCCTCAAGACAAACTTTTCCGATGGCAAAAAGTTCATCTGCCGTATATAACACACCTGTTGGATTACTTGGTGAATTAATGATGACGGCTTTCGTATTTTTTGTGATTGCCCTTTTTAATTGATCCGGGGTGACTTTGAATTGATTCTGCTCTAATCCTTCGATATAAACAGGTATGCCACCTGCTAATTTGACTTGTTCTGGGTAACTGACCCAATAAGGCGTAGGAATGATGACCTCATCACCATCATTTAATAGAACCTGAAATAATGTATAAAGAACGTGTTTAGCTCCATTTCCGACAATGATCTCATTTAGTTTATAGGTTAACTCTTGATCCGTTTCAAATTTCTTAATAATAGCTTTTTTTAATGCAGGTAAGCCCGCTGAAGGTGTATACTTCGTATGCCCCTCATTCATTGATTGCAACGCGGCATCTAAAATATGCTGCGGGGTATTAAAGTCAGGTTCACCAGCGCCTAAGCCGATCACATCTTCCCCTTGTTCCTTTAATTCCTTTGCTTTTGCAGTAATTGCTAATGTTGTCGAAGGTGTAAGTGCCTTCACTCGATTTGCTAGTTCCACTATCATACCAATTCCTCCAATTTCCTTCTCTTCTATAGGTTTTCAATTTTCTTTAGCCATTCACCTGTGTCAAAGTGAACATAGTAATAATTTATTAAATTATTGTCAGAACGATAATAAATTTCCCACAAGGGGATATTTTTTTCCATGCCAAGTCGCACTGAAATAATCTTTTTAGGACTTTTTTCTTGTAAAAGTTTTTGAATAGCTTCCTCTTTTGAAAGGCCATCCTTTGCTTTTTTTACGAAAACTTGCTTACTTTTTTCTGGAATCCAAACGATGATTTTTTCACCCTTCATACTTTTCCCCTCAATGACATTAACCGTTTCTATGCCATTATAAATATGAAAATCCTCAATTTCCTTCAAAGATATTTCCTTGTTGGCTAGTGCGACAGCTTTTTTCTCTGCAGCGTTAACAGGATTCACAGATTTGAAATATACATTAGTTAATAAACCAACAACCACTAATACAAATAAAACGCTAAATATAATCCACTTTTTCATTAAACAATCACTTCTTTATGTACGATAAATGGTAAAAATCGCTGTATTTTTATTTTCTTGATCCAGAGCAAGTCCGAACATAAGATCTTTTTGCTTCAGTGTCCGATTAAGGGAATCAACAATTTTATACAAATCCGGACTATGCTGGATTTTTACGGTTGATAAAACTTCAATTTTACTTTCCATTCTCTTTCCTCCAATATTTACCTATTCCTTTATAATTTTTGATAAATCTTATCCATTATTATAACAGGTAGAAGTAAAAAGAGGGCCTGTGATTATATTAATTTTTGCAATTTTTTCTTATTCCTCTTCTTCGATCGGGATTGTTATGACTTCATAGTTTGAATCTGTGAATTTAATGGTTACGGTACCATGTTTTTTTGTTGAATAGATTTCAGACCAAGTTTCATGGAGGTCAATGAGTATATCTGGGTCATGCTGCTCTCTTTCAGGTGGAAAGAGAATCGAAATTTGCGGATTTAAATACTGGATTAGTTTCTCTGATAAAGAGTCCTCCGCCGCATAATTAGGAATCTTAAATACATTTATGTTCTCCAAATTCTTCTTCAAAAGAGTTTCCTCTGCACGCTGCGTGAATGAAGTCATCAGGAAAATTCGGTGATTAAAAAAATCCAATGTAAAATCCATACCTTCGTTGGGTTCATTTCCTACAAATTGAACCACTGCAGTCACTTCAGGAAGAATCTTTTCCTTTGTGCCCTGATCCCAGGAGATAACTGCAGGTTTATTGGTTAAGTTTAGTTTTTTAGATATTTGGGCAGATAACTCTCGAGTTGTAATAATTTCTTCAATGTTAAACTTTGTTATTAACCTATTGATTAGCTTATCAGAAAGCTCCTGCCCGTTACTAGTCAGAATTAGCTTTGATATTTCCTTTACATCATAAAGGTTTAGCCAGCCTTCCAATTCCGCATCTGTTTCCTTACCCCCGGCATTTACCAAGATATTCTCACCACTTGGACCTTGAATAAGGGTGGCTTCGCCTTCAGTAAGTCCTAAAAATGTAACAGCTAATTCATGATCCCTAATATTTAAGTCAATGTTTTCTATATTTGAAGTTGTCTTTGCTGCCTCTACCAACAAAGTGGATTGGATGAATATGGACAATAATAATAGTAAGGTTCTCATGACACACCTCCCATAATATATAGGATGTGCAATTTACCAAATATTATCCTGTATAATAATCAGCCGCTCCCATTAATTGATGACCATGAATCATAACCAGGAGTCAATAATCTCAACTAAATCATCCATTCTACCTTTTTTTATAGGAACATTAGGAATGGATTTCAAAAAGGCCTTGCCATACTTGGTCGTTACAATCCTTTTGTCAAAGACAACAATAATCCCACGGTCATTTTCCGTACGAATGAGGCGTCCAAATCCTTGTTTAAATCTAAGGACTGCTTCAGGGAGTGAGTATTCTGAAAAGGAATTACCCCCGCGTTTTTCGATTAATTGACACTTTGCCTCTGTCAGCGGTTCATCTGGCGGACTAAATGGAAGCCTAACAATAACTAGGCAAGATAAATCCTCACCAGGGATATCTACCCCTTCCCAGAAACTACTTGTCCCTAGCAATAAAGCCTTATCATACCTTTGGAAATTTCTAGTTAGTCTTGTTCGACTCCCACTGGTTATCCCTTGAGCAATCATTGCATAGTCATGCAAAAAACCACTTTCTTTAATTAGATCATAGGTTTTCTTTAACATGTCATAGGCAGTAAAGAGGAGAAGCATTCTTCCTTTGGTTGCCTCTGCAATGGTGATGATATGTTCGGTTATAGAAATAACATAATCCTCTAACGAAACTGTGTTTATTTCCGGTATGTCTTCAGGGATTAACAGTTGGACCTGCTGATTATATTGAAATGGAGAAGGAATGGTCAGTTGTATCGTTGAAACAGGATCAAGCCCAATTTCCTTCATAATATAGTCAAATGATTTATTCACGGTTAAAGTAGCAGACGTAAGGACTACCGCTTTTTTGAGTTGAAAAAATTGCTCCCTTAATTGGTCGGCCACAGACGCTGGCTGGGCTATAAAGGTAGTCACATTCAGCGGTGAACGAATATCTATTTCTATCCATTTTACATCACTCGTATGTTTAATAAAGGAATAAATAACTGTGTTTCTTAATTCTGTCAGTTCATTTAAAAAAGATTGAATCTCTTCCATTTTATTTTCTTGGGAACGGGTTAACGTATCACTTTCTTTTTTAATCCATTCGAGTCGTTCAAGAATGACTGAATGAAAATCCTTTAGTAAAAAGGCGAACCTTTCAGCACTATGGACAAGTGCCTTTTTTTCTTTTGCCTCATCTTGAAGAGAAAAGCGAACTTTGGCACGGTTCATTCCTTTTTTATTAGTAAGCTTAGATTTCGCAAATAGAGCAATCAATTGAAAAAATTCATCTGTTTCAAAAGCAAGGTCAACATTCATTTGATTTAACTTAGTGACTGGTGGTACCATCTCAGTTTTCTTTGGTATTGATGCGATAAGCCGCTCCAAGTCATAAAAGAGCAGTTTTTGTTCATAAACACCAAATTGACTTAATAAGAGCCTGGTAGACAAATAATCTAATGTATGGCCAAAAAACTGACTTGCCACTTTTTCAAATTGATGCCCCTCGTCAATAATCGCAAAAGAATAATCGGGCAAAATTGTCCCTTCGCCTTTAATATCACTTAAAAGCAAAGAATGATTGGTAATAATTATATCGGCGGATTGTGCTTTTCTTTTGGCATTCAAATAAAAATCTCTTTCCTGCCATGCTTGATTCTGCAAAAATAAAGCAGGTTCGTTTTTAATTTTATTCCAGAATAATTGCCCGCCACTTGATAGGTTCAACTCATCCCGATCACCTGTCTCAGTTTCAATCAGCCAAACAAGAATTTGCATTTTGGTTAACCCTGTATCGTAATTATCATTATCATCTGACAGCGTTCGGCTGAACTTTTCTAAACTAATATAATGGTTCCTTCCCTTTAAGAGAACAGTGGTCAGCTTAAAGGGAAGAATTTTAGCCAAGAGCGGGATTTCATTTTTTAGAATTTGTTCTTGTAATTGGATGGTATGCGTACTTACGACAATGGGAAGTCCCTTTTGTTTTGAAAAATAGGCAATCGGAAGCAGGTATCCAAGTGATTTTCCGACACCTGTTCCCGCTTCAATCAATGTATGCTTTTCCGTTTGAAAGGATTGATACACCGTATCCATCATCGTAAATTGGCCTGACCTCATTTCAAAGGCTTCAAAAGCATGGTTAACCAACCCGGTTTTTTCAACTTCACTTGCCGGAAATTGATATTCTTTACCCGAATTAGTCGTTCCTGTCTGCTCAGCTGGCCTTTTTATGGCAATTCCTCTAAAAATCTCGATGGACTTCGTTAATTGTTCAAGTGTGTCCTCTTTGTTTACCAGTATGTCATCAATGAATTGTTGCAGGTCACTTTTAAGACCACCTGATAGATGAGAAAGCTGCTTTAGCGTTACTATTGGTAATGAGGTCAAACGATCTAGAAGAATCAAAAAAAGTTCAGCGGTCACCTGTGCATCACTATCTGCTTGGTGCGGGCGATCATGATTAAGATTTTCTTTCTCTGCTAAATCGGATAATTTATACCCATCTGCTGTCGGATAAAGTATTCTAGCCATTTCAACCGTATCTAGGACAGGGCCAAAGAAACCTTCATGACCCGATTGGATTAATTCATCTTGAAGAAACGACAAGTCAAATAAAACATTATGTGCAACAAAATAAGCTCCATCCAGCAAAGTCATGACTTTTACTGCTATTTCCGAAAATAGCGGCGCTTCCTTCACCATGTCATCATTTAAACCGGTCAATTCTTCAATAAATATAGGAATGGATTTATTTGGATTGATTAATGACGAAAATTTTTCTGTGATTTTTCCATCTTCAATGACCACAGCACCAAATTGGATGATTTTGTCACCCTTTTTTGGAAGGTTTCCCGTTGTTTCCAAATCAATTACGACGAATTTATTTATCATTTCATTAACACCCCAAACCTTCGTTCATTAAAACGGTATCACATTATCTTTAAAAGAAAAAGTATATACGATAAGAGCTTCCAACTCTACTATTAAGTTTACGCTTATTATTATGTATATTATATAGAACTCCCGTTAAAAAAGAAAAATCCCCGGAAATGGGGATTACATAATCGTGAGTGCCGGTTCTTTATTGATCAGTTCTTTTATACGATTGTCTTCATCCATTATTGCTACTTTAGGTGTATGTGTTGCTGTTTTTTCTTCAGCAACAAGCGCATAGGAAATGATAATAACGATATCACCTTTTTGAACCAGGCGGGCAGCTGCACCATTTAAACAGATGACACCACTACCTCTTTCGCCGGGAATAATGTAAGTCTCTAGCCGTGCACCATTGTTATTGTTCACAATTTGCACCTTTTCATTTGCAATCATTCCAACTGCATCTAATAAGTCTTCATCAATAGTGATACTGCCTACATAGTTTAGATTAGCCTCTGTAACAGTTGCACGATGGATTTTTCCGTTCATCATGTTGCGAAACATTATATTCCTCCTCCGTTCTCTTTTTTCTATCAATCTATATTCGTAATGTAATTGTCTATTAATCGTACCTTCGTAAATTTTACAGCCAGTGCAATAATAATTGTACCCTCTAATTTTTCCAATGGCTTTAATTGTGGATAGGAGTAAATTTGGACATAATCAATTGTACCCGTTGATTCATTGGTAATCATGTTATTAATCAAGCCAATTAAATTGGCAGGATTTCGTTCACCTTGCTTAATAGCTGTCTCTGCTGATTGAAGGCTACGATACAATACAGATGCTTCTTGTCTTTCCTTAGGCAGAAGATTCACATTCCGAGAGCTCTTAGCAAGTCCGTCGTTTTCACGAACGATATCTACTGGAATAAGTTCTACAGGAATATTAAAATCTGATACTAACCCCTCAAGTACCGCCACCTGCTGGGCATCTTTTTTTCCGAAATAAGCTCTTGTTGGTAAGATGATATTAAAGAGTTTGGTAATGACTGTTGCTACACCATTAAAATGTCCAGGCCGGGATTTCCCGCATAAAACATCCGTTCGATCCTGGACGGTAACTTTGACTGAAGGTTCGTTTGGATACATTTCCCCAACCGATGGATGAAAAAGAAAATCAACCCTTTCGCTTTCAGCCAAGGCACAATCACGTTCAAAATCACGTGGATATTCCGCATAATCCTCTTTTGGCCCAAACTGTAATGGGTTCACGAAAATACTTAGGACAACAATATCATTATCTTTTCTTGCTTTATTTAATAGTGTTAGATGACCTTCATGCAGAAATCCCATCGTTGGTACAAAACCAATCGATTTTTCTTGTAACTTCAGTTTATTCATTATCGTCTGCATTTCTTTAATGGTTGTGATAACCTTCATTTCGTACCTCCATAAAGCCCTTTCAGTTCCTGTTCCTTCATTGTGAATGAATGTTTATCTTCAGGAAACCGTTTATTTTTAACGTCAGCTGCATAGGCTTGAATTGATTCAATCATAAATGGGTTGACAGCATGGTATTGTTTAACGAACTTTGGTACTCGATTAACGCCATAGCCTAGAATATCATGATAGACGAGAACTTGCCCATCGACCGCAACCCCTGCCCCAATTCCGATAACTGGAATGGAAATGGTTTGTGCTACTTCCTCTGCCAGTTGTTTTGGGACACATTCAAGAACGAGTGCAAATGCACCGGCTTCTTCACATTTCTTAGCATCTTCGATCAATTTCCTTGCAGCCTGGACATCTTTCCCCTGTACTTTATACCCACCCAAAACACCCACTGATTGAGGGGTTAACCCCAAATGGGAACAAACAGGAATACCGGCTCTAGTAAGCGCGGTAATTTTTTCAATAACATCATCTGCCCCTTCTAATTTAACCGCATGTGCTCCTGTTTCTTGAATGAGTCTTGCGGCGTTTAATAAGGTATCCCGAACGGACAAATGATAAGTTAGAAACGGCATATCAGCGAGAATAAATGTATCTTTTGCTCCACGTTTTACAGCTTTTGTATGATGGATCATGTCGTCAAGCGTTACGGGTATCGTTGAATCATAGCCTAGGACTACCATCCCAAGCGAGTCTCCCACCAATATAACGTCAACGCCCCCCTCTTCTGCCTGTTTAGCTGACGGGTAATCATACGCGGTTAACATGACGATTTTTTCATTATTCTCCTTCATTTTCAAGAAATCTGTTGTTTGCTTCATCAACTTTCCCTCCTTTTATATGGGAGAGGGGATAAAAATATATCGAAGAGCAAATAAAAAAGATCCTTCTGAAGGCAGAGGATCCCGGTTACTCTTTAACATGCTTCATCCCTCTGTCCCGGTCCGCATTACGGATCTAGGCAGAAACCTTTTTAATTGTAGTTTCATAAAGGTGCAGTTCTCAGTGGATACTGCCCATTGGAATGAATTATAACAAATTTCACGAAAAGTTCAAGCTTTTAAATTTCAATATCCGCAGAATAGATATGGTGAATCTTACCAGTCCTATCCTCTAACTGCAGGACTCCATCATTGGTTATTCCTAGTGCTTTTCCTTCAATCGTATAGTTCAGTGTTCTAGCCTTTATGTATTTGCCGATACTGCTGGCGTATCCCTCCCATAATAGTTTTATCGGAAGAAAACCTTGGTCTAGATACAGCGTATATAATTTTTCAAACTCTTTGAAAATAGTCCTAATTAACTCTGCTCTAGAAAGAGTTTTTCCTTCCTCTTCTATAAAAAGGGAAGTGGCTATCTCTTGAAGTTCAAGCGGGAAATCTTCTTTCTTCTGATTCACATTTATACCAATTCCAATAATAATTGAATGAATTCGGTCCGCTTCAGCTTGTAATTCCGTTAATATTCCCGTTACTTTCTTACCGTTAATAAGAATATCATTGGGCCATTTTATTTCCGGGATAAGGTCTGTCATTTTTTCAATCGCCTGCACAATTGCAACTGCTGCGAGTAAGGTCAATTGTGGGGCATTGCTTAGGGGTATGTTCGGACGTAAAATCATGCTCATCCAAATACCGGTATATTTAGGTGAATGCCATTTACGGGCCATTCTACCCCTGCCTGACATTTGCTCTTCGGCAATGACAACTGTGCCTTCAGGGGCATTTTCTGAGGCATAGTGATGGGCAATCTTTTGGGTAGACTCCACACTTTCTACATAATGAATATTTCTCCCTATAAAGTTAGTTGTTAATCCCAGCCTTACCTCATCAGCTGTAACTTTTTCAGGAGTTTTTAGAATCCGGTAACCCTTGTTTCTAACTGCTTCTAATTCAAAGCCTTCCTTTCTCAATTCCTCTATATGCTTCCAGACTGCCGTCCTTGAGCAGCCAATGATTTCTGCTAGATGTTGCCCGGACAAAAAGGCGTCACCCGCAGTTGTAAAGGCATCAAGTAATTCTTTTCTTATTTCTGATTGCACTTCATTAGCCACTCCTTGATTTTTTCTATGTCGTTCTCTAGTTTTCCGGCTAAGATATTTTCTTCAATGGTTAAAAGCGTCTCCTTAAGCCATGGTCCACCTCTTTTATTAAACCAGGTCATTACATCATTTCCAGTCACATTCATTTCGGAACGTTCTTTTATCGGCAGGTTTTCATACAACTTTAGCCAATGTTCAATTGATTCTACTTCATTGTTTCCATTAATAACTTGGTAAAGCTTTTCTGTTGAAAGGATATGATCACGACCAGCACTGTATAGGTCATATATTGACCAATCTTGTTCAAGCCTCTTGGAAAGAAAATGGACAACTAATTGAATTTCTCGGATGTCCTTCAGTGCAAGCCGCCATTCTTTTAGAAATAACTCAATCTCTTTTTGATGTAAATTTAGACAATAAATTAATAGTGACCACATTTCATTTTTATTAAGATTCGTACTATTAAAGCTAATTAATTTCTCTAATTGCTGCCTCTGCTCCTTCAAGTCGGGTAAAAAAGAATGAATGTTTGCATCAAGAAGAATCTTCAATGCATTATTCTTATTTTTTCCAATTAGAAGTTTCTCAAACTCCGCTCTTTTTCTCTCTACTGCAATGTTATCAAGCAAATGGACAAGCTTTGTTAGTGCTTGAATTGTTTCGTTTTCAATTTGAAATGAGAGTTGACTTACAAACCTAACTGCTCGCATCATTCTTAAGGCATCTTCTTGGAACCGGTCATTCGGACTTCCAACGGTTTGAATGATTCTTTCTTGTATCGCTTGATATCCATTAAATGGGTCAATTAATTTTCTATTTCTATCCATAGCGATCGCATTCATCGTAAAATCTCTACGTTGTAGGTCTTCTTTTAAGTTGCGGATAAAGGAAACCTCTTTGGGTCTTCGATAATCTTGATATTCTGATTCAGTTCTAAACGTGGTAATTTCATATTCGCCATTATTAACAAGAACCAGAACAGTTCCATGTTCAATTCCAATATCAACTGTTTTTAGAAAAATCCGTTTCACCTCATCAGGTGTGGCACTTGTTGCAATATCAACGTCATTAATCTCTCTATTTAACAGAAAATCTCTAACGGAGCCGCCAACAAAATAGGCTTCAAAACCTGCATCCTCCAGCTTTTTTAATACCGGACTTGCAGCTACAAATGGGTCTATCATTTACTTCACCTTAATTCAGTAAATTAAAATATATTTGTTCATATTGTTTAACGATTTGGTCAGCATTAAATTTTGTTTTTGCTGTCTCTATCGAATGATTGGAAAATTGTTTATGAATATTCTTATCATTTAAAACAGCTAGGGCTTTACTGGAAATTTCCTCGATATTTCCAACTTCACAAATAAATCCATTCACTCCGTGATTAATAACCTCTGGCAAACCGCCAACATTCGTACCGACACATGGA
The DNA here is from genome assembly GCA_011250595.1 of Bacillus sp. MM2020_1. Classification (GTDB taxonomy): domain Bacteria; phylum Bacillota; class Bacilli; order Bacillales; family Cytobacillaceae; genus Neobacillus. The sequence continues at coordinate 67,830 of JAANMP010000005.1, read as the reverse complement.
ACTCCACATGCCATCGCCTCTAACGCAACAAGACCAAAGCTTTCTTTTTCCGATAATAGAAGCATTAAATCACTGATAGAATACAATTCCTCTAGACTCTCTTGTTTCCCAAGGAAAATGACCCGACTATCTAAACCCAACTTTCTTACAAGTTTGCAGACAATAGTCATTTCTGGACCATCACCGACCAACAGTAATTTAGCCGGCATGACAGATGCAATCTTTGCAAAAGATTTAACTACATCTTGTACCCGTTTTACCGGACGGAAATTGGAAACGTGAATTATTACTTTTTCATCTTCTCTGATTTCAAATTCTGCCTTTAAAGCATGTGCATCACTTTTTTGATAAATGCGGTCATCAATAAAGTTATAAACGGTTTCGATTTGTTTATCAGGATTGATCAATTCATAAGTCTGGTCCACTAGTGCTTTGGATACAGCTGTAACAGCATCTGATTTTTCAATCCCAAATTTAATTGCATCTGTCAAAGATGGATCATAACCTAAAACGGTTATGTCTGTACCATGTAAGGTCGTGACGATTTTTATATCTCGATCGCACATTTGCTTTGCTAATATTGCACATACAGCGTGAGGAATCGCATAATGGACATGAAGCAAATCTAACTTTTCACGATTCGCTACTTCCGCCATTTTACTTGCTAAAGCAATATCGTAAGGTGGGTACTGAAATACGGAATATTGATTTACTTCAACCTGATGATAATAGATATTATGATACATTTTATTTAATCGAAAAGGGATACTTGAAGAGATGAAATGTATTTCATGTCCCTTTTCAGCCAGCATTTTCCCTAATTCCGTCGCAACCACACCTGAACCACCTACTGTCGGATAGCAAGTAATACCAATTTTAAGTTTCCTCATGTTTATTCTCCTATCAAATCACGATCCAAAAGGATTGGAACTTTCGTTTTGAACCCTTCAGCAAATGTAACACCAACTTGCTTGCCAAACATTCTTTCCCTTGATTCAACGGTTTCAATATACCCATTTACAAGCGGGGTGCTAATGCTGCCTTCCGTTTGCTCAAATTGACTCTTGTACGCCCTTAATGCTTGGAGTTTTTTATCCATATATTCAGTGGTATCAATGGTGAAATCTGGTTTATGAAAGCCATTAATCATATAAAAATAAACTCTTTCAACCCGGTGGGCAGGTTCATTTCCTTCTGTGACATATTTTCTTATCGCAGAAGAAAATACTGCCTCCTCCACTAAAACAGCACAATTCCCATGGTCCGGATGGCGGTCTTCAAAATAAGGCGCAAACACAATCCGAGGCTTGTATGTTCTAATAACCTTAACAATCTCTCTTATGTATTGGTCTTTAAGATATAATCCCCTATCTGGTAAAGACAGTGATGTTCTCATCGAGACATTAAGTATTGCTGCAGCCTGTAAGGCCTCCTCTTTTCTTAAGGTAGTATTTCCATTGGAAGAAAGCTCGGCATCTGTTAGGTCACAGATACCGACTAGCTTCCCTTCTGAAGTCAACCTTGCTATCGTTCCTGCCATGCCAATCTCGACATCGTCTGGATGGGCACCGAATGCAAGGGCATGAAGGCTCTGATTATTCATTAATTCCACCATTCTCTTTAACTATATTTCTCCACTCAATAAGTCCAAGTTCTAAGCCTCTAATTAATAATTCTGCCGTTCCCATATTTGTGGCAAGTGGAATGGAATACACATCACATAATCTAACCAATGCTGTTACATCTGGTTCATGCGGCTGTGAGGTTAATGGGTCACGGAAGAAGAAAACAGCATCCATTTGATTTTGGGCAATCAATGCACCGATTTGCTGGTCACCGCCAAGTGGTCCAGATTGAAAACGAGTAATACTGAGACCAGTTGCTTCACTTATTCTCTGTCCGGTTGTCCCTGTTGCGAATAATGTGTGCTTTGCAAAGATATTTTGATATGCAGTCGCAAACTGAACCAAATCATTCTTCTTTTGATCATGAGCTATTAGAGCGATATTCATATAATTACTCCCTATTCTAAAATATTTTCAAGTCCATAAACAAATGTATTTTGTGTCATCACAGTCTCCACTGCCACTTTTACACCCGACATAAAAGAGCCACGATGATATGAATCATGCCTGATTGTTAGTGTTTGACCATCAGAACCAAATAACACTTGTTGATGTGCGACTAGTCCGGGTAAGCGAACTGAGTGAATATGCATGCCGTTGAACCTTGCCCCTCGCGCCCCTTGGATTGTTTCTTTTTCATTTGGGTGCCCTTGGTTTTTTTCCTCTCGAACAGCTGAAATCATTTCAGCTGTTTTTACAGCTGTCCCCGAAGGAGCATCCAGTTTTTGATCGTGATGCAATTCAATAATTTCGATATCGTTAAAATACTTCGCAGCCATTTGTGAAAATTTCATCATTAACACCGCACCAATAGCAAAATTAGGTGCAATAATACATCCTAGTTTTTTTTCATGACAAATCCGTTCTAATTCTTCTAAATCGCTTGTTGTAAAACCAGTGGTTCCAACCACTGGACGCACATTGTAGGCAAGTGCAGTTTTTGCATGGTGCATGCCTACTTCTGGTGTAGTAAGGTCAATTAGTACATCCGCATGAACATTTTGCAGACATGTTTCGATATTTGAATAAACAGGTACATTATGTATTGAATGAAAGCCTTCCAAATCGCTAAGCATCATTCCATCATATTTATGATCGACTACAGCTGAAAGTTCAAAATGATCCTGATTGGTTACCAATTTTACAGCTTCACTACCCATTCGGCCACGGGGACCAGCGATGACAATTTTAATTTGTTCCACAATCCTCACTCCATTTTTTCATCATTAATTCTTGTCCAACGATTTTTGTCCCTAGTCTTAAATTTTTCCATTACATAATCATGTGCATCTTCTAAGCTGATATTTAAAGAGTTTGCAAAACAAATTAAAACAAATAAGAGATCACCAAGTTCTTCCTCAATTGCTTTTTCAGTTTCACTAGTTTTTTTTGGTTTCTCCCCATAATAATGGTTTATTTCTCGAGCAAATTCCCCTAGTTCCTCTGTAAGTCTTGCAAGCATTGCCAGCGGACTGAAATACCCCTCTTTAAATTGACTAATGTACAAATCCACTTCATGTTGAAGGTCTTTCATCGTCTTTTCTTTGGACATGGATTTCACCTCATTAATCAGACTGATAATTATATTCATATCTTTATCCAATGTTTATGTTAGCTAAATTAACGATGATTTACAAATATTTTCACTAATAACCTGCTCTTTTTAACTACTGATTGCTCTATCATTTTTAATTCGATATAATAAAAGCCGCCATATAAGAGAATTTATGGTAGAGGGGGATTATTAATGTTACATGGTCTTAAGGTTAAAAACATATTATTTATCCTATTAGGAGCCGCAATTATGTCGTTTGGCCTAGTCAATTTTAATATGCAAAACAAACTGGCAGAAGGCGGATTCACAGGTATCGCACTCCTATTTTATTTCTTGTTCAAATGGGATCCATCCTATACGAATTTATTTTTAAATATTCCTCTTTTTTTTATTGGATGGAAATTATTAGGACGTAATACTTTTTTATATACAATAATAGGAACAGTCGGTGTATCCATTTTTTTATGGATATTTCAACGCTATTCAATTGATATGCCACTACAAAGTGATTTAACATTGGCCGCATTATTTGCCGGAGTTCTTACAGGGATTGGTTTGGGAGTGATCTTCCGCTTTGGAGGAACAACTGGAGGAGTCGATATTATCGCCAGACTTGTTCAAAAATATGCAGGCTGGAATATGGGGAAAACAATGTTCATGTTTGATGCGTGTGTAATTGCCTTATCTTTGGTTACATACTTAAATTATAAACAGGCCATGTATACACTAGTAGCTGTGTTTATTGGTGCGAGAGTCATTGACTTCATTTTAGAGGGTGCTTATTCAGCACGTGGAGCGATGATCATTTCGGAAAAGAACGAACAAATTGCCGCTAAGATCATGGAAGAAATGGACCGAGGAGTAACGGCCCTAAGAGGATATGGCTCATACACTAAAAGTGAGCGTGATGTCTTATATTGTGTTGTCGCCAAAAATGAAATTGTCCGTTTAAAAAATGTCATAACTTCAGTAGACCCCCATGCATTTGTTTCCATCACGATTGTCCATGACGTCCATGGAGAAGGTTTCACATTGGATGAGAATAAAATGCCGTTAATAGACTAAAGAAGCAATGTCCGCCTTGGACATTGCTCTTTTTATAGTATAGGAAATAATAAAATTATTTATTGTGGATAACACTGAATTAGTTCTCTGAATCCAGCTCCAGCGCCCAGCGGCTAGTGGACTTCGCTCTCCGCCCTACGATAAGTCAACATCGAATCGCTTACGCTCTTCGTGTTTCCTTTATCTCAGTTGGAGCGCTCCAGTCCATACGCCGCTAAACGGGCGCTTGCGCTTTTTGTTCTGTTCAATCTTTTAAGTCTCTTGATCGGTCTTTTTCCAAGTTCTTATCACCTTGATATTTTCTCCAGCCAACGTAGGACAAGGTCATAATGATTATACTTCCCGTCGAGATAATAACCCACCAAATGTTTGGATCCGCCTCATCCTCCTCCATGTTAGAGAATAGATTAGCTAAATCCGAATCAAGTTTATCCAATTCCTTTTGACTTTTTGAATCATTTACCACTTGGGAACGATATTCATTAATAAAATCAATCCGTGCGTCTAGTTTTTGAACATTTTCTACGGACACATCAATTTTCATACTAGGATAGATTACGTTATATAAGGATAAAAAGGAATTAAAGTTTGAATGAAAATGACCGGAATCACCCTTAATGGCGGCATCTTTTGCTTGATGAAATGCCGTCATAATTTGATCTTCCATTTCAACCCACAATGGTTGATGATTTGTTGCAATGGCATCAATGACAAGGCGAAATTTGACTAATTTATTTATTCGTTCCTCATATTTCATGTTGGAACTAACCGCTGCTTCCATTGCTTCATCATGGGAGGTATTTATTATTCTCAACTCATCCATTGTTAAGGGCTGTTCATTACCTGTAATGCTCGTGAACTGGTCAGAAAAATAATTCAGCAGTCTTTTTGCATCATCATATCTATGAAACTTTACCATTTGGAGAGCTTCATCTGAGATATCATCAAGCTTCTCCATTGGCGATTGTTGTTCAGCATTAACAGATATGGGAGTTAGCATTATGATCATTGCAAAGAAAAATATCCATTTGTTTTTCAATCCTTGTCCCCCCTTTCATTACTAATAAAATGTATGTAGGGGTGGACAAGGTTAGACCATCTAAGATTATTTTATTTCAAGTTTGAAACGATTAGGTCGAATTGAAAAATAATAGGCAATACCAATGGAAAGAATCGAAAGCCAGAATGTGAAATAGCCGATTTGTGGTGTGTAGCGATCTAGCATGGAATAGTTCGGCATCATGAAAAACACATAATCAATTACGTCATTATGTAGTGTCCAAATAGCTGTTACAATTAAGTGCCACCATTTAAATCGATAAAATGGTGCAAAAAGAATACCTTGAACAGCCATGGCAAAATGGGACAAGATTAACATATAACCAACCGCATCTAGCTCTCCTTGGACAAAATAGACAAGTAAGTTCATTACCACTGCCCAAATTCCATATTTAAAAAGTGTTACCACAGCAAGCGCCTCAATTAAAGGCCAATTTTTCCGCAATAGGAAAGCAAGCAACACAATTACAAAAAATAAACTAGCCGTTGGGCTGTCAGGAACAAACGGAAGAAAAATAGCAGGTGTTTCCTTTAGCTGCCAACCATACCAATAGTATCCATAGATGGTTCCGAATATATTAACAATTAATAACAGCATCATAATTGACCGATGAGTCAAGAGAGGATAAATCCAACGCATGTATACTCCCCTTTCATAAACATAATTCTTTTCCATGAAGAAAAAAGCTGACGATCCCCGTCAGCTTTTCAATATTTCGATTATTACTTACCAAGGCCAGATATAAATTCAGAAAGTGTTTTAAGTTCTTCGTCTGTCCCTTTGAAGATTCCGGCTGGCATTTTACCGCCTTTACCTTCTTTGGCAATCGTTGCAATTTCCTCTGGTTTTAGGCCTGTACCGACTAGTGCGGGTGCACCGGCACCTCCTGAAAGGTTTTCACCATGACAGGTAATACATGTATTGGCACTAGCTATTTTATAGCCTGGACTTGATTTATCAATATCTACCTTTGCAACAATTTTACCTTGGCGTTCAGCAGCTGCCCAGTCATGTGTCGCAACAGATTGATAAGTTAAATATACGGTGGCTGCTAATGCCAAAAGCATAGCTCCAGTTGCAACCGGGCGCTTCATTGGACGGCGTTCTGGACCATTATCCAGGAACGGAGCTAATAATAACCCTCCAAAAGCAAGTCCTGGTATGATCATTGCTCCGATTACAGTGTAAGGACCAGATGCAAATGTATATTTCAATAATTGATACAAGAACAAGAAATACCAGTCAGGTAATGGAATGTAACCTGTATCAGTCGGGTCCGCTATCCTTTCAAGCGGGGCCGGATGGGCAACTGTTAAACATAAAAAGCCGACAAGAAATACGGCTCCTATCATCCATTCTTTCAAAAGGAAGTTAGGCCAGAACGCCTCTGTTTTACCAGGGTATTCAGAGTAATCTTTCGGAATCATTTTTTTTCGTTCAGAAGGCGCTAAAACACGTGAATCACCAACGAACTTTAATCCTTTACCGCGATGCATCGAGCAATCCCCCTCCTTTTTCCGTAGTTAGTAGAAAACTTCGATTATTATATAAAGCCGTTTTTTACAGTGGTCCGGAAATACCTTGTTTACGAATCATTAAGAAGTGAGCTCCCATTAAACCAAGCAGTGCACCTGGTAGGAAGAACACATGGATCGCGAAGAAACGGGTTAATGTTTGTGCACCAACAATATGTTCATGTCCTGCTAGCAATACTTTAACCTGAGTACCAATAAATGGCGTTGCTTCGGCAATCTGCAGACCTACTTTTGTTGCAAATAACGCTTTCATATCCCATGGTAATAAGTATCCCGTAAAACCTAAGCCTAGCATAACGAAGAAAATAAGAACTCCTACGACCCAATTCAATTCACGAGGTTTTTTGTAGGCACCTTGGAAAAAAACGCGTAGTGTATGTAAGAACATCATGACAAGTACTAAACTTGCACCCCAGTGATGCATTCCACGTACAATTTGTCCAAAAGCAACTTCATTTTGAAGATAATACACAGATTCCCATGCATTCTTAATATCAGGTACATAGTACATGGTTAGAAACATACCTGAGAGAATTTGAATTACGGTTACGAAGAATGTAAGACCTCCAAAGCAATACACAAACGCTGAAAAGTGATGCGCCGGATTAACATGCTCAGGTACTTCATGGTCTGCGATATCGCGCCACAAAGGCGTAATATCTAAACGTTCATCTACCCAGTCGTAAATTTTGTTTAACATAGTTACGCCTCCTTCCGTGGTTGAGCTTTACCAAGATAAAGATAACCATCTTTTTCCTTGAATGGATATACATCAAGTGGTGCTAATGGTGGTGTTCCTGCAATGTTCTGCCCATTTTTCTCATAGCGACCATAATGGCACGGACAGAAGAATTGACCCGGATGTTCCTTGTCAGTATTCCAGTTAACCGTACAGCCCAAATGTTTACAAGTAGGCGAAAGGGCTACAATTTTCCCCGCATCATCCTTATAAACCCAGGCAATATTCGTTACTTCTGACTCATACCAGGCATCCTTTTGTTTAAAGGTAAAGTCAACTTTAACCGGATCTTTTGTTAAATCAGCAACCTTTTGCTTTGTAGCAACAAAATCACCGCCTTCTTCAGCCTTTAAAACAGGATCAACTGCAAAACGTACCATTGGCATTAACATTCCGGCTGCCATGAAACCGCCTACCCCTGTTAATGTATAGCTTAAAAATTGACGTCTTGAAACGCGTTGCTTACTCATGCTTATCCCCCCCTCTATTCACGAAGTTAAGTCCAACGGACACAAATTTAACACATATAAAACTAGGACATAACAATGATATATCAATCTTCAAGTTAGGTCAATATCATACTATTTTAAAAACATGATTTCTAGACGGTTTTACACATTTTCATGCCATTTGTGCGTAAACAGACCAAGGAGTTGCTTTACTTGACTATCAATAATCGCCACTTTTTGCGAATCGTTCATATGCTCAAGCGGAATAGCCGGAAGCCAAATTAACGTTCCTTTTAGTTCTTTTTCACGATCTCTCCAAGCAATGTCTGAAGTTATGTAAAAAATGTGATGAATCTCCCCCTTTAATAGGCTAGCTTCCCAATCTTTCAAATCACTTAAGATTCTTTCACCATTTTTGGAATTTAGATATGTAAATGGCGGGAATAATAATAATCTTCCCGTAAATTGCCTCTCTAAATACCCTGTTAATAAATTAATAAACTCAGCTGCTGCCGCTGACTGCTTCATATCCTCCCCAATAGAAACTGAAAATAACGGGATCACAGCAGTGTCTACATACTCTTTGGCATTTAAATACGTCTCGATATCTTGAGGTGTCCACTTCATATCATTGCACCAACCTTTAATTTCACTACTAATATAATATCATTTTCTCCATAAACAATAAAAGAGAAAGAGGAATATTTAAAAAATTTGTTCTAAGTAGAATGAAAAGACAAAAGGAAGCTGCTTATCGCAAACTTCCTTTTTCTTCAAGGGTTTTCAGTGTATTTAATTTTTGTGTTAACGCTAGGAATTCTTTTCGATCTTGTTTATCTAATGCCTCGTCGATCAACTGAAGAATTTTTTCACGTTGAAAGTGATCGATGCTGTGCTGCAGCAATTGTTCTGCAACGATTCCATCTTTTTCATTCACTTGCAAATGTTTAGGAACGTATAAATTTTCTTCTAGAACCGCTGCATACTGGTGTGCTTGATTGGCAGCATGAAAGTTTAATTGGATAAAAATATCCTCGTCTCGATTTAACCGAATATCATGAAAGGATTTTTCTGCGTCCGTGGTCATCACATTTTCTTTATAAAAACGAAATGGCACTTTATCAACGCAATGTGTAGACATAATCAAACCTCTCGGACAATACTGTGCTTGCTCAACAAAATGAACCTTTTCCATTAGTTGATCGTGGCTCATTAGATAGTTGAGGATCCATACACATTCTCTTCTCTTTAATTGGTAATGATTTAGAAACCAGCGAATAAAGTCCTTCTTCTCGTTGACAGAAACAGGGGTTGCCATGGTAGTTTCCCTCCTCTGCAGAATCAGCTTTTTTAATCTTTCAACCCTGTAAGACGTTCAAGTAAATCCAAATACTCGACGTTTGTTGGATCTTCAATAAGTAGTTGTTTAAAAATTTCGGCGGCTTGGTCGGTTTTTCCTTCTTCAATCAAAAAATAACCGTAATCATTTAAAAAAGTTTCATTTTTCTTAAAAAAAGTATATGCACTTTCATATTTGTCTAATGCGTATGAAAATTCCTCTAACTTTTGAAAGCTACGTGCAGAATCCCATAAAAGCTGCGGTTCTTCATCTTCCTTAATATCAAGCTCGGAAATTAACTCAATGATATCCTCATATCTTTCTTGGAGAAAAAAGAGCTTATTTAATGTTAGTGCCGCTTCTGCAAATCCCGGATCAAGGGCAAGTGCCTCACGAAAATACTTTTCTCCTTCCTCCACTTTCCCTAATTTAATGGCAATTTTCCCGCCAAAGTAAAATAACTCTTTATTAAATTCATCTTGTTTTATGCCTTCTTGAATGGTGAGTAAACTATTCTCAAGCTCTTCCTCCCGTTCATAAGCTAGCGCAAGATGTAAATAAAGTGAGTGATATTCAGGGTCAAGCTCTTTTAATTCAATAAACTTTTCTATGGCAGTTCGATTATACCCAGCCTGCAATGCTGTAAATGCGTATCCGAATAATGTGTTAATTTCTAATTTTTCATTTATTGCCTTATCGTAATAGACCAGGGCTTCCTCAAACATTCCAGATGCACTTAATAGCTCTGCAATCCGTTGGTCAATATTTACTCCTGCTATTTCATTTACTTCTTTTAAAACCTTTTCATACGCATCTAATGCCTTGGTTATTTCACCTTGTTCACTGTAAAGTTCACCTAAAGCAAAATCTATGATTACTTCATCCGGCAATAACTCCTTTGCCTTTAGAAGCTTCCGTTCACAAACCTCATATAAACCCTGAACCTGATATAAATCTGCTAACAATAGTAATGATTGGCCAAAGTTTGCGTCATGTTCTGAGATCCTTTCAAGAACAAGAATCGCTTCTTCATCCTCCCCGGCCTCAACTAATATTTCACCTAGCAGAACCAGGAGCTCACCTTCCTCAGGAAATATCACAAGTAAATTTTCAATTAATGCTTTAGCCTCATCCAGAAAACCGTATTGATACAGTTCTTCTCCCAGCAGGAATTTTTCATCTGGCTTTCCGCTTTGTAATACATCATTATATTCATTTAAGGCTTCCTTATGTTGGCCATTTTCTAACAGGTTAATAATTTTATTAACTCTTTCCATTGACACTTACCTCTCGTTCTCCTAGATAGACAGAGAAAAAAATGAGGGGGTTCTCACCCGAACAAATTCTCCATTTCCAGGTTTAAATATCACGTTTTCCCCTGCACGTACCACCGTCCCCTTGTGGACAGTCACCATGAGTCTATTACTATGATAATGAAATAAATTCAATTCATCAATATTCATGATCTCATTTGTTTTTGAGTATAGATTATAACTTACCTCAGTACCACTCATTAAACTTGCTTTTTGTGGGTATAATCCGATTTTATTTAATACAGGAATAGTCAATGGGTGGTTTTCTTCAATTTCCTCATAAAGGGCAGGGATGTTTTCTCTTTTCATGATACTATTCCATTTCGACAAAACACTCTTCACTTCCTTCTTCTGAACGGAAGAAATTATTGGAATTAATGGACTATTAAACGGAAACATGGCTTCTCTTATCCAGCCCCAAGGTATTTTTTCCAATTCATGGACGTTTTGCATGTCCACAAAAATAGCTGGTATTTTTTCTTTCTTACATTTCCTAATAAACGACTGGGTTATCAAGCGAATTGGTATTCTTACCCCAATCAAATAGTCAATTGGACTGCTAAAGAGAGCTGTTTTTAATGCGGTAATTTTTGTAGTTAATTCATTTTCGTAGGAAACATTAACATAGGTAAATATGGTGGTACATCCTTTCATCAAAAATTCCTTGATTAGACATTTTTTTAGTTCTTGAAAGGATTTCATTTGTGGAATCGTTGAGTTAAAAAGGACATATGTCGGGGTCATTATATATGGACCTGCATTCATTTTTATCAGCTGATAATGACTAAAATGAGAATCAATTTTAGCAATGCGGTTCTTAGAAATTAATAGGGAACATGTTTTCAATTGCTTGTCTTTAAGGAGATTGGCATTTTCAATGATATACATCGTTCACCACCCTGTTTTTTCTATCTAGGTTCTACTTTATTTCCTTAGTACAAGCTATGAATAATTTCTAAAGATTATGACATTTAAGCAAAATCTATATCGTTAATAAATAAAAAAAGCTGCATTAAAACGCAGCTTTACTTTATGAGGCTGTTTAAATGTTCGAAGAAGTTAGGGTAGGAAACTGAAATCGCTTCGTGATTCTCTAGTTTGGCTTCATTTTGACATAGGAGTGCCGCGATGGCCAGCATCATTCCAATTCGGTGATCGCCATGACTTGAAACAGTTCCCCCGCTTAAAACAGATTTTCCATATATGATCATTCCATCTTCAGTTGCTTCGATTTTTGCACCTAATTCTTTTAGCTCTTGAACAACTGTATCGATACGATTGGTTTCCTTAACTTTTAATTCTTCAGCATCTTTAATTATGGTTGTCCCTTCAGCTTGGGTTGCTAATAGGGCAATAATCGGAATTTCATCAATTAATTTTGGAATTAAATCTCCTTCAATAACTGTTCCTTTAAGTATTGAAGTTTTGATGATGAGGTCGCCAGATGGTTCAAATGATTCTTTATCGTTTTGAACAATTTCTAAGTCTGCACCCATCTTTTTCATGACTTCGATAATTCCCGTTCTTGTAGGATTTAACCCGACATCCTTCAGGACAATTTCACTTTCTGGGATAATTGCTCCGGCTACCAGGAAGAACGCTGCAGATGAAATGTCCCCGGGAACCTGAATCGTTGTGCCCGTTAGTTTTTGACCGCCCTTAACAATAATCTTTTGGTTATCCTTATGGATTTCCCCACCAAATCTTATAATCATTCTTTCCGTATGGTCACGGGTTTCTTCTGGCTCGATAATCGTACTTTGTCCTTCTGCTTGCAGGCCCGCTAGGATAATAGCGGATTTTACTTGCGCACTAGCAACTGGCAAGCGGTAGTTAATAGGTTGTAAGCCACCACCACGGAGGGAAATAGGCGTGAAGGAACCATTTTTCCGCCCATCTATTCGTGCACCCATTTCAGTTAAAGGGTTCGTTACCCTTGTCATTGGCCTTTTTCCGATTGACTCATCGCCGACAAGCGATGAGAAAAAAGGTCTTCCGGCTAGTATCCCAATTAATAAACGGATAGTTGTTCCTGAATTACCAACATCTAATACTTCAGTTGGTTCTGTTAATCCATCAAATCCTTTTCCGATAATGCGAAGTTGATTATCAGTTTCGTCAATCGTAACACCAAGTTTTCGAAAGCATGAAATCGTACTTAAGCAATCCTCTCCAGGCAAGAAATTAGTTACCTTGGTTTCACCGTGTGCGATTGAACCAAACATAACCGATCGATGCGAAATCGATTTATCCCCTGGTATTGTAATCTTACCATTTAGACCTTTTATGTTAGTTTTAAGATTTAAAAACGTCATTAAAAATCACCTTTTATTCATATCATTTTAGGAACCAATAGATGTTGCATAATTGGAATAAGTGCCAATACATCGTTCAGCTTTTTGTCGATCCTCTTCTGTTTGAAAACTAATAACTAAAACTCCAATAATATCTTCACGTGTTTCTAGAATTCGAATATTTGTGATACTAATAGCTTCCTTCGCTAAATAGCCGGTAATTTCCGAAATCACACCCGGGTAATCTGGTATATCGACAAATAAATCATAAAATGCCGGAATCGCACCTTTTTCTTTCATTGGTAAGCCATCACGGTATTGTTTTGCCTGCTGAAAATAGTTGTAAATCGCAGAACTATTTTCATTTTCAAGCATCGTTTTAACTTTATTCATTTCTTCTTGCCATTGATCTAGTAATTCAATTAATATTTCACGGTTATGCAAGAGGATATCCTTCCACATCACAGGACTGCTTGATGCAATCCTAGTAATATCCCTAAACCCGCCTGCTGCTAAACGTGGAATAAGGCTTTCTTCTTCTGCTAGTTTTTCAGTTTGGCGAACTATAGAAGCCGCGATGATATGAGGAAAGTGGCTGACAATCCCTGTGAGATAGTCATGATTTTTAGGTGTAATCGTTAAAAACTTGGCATGGGTCCCCTTTAACCATGTTATTAATAATTCTACCTTTGTATTTTCTATATGTTCTTGCGGTGTTAACAGGTAAAATGCATTTTCAAATAGTATTTCCTTGGCTGCAGATACACCGCTTTTATGTGAACCTGCCATTGGATGCCCGCCAATAAAGGTAATTCCCCGATTCTTTAAGATATTGGCAGTTCCAACAATTTTGCTTTTTGTGCTGCCTGTATCTGTCACGATTACCTCTGGATTGAGAGGGAGTGTGGCAAGGAACTGAATAATTTCCTCTGTTTCATTCACAGGTGCAGAAATAATGATTAAATCAGCATCCATTGCACCACTGTAAATATTTTCTGCTATATCATCTATGACTCCAAGCATCTTTGCAAGCCTTGCTTGCTCACTATTAATATCATATCCAATAATAGTAGCATCCTCATGTTCCTTTTTAATACAAAGGGCAAGAGAACCGCCGATTAATCCTAAGCCAATTACAAAAACTCGGCCTTTCATTGAAAACTCCCCCTAAACAACAAAGCACTATTCTGTTTTACTTTTGTGCTAAAAATTCTCCTAATGCTTTTAGGACACCTTCATTTTGTTCAAAGGAGCCTACGGTAATTCTTACAGCTGTAGGAAAACCAAGCGCTTTTCCGGAGCGAACGATATATCCTCTCTCCAATAAAGATTGGAATACCTGATCCCCATCAATTTTACAATCAATTAATATAAAATTTGTTTGAGATGGATAAAACTCGAGTTGATATTGGCGACAAAATTCATAAAACTGTTCAAGACCCTGCCTATTTTTTTCTTTGCAGATATTGATAAAATTCTGATCCTTTATTGCCGCAGACGCTGCTAATTGACCTAATGAGTTAACATTAAACGGTTCCCTCGCAGGCTCCAGCGCTTTAATAATAGAACGATTGGCAACCCCATATCCGATTCTTAAGGCAGCCAAACCATATATTTTAGAAAAAGTTCTTAAGACAATTAAATTTTCATATTTTGAAGCTAGTTTAACCGAATCATAGTAATCATCAGCGACAACATATTCATAGTAGGCTTCATCCAAAACAACGAGAATATCTGATGGGACTTTATCTAGAAACGCTATTAATTTACTTTCTGATATATATGTACCTGTAGGGTTATTAGGGCTGCAGAGCCAAATAACATTGGTCTGTTCATCAATAGCTGCTAACATCGCTTCTAAATCATGATCTCCATTTATTAGCGGGACTTCCTTTATAATTGCCCCTTCGATCACAGCATTATGCTTATACTGTGAAAAGGAAGGCGTTGCCATAACTGTACTAGCATTTGGATGTAAGAGTGCCCTTGAAATAATTTGGATCAGATTATCTGAACCATTTCCAAAAATTAGTTCTTCCTCGTCAACCTGTAAAAATGAGGCAAGAGTCTCTCTTAAAGTAGTGGCATACCCATCTGGATAAATAGCCAAACTTGTTTGATTCGATTGAAGTGCAGTCATCACCTGTTCTGAACATCCAAAAGGATTTTCATTTGATGCCAGCTTAACAATTTGGTCAAGTTTATATTGCTTCTTTACTGCCTCTATTGATTTCCCTGGTTGATAAGGAGTCAGCGTTAATAACTGCTCTTTCCATCTCATGCTCATTCTCTCCATTCTTGTAATCTTGGATTAACATTCATTCAAAAAGATTCTCACATTACGTTAAACTATTGCGTAGGTCAGGTCTAAGGACCTGAGCTCCTTTTAAATATACATGGATAATTTCATCTTGAGACTTTGCAGTATTTACATGCATCATGATTCTAACACACATGGTTAAAGAATTAGGGACAGGCATTTCCTGCATACACATGACTGGTACGTAGGTCCAGCCCTCAAATTTACGCAATGCCCTCGCTGGGAATACTGCATTAATATCCTCGGTTGTCGAAATGAAAACAGAGGCAACTAAATCTGGTTGAATCTGATTTTCTTCGATTATTTTTTTCAGCAGTTCTTCTGTGGCAGTGACAATTTCTTCCTCGGTGTTCTGATTAACTGTGATTGCTCCCCTCATCCCTCTAATCAAGAATAAGCCCCCTTTTTAATAACTATTTAACTGGTTTAATAAAACTGGTTCCGATACTTCCTTTAGGATTGGTTGCCCTAATTGTTCTAGTAATACGAATCGAATCGAGTGTCGAACAGATTTTTTATCCTGCTTCATTTTATTGATTAACTTTTCATAAGCTAGATTGTCAGGTATTTTCGATTCATACCCAAGTCCTTCGATCCAATCGATAAATTCTTCTATATTGAAAGAAAGCCCATGCAATTGTTTACTAACTTTTAAAGCAAAAATCATACCAATCATAACTGCTTCACCATGAGTAAAGTTACCATAACCCATTTCTGATTCAATGGCATGACCTAACGTATGTCCTAAGTTCAAGTAAGCTCGAATTCCTGTTTCTTTTTCATCCTGACCAACAATTTTCCCCTTGACCTTTATCCCTTTTATTAAGGACTCAGATAACAGCTCCATTGGTAAGGTTTGAAGGTCTTCCACATTGTCTTTCAGCCAATCAAAAAAATCGGAATCATCAATAAGTGCATGTTTAATAACCTCAGCAAATCCCGAACGAATTTCATGTGCGGGAAGTGTTTTTAAGAATTCTAAGTCATAAAAGACTGCTTCAGGTTGATGGAAAGCTCCGATCATATTTTTCCCAAGCGGATGATTAATTGCTACCTTTCCGCCAACTGCACTATCATGAGCTAAAATAGTTGTTGGGACTTGTATAAATGGAATCCCTCTCATGAAGGAGGCTGCGACAAATCCTGACAAATCCCCAACCGCTCCACCGCCAAAAGAGAGAATGACAGATTTCCGATCCAGTCGGTTTTCAAGCGCAGTTGAAAGAGCACCATAATAAACCTCAAAGGTTTTTGCTTTTTCGCCACTAGGGGCAGTAAAGATTACGGGGTCAAATGATTTAAGTTCAATCAACAATTTTTCCAAATGTAGTTTAGCAACTGTTTCATCTGTAATAATTAATATTCTGGTTAGACCCGAAAAATGATTGACCAAAAAAGTGCCCAGTTCTTTACGTACACCCTCCCCCACAAAGACATTATAGTTTTTTGACTCTGTTTGGATGTGAATGGTTTCCATTAAAACTCCCTCGCATATTCTCTTTGCCTTTTTATTTCATCAGCAAAAGCCTCAAAACGGTCGCTGTAAAATTGTTCAATCAAAGCATTTGCTAGTTCCCAAGCAACAACATGCTCGGCAACCACCGCAGCAGCAGGGACAGCACAACTGTCTGAGCGTTCAACGCTCGCAGCAAAAGGCTCTTTTGACTCAATATCTACGCTCATTAAAGGTTTATATAAGGTTGGAATTGGTTTCATCACACCTCTGATAACAATGGGCATACCTGTCGTCATACCACCTTCAAAGCCACCAAGTCGATTGCTCTTGCGATAGTAACCTTTTTCTTGATCCCAGGCTATCTCATCATGAACTTCGCTCCCCGGCTTCCTTGCAGCTTCAAATCCAATGCCGATTTCTACCCCTTTAAACGCATTTATGCTCATTATAGCGGCTGCTAATTTCCCATCCAATTTACGATCATAGTGAACGTAACTACCAACACCAACAGGCATACCCTTGGCAATCACTTCCACAACACCGCCAATCGAATCCCCATTTTTCTTCGCTTCATCAATGGCAGCCTTCATATCCTCTTCCACGGTTGGGTCAGCACATCGAACAGGCGAATTCTCTGTCATGTCTTTTAATGCCTCAAAAGAAATGGAGGGATCGACATTCGCTTTTATTCCGCCTATTTCAACTACATGGGCAACTAGTTCAACGCCTACTAATGATAAAAGCTGCTTGGCAATAGCACCCGCAGCGACTCTTACAGTTGTTTCGCGGGCAGAAGAGCGTTCAAGGACATTTCTCATATCCCTGTGCCCATATTTAATTGCTCCATTTAAATCAGCATGACCTGGACGAGCACGAGTTACTTTACGTTTAACTTCATCCTCCTGGCCTTCCTCTAGGGGCTCTGCTCCCATAATATTGGTCCAGTGCTTCCAGTCATTATTATGTACGACTAACGCAATTGGAGAGCCAAGTGTGTAACCGTGCCGGACCCCCGAAACGATTTGGGCTGTATCCTTTTCAATTTGCATTCTTCTTCCGCGTCCATAACCTTTTTGTCTTCTGGATAACTCTTTATTTATATCTTCTAATAATAATGGCATTCCAGCAGGGAGACCTTCTACTATTGTTGTTAATTGCGGTCCATGGGATTCTCCTGCTGTTAGGTATCTCATTCCCATACTCTTTCCCCCTTCAACTCATTAAAGAATTTTTTTATCAATATACCATATTGAACAAAATAAACATAGTATAACTATTCAGAAAATAGGGTTAAATTTTTGATAACAATATAAAAAGGCACTTGTATAATTGCTATACAAGTGCCTCGCTTTAGTAGGATTAATAAATCCATTCGTTAACTAATTTGTTGTACTCTACCACACCAGAATCTTTAAAAAATAAGCCAATTTCACGTTCTGCACTTGCAGGTGAATCGGAGCCGTGAATAACATTTTTACCAACAGTTAATCCAAAATCACCGCGAATAGTACCTGGAGCTGCATCCTTTGGATTGGTAGCACCCATCATTTGACGGGCAGTAGCGATGACATTCTCACCTTGCCAGACCATTGCAAAAACTGGACCCGAAGTGATGAAATCAACTAATTCACCGAAGAATGGACGTTCTTTGTGCTCACCATAATGTTCCTCAGCAAGTTCGCTTTGAATGTTCATTAATTTTGCCCCGACCAATTGAAAGCCCTTTCTTTCAAAACGTGAAACGATTTCACCAATAAGGTTACGCTGTACTCCATCTGGCTTTACCATTAAAAATGTTTTTTCCATGAATTCCACTCCTAAAAATTAATAATTATGTATATTGATTGTTTAGAATCAATCCATGAAAAATATTATCATTTTTTCGAATATTTAACAAGTTGTTTAGAATTTTCTTCTTCCAATTACTTTTGCAATATCATTGAGCGTCTTTTTTGCTTTATTCCCTGGTAACCCATTTAATTCTGCTAAAGCTTTTTGCAGATAAAGATCGCTCAGTGTGAATGACTTTTCAATTGCTCCTGATTGTTTAATTAATGAAATAATCTTTGTTATTTCAGAAGGTTCCATTTTCTCATGGACCTTTTCAATTTCTTTCCGGATTTGATTATTTTCCATCGCATAAAGGGCGGGGGCGGTTACATTTCCCTGCAATAAATCTCCACCCGCAGGCTTCCCTAGTTCCTTCTCAGTTGAAGTAAAATCTAAAATATCATCAATTATTTGATAAGACATGCCGACGTAATAACCGAATCGATAAAGTTTTTTATGAATGGACTCTTCAACATCTGCAGCTATCGCTCCTAATTGGCAGCTAACTGCAATTAATAGGGCGGTTTTTCTTTTAATTCTACGGAGATAGTCCCGAAGATTTTGATTAAAGCGGTATTTATCTTTAATTTGTTGGATTTCGCCTACTGAAACTTCAACAATTGTATTCGCTAAAATTTTATGGGCAAGGGGATTTCCGATATTAGTCATCAATTCAATCGCAAGAGCAAAAACAAAATCACCGGTGTACATAGCAATCTTGTTATCCCATTTCGATTTCACTGTCGGCTGACCACGGCGAAGATCAGCATCGTCTATCACATCATCATGGACAAGTGAGGCCATATGAATTAATTCAAGTGCAACGGCTACATTCTTCATCACATGTATATCATAATTACCAAATTTACCTGCAAGCAAAACAAATACAGGACGAATTCTTTTTCCGCCGGCTTGTAATGTATGCATAGACGCTTTCCTTAGGAGAAGAGAATCTGCCTTTATTGTCTCTTCTAACTTTTTTTCTATCAAGTTAATATCCGAATTCAAAAATGAATACATCATTTTTAATTTCATCTGAATTCACCCAGCTTTTCATCCTGTCTTCAAGTTCCATTAATTAGTTCTTTTTACCAATATGAACAGCTGCAGCACCGCCGCTGTATGGCCTGTATTTCACATCTTTGAAGCCGGCTTGCTCAAACATCTTTGCTAACTCCCTCATTCCCGGAAAGTCACGAGCGGACTCATGGAGCCAAGCATATTCACGATAGCTCTTTGCAAACAATTTACCAAACATCGGCATAATAAAGCGAAAATAAAAATAATAGAGCTGTTTATAGCCAATAAGTGTAGGTTGTGATGTTTCTAAACATACTGCGATTCCACCCGGTTTTACTACACGGTGCATTTCTTTTAATACTTGAAGGTAATCCGGGACATTCCTTAAACCAAAGCCAATTGTGACATAATCAAAACTATTATCTGGGAAAGGGAGTTCCATGGCGTTACCATGTATTAATTTAACCTGGTTTAAGCCTAGGTCTTTAACCTTTTCAATGCCCACATTGAGCATATTTTGGCTAAAGTCCAACCCAGTAACTTCACCTGTTGGACCGACTGCCTCAGCTAAGGCGATTGTCCAATCAGCAGTACCACAGCAAACATCGAGAGCTTTTGAACCTGGCTGTACATTCATTTTTTTCATCGTGTCTTTTCGCCACTTGATATGCTGTTGAAAGCTGATAACAGAATTCATTTTATCGTAGTTATCAGATATCTTTTCAAACACATTGTGTACTCGCTGTTCTTTCGATTCCTGCATTTTGTTATTACCCTTCTTCCACAAAAGTTTTTGCATTTGGCTGGTATTGGCTTAAGATTGAGATGATCCTACTTTCAAGTAATTCATTCAAATAGGGCAACTGCTCTAACCCTCTTTCAATAACCTTTTTTGACCTTTCGAGATATTGGTCGCAACACAGAAATAAGTGACTTTGCTGTTCCTTTGACAACTCAATCACTTTATTATTATTGATTGGGAAAACAATTGATTTCAGAGCCTCGAATAAAACTGAACTGCCTGTTTGTATAAATTGACTCTTTTCATGGAGTAAACGTTTAAATAAAAGTAGGTTGCCTATAAAATCATTCCATAAATCTACTTTGAAATATTCTGAGAGATGGGCAAGTAAGGAACTTTCAATGAGCCCAATCCTTGTCATAAGTTCTTCAATCTCTTGAATTTCTTTTTGATAGACAGAAATTTTGTTTTCATTAACCTCTTTAATTCCTCTAGAAAGTGCCTTGATCATCTTTATTTCTTCCGAATCTGCTAGAAGCTTATAATATAATCCACTAAAAAAATCACCAGCTAGAACAGTTAATTGTCGATTTTTTTCCTCTACAGATGCATTTGATATATGTTCATGGGTATCAAGGGCGATTTGAATTAGCATCGTTGATAAGGCGTAGTTCTGCATATCACTGTATGACAATTCGAGGCGGTCCATTATTGAGACAAGAATAAGCAGTTTATCTTCATCAATAATCGGAATTTCAATATATTTAAGCAAGTATGGGTCACAAACTCTTTTTTCGACCTGCTCTCTAATATTTGTGAATTTTTGTCGAATGTCCAGCAATTTAATCACCCTTGCTTCCCCGAAGTAATGTCTTTATGTATTCTTATTTCCTATTTGCATAGTAAAATTCATACCTTTTAATAAAGAAAATCCTAATCATTCTTTAAAAACAAGGCAGTCACCATTATATCATAAAAGATTTTCTTTAGGCAGAAATTCACAAAATAATCACTAATGCTCATATGAAATAAGATGAAAACAATGTAATTGGAACTGATAAACTTATTTTTTCAATTCACTTTCTACTTCACCAAGTTGAGTAAGAATTTTTGCGTTTCCCCTGATTTTTATTGCGGAAGTATGCTCAGTAAATTGAGCTATAAGCACTTCTCCTTTATCCAACTTCTCTGAATGATGAAATTTTGTATCCGATCCTCTAGTTAAGCCGATCACGCTGACACCATCATCATTTGCTTTTATTACGATATATTCACTATTTGCAGTATTACGTTTTTCCATTTAATCACCTCAGTTGCTTTAAGAAAAATAGGGCTAATATTTTATTAAAGAAAGTACCTCTGATCGAGAAATAGCATCATCAGCAAGAACGCCGCGTACAGCAGTTGTTACGGTTTTAGAGCCAGGTTTTTTTACTCCGCGCATGGTCATACACATATGTTCTGCCTCGACCACCACCATCACTCCGTGTGGCTCTAACTTTTCCATCATACTGTCAGCAATCGTTGATGTAATCCGTTCCTGGAGTTGTGGTCTCTTTGCAACTGCTTCTACTGCTCGTGCTAATTTGCTTAAACCTGTAACCCGGCCATTTTTGGGAATATAAGCTACATGTGCTTTACCAAAGAAAGGAACGAGGTGGTGTTCACACATGGAATAAAACGGGATATCTTTAACCAATACTAATTCTTCGTGATCTTCACTAAATATTGTTTCAAAATGCTTCTTCGGATCCTCGTTTAATCCGCTAAAAACTTCTTCATACATTTTTGCTACCCGTTTAGGTGTATCAAGCAAGCCTTCACGGTTTGGGTTTTCACCGATTGCTTCTAATATTAAACGTACCGCTTCTTCAATTTGGGCACGATTCACTTGTGACATAGTTAGATTCCCCCTAATGTTCTGTCAAGAATAGATGACAAATACATATTAGCACAATCTTTTTAGTTCAAGCAAAAAAGTAGAAAAAAGGCCATGGACAAAAGCCATGACCTTTTTGCTTAAGCATTCGCTTATAGCAATAAATTTATGTAATTATTTTACTGCATCTTTAAGCGCTTTACCTGGTTTAAAAGCTGGAACTTTGCTAGCAGCGATTTCGATTTCCTCACCTGTTTGAGGATTACGACCTTTACGAGCTGCGCGCTCACGTACTTCAAAGTTTCCAAAACCGATTAGTTGTACTTTATCACCATTTTTCAAAGCATCTAAAATCGCATCAAAAACAGCATCAACTGCTTTAGTAGCGTCCTTTTTTGAAAGCTCGCTTGCTTCAGCAACTGCATTAATAAGTTCTGTCTTGTTCATGCCATTCACCTCCTCCCAAAGAATTATCAAGATTCGTAAATAAAATTACTTATCTACATTTCTAAACAATTTTTCTAATTTCTATACGTCATAGCGCGGTTTTATTACCAAAGTAACTATAAATACCTAAATTGGTAACTTAAATCTATTTTTTTAGAAAAAAACCTTATGAAATAAGGGTTCAAACGCTATAATGTAATCACGTTAAAAGATTATCATAATCAATTCAGCATATCAAGAAGATTTCATGAAATAATGGTAATCTTTTCTTTTGTTCATCATAATTCTACTTAATTTGACCCTTTTTGGTATTTTCTCACATCTGAGGGCTTAGTAACCATTGGTATGACTCCTATTAACAACAAAAAAAAGACCCCGATTAGGAGTCCATAGCCTAGAGGATAATGGCAATTAAGCCGCCTGATCCTTCGTTGATAATTCTCTCTAACGTTTCTTTCAGTTTATATCTTGCATTTTCCGGCATTAAGGAAAGCTTTGCTTGGATTCCTTCGCGGACGATAGAGCTTAATGAACGCCCGAAGATATCAGAGTTCCAAATTGATAACGGATCATCCTCGAAATCCTGCATTAAGTATCTTACAAGCTCCTCACTTTGCTTTTCCGTACCAATAATTGGGGCGAATTCTGATTCAACATCCACTTTAATCATATGAATCGATGGCGCTACGGCACGCAGCCTTACACCAAACCGGGCACCTTGACGAATAATTTCCGGCTCTTCTAGGCTCATATCCGAAAGGGTTGGAGAGGCAATTCCATAACCTGTTTGTTTCACCATTTTTAAGGCATCCGCAATGTGATCATACTCTGCTTTGGCATGGGCAAAATCCTGCATTAATTCGAGCAGATGATCTTTCCCACGAATTTCTACCCCAACAATTTCTTTTAAAATATCATCATACAATTCATCGGGGGCAATTAAATCAATCTCAGCAACACCTGAACCCATTTCAATTCCTGCTAATCCTGCTCTTTCAATGAATTCAAACTCGCTAAAATGTTGTACAACTCGATCAACATCTCTTAATCTCTTGATATCTTTTACAGTTTCCTTGACAGCTTCTTGGTAGCTTTCACGAAGCCAATGGTTTTCTCTAAGAACCATTACCCAGCTTGGCAAATTCACATTAACTTCAAGAACCGGGAATTCATAAAGCGCTTCACGCAGGACATTCATAACATCACTGTCGCGCATACTTTCAACACTCATCGCAATTACCGGGATATCATATTTTTCTGCTAAACTAGATCTTAGCGTTTCAGTGCTTGGATGGTAAGGCTGGGCACTGTTTACAACCATGATAAACGGTTTGCCAACTTCCTTTAGTTCGTTAATCACTCTTTCTTCCGCCTCGATATAATTACTTCTTGGAATCTCTCCGATTGTTCCATCTGTTGTAACTACCACGCCAATTGTAGAATGTTCCTGAATGACTTTCCTTGTGCCAATTTCCGCAGCTTCATGGAAAGGAATCGGCTCCTCATACCAAGGGGTCGTAATCATTCTTGGCCCATTTTCATCTTCATATCCTTTAGCACCAGGGACTGTGTAACCCACACAATCAACTAGCCTAATATTGACATTTAATCCGTCATCGACATGAACCGTCGCCGCTTGATTAGGCACGAATTTCGGTTCTGTGGTCATTATCGTCTTTCCAGCTGCGCTTTGCGGAAGTTCATCCAGTGCCCGCGATCTCTCTGCTTCACTGTTTATATTCGGTAAAACCACAAGCTCCATAAATTTTTTAATAAATGTAGATTTCCCAGTCCTAACTGCTCCTACTACGCCTAAATAAATATCACCGCCGGTTCTTTCGGCAATATCTTTAAAAATATCAACCTTTTCCAAGTGATCCCCTCCCGATCATTGAGTAAAGTGGGATTAAACATCCATTTTAGGTATTTTTGGACAGTATATGTTTATGACGTTGTCCTATAATGTTATGACACTTTTCTAAAAGTTTTTTACCCCCTTATTAAAAATTCACTAGGTTCGCTTGTATCTGTAGTGTCTGAACATTTGGTATTATGGAGGGTTTCAATATATGTTTAACGTTTATAGATATAGCAAAAAAACCCTTCTCCTACAATATATTTCTTAGGATAAGGGTTATGACTATTTATTCTTCTAAAAAAACTGGTTCATTGGTCTTAGGATCCCAGGTATATGGCAATGAGTAGGCCGGTACAAACATAGATTCATTAACCAAATAGGTACGAATATCTTCGCCGGGCTTAATTTTAATCTTTTTCTCCTTAAGTTTCTGATATAAGTCGGGACGATAATCAACATATACCTCTGCACTGCCTGATATAACAAAGGATAAATTTTGATTTGAAAAAGGACTGACAATATATGGGGCTTTTTCATACCCCAGTTGTTTAAAGTCAAGTGAAAAAACATTTTTAGCTAGTTGTTTTTTATAAGGGGGATACCCTTTTGTCTTTATTCGTAATTTAATATCACGAATCGCTTCTGTTATTCTTAAATCAAACAATTTTACAGCAGGCTTGGTCTCAACATCGACGAGCACATATTGAAAGATACCCCCATTTTCATATGCATTTCCGGGGGGTTCAGCCATATATTTTGGAGTAATTTTTTTAAATTCAATCGGATACTTCTGATAAATGGGCGTTTCTGCTTCTTTTGTTTTTATCGGAAGGATCCCGCCATTGTCCTCTCTAAAAGAATCTACAGCGGTTTGAACAGCTTGGATTTGATTTTGATAAGGGACTTGATTCTTTGTTAATTCCTTTTCGGGATACATGCATCCTGCAAGTAAAATAGCAGTTAATGCCAGAAAACTAGCGAGTACATTCCATTTCATTCAATCACCTTTTTTATTTATGTATTTAACTCCCTTATGTTAAGAAAACAATTAGTAGCGTTAGTCCTGAAACAATCATCAATAAGTAAGCGATAATTGCAGTAATAATACGGAAGATTCCTTTTAACTTATATCTGCTAAAATAAATTGTCATTATTGCAAGGAACATAAACCCCATGCCGGCAATCGACACCCACATTTTAAACATAGCTGGTGACACACTAAACTCCCCCTTTTTCGAAAATTAATTATATCACAAGCTATTACTTTTCTAGAAAAATTTTAAACTAAAAAACGTTCATCTTCCTATCTTCACCAAAAAAAAAACTGAAGTAAAGAGGGGCGAATTCTTTACTTCAGCTTTAAAGACTAATTACCCCATACTCCAGTGTCATACTACCAGGATGCTTCGTTGCATTGTATGCAATCTAAACACAATAGGTCTCACCGAACGCCTATTTATTAATAAAAATATTCTTCCGCAACCACACTGCCCCATCCCTGGTTTTGATTTCATTTTGGATATTTTTTAGTCTTCAATATTTCGTTCATCTAGAACATTAACTAAATCTTCCATTTCATGAGTTTTTCCACGAGCCATTAAAACATCGACGGCGTCTATTGCGCTCTTCCCATTAAATAAAACATCATAAAGCGCAAAGGTTATCGGCATCTTTACATCATACTTATTAGCTAATTGATAAGCTGCTTTGGTGGTTCTCACACCTTCTACAACCATCCCCATGTTATCCAAAACCTCTTCAAGGGTTTTACCTTTACCTAATAGGTTTCCTGCTCGCCAGTTCCTTGAATGGACGCTTGTACAAGTAACGATTAAATCACCGATTCCAGCAAGGCCAGAAAACGTTAATGGGTTAGCCCCCATTTTCGTACCTAGACGGGCTATTTCGGCTAAACCTCGCGTCATTAAGGCTGCTTTTGCATTATCCCCATAGCCAAGTCCATCTGTTATTCCCGCTGCAAGCGCAATAATATTTTTTAATGCACCGCCAATTTCAACTCCGATGATATCGGAATTCGTATAAACTCGAAAATTGTTATTAATAAATAAATCCTGAATTTTTCCGGCAGCATCCATATTTTCTGAAGTAACAGTTACCGTCGTTGGGTGCCGAAGGCTTACTTCTTCAGCATGACTAGGGCCAGAAAGAACCACGACATCCTTTAACAATTCATCCGGCATTTCTTCCTTGATGATTTCAGAGATACGCATTAAAGAATCAGGTTCAATTCCTTTACTTACATGTGCTATCGTAATCGGAGCTATTTGTACGGCTCGAATTTTTCCAATTACCTCACGTATTGCCTTGGTTGGAACTGCCAATATAATTGTATCTACTCCCGCCAATGTATCACTTAAAGAAGCATACCCAACGATTAGCTCTGAAAGTATAATTTCAGGCAAATATTTCTTATTCGTGTGCTTTTCATTAATTTCTTTCACTTGCTCTTCATTATGGCTCCACAGACGGACCTCATGTCTATTGTCTGCAAGTACCATTGCCAATGCCGTTCCCCAGCTACCTGCTCCAATCACGGCTATTGCTGTTTTAGTTTGGTTCAATTTAAATCACACCTACTTTATATTTATTTTCTTTCTCTTGCATAAATTTTGATAGGGGTTCCTTCAAATCCAAAAGCATCTCTAATTCTGTTCTCTAAGAAGCGTTCATAGGAAAAGTGCAATAATTCAGGTTCATTAACAAACACAACAAAGGTCGGTGGTTTAACAGCCACTTGTGTTGTGTAATAAATTTTTAAGCGTCTACCATTGTCAGTTGGTGTTGGGTTCATTGCTACCGCATCCATAATCACATCATTAAGCACGCTTGTTTCAACTCTCAACGAGTGGTTTTCACTAGCCGTGTTAATCATTGGTAAAAGCGTGTGGATTCGTTTTTTTGTTTTCGCGGATAAAAACACAATAGGTGCATAACTAAGAAATAAGAAGTGCTCCCTAATCTTATGTTCAAGTTCCTTCATGGTTTTCTCATCTTTTTCGATTGCGTCCCACTTATTTACAACAATTACAATCGCCCTGCCTGCTTCATGTGCGTACCCGGCAATCTTTTTGTCCTGTTCAATGATTCCTTCTTCCGCATTAATGACAACAAGAACAACATCAGAACGTTCAATGGCCCTTAGGGCGCGGAGAACACTGTATTTTTCCGTAGTCTCATACACTTTTCCCTTTTTCCTTATTCCTGCTGTATCAATTATGACATATTTCCCCCCATTAAATGTATAGGGAGAATCGACTGCATCACGTGTTGTACCTGCAATATCACTGACGATTACACGTTCTTCTCCTAATATAGCATTGACTAACGAGGATTTCCCAACATTTGGCCGCCCAATTAATGAAAACTTAACGACATCTTCACCATATTCAATTGGTTTGGTTTTAGGAAAATGTCTGGCTGCTTCATCCAATAAGTCACCTAATCCTAGCCCATGTGCCCCGGAAATAGGAATAGGCTCACCGAATCCTAATGAATAGAAATCATAGATTTGATCACGCATTTCAGGATTATCTATTTTATTAACAGCTAATACCACAGGCTTTTTAGACCTATAAAGTATTTTAGCCACTTCTTCATCAGCTGCTGTTACCCCTTCTCGTCCATTTGTTAAGAAGATAATTACATCGGCTTCATCAATTGCAACTTCCGCTTGCTGGCGGATTTGCTCTAAAAAAGGTTCATCACCGATATCAATTCCACCGGTATCAATGACATTAAAGTCATGTGTTAACCACTCACCTGAACTATAAATACGATCTCTTGTAACTCCGGGAATGTCCTCAACAATGGAAATACGTTCACCGACAATTCGATTAAAAATAGTTGATTTTCCTACGTTGGGCCGTCCTACAATGGCAATAACAGGTTTAACCAATTACAATCGCCATCCTTTCTTTTCTATAATCAAATACAATTTAGTATGTTAGCATAGAGTGAAACTTCCTTCATGGGAGCTTACATCCCGTTCGTGCGGGATAATTCCCTTAAGTTCTTATTAAGTAAAGAAACCCTTCTGTCATCTAGAAGGGCCTAACTATATTATCTTATCAATGTTACTCCTTTCCCGCAATGATAAGCTGAATAAGAACTGTAGTTTACGATGATTTTTGCTTTCCTTTTTCAAAGAAATGAAAATGATTTTGCATAACTGTACCTACGTTTTCTAACGCACTCCATCCTACAAGCAAAAGTGCAGTTAATGAACAAACGTCCAAAGAAGCGTATGCCCCAATCAAATAGGGAAATTGGAATTTATTTAATATAAAGGCATATAAAATCTCTCCTTGCATCGCACCAGCAAATAGGATCAGCAATCTCCCTTTTAAAGTTTTTTGCAATAGTATGGCTAAATACCACAACACTATTCCCATCATCCATTCCTTCTTAAAAATAATCCAAATAGGATCAAAAATCTCAAATAAATGGAAGGTTACATAGGCGATTGAAATAATAACTGCACAAATAAAATAATAAATGATTGCTGTCCGTTTTTCCTGGCTTATGAATAAATAAGAAATGCCTAAAATAAATAATCCACTTGCCTGTATTTCAAATACACTGACCTTAAATTGAATATTAGATAAAATTAATACAATTAACACAATAGCTGCCAGTTTCATTCGATATGGATTTTGTTTTTCTAAAAGAAAGGTAAGGTAAATCCAAAATGCCCAACAGGTCCAATAAAAAATTTCCCCTTCCACTTCATACACCTCCTATTATTTTCATTATTGGTAATCTTTATGTAGTTTCATACTTCCTTGAATAATATTTCCTTTGTGATTCATCTTATTAAGAGGAGGTGTGTAAGAATGGGAAAAGACCGACAAGAAAAGAAGTTACGTGAAAGCAAAAGAGTGGAGTCAGACCGTGATCAGGCATTGCACTACCCTGGTGCCACCAAGCTATCTGGACCTGAAGAAGCTAGAGGATTAAATGACGGGAAAAAATAAAATAAAAGCTCCCGCTTTCGCGGGAGCTTTTATTTTATGGAACGCTGGGCAAATCGTTTCGTATCTATACCTCGTTGATTTAACCAATGATAGGTTTCGCCGGAAATAACCAGTGGAGCTTTTTTTAAATCCGAAACGGTCTTTGCTCCTACAGCAGTCATTATCAGTTTTAATTCCTCGTGAAGAGTGTTGATTTCCGCCTGTAAAGCCTCTATCCCTTCTTTAATAAGGATTTTCAAGAAATAGCCTGCCATTCCAATTGCATCTGCTCCAATCGCTAATCCTTTTGCAATGTCATGTGCTGACCTTAAGCCGCCGGAACCAATGACCGAAAGATTATTAGAAACAGACGCTGCTTCAAAAATCGAAATTCCTGTTGGGATTCCCCAATGATTAAAAAATGACAGGGCTTTTTCCCTGCGCTTATTTTCAATTTCAGCAAAATTTGTTCCCCCAGAGCCGCCCACATCAACCACTTTAACGCCAATTGATATGAGTGAATGAACCGTCTCCTTTGCCATCCCGAAACCCACTTCTTTCACTATAACCGGGACTGCAATCTCTTTAATAATGGATTCAATTCTTTTAAGTGCACCGGAAAAATTACGGTCTCCCTCGGGCATAGTTAATTCCTGAATGACATTTAAATGAATTTGCAGGGCATCCGCTTCAATCATCTCAATAGCAGCTTTTGCGTCTTCTGATGATGCTTCGCTCCCTAAATTTGCAATAATAACACCGGTGGGATTCTCTTTGCGGACGATTTCGTAGGTATATTTTTGAGTTTTATCCTTTAAAGCAGACATTTGTGATCCAACTGCCATTGCTAGGCCAGTACTTTTAGCAACAATTGCCAGTTCTTTATTGATACGATATGTTTTATCACCGCCGCCACCGGTCATCGCATTGATAAAAATTGGCGAACTTAAATAAAGTCCGCCAATTTCATGGTCTAATCCAACATCAAATACACCAATATCCGGTAATCCCTGGTGAATAAATTTTATATCATCAAATGCCGAAGAAGGATTTTGCCTATTTTCAAGGGCATAACGAATGTGGTCCCATTTCCGTTCAGATCTAGACACTTAAATCACCATTATTTTCCTAGATTCTTTAATTTATCACCAATAACTTCTCCTAGCTGGAAGCCTTTTGACTCTTCAGGGAGCTCATAATCATAGTTTTCCTCATACTCTTTTTCAAGAAGTTCTTTAATGCTTAAGGATAAACGTTGGTCCGACTCATTTGCTTCAAGGACTTTGACGTCAACTTCCTGTCCTTCTTTCAATACTTCATGTGGAGTACCAATATGCTTATGTGCAATTTGAGAGATATGAACAAGACCTTCTACACCAGGAAAAACTTCAACAAACGCACCATATGAAACCAATCTTTTCACTTTCCCTTTTAAGATGCTTCCCTTAGGTGCTTTCTCGGAGATATTTGCCCATGGTCCGGGAAGTGTTTCCTTAATTGATAAAGAAATCCTTTCATTATCACGGTCAACACTTAGTACTTTAACCTGTACTTGCTGTCCTTCGTGAACAACATCTGATGGCTTATCTACATGCTCATAAGATAGTTGGGAAATATGAACAAGACCGTCGATGCCGCCAATATCCACAAAAGCTCCAAAGTCAGTAATTCTTTGGACTGTACCATCGATGATTTGGCCAACTTGGACTGCACTTAGGCGATTTTGTTTTTGTTTACCTTTTTCTTGTTCAACAACTGCTCGATGAGATAGAATTAAGCGATTCTTTTCCTTATCAAGTTCAACAATTTTAAAGGTTAGGAAGCGACCTTTATAATCACTGAAATCTTCAACAAAATGAGCTTCAACGAGGGATGCCGGTACAAAACCACGAACCCCGAGATCTACCACTAAACCGCCTTTTACAACGTCCTTAACCTCTGCTTCAAAAACTTCTCCCGTTTGGAATTGTTTTTCTAAACTCTCCCAAGCTTTTTCTGCATCTACTTTCCTTTTAGAGAGGATGATTGCTTCTTCCTCAACTTTTAAAACTTCTAATTCTAGATCATCACCATCTTGGACGGCATCAGATGCTTTTTCAATATGCAGACTTGAAAGTTCACTGATTGGGATAATCCCATCAAGTTTGCTGCCTTGGATAGCCACATGCACCTGCTTTTCTTCTACTTTCGTAACTTGTCCGGTTACTTTATCCCCAATTTCAAAGCTTTTCACTTCTACTTGATTTAATTCTTCCGACATATGTATTCCTCCTTAATCCATTTACTCCTAAAATTCTATATATGAACTGGTGGATGCCACGCAGCATACAACAACATATACAACAAACCTAAAAGCAGTGAATTTTCAAAAAAAACTCTTTCCACTAACTTCTTACAAATAGCCTTTTTTGTCAAGCAGAACCTATTGATGTTCTTTTATAAGTTTTTCAATCTTTGACATAATTAATTCAGTAACTTGTTCTGCAGAAGCTTTCTCTTTTCTCATTTCTTCCAGATCAATAGGTTGTCCATAGACCACCTTTAATTTCCGGAAACTTTTATATGGGCCAATTACCGCACAGGGCACGACCGATGCAGTTGACCTTAGAGCAAAAAAACCAGCCCCGGAAAGCCCCTTTCCTAATTCCCCGTTCTTACTCCTTGTTCCCTCTGGAAAAAGACCGAAAACATGTCCATCCTTAAGAATCTTTAAGCCTTTTCTAAGTGCTTCCCGATCATTAAATCCCCTTTTCACCGGAAAAGCATTACATTTTCTAACGATATTACCCAAAACAGGTACTTTAAAAATCTCTTCTTTTGCCATGTAATGAACAGGGCGAGGTGCCATTATTCCAACAATAATGGGATCAAAATTATGGATGTGATTCGAACAAAGAAGGACTCCGCCTTCTTTAGGAAAATGTCCTAATCCGATAGCTTCAACCCTGTAAAGTGGTTTAAATACACCCGTAACCACTGATTTCGCAAAATCATAAAACGTCACACCTATCCAATCCTTTCATGCACCAACACCATTATTTTTTCTACAACATCTGGAATGGTTAAAGAGGTTGTATCGATTTCAACTGCATCATCAGCTTTTTTCAATGGTGCTACTTCTCTCTCTGAGTCGATCTTATCTCTACGAGCAATTTCTTCTTTTAACTTTTCTAAGTCAGATGGAAAGCCTTTTTGGATATTTTCATTATGACGTCTTTCCGCTCTTTCCTCGACACTAGCAAGTAAAAATACCTTTACCTCTGCACCTGGTAGTACATGCGTACCGATATCTCTTCCATCCATTACGACTCCGCCTTCAGTAGCAAAAGCTTGTTGTCTTCTGACCATTTCTTCACGGACCTTCGGATGTTTAGCAACATAGGAAGTCGAATTTGTTACTTCAGCAAAACGAATTTCATTGGTAACATCTCGATCATCCAAGAATACTAACTGACCTTTATCAGATGGTTGCAATTGAATTACTGTAGAAAGTAATGTCTCTAATAACACATCTTCATCTTCTAAATTCAGTTGATTCACAATTGCTTTATATGTCAACGCTCGGTACATCGCACCTGTATCGATATAAATATAAGAAAGTTTTTCAGCCACAATTTTTGCAACTGTACTCTTACCGGCTGCAGCAGGGCCGTCTATTGCGATTGATATTTTCTTTTCCATAAATCCTCCTATATGCCATCATGATTGACTCAGATGTTGTCTACTATTTATTTTACCACAAGATATATCAATGCCTCTTTTTTTTACCCTGATAAAAATGAAATTTAATAGTCATTTGTTTATTAATCAAAAGAAAGCAGGCAGGCCTGCTTTCTCATTTTCCCTGGAAGGTCTCAAGAATTTCAGTATATGTATTTTCATTTACACCTTCATATTTTGTCAATTGTTTTACTCGAGGAAAGACATCGAGCTGATGGAAAAATAATTGCGCAAAAAATAGAAAAATAAACTGTATGACAATAACTTTAATTAACACTCTTTCTACCTTTTTCATACGATCCACTCCACCAATCAATATATATATTTATTATTGGAGTTTATTGAAAAAAATATAAGGAAAAGCAAATGCTTTTCCTTATAACACATCTTTATATACTGCCTCAGCATTTTTTAATTTTTCAACCTCTTCTTCTTCACCACTTTTTGCATTTATAAAAATACGATAGGTATCATTATCGATTGTCCCAAGGAATTCGTAGCATAGCACTTCCTTGTTCAAGTCATTTATAATAATTGCCTGTCGATTTTCCATTACTTTAAAGTTAGGATTAACCTTTGCTTGAGCTTGTTTTACGGAAATGGAAGGTTTTTCAATTTTTCTTGTCTGAAAAGATTTTAAATACTCCTCAGCGGATACACCAATAATATCCCCATTGTCCAATGCAACCTTAACTTTAATCGCTTCTGGGTAAATTCTAATACCATTAATTTTCGAAACAAAATTGAAAACACCGATATTGTCATATTGTGTGCTTTCAAAAATCTCTAAATCTTTAAAGCCCGTTTCTTTAAGGAAAGTTGCGGCCTTATTATCGGCATCATTTAAACTAAGAACTTGTTTTTTAACATCTCGATGGTGAATAAACCAAATTGGATGGCCCGCTTTTTTGGTAATGTCCATACTTGCTTCATCATTGGTTTTCTTATTCTTTATCGATACACTATAAAAACCATAGTCGGAACCTTTTCCATTTTCAGTAACCTTAACCTCTGAATTCCCATCAATCTTCATATACTTTTTGGCGATGTTGATTGCCTCTTGTTTGGATATCGTTTTTCCTTTTATTTTTTGATAGTTTTCATCCTTTTTTTGCATGTTTACAAAAGTAGGACCCATATCCGTTTCTTCGTAACCTGTTACTGTCTTTTCTACTGATTTAAAACCATCAATGATCGTATTGTCCGTTGTTTCCTTGCCAGAGGCTAAGGCAAGCTCTACATCCATCCAGCGAAGGTTATTTTTTAATACCATATGCTGTACGTTTCGAAGGTCATCCTGAATATCACCAGACTGCTTATATAGTACCTTTAATGTGTTATATTCGTCTTTGGACAATGGTTTCTTGTCCAAATCTCTAACAGCGGTTCGATAGCTAAAGTTTCCAATTTTCGCTAAGAATTCTTCTGTCTTGTTAAAGGGCAGTAATGTTAATGGCAGTTGGCCAACATCACCGTGTGCTTCTGAAGTGATTCTCCATACCTCTATTAACGATGGAGACAAGGAATGCCTTGAATTCATTGCAAGAGTTGTACCAATCTTATCGTGTAATAAATCCACTTGATAGGAAAGATCATGGAATGCGCGTTGATAAGAATTTTCTGCATTTAAAAGAATTGCATTTTTTTCTTGATGCTCTTGGTAGCCCCAATAGGCTGTCCCCGCAACACCTATAGCGAGAACACCTATTAATATTCCTCTAATCATTTCTATTCACCTCTCTACTTGCAAAAAATATGTTTCCCGATTCGTTTTATTTGTGGTCTGCCCCATATCCAGCCGCTCGTGGCAGTATCCGGGTTAAAATAGTATAAAGCCTCACCAGTTGGATCCCAGCCATTGATAGCGTCTATAACCGCTTTTTTTGCATTTTCATTTGGTGTCAGCCAAATTTGCCCATCCGCTACAGCGGTGAAAGCACCTGGCTCAAATATTACTCCTGAAACGGTATTTGGAAAGGTTGAACTATTTACTCTGTTGAGAATAACTGCTGCAACAGCCACCTGACCGGTATAGGGCTCTCCTCTTGATTCTCCATAAACAGCATTAGCCATCAACTGGATATCATTTTGTGAAAAACCATTTGGTGTATTAGCAGCTGTAGGCTTTTTAGGTGCAGCTTTTTTGGGTGCTGTGTTTTTTTGTGGCGCCGTTTGTTTTGGTGCTTGATTTGCCGGTGCTTTGTTTGCAGGATTTGGGGTGCTTTGTTTACTTTGATCTACCCCGCCATAATGAGTAAAATCATTTCCGGCATCCATTTGTTTTTTTACAAACTGTTCATTGTACTTGCTTGCTTTAGCTAGTTTTAATTTTGTTGGCCATCCCGCCAATCCATCAATCGGCAGCCCAAATTCAGATTGAAAATTTCTTAGCGCCCAATACGTACTCCATCCGAATACCCCATCAATCTTCCCATTATAAAAGCCAATATATTGAAGTCTGGATTGTAATTCGATCACATCATCGCCTACAGCTCCTTTTTGGATAATCTGATTAGAGAACGCTCGAACCTCCTTGCCTTCAAAAAAAGATGATGTCCCAAGCACGAGAAAGATTAGTATGAAAAGTTTTAGTAGGATTTTTTTCTTTAACATGGAATATTAACCCCCATTGTAAATCTTTTTGCAGTAAACCTATTTTTTGTTTTATTGGTGTTTTTATTCCAAGTGAGTGAGAATAAATAAAAAAACCCTTCTTTATAAATGAAGAGTTTTTTGGACAGAATATTGTTTTTTCATATGATTTGCGCTTAATATTTTAGCTTTTTTCACTTGCCTTAATCCAAACCACCAAAGGAAAATCATAAAAGGAAAAATAATAAAGAGCCAATTTTCTTGTGAAATTAAAATAAAATCGTAGGAACCATGGAGAATAAATGGTAAAAGCAGGGAAAGTATAACCCATTTAGCTTTATTCCCCTCCGTAAACTTTGCCTTTCCAATATAAAAGCCCATAATCACACCAAATAAGGCGTGACTTGAAACAGGTAACAATGCCCTTGTTACCGCATGTTCAATCCCATTCGCTATTAAATAAAAAATATTTTCAATTGTAGCAAAGCCAAGTGAAACGGCTACACCGTAGACAATTCCATCAAAGGGTTCATCAAACTCTACATGCTGATAGACCACATAAAAGAGAATAAACCATTTAAAAAACTCCTCAAAAAGACCTGAACTTAGAAATGCATTGAAAAGTTCAGATTTAACGATATGCTCTGTTTCAAGTACATGCTGAATAAACATGATTGGAAACACGAGAAGGGCACCGTACATAAATGTCCTTAGTACAAAGGATATTGGCTCTGAGTCATATTCATCCTTTAAATAAAAATAGCTTAGTAAGGCCAGTCCGGGGGCAATACCGGCTGATAATATTCCCAGCATGAAGAACCTCTTTTCCAATCCATTTTCTTAATCGTAACATGTATTCTCTATAAAGAAAATGAAAGATTCATTCCATTTGTTCAAAGGACTTCAACCGATTGGCATGCAGCTAAAATTTAATTTCTTTTAAATTACTTGCAAGAGCTACAGCCAATTTAATTCTTGCCTTTTTAGAGTCATTGTCACTACCAAGAATAACTCCTTTATTAAAAAGATCAAAGGCACTTCCTTCATAATCATAGGTTGTGTATACAGAACCCTCTTCTGCGCTAGTCGTGATAACTAGTTTTATTCCTGCGGCAAGTGTCTTTTCTATTTCTGCCATCATTTTAGGAGCTACCTGACCTCTCCCCACGCCTTCAAGGATAATTCCTGCTATCCCTGCCTCCCGAGCAGCTTTGATAAATTTTCCATCTGCTCCAATATAGCATTTAATGATTTCGACTTGAGGTATAGAGGTTTTTAATTCAAAATATTCTCTTTTAATTGGTTTCTGAAAAACATGTACTTGGTCGTTATCAATAATGCCCAGGTACCCAAACCCAAACGCATTAAAGCCCTGAATATTGGAAGCATGCTCTTTTTTAACATATCTCGCTGCAAAAATCCGCTCATTAAAAACGACAACAGCTCCAGCATCCCTTAAATCACCTGAACAAGCACAATAAATTGCATGACGTAAATTAATAAACACATCACTCCCTAATTCCTCTGGAGAACGCTGGGAACCTGTTACGATAATCGGTCGTGGGTCTTTTATGGTTAAGTCAAGAAAATAAGAAGTTTCTTCCATTGTATCTGTTCCATGTGTGACAACCACACCTGATACTTCTTCATCCTTAAAATAGTTATCAATCTTGTCCTTTAATAGTAGTAAATCATCAAAGGTAATATGAATACTGGCTTTTTGAAAAACAGATTCAACGACCACTTCGATGTCTTTCGGCAAATTACACATACTAGCCAATTCTTCACCCGTTAAAGCGCCTGAGGCTAATTTTCCGGATTCTTTATTCGGCTTGCTGGCTATTGTTCCACCTGTTGTTAATAAAATAACCTTTTTCATTATTTAGTCACCCTTTTTGCATCATTTTCGATGATTGATTTGGCTATTTCTTCACCGTGGAATCTTCCATTTTCAATAAATATTTCATTAGCGTTATTCCCCGCCGCAATTACACCTGCAATATAAATCCCTTCAACATTCGTTTCCAAAGTATCCGGATTAAAGTATGGTCGACCTGATTCCTCATCAATTTTCACGCCCATGTTGATTAAAAATTGATGATCTGGATGGTAGCCAGTCATTGCAAAAACAAAATCATTGCTGATTACTGTTTCGATCCCGTCTTTGATATATACCACTTGATTTTCTGTTATTTCTTTTAAGTTAGCGTTAAATTCCATCAATATGGTTCCTGTCCGGACCAAGGCTTCAAATTCAGGAAGAATCCATGGCTTTATGCTTGGTGAATATTTATCACCACGATATAACACAGTTACTCTTGCGCCTGCTTTTACAAGTTCTATTGCCGCATCAACACTAGAATTCTTCCCGCCAATTACACAAACATCCTTATCATAATAGGGATGGGCTTCTTTAAAATAGTGGAATACCTTTGATAGATTTTCACCAGGCACATTCATATAATTTGGATGATCATAATAGCCAGTTGCAATGATTACATAGCGGGCATAATAAGTATTTTTATCGGTGCAAACCTCAAACAATTCATCATCTTTTGAAACACTAGTAACCTTTTCAAATGCATTAATTCGCAATTGTTTTCGTTTGGCAACTTCTCGATAATAAACAAGGGCCTGATTTCTTTTAGGCTTATAATTTTCTGTAATAAATGGAACTTCACCAATTTCCAACTTTTCGGCAGTACTAAAAAATGTTTGATGTGTTGGATAGTGATAAATGGAATTCACCACATTTCCTTTTTCTATAATCAATGATTTTTTACCTTTTGCTTGAATGGCAATGGCTGCTGCTAAACCACATGGTCCACCGCCAACAATAATGATATCTTCAATCTGCATATGAGTACACTCCCAACTAGCAATCAGTTAAACATGATGCAAAAAACTCCTATCGTCTATGATAGGAGTTTTTTTACTATGTTTCAATGGTTAATTTTATTAAATCCAGCCTCTAAAGCGGCTTGCTTCTGCCATTTTTCTAACTCCAACCATATAAGCAGCAAGACGCATATTGACTCGGCGTGTCTGAGCCGTGTCATAAATATTTTTAAACGATTTGACCATTACCTTTTCAAGTTTTTCTTCTACTTCTTCCTCAGACCAATAATAACCTTGGTTATTTTGAACCCATTCAAAATAAGAAACCGTTACACCGCCTGCAGATGCTAATACATCTGGAACAAGGAGAATTCCACGCTCTGTTAAAATCTCTGTCGCCTCTAATGTAGTTGGACCATTTGCAGCCTCAACAACGATGATCGCACGGATGTTATGAGCATTTTCTTCAGTAATTTGATTTTCAATTGCAGCAGGAACTAGAATATCACATTCAAGTTCAAGCAATTCCTTATTTGTTATCGTATTATTAAATAATTTAGTAACTGTTCCAAAGCTATCACGTCTATCCAAGAGATAATCAATATCCAAACCATTTGGATCATGTAATGCACCATATGCGTCAGAAATTCCAATTACCTTCGCACCTGCATCGTGCATGAATTTTGCTAAAAAGCTTCCTGCATTACCAAAACCTTGAATAACGACTCTTGCACCCTCAATTTGAATACCTTTCTTTTTTGCAGCCTCTTGGATACAGATGGTCACTCCTTTTGCAGTTGCAGATTCACGTCCATGTGACCCGCCTAAAACAAGTGGTTTACCTGTAATAAAGCCGGGAGAATTAAATTCATCGATTCGGCTATATTCATCCATCATCCATGCCATAATTTGTGAATTGGTAAACACATCAGGTGCTGGAATGTCTTTAGTTGGTCCAACGATTTGACTTATTGCTCGTACGTATCCACGGCTTAATCTCTCAAGCTCTCTAAAGGACATATCACGAGGGTCGCAAACAATACCACCTTTACCACCACCATATGGAAGGTCAACGATACCACATTTTAAGCTCATCCAAATTGAAAGGGCTTTCACTTCTGTCTCTGTCACACCTGGATGGAAACGGATTCCACCCTTTGTAGGCCCCACAGCATCATTATGCTGGGCACGGTAGCCAGTAAATATTTTTATAGAACCGTCATCCATTCTAATTGGAATTTTAACTGTCATTAAACGTAATGGCTCTTTTAAAAGCTCATAAACCTCTTCAGGATAACCTAACTTTTCAAGGGCCTTATGTATAACTGTTTGTGTTGATTTCAACACATCATGCTTTTCCACTTGATTAGTCTTTTCATTATCTTTATCGGCTGCCATTTGTAATCCTCCCTAAAAAAATGCTGCGACTATTGTCAGCTTTCAGACACAAGTATACACCTTTAATCAATTTATGCAAGAAGAAAAACACCTCTTAGAACCATTATGTAAACGTCGCCAATTGCATTTTTAAAGGATTTCTAAAAATTGCAATGGCTACATAGTATATCTCTATATCTATAAATGTATGGAAGGGCGATGGCAGCCCTCTGCTTGCTCCCTCGTTTAAAAATAGGCCTTTATTTGAAATATCGAAGAATAGTTTCTACTGCTTTAGTTTCGATTATTCGTTTACCATACTCAGCTAAGACGAAAGGACTTAGAATAGAAGCATTACCAAATTCAGAAAGAACACAAGCTGCTTTAATATTATTTTCAATTTCTAAATTTTCCATTAACAAATAGTAGCGGTTATGCATTGCATATAGGCTCCCGCCAAAAATATTGACATTGGACAGTCTTTTTGAAAGACCGATTATATCCTCAAATTCAGCGAACTCATACAAGAGGTCATCAAAGCCCTCCATCCTAACTTGCATTTCAATAAAACCATCATATAGAATTTCTTCATCATCAATTGTTTCATCAACGGTAATGATCAATATCATCCCTTGAGCTTGGAGGGAGAACACCTCTACCGCTACAGAACCTTGGATATCAACATCAAATTCCTCACTTGCCTCTTCTAGCATATCATGAAAAAGCTGATTCCATTTAATCGAGTCTTTCCAAATATCTTCTTTGGAGAGTCCCCTGTCAAATAAATCATCAGAGGTTAGAAAAATTTTTATTTTATTGGCCGTTAAGCGTTCTAAGCGCATGATTTTGCCCCCTGCCGTGACATAACTCTTGATTTCAGTGTATGCCCTGGGGTCTTGTTGGTGAATTGTCTATATTTATCCTTACATTTCAGAATTCGGAGCTAAGTGTAATCAAGTGACATTCCGCAGGTGCCCCTAACCTTAAAGGTATGGTAGTGGTACCGTAGCCATTACTAATAAGGAGAATTGTATTATCTAATCTTTTTAGGTCTCCTCTTTCCTTCGGACTATATCCCAAAATATGTATTTGCCCTCCGTGTGTATGACCACTTAACACTAAGCGGATTTCATGTTTTGAGAGAATCTTATCTGTGATATCGGGATAGTGGCTTGCTAAAATTTTAAAGCTTTTCTCCTCTGCATCTATTAAGGCTAGATCTAGACGATCTCGTTCTTGATTTAAATCATCCACACCAAGCAAAGATAATTTTTCTCCTTGGTCTGATTCAAAGGTAACTGCTGTGTTATCTAAAACTTTAATACCTAACTCAAGCAGGATGGAATCTAATTTATGATAATCTACTTCATAATCATTGTTGCCCCAAACAAAGTAAACAGGACCAATTTGCTTGAGTTTCATTAAGTTTGCTTTAACCCTCTCAAAAGGAACACCTTTTTCTGTTAGATCCCCTCCAATTACAACTATATCTGCCTTCCCCTTAACAGAGTTAATAATTTTATCGGATATCTTCCTCCTGTGAACATCCGAAATAAAAAAGACCGAAACACGTCCCAGGGATTTAGGAAAGTCTGAAAAGGACAACTCATGTTCGATTACATTATTTAAAAATGCCTCATGCAACATATATACAAGAAGGCATCCACCAACGATAAACAGGACAACTAAAATAATAACCATAATCCTTTTTCCCCATTTCTTAACTTAAAGTTCAATGGAAATCATACCATAAAAAAGGCTTAAACTAAAAATGACAAAGGTTTGCTGCCATCCCAAATTAAACAGCAGGAAAAAAATAATCAATAAAAAGAGATATTCAAAAAAAAGGGCTGCACCTGATATCTCCCGTTTCTGCCACTTTTTTCTAGTCCTTTGGAAAAGCTCACATATAACTCTTCCTGTAATGAGAAATCCAATAAAATAAACCACTGAAGCAGCAAAAAATTTTAATGGATTCATGATAAGTCCAATAAAGAAATCAGAAAGGACAAATGGTTGAGGAATCGTTATCCATTTGATAAGGATATAGCCACATAGAAAAATAGCCAAATACTTGAATACTTTTTTATACATAAAAATTCCCTCCCATACAATGTATGAGAGGGCTTAAAAATATTACCTATTCAGTTTATTGGTCCTCTTCGATACTCAAAATCCTGAACCCATGTTCTTCCAGCTTTTTTGTAAATTTTTCAATATTGTTCTTCTTTTCAATCTTCATAACAATTCTACGGACAAGTTTATCTGTTTCATCAAAAGTAACAAGTGAAATAATATGTTCATGGAACTGATGGGCTATTTCAGAAAGTCGGGCAATCCGTCCTTCGGTTTCAACAGATGTGAAGGCAATCCTTACACCGGGACGGTTAACACCGAATGCACTTTCGAAGGAACTAATTACATCCGAGCGCGTGACCACTCCAAGAAACTTTTTGTTAGAATCCACAACGGCTAATAACGGAAAATCCTTCAAATCAAGGAGGGTTTTCTCAAATAATTCTCCACCCTCTAAAAATTTATTTTGGTGTGTAACAATATCTTTTACAAAAGTTGAGGTTAAATACTCATCTTTTTGTTTATCGGATTGAAAGTAACTTTCAAAAATGCAGTATCTTGTCGCAACTCCAACATAATTATCTCCATTTAAAACTGGTAGTCCATCAATTTGATGTTTTTCTAGACTTTCCAATGCTTCTTTCAGTGTCGTATTTTCCTGTGCAGTGTAACATTCATGCTTTGGAATCATAATATTTTTTACGAACAATTCCCATCACCTCTAAGTAATAATCCTGCTTTAATAACTAGTATACTTCGACATGGCCTGGATAAAACCCTTTATATTTTAAGGATAAGTCATAGAAAATAGAAAATTTCATATTATTAAATGATGTTGAATAAAGGGAGGGCTAAAATGAATACACATTTCAAAACCTATCATCCATACGCCAGTCCGTTCGATCCTTG
Source organism: Bacillus sp. MM2020_1 (assembly GCA_011250595.1). Lineage (GTDB taxonomy): Bacteria > Bacillota > Bacilli > Bacillales > Cytobacillaceae > Neobacillus. Next base: position 24,819 of record JAANMP010000005.1, on the reverse strand, counting down.
TACGCCAATTCTTGAAAAAACATATTCTACCCCGCCGCATTTATATATGGGCTTTCAACCACCTAATCTTCCTCAATTTACACCGCTAGAAGCACTGAGAGCAGGCACTCTCTGGAAGGACTTTTATGATCCTTGGTACAATTCGTTGGAGAAAGCAAAAGGGGGACTGCCAACATGAAACAGGTCCCTGAAGAATATTATCAAATTATGGAGCAGCTTCAAGCTGTGGATTTTGTGTTAGTAGAACTCACTTTATATTTAGATACCCATCCAGATGACCTTGAGGCAATCAATCAATTTAATCATTACGTAAAAGAAAGAAAACGCATCAAGAAGTTGTTTGAGAGTCAATTTGGTCCTTTGCAACAATTCGGAAATAGCTACTCTGGATTTCCTTGGAATTGGAAGGATGCCCCATGGCCGTGGCAAGTCTAATATAGGGAGGTAAAAATTCAATGTGGGTTTATGAGAAAAAATTACAGTACCCGGTTCGAGTCAGTAAATGTAATCCAACATTAGCAAAATATTTAATTGAGCAATATGGGGGTGCCGACGGAGAACTTGCTGCTGCACTCCGCTACTTAAACCAACGATATACTATTCCCGATAAGGTAATTGGCCTTCTTACAGATATCGGTACAGAAGAATTCGCCCACCTCGAAATGATTGCTACGATGGTCTACAAATTAACGAAAGATGCCACTCCTGAGCAAATGAAAGCTGCTGGATTGGCAGCACATTATGCTGACCACGATAGTGCATTATACTACCATAATGCTGCAGGAGTTCCATTTACAGCTACTTATATCACCGCAAAGGGTGACCCCATTGCAGATTTATATGAAGATATTGCCGCAGAGGAAAAGGCACGTGCAACCTACCAGTGGTTAATTAACTTAAGTGACGATCCTGATATTAATGATAGTCTCCGCTTTTTACGTGAACGGGAGATCATTCATTCTCAACGTTTCAGAGAGGCTGTGGAAATATTAAAAGACGAACGTGGCAAACAGACAATTTTCTAATAACAAATAAGAAGCAGTTGTAGTCTGCTTCTTATTTGTTTTCATGGTATAGGTTAATGTCATACAACTTTTTCATCAATTCAAATACTAGGTGACGATTTTTCCATTCCTCTTCTTTTTTCCAATAATCCTTACTGCGGTCGACAATCTCGCGTCTTAATTCATGATATTCCTTTTCAGCTTTATCCTTTTTTTCTTTCAATAAATTCATTGTACCGTACATTCCTACACAAAAAACCAACAATGTTAAATTATTGGAGTCATTTACAAACGCGGAAAACATTGCGGCAAAGGAATAGGAATAAATGCTGGCAACTGTGATATACAAGTAGGTCAGGAAACTAGCTCCTAAAATAATTGTTGCCCAAATCGAGAGAATGTGCCTCTTTTTAAAGCGGTCAAATTTTTCTTTTCTTTTTCTAACATTTTCAAGAGCTTGTTTCGTTGCTTGATCAGTATTTTCAAGTAATTGGATTGGAGAATCCATTTTATCACCCTCCATTTCTCTTATATTCATATGAACTTGTCCCTGCTAATATGTTTTACCATAGAAAAAAACCGATCCCTTTTGGAATCGGCTAATTATTTATTGGTATTTTCAAAATCTGCCCTGCATTAATTTGTTTACTTGTTAGATGATTAGCCTTCATAATGATATCCATTCCCTTGGGGGAATGAAAATACGTCATTGCAATCCTATATAGGTTTTCATTTGGTTTAACCCTATGAGAAATGATTTTAGTCTCTTCAGATTCTGTCGATTTTGCGTTAGTTTCAGACGCTTTTTCTTTTTGGCTATTACTGTCAATTTCCTGAGAATTCGTGTTGTTTTCATTTGTACTATTTGTACTATCGGGATGAGCAGAGGCTTCCACAGTTTTTTCAGTCTGCATGACTTCGTCGCTAGACTCTTTGATTAGTTCTTCCGAATCATTAGTTTCAGGAATTGCCTCGTTCGTTTCAGTGGAATTTTCTGGGGTTTCTTCCTCATCTTTCGACTTTTCCAGATGAATTGTTTCATACCCTACTGATTCTTCTGATGCTTTTTCACTCCCATTTATTTTTTTCGCACCGTCACGATATGAAATCACACTAAATATGATGACAGGCAGGAGGATAAAAAACAAAACTAATAGTCGGATCAGTGGATACTTTAGCTTCCATTTAGTTTTTTTCTTCTTTTGACGATGAATTTGCTCCCTTGGAGGCAAATCTTCCTTGTCATCGACTTTTTCATTAATTTTTTCTATACGCTGTTTTAATCTTTCTGCTTGGTCTCTATATGGTTCTTCATTATTCATGGCGCCACCCCTCCCTGATCATCTTCTCTGATTGGACGTCTAAATTTTATATATACTCCTAATAAAAAATCAATGACAAAATGCATCGCAATTGTTACAGCTAAATTGTCTGTCCACTCGAATATTAAACCAATAAAAAAACTTAAAACCACAATATTGACAAACAAAAACCAATTAAAAAGATATCGATAGTGAATAATTGCAAAAATAATGCTTGCTAGAATCAGACCTAATTTTGTTTGAATGATTCCCCGAAACAATAATTCTTCACTAAAAGCAACAAATAGGGCAATGAATAAAATATGAAATATATTTCTATATTTAAATATTCTTTCATTCAAACCACCATCATCATAATAAGACGAAGGCAGCCATTTCATTAAGAGAATATCTGCTAACACCACGGCTATTCCAGCAGGGACACCTATTGTAATTATTTGAAAATCTTGCAAAGAAATATTATTTAAATAGGATAAATGGTCAAAAAATATAAACCCTAGTAGTATTGAAATCACGCAGAGAATGACCTGTGTCATATAAAGGTGAAAAAGCAAATCTTTATCCGTTAAACCATTAATTAATTCAAAGTACTTTTTTTTCATTCCCTCAACTCACCATTGATTAGAATTTTCGAAAGATAATCATTCCAGTTTTTTTCGTCTGTTTTCGCTGAAGGAACGGTTAAATGATTAATCGCTTGATAATCATTTAATTGAAGTCCGCAGATATCGCAGCAAGGGTTTACCTCTTTTGTCTTTACTTCATCAAAATATTTTAATATATTTTCACGTCTGCAAAAATTGGTTTCAACCCATTTTTTCATAGAATAAATATTATTTTTCTTAATAGTCAATCTTTCCTTAACAAAATTATTAATGGTCCGTTGTAATCCTTTAAGATTAGCTGTTTCTAGGGATGAATTTTTAACAAAGTCCTCAATAATCCTCCATTGGATTTCAGTAAAACCCCCAAGTTCCATTAGTTTCATATCTAAACTAATATTTCCATTCTTGAAAAGCTGTTCATCGGTTATTTTCTTAAACAACCAGTCTATTTGCTGTTCTGATGGCAATTCATTCTCAGCAAGCTGGATTGGAAGATGTTCATCCCCTGGCGAATATAAAAGGATGGCAATACTCGGGTCGCCATCACGGCCTGCCCGGCCAATTTCCTGTAGATAAGATTCTATTTGCATTGGCATATGATAATGAATAATAAAACGGATATTTTCTTTATTAATTCCCATGCCAAACGCACTGGTAGCACATATTACATCTAATTGACCATAGATAAACTGTTGTTGAATCAGGATTCTTGTATTTTGATCTAATCCGCCGTGATAGGCCATTGCCTGACAAATTCCTTTTTCTGTTAATAGGCTTGCCATCTGTTCAGCAGTTTTTTTACTAGAAAAATAAATAATTCCCGGTTTTTTTAAGTTGGCAACCAACTCAAGGATGTTTGCCTGTTTATCGCGATAATCGATTAGTTCTTTAACATAAAAGCCGATATTAGGACGGTCGATGGTTGATTCGATTTTTACTATTTCCTCTAAATCAAGTGAGGCAATAATATCCGCTCGTACCTTTTTGGTTGCAGTTGCTGTCAATGCAAGCGTTAATGGATTCCCAAGTTTTTTTCGAATATCACCTAGTTTTGAATAATCAGGGCGAAAATCAAAGCCCCACTGGGAAATACAATGGGCCTCATCGACCACAAATAACGCAATGGGAAGCTCCTGAAGTTTGCGGAGAATATAGGGAACTCCCATCATTTCGGGTGATATAAAGATAAATTTATATTGATTCAAATGATGTAATGCCCTATTTCTTTCCTCTGCAGAAAGAAAGGAATTTAACGCAATGACTCTTTTTTCCCCAAATCTTTTAAATTGCTCCACCTGATCCTGCATTAGTGACAGAAGAGGTGAAATTATTAATATCTGCCCTTCTAAAATAATCCCAGGAAGTTGGTAGCACAATGATTTTCCTGTCCCAGTTGGGAGCATGGCCAATGTGTCGCGACCAGCAAGTATTGAGGTGATGACCTCTTTTTGTCCGGTCTTAAACGATTGATAACCAAAGTGCTTTTTTAAAACCTTTTCTAATTCCATTATCTATCACCATGTTTCGCCAGTACTAATCTTATTTGAAAATAGGTTGCAGCACCTATTTTTTCTTTTATCACTTTTAGCTGTTTAGATGCTTTTTGCCGTGAAACTTCCAAAATTTCATGTTGTAATTCTCTATCCACATAGGTATCAATGGAAAAATCAGTAGCATTTAAGGCTAATTCAACAAGATGATCTTCTATTGTACTTAATTTTAAGTGTCTAAGTTTCGCGATCATGTCAGGGGAATGTCCCTGACGTAACAACTTCTGGGTTTTCCGTGAGGAAAGAGTTAATTCATCATCCTGTATTAATTCATCGATAAGATAAGGTAAGATTTTTAACTGATTTTCTTCTTCCATTATTTTTTGTATTAAATAATGGAGAATATTAGTAAACTCAACCTGATAATTGTGAATATTTAAATTCACCTTTGTAGCTACTTGTAAAGGGGTTAATCCAATCTGCTGAAAACCAGTTAACCGAAACACTAATAGGGATGGGTCAATAACTTTCGCACTTTTAAAACATTCATTTAATTCTGAATATAAAGCAGGACCCAATTCCAGCCTAGGTACGGTGATATCCTTTAAAGTAGATTTTAACCAGTTATGGACATCTATGTTTTTTTGAATAGGTATATATCTTGATTCACAAAAAGCAAGATTGGATACCACTTGAATTAGCAGGGACAATCTCTCCCAAAATAGTGAGGTTATTTGATGAAAGTTCCAGCCATTTATATATTGGGGTAATGGATTGTTTTCTAGAAGTGTCATTCCAGAGGCCGTTAAACTATATCGTTGTTCCCCTTTATTTATTAACCAATTTTTTTCTACCATTGCTTGATATATTTCATCAAAGGATTCTCTGGATAACTGTTCATAAATTCCAAAAAATTTTTTCAGTGAGAATAGGTGGGCATCTTGGATCGTTTGTGATGATTTTTTTCCATTCAATAGGTGATAAATGGAATATATCGTCCGTTCACTGTTTAATTGTTTAATACTATATAGAATAATGGATTCAATTTGCATTTTCCGAGTCCCCCACCGCTTTTTTCGCGCATTATCGACAAAATACCCATTTTTCTTCTTTATTCTACCATGAATGAGAATGGATTGTTGCCTGAAAATGTGGAAGAAATAGAAATTCATCTATTTAACAATAGGAATAAGGGCATTTTTCTATTGAAAAGTTGTCGATACAGTTTTACAATAGATATGAGTTATCCGTTTTCATCTTGATAATGGAAAATGTGTAAGAATAATTTTTTTTATATTACTGGGAGGTTTTTTTTCATGGCAAAGTATACAATTGTGGATAAGGAAACTTGCATTGCATGTGGGGCTTGCGGCGCAGCAGCACCAGATATTTATGATTATGATGATGAAGGCATCGCATTCGTAACACTTGATGATAATGAAGGAATTGTTGAAATTCCTGATGTATTAATCGATGATATGATGGATGCATTTGAAGGTTGCCCAACTGATTCTATTAAGGTAGCTGACGAATCTTTTGACGGCAATCCAACTAAATTCGAATAATATTTAGGTAAAATAAACTTTAAGCTACTGCCCCTCTCCATTTTAGGTGAGGGGTTTTTATTTCAAAAAAAACAGCAGGGAATGGTTCCCCCTGCTGTTCTCTATTAGACGCTTTTAATTGTTGTATTTTTATTAATCCATGCCTGCATCCGAATAAACAGGAGCATAAAGATCGCAGACATCATCACACCTTTTAGGATGTTAAAAGGCAAGATGGCTGGTACAACCAAATTACGCATATCTGGAAAACCCATTAGAAGGGTATATGCAGGTAAAATAATTAAGTAATTTAGAATACTCATTATAACTGCCATCGTTACTGTCCCAGAAATTAACGCCAGTGTCATACCTTTTCTAGTTTTGAGTCTATTATATACATAATATGTGGGCAGGATAAACACAATTCCAGCAGCGAAATTGGCTATATGGCCAACAGGGATTCCTGTAAAGCTTCCTGTCTGAATATAATTAAGGATATTTTTAAAAAGTTCTACTAATATTCCTGCAATCGGTCCAAAAATCAATGCAGCAATTAATGCCGGGATGTCGCTGAAATCGACAAATAAGAAATTTGGGAATAGCGGCAATGGAAATTGTATTAGCATTAGCAGAAAAGCAATACTGCTCAGCATTCCAATTGACACATAAGCCCTGACATTCATTTTTCTTTGTTTCTTCATCTTCTTCATCTTCCTCTCTCCTCTTTTTGATCCATCGCGTTTAGGAAGAGAGGTTCAGCAACAGTCGAAACCTATGTAAATAAAAACTCCCTCAAGAAATAAGCTTGAGGGAGTTCACAAAGGCACGCTTAATAAACGTTCATTTCGCTAGAATTTTGAACGTCTGCAGAACCTCCATCTTCTCCCATCCAGACTATACTGTCGGCTTTGGAATCACACCAAATCCTGCCAAAATACGGCTCGCGGGCTTATGAGTTTTACTCAAATACCGCCGATCGGGAATTTCACCCTGCCCCGAAGATAGATCGATATTTAATTACAAATATAATTATACTGCAGTATGCATAATTTGTTAAGCAAAGAGTTTAGTATTTAATGGTATTGTCACTTTTTTATTATTTTTACAATAAACAAACCCGCAGAATCCTGAATCTGCGGGTAGTTTATTATCTTAATTTATAGTTAATATTTGTTTAGGTTTAATAAGGTCTGAAGACAGGTCGTTGAGTTCTTTAATGCGTGTTACCGTAATATTTGTTTTTCTCGAAATGGAGTACAATGTATCACCTTGTTTGACGATATATTGCTTTTTGCCCGTCTTTGAGTTATCCTCGTTCTGCTGTTTTACATGGGTACTGGCTTCTAATACATCGTTATGGATTCCTGCAATTCCACCTCTTACCATCACGCCTGTATCAACGCTTCCTAAGAGCTTTTCTGGATCCATTGCAAATTTCTTATCATATCTCCACACTTGCTGGTGCGTTTCAAAATGAAGATGGGTTCCGGTGGCTTGTCCAGTCCTCCCCATTTTTCCTATTACAGTTCCTTGCTTAATCATTTGTCCTTCAAATACTGTTCGCTTGTTTAAGTGAGCATAGACTGTAACAAAATGACTTGGATGTTTAATAAATACTACATTTCCGTATGTATTCGAAAAATAGGATTTCACCACTTGACCATCAGCGACAGCAAGAACAGGTGTGTTTATTTTTCCAGCGATATCAATTCCCTTATGTTTCCCCATTCTTGTTCCATATGTATCAGAAATAATACCGTCTGTAGGCCATATCCACCCATCCTTAATCGCTTTCTCATCCTTCATACTTGCTTCTGAATGCTTTCCACCTAAAAATAATAAACTGACACATAGCGCCATAATTAGGGCAATGAGAACCCTTTTTATGTAGTCTCGCATTTTCTTCATTAACCTCCTTTGTTCTTTTCCTCCTCCACACCATATGTAAATTGTTTCACGTTTAGAACTTTTTCCCGATGGAGGAGCGCTTAGGCATACTTGTTATAATTGGGAGATTACGGATATTTTATACATAAAAAAAAAATCAACCTCAATGGGTTGATTGGGAATCATTATTGAATCGTTCGAAAGTTTGGAGCCAGCGGGACTTTATTTTCTTTTGATAGGTCAAATGGCCCAATGTTTTTAATTGTCGAATTCTTAATTATTACTTTTTCTAAACCAAATTCTTTGGCTGTCAATAATAAAGACTCATACGCATTCAGTGTCAGTTGATTATCACTCAGGGTCGAATTTTCCTTAAGTGTAACATATAATGTTTTTTCATTTGTGGAAACATCCTTAATCGGAAGTGCTGGTAAAAGTGAACTTTTTAATCCCAATAAAGGCTGATCATTCTTCATTGCTTCCAAAGCTGTATGAATATCTTTATACGTGTCAATTGATGGCACTAAATAGGGAATTTCATTCCCTTCGGAATAATAAAAGAAGAAAGCATGATTCTTCTCTTCAACAACTTGGATTTCTTCTTGCCTTCCATAGTTCCCTAATTCGATGCCGGGCTCACCATTTGTTGAAAAATGTATCTTTTTCATTTGACTATTTGAAGCAATATCTTTTTGTAATACTTTAATAAAATTGGTTTCAGCTGTTGAGTCTTGTCCGTACTGATGATTTGCCGGCACATCAATCAAAACACTTTCGCTTTTCTCATCAAGCTTCAGAGTAGCATTTAGAGGATAAAATTCGCTTAACCCCCAGGCCTCTTCCTGTAAATCCATCATTTTTTCAATGAATAAAGTAAACGATAATTTATCATTTGAATCATTAACTAAAGTGGATACTGGAACTAGTATTTGCGCTTGTGAATTTGGGATCCAATAAGTTAAGACTGTTCCATTGTTTACATCATCATCATAGATGGCTGTTTTTAAAAGTTCATTATTCCCGGCTTCTGAAAATGTTTTTGCTTGTGAATTATCACTTTCTTTTGCAAGCTTTGAATTTTCATCTGCATTTTGCACTTCCTGCCCAGCTGAAGCATCTTTTTGACTCGCCTTCTCCTCAGCGAACTGATTTCCAATCATTAATTTAGGAACTAAGATGAAAAAAATAAGCAATGCACATGCAGTAGCGAGGCCAGGCAGCAACCATTGTTTTATTTTCTTTTTTCTATTATTAAGATTTTGATAAATGTCACGAGGATTGCGATTATCTTGTATCTTAGGCATTTGCCTTAATAATTCTTCGAGCTGCTTATCGCTCCACTCTGACTTTTTCACTAGCAGCCCCCTCCTTTTCATATGACATTTCCATATGTTTCTTCAAGACCTTTAACGATCGGTGTTGTGTGGTTTTCACTTTACTTTCAGTCCATCCTAATGCTTGGGCTGTTTCAGCAATCGATAAATCTTGTATATATCGTAGAATAATAACAGTACGTTGGTCTATTGTGCAATATTCAAGGCAGTTGTAAACCCATCGGATTTCTTCCTTTTGGACCGTGATCTCTTCTGGTATAGGATATCCATCTTTCAGCTGATCGGTGGACCAATCAAATTTTTCGAGTAATCGTTCTTTCCATCCTTTTTGTTTTCGGAAGAAATCAATGGCTACATTTCTTGCGATTGAAAACAACCAGGTTTTCTCACTGCTTTTCCCTTCGAAACGACGATAAGATTTATAGACCCTAATATAGACCTCTTGGACAAGATCCTCAGCATGTTCTTTGTTTCTGACCATATAAAATAGAAATTGAAAAACGTCATGATGATATTTTTGGTAAAGTTCATCGAAAACGGAGTCCATCAATTCCCCTCCCCGTTCATAATATTAGTCGATTTATATGTATAAAAAGTTTCACCTTATAAATATAGACTTTTTTGTGACAAAAAGGAAGGTGTAAATTGGAATATATTTCCCAAAAACCATAACGTAAAAAACTCATCCGATTTGGATGAGTTTCGCTTCCGCTTTTAGTTGTATCTAGCTGCAGCGCCTAGGGGCTCGGGTCATAAGCCAATCCGTCAAGAAGGTTAAAGAACAACCTTCTCACCGGCTTGTCTTATGCCTGTCGCCCCTGGGCAAGGCGCTTCCGCTTTTAGTTGTATCTAGCTGCAGCGACCAGCGACTAGTGGATTGGCCCTCTCCTTCGTGCGATAAGTCAACATCGAATCGCTGACGCTCTTCGTGTTTCCTTTATCTCATGCGGAGCGGTTCCAATCCATACGTCGCAAAACGGTCGCTTCCGCTTTTAGTTGTTCCCCGTGAATCAAGAACAATCGGCAAAATACTTGTTCTTATTACTATTTTCGAGGCAGTAAAAAGGAAAATGTCGTTCCGTGATCCAGTTTACTCTGAACAGAAATATGACCACGATGTGCATCAATAATATTTTTAGCTATGGCTAGTCCAAGTCCTGTTCCAGCTCTTCCTCTCGTCCGGGCTTTATCCGCCTTATAAAACCTTTCAAAGACAAAAGGTAAGTCTTCATCAGGAATACCAGTGCCAGAATCCTTCACTCTAATCATTATGCCTTTATCATCCGAAGTCACACTTAATTTAACAGAGCCACCCTTTGGTGTATGTCTGATGGCGTTATCTATTAAATTGGTGAGTACCTGTTCGATTCGATCAGGATCGAAGGAAATAGTGGTGGTTTCATTTTCTATTTCTGCATACAATTGAATTCCATTATCTTTAGCTAGTCCCTGGAACTTATGAATAATTCGATTAATAAATGAAGAAATATTAACATCTTCCATTGTTAATTGCAGATGTCCTGCTTCCATACGGGCTAAATCCAGCAACTCATTGACAAGCCGGCCCATTCGCAATGATTCATCATAGATGACCTTTGCCATTTCCTTTTTCTCTTCCTGGGATTCAGCGATATCGTCAACTATTGCCTCGCTATAGCCTTGTAACATCGATATAGGTGTCCTAAGCTCATGGGAGACATTAGCAATAAAGTCTTGTCTCATTTTATCTAACTGTCGTTCCTCAGTCATATCCCTCAAAACAGCTACTGCACCACGAATAAACCGGTTACTATATAATGGACTAACCAGGATAACCCAATGCCTACCTTGAAATGAAATTTCACCGACTTGTTCTGCTTCCGTATCGACAGCTTGTTCAAACAGGTCCATTATCTCTGGTGGTGTGGCCTCGGAATCAGTACTAATTCCACCCATTTCATAATACCAGTACTGAAGAAAACGGTCAGCTGGAGGGTTGGTAATCAGAATTGTCCCATCCCGATTAAAGGTAATTACTCCATCTGCCATACTGCTTAAAATACTCGATAATTGCTCTTTCTCTTGGCTAAGAGCACTCATATTGAATTTCAACTGTCTACCCATCTGATTAAATGCCGTTGCTAGTTCACCAATTTCATCATGTGTAAGGATTGGGACTTTTGTATCGAATTTCCCTCTAGCCACTTCAAACGCTGCTTCTCTCATTTTTCTTAAAGGGGCTGCAATTCTTGTGGACAAAAAGAAGGCAAAAATAGTCGTAAGAATAATAGCAACACCTGCAACAAGTAAAATAAACTTTGTTGTTTCATGAGTGGTTTGTTGCATTACTTCTACTGATTGATAAATAAAAACCGCACTTTTTTCTTCCCCAGGCAGATGTAAAGGTACACCTATAATTGAATACTTATCTCCTTCTTTACCATCATTAAACGAAAGGGTAGAAACCTTTTCAACGGATAAATCTTTAGAAAATACTTGTGATAGTTTGGGATCATTTTGAATATCAGTTAGAGATAACCTATTTGAAATATCCGTGTTTGGAGAGTAGTAGATTTCACTGTCATTTTTAATAATGACTACTTTGTTGACTTTATCGATAATTTCCCAGGATATCTCTAGTCCAAGTGGAAATTTTTCTTTAGGATGCTCTTCTAAAACGTTTGCAATTTTCTCAGCTGTATTGGTTAAATCATTTTTCATCCCAAGCGTATTTTGGTTTTGGAAAAATTCGAGAAGCATGATTGTTAAGATGAAAAGCACAAAAGATACTAATAAAAGGATCGTTAACCATAGCTTTCCAACAACACTTCTTAAAAGCGTCATTCATTAATAACCTCAAATTTATAGCCTACGCCCCAAACTGTAACAATCATTCTTGCAGCTTGCTCGGAAACCTTGTTTAATTTTTCACGAAGACGTTTTACATGTGTATCAACTGTCCGTAGATCTCCGAAAAATTCATAATGCCATACTTCTTTAAGTAACTGTTCACGGTCAAATACTTTATCCGGTGCTTTCGCTAAGAAATAGAGCAATTCATATTCTTTTGGCGTTAAACTTACTTCTTTACCGTCAGCTGTTACCCTGTGTGCATCATTATCAATGGTTAAGTGCGGGAATACAATGACGTCTTTGGTTGTCGTTTCCGTTTGCAGGTAACTTGTTTGTGAAGACCTTCTTAACAAGGCTTTGACTCGTAAGACAACCTCTCTCGGACTAAATGGTTTGACAATATAATCATCGGTGCCAACTTCAAAGCCTTGGACACGATTAATTTCTTCCCCTTTAGCAGTAAGCATGATGACCGGTGTTGCCTTCTTTTCTCTTAATTCACGACAAACCTCAATTCCATCTTTCCCTGGCATCATCAGGTCAAGAAGAATAACATCATAATCATTAGCAAATGCTTTAGCTAATGCCTCAGTTCCATCTTCAGCTTCATCAATTGTATAGTCTTCACGCTCTAAATACATTTTTAATAAACGGCGAATTCTTTCCTCATCATCCACAACTAAAATTTTCACGTCTTTTTCCATTATTAATCCCCCCATGGAGTTTATTTTACAAAACGGGCTGGTTTTATGCTATATTTTCGTACTAATTACTCCTATTAAAAGTGTCAATAATTTGACAACTGTTGTTACATTTGAAGATTTTATAAATAACCTTCACTTATTAGTAAATGAAGGTTATTAAATTATATCCTTATCCGATTTTCAAATGATTATCCAGCATAGGAATGGAGTCCGGCAATAACGAGATTGACTGCAACAAGGTTAAACATAATAATAACAAAGCCAATTACTGCTAACCAAGCAGATTTTTCGCCATGCCACCCTTTTGAAAGACGGAGATGTAAAAATGCTGCATAGAATAAAAATGTTATTAATGCCCAAACTTCTTTTGGATCCCATCCCCAAAATCGCGACCAAGCCATTTGTGCCCAAATCATCGCGAAAATAAGTGCACCCAAAGTAAAGACTGGGAAACCGATTAATACCGAGCGATAGCTAATTTCGTCAACAAAGTCTAATTTAATATTTTTAACAATCGGTTTTAGTGCTGCAGCAATTCGTTTTCGTAAAATTAATCTAATTAAACCATAAATAACAAGTCCCGCCATTAATGACCAAATAACGGTATTTAATTTTTTTGCATTAATAAAGGCAGGTACCTCGAATAAAGGCCTAAATCCGTCCTTGGTTAGTAAATCTCCCTCATGCGGTCCTGAAAGGGCAGGCATCGTATATTCAACAACTGCGGCGTTATCATGTTTATCAATCCAATTAAATTTTTCATGGTAACCCATACCTGAAAATATGGATGAAACAGTAACAAAGCCTAACACAGCAACTAACGCAAACATTACCATTTCAAGCCAAAATGTTTGTTTGCTGGATTTTGTTTGATCAATTGCCTTTACGAGATAAATAAGCCCTGCTGCAAAGCTTATCGATAGAATAGCCTCCCCAATAGCTGCAGTAGTTACGTGAATATGTAACCAATAACTTTGTAATGCCGGTATTAATGGCGTAATATCCTTTGGAAACATACTCGCATAAGCAATAACCAATAGAGCCACAGGCATTGTAAATAATCCAAGTAAGGTTGTACGATAAATAAAATAAATAACTATAAATGCACCTACAAGGGCCATCCCGAAGAATGTTGTGAATTCAAACATGTTACTAACAGGTGCGTGTCCCGCAGCAATCCATCTAGTGATAAAGTAACCCAGCTGTGAAACAAAACCAATAATAGTTAACAGAACAGCAATCTTCCCCCATCTATTGGTTCCTTCCTTTTCACTCGAATGCTTTTTTGATTTAATAGACCCGCCGTAAAAAAGGGTTGCAACTAAATATAGAATAAAAGAAATAAATAATAAATTACTGCTTATTGTAACCAACTAGACACTCTCCTTTTCTTTAGATTTATCTGTATCTTCCGTTTGAACTTGATCATCTGGCATAACAAGTTTCGTATCTTTTAATACTGTTTCAATTTCTTTTTTTAGTCCATACCAATTTTTGTTTGTATGTGCCGCAACCCAAACTTGCCCGTTTTTATTTTGAATCCAAATTCGGCGATGGTTCCAATAGGCTCCTTGGATGACACCAATCATGAATATGATTCCACCCAAAATAATTGCCCATAATGTTGAATCCTTACGAACAATAAAACCTGATATATTTTTTGTTTCAATTCCTTTAAATGCCATTTTATATTGATTATCCCCAAATGGCTCGATGGTTTGCTTGATGGCCACAAAACTAGTTTCTCCTTTTGGCTTTTCAGGAGAAACCATTCTAAAGACAAATGCAGGATTGTTTGGTACTCTAGATTTCGTTGTGGGCTCCCCGTTCTCTGCAAACTCAAAGTCAGGAAAATAGTTTAGAATTTCAACAGAATATCCATTCCCTAGATCATACTTCGTCTTTGGATCTCTAAGGTCAACCTTAAGCTCGCCTACTGATTTTTTAGTCTGTTTATTTGTCAATGCAAATGACATCTTATTTAATTCACTCCTGAAGGAAGCTTGGAAAACGGAATAGCCTTCATATGTGAGCGGTAAATTAACTCGGACCTTATAATCTTCAATCTTCTTCAGTTTGGGTTTCTCACCTGGGAGATTTTGTCCAACACGCTTATATAGTACAACGTTGGATTGGTAGTTTTTCACAACCTCCCCTGCCATACTAATCGCTTTTTCAAAGGTCTTATCTTTATTTTTATCGTAATGCTCTAGAATGAATTTGTTATTTTGAATATAGAACTGTCCATCTGTTTCCGGCACTACAGCCGTTTCACCTTCCCGTACCCAAAGATCTTCATTTACATACATCCCCGGAATAAAGCGGAGCATTCCGCCAAATAAAAAAATGATTAAGCCAACATGGTTTACGTATGGACCCCAGCGAGAAAAACGCCCTTTTTCAGCTAAAATATCCCCATTTTCTTCACGAATCTGATAGCGTCTTTCCTTAAGATGCTTCTTAATTGCCATAAAATCATTTTCATCCGTACTATCGTTTATGCCAAAAATACGCTGTCGTTTTAAAAAACCTTCATGTCTTGTCACCCGTTGGGCCTTCAGGGCCTTATATAATGGCACCACCCGATCGAGACTACAAATGACCAAGGATATACCGATCATTGCAATTAATAATAAATACCACCAAGAGCCATATAAATTATTGAAGCCTAATTGGTAATAGAGTTTACCAACCCACCCGTATTCCTGCTCATAATAAACATCTGCCGGCAGGTCAATATACATCTCTTGCGGAAGAATTGTTCCAAGGGAGGAAGCAATTAAGGTAATAATAATTAGCCAAACGCCGACTTTAACTGAGGAAAAAAAGTTCCATATTTTATCAATAAATGTTTTATTGTATGTTTGTGAACGTCGTGCACTTCCTTCATAACGCATGTCAAGAAGCTCTGCAGGGTTATTTTGCTCATCCAGAATCTTTCCGCATGCTTCACATAAAACGGTTCCATGTGGATTTACATGTCCGCATTCACATTTAACATCTTTCATTGAAAAAACTCCCAACAACCTTAAGGTTTTATTTTCTCCATAAATTCCCTAATTTTTTCTTCTGTCAACTCACCCGTATAATACTTTACTACCTTTCCATTTTTATCAATCAAAAAGGTGGCAGGCAGCAAATCAATTCCATAGGTATTCATGACCTCTTTGTCTTTATCAATCATAATCGGAAAGTCTAGCTTGAGGCGTTCTGCAAATTGATTGACAGCAAGTTCTGATTCCTGTATATCAACTGACACTACTTGAACCCCGTTATCCTTGTATTGATTATATTGATTATTGATATAAGGCATTTCCTTTTTACAAGGTGGGCACCACGTTCCCCAGAAATTCAAGAATACCCCTTGTCCTCGATAATCTGAAAGCCGATGTTTTTTTCCCTGCATGTCAACCAGTGCAAAATCAGGTGCTATGCTATTAACCGCCACTTTTTGTTTATTATCTTTTGTAAAATTAGCATATAGCGTATAAGCAACGGCAGCCGCTAGTAAAAGTAGGATTATTGTTCTAATAACTAATCGCCGTTTTTTCATTAATTCCCCTCCAGTAGATCACACAACACAGTTTGTCTAATTATAGCACTTTACAACACAAGTACTGTGGAAATGAAAAATACTAATTGTGACGTTTTTATGAATTTTTTTTCGCAGTTCCAATCCCCAATGCTCTTAGCTGCTTTACTTCATGTGGCGTAAGCTCTCTTGCATCGCCCGTTTTTAAACCATTCAGTGTTAAGAATGCATATCGTTCACGCTTTAATTTCAATACATCATGACCAATTGCTTCAAACATCCTGCGAACTTGACGATTTCTACCTTCATGGATGGTAATTTCAACAATCGCAGATTGTTTTTTATTATCAGCAGAAAGCAATTTCACTCTTGCCGGGGCTGTTTTCCCATCTTCTAGACGGATTCCTTTTTCAAGCTTCCTTAGATTTTCTTTTGATGGTATTCCTTTAACCTTTGCAACATACACTTTGTCAATTTCACTTTTCGGATGCATGAGTAAATTAGCAAATTCTCCATCATTCGTTAATACTAATAATCCTGATGTATCATAATCAAGGCGTCCAACTGGAAAAATTCTTTCTTTAAAATGTTGAAAGAAATCAGTAACCACTTTTCTACCCTTCTCGTCATTAACACTTGATATAACTCCTCTTGGTTTATATAAAAGGAAATAAACAGGTTCTTCTTTTTCAATCTGAATTCCATTCACTTCCACCCTATCAGATGAAGATACCTTCAGACCAAGCTCTGTAACAACCTTTCCATTAACCTTTACTCGCCCTTCTTTAATTAATTCCTCAGATTTTCTTCTTGAAGCAATGCCCGCTTGAGCGATTACTTTTTGCAATCTTTCCATTCATTCCACCTCGAATTTATCTGTATAAAAAGATAAGATGGCTGCATTTAGCTACTTGTTTCCTGCTGAGTAACAGTATTTTCCTATTACCAGTGAAGCGAACACAGAAACCTATCCTTATGAATTATGACACAATTACTTCACTTTTCAAAGTAACGGGTATTATAACGGGAAAATAGAACAAAAAGCGCAAGCGCCCGTTTAGCGGCGTATGGACTGGAGCGCTCCAACTGAGATAAAGGAAACACGAAGAGCGTTTGCGATTCGATGTTGACTTATCGTAGGGCGGAGAGCGAAGTCCACTAGCCGCTGGGCGCTGGAGCTGGATTCAGAGAACTAATTCATGTTAGCTACAATAAATAATTTTATAATTTCTTATACCATAAAAAAGCATGTTCAAAATGAACATGCTCATGACTTAAAGATTATTTTGTTCCAAAAATCATAGCAACAACTACTATCGCCACAATAATTCCAACTACATCTGCGAGGAGGCCAACTTTTAGGGCATCCCCCATTTTTTTTATACCTACTGCACCGAAATAGACAGTTAACACATAAAAAGTCGTGTCAGTACTTCCTTGTAAAACAGATGCTAGGCGGCCAATAAATGAATCTGGTCCATATACAGCTATCAAATCACTAGTCATTCCCAGCGCAGCATTTCCTGATATCGGTCTGATGAACAATAATGGCACAATTTCAGCGGGTACTCCAATTGATTTCATGACTGGGCGTATCCAATTCATTAAAGCATCTAGTGCACCGGATGCCCGAAATATAGAGATGGCCACTAGCATTCCAACAAGGAAGGGGATAATGGAGAATGCGATTTTAATTCCTTCTTTTCCACCTTCAACAAAGCTTTCATAGGTCGGAACGTGTTTGAAGGTGCCATATAATAGAATAAACCCAATAAGTAAAGGGATAAATGTTAACGATATAACCGAGATCAGCTCCATGTTTCTTCATCCTTTTCTGCTTCTGCGATAATAGAAATAACGGTCAATGATGATTGCACCTAACGCAGAGATAATGGTTGCTATAATCGTCGGAACGACAATCTCTGTAGGTGAAGCAGAATGATAATTCATTCTAATCGCGATGACAGTTGTCGGAATTATGGTAATACTAGCCGTATTAATTGCTAAAAAAGTCACCATGGACCTGCTCGCTGAATCCTTGCCTCCATTTAACTTTTTTAATTCTTCCATCGCTTTAATACCAAGAGGAGTGGCTGCATTTCCCAAACCAAACATGTTTGAAATCATATTGGATAATATATAGCCCATTGCTGGATGATTTACTGGGACTTCAGGAAATAATCGTTTGACAAGTGGTCGAAATAGTTTAGATAAACGTTCTAACAGGCCAGACTCCTCTGCGATTCGCATCATGCCAAGCCAAAAGACGAGGACACTAATGAGTCCAATGCAGAGGGTCACCGCTTCTTTCGCCCCGTCAAAAATGGCTTTATTCACTTCCGCCATGGTTCCATTTATTAATGCAAAAATAAATCCAACAACCGTCATAAACACCCAGATATAATTAACCATTGGACTTCACACCAATAATCGTAAGAAAAATTTCCCTTACAGAATTCAGCAGCCCTTTATTAGGTTCTGGCATATTCTGATAATAAATGGGGGTTTCTTTG
Organism: Bacillus sp. MM2020_1; assembly: GCA_011250595.1. Classification (GTDB taxonomy): domain Bacteria; phylum Bacillota; class Bacilli; order Bacillales; family Cytobacillaceae; genus Neobacillus. The sequence goes on along the minus strand of JAANMP010000005.1, from coordinate 6,052 downwards.
ATTACTCTTCCATCCAAGTAAACCGCTGCCTTACCCACAACTTCGTCAGTTTTCTTATCCTCATCGAACTTTTTGATTGGCTTGTTCAACTTATATTTAATAGAAAATAAATCCATTTCTTCGCTTGTTACGGGATAGACAATTGTTTTTTTAACATATAAATGGTTCTTATAATACTTATTTTTAACACCCTCAATTTTCCCTTTCGAGAGGACTTCGGCCATATCAAACCCTTTAAATCCACTTTCATACATGGAAATATGGTCATTCCAATCGTCTGGTCCGTCCAAGGTTACCGCTATAAGGTTCATATCTCCTTTTGTTGCAGTTGTTACCAATGTCCTTTTCGCTCGTTTTGTAAAACCGGTTTTCCCTCCGGTTGTATATTTATATTTTGTAAGTAAGCGGTTTTTATTTTTCCAGACACGGTCCCAATCTTCAGCCGGGTTTGGCGCTCTATATACCTTTGTGCCGGATATTTTCTTAAAGGTTTTATCCTGCATGGCATAACGCATTAACACTGCCATGTCATAGGCAGTTGAGTAATGATTTTCATGGTCATCTAAGCCATGTGGATTGGAAAAATGGGTATTTAACATCCCGATTTCCTTTGCCTTTAAATTCATCAAGTAGGCGAACCCCTCTACACTGCCTCCAACATACTCGGCGATCGCTACCGCCGTGTCATTTCCAGACCTTAGCATCAAACCATAAACCAGGTCCTTAAGCTTAATTTTTTCACCGGGCTTTAAATAGACTGACGATCCTTCCGCATGAGTGGCTTGTTCGCTTACTTTTACGTATTGATTCATTTTCCCGGATTCAATTGCTAGTTTCGCAGTCATTATTTTAGTTATACTCGCAATCCTTCGTTTGGTATAAGCATCTTTCTCGTAAAGGATTCGACCTGATTTCTGCTCTATCAACACCGCACTTGCTGCACTTACGGAAACAGAAGCATCCACCTTTTGAGGAATGTTAGCAATGAATATTGAGACTATGAGAGAAAAAATAACTAGCTTCCATATCATTCTCATTAGATTAACCTCGTCCCCTTGTATAGTTATCTGGCTTCCATGCCAAGGAAGGCACTTCTGCTTTTCGTTTTTCTTGTACAAGTTTATGCAGGACGAGGCTCGTTATGACTATTTGAGAGAGAAAAACGAAAGCAGACAACATTTTGTCGTCTGCTTAACTTTTTAATTGGCTGGCCATTTGATGTCTGTTGCTTTTTCAAACCGCATCTCTACATCATGCCAATTGACTAAGTTCCACCAATTGTCGACATATTCCGGCCTTTTGTTTTTATACTGTAAATAATACGCATGCTCCCAAACATCTAATACCAGGAGCGGAATAGTATCCCACTGGGTCAATAGCATATGTCGTTCAGATTGCAGTATCTCTAAATGCCGCGCCCGTGGAGACCAAACCAAAATTGCCCATCCCACTCCTTCGACTTGCTTGGCGGCTTCAGAAAATTGTTTTTTAAACGCCACAAAACTCTCAAAGTAATTCTCGATTCCAGCTTTTAAAAGACCATGCGGGGCACCACCGCCATTCGGGCTCATGTTTTTCCAAAAAATTGTATGAAGATAATGTCCTGAACCATGAAAGGCAAGCTCCCGTGACCAATGCTTTATTAAGGAAAAATCATTCGTTTCCCTGGCTTTTTTTAGGTTAAGTTCTGCTTTATTTAACCCATCCACATATGATCGATGATGCTTATCATGATGAAGCTTCATGATTTCCTCTGAAATATATGGTTCTAATGCATTATAGGGGTAAGTGAGGTCAGGGAGTGTATGGCCCCCGGGGGGCACCACTTTTTCTGTCGTTACAAGAACTCCACTTTCTTGTTTTCTTTTAAAATAATTTTCCATTTGCTCATGAATATGCTCGGCCTTCGCTTGAAGGCTTAACAGCTCTTCATTTGATAATTGTCTGCCTGTGCTTTCAATTAACTCCGTGAAATGATCAAGATGTTCCCATAATTCAGAGTTCCCCCCCTCCTTTTCGGATTGAAGAAACTGTTTCATTTGTTCATTCCATTCAAACAATTCGTTAACATATTGACTAAAACGATCCATCCTTTCCCTTCTTCCTGACAATAGATTATAAGAACCTACCTAGATGGTATGAAGGATACGGTTAATTAAGAACACGATAAAAGACTGCCCTTTAAGGACAGTCTTCAAAAATATTTCTTATTTGGATTGAATCATTTTAGTTCGGTAATCTGTTTCATAGTATTCAAGTTCTTCTCTAATCCTTTGGAACTCACCTTCTAAGCTTTTGACTAACTGTACAATAGGATCATTTACATTTCGATAAAACTTTATCGAGTTTCTACCGGTGTATGCGGACCTGCTGTCTTCGAACCAAGCATCATTCTTAGGCGAGAAAAATTCTTCAATACATTGATGATAAATTTTATACAGAGTTTTTTCTGCGGCTGCTTTTTGAAAAGGGCTGCCTTGCAAAATAACAGAGCACGCATCCAACCCTTCTTCACTATAGACCGCTAATTTCCGTAAATTTGCAAAGATCAATTTATTATACTGAAGGTCCTCTTCATTTTCTAAATTCAATTGCGAAAGTGTTGCTTCATTTAAAAAATTCTCTAATGTTAAGATAGAATCCCCTAAAAAATTCTTTACATCATTTAATTGTGTTTTTACCAATGTATTGCCCATTGTTTACCCCCTAAATTTTATACTTCGTATACTTTACTATTTTGGCTGCAAAATGAACTCAAGCGGAGAACGAAGCTCATATTCTTTCTTTTCGTTAAGAGAAAGAAAAATTTCAGGTAATTTATTATAATTGATATCTTGAAAATAAGTAGCAAATTCCTGCTTTGAATTGATATAAAGCCGTTTTCGGCTGCGCAAGCCTGGATTTTTCAAGAGACATACAAGTCCTACAATGTCTTTAAAGGTCGTCTCATGCCCTTGCTGAACAAAAATAGGGTCTTGCTCGTAAGGTGTAAATTCATGGCGGATTTCATCAAAATACCTAACATACAAAATATGAAGTGTTTTTTCTACACCGTCTTCAACAAAAGTAACTTCGCTCCTGTTAAAAAAATCCTCAGAAGTATTTGATTTTTCTTTTTCTAATTCAATGCCTTTACAATCTTTAATTAACAAATGAATTCCACTCCTTGGCCAATGACAATATTGCATGTAAATATTTTAAACATGTTAAAAAGAATGAAGATTCTACTTACATTTATTTTATCATAAATTCAAGCAAGTATTGGAAAATTAAGAGTTAATCGTTTCTGAAAATTTCTCGAAAAATAGATCTGCTTCTTCTTGAATAAATTCATCATCTGCCTTGTCTGGAAGCTGTGGAAGTTCTTCAATACTTTTCAGACCAAAGTAGTCAAGAAACTCCTTTGTTGTCCCATATAAATAAGCTCTACCAGTACCTTCGGCGCGGCCAACCTCTTTAATTAATGCTTTTGCCATTAGTGTATGCAACGGACGCTCTGTTTTCACCCCGCGAATTTCCTCGATTTCAGCACGGGTGATTGGTTGCTTATAGGCAATGATTGCCAATGTTTCTAATGCTGCCTGTGACAAGGTGGAAGTATGGGGGGAATCCACTAGTTTCTTGAGATATGCAGCATTTTCTTTCTTGGTTGCTAACTGATAGGTACCAGCAAGCTGGACCATCATAATTCCCCTTTTGGTGTCTCGCTCATATTCTTTTTTTAGATCCTCAATGATTTCACTTGCCTTTAGCTCATTTACCTCTAGGACCTCAGCAACCTGTTTCAGTGAAAGCCCTTCATCCCCTGCAGCAAATAACAGGCTCTCTAGAATACTGTTCCAATTAACGATTTCCAATCATTTCTGCCCCTTCCTTTACGGCTTTAACATAAATGTCTCCAAAATTCTCTTGTTGCTGGGCGTCAATCTCTTTTCTTTTTATAAGCTCCAAAACAGCTAAAAAGGTTACCACGATATGATCCTTAGCAGGATAAGGAAATAAATCATTAAAGTTTATTTGAATTTTAAGCTGCTTTAGTTCAACCATAATTTCATTCATTCTTTTTTCAATTGATATTTCCTGACGTGTGATTCTCGTTGCCATCGGTCGCTGAAGTTTCTTTCGTCGCATTAATTTTTGAAAAGCTGCCAGCATATCATACAGAGAAACATTTAACTCCGCTTTTTCCGGTTGTTTCTCTTTCGCAAACTCAGACAGATCACTTGGCGGCTTCGTAAACATAAGCCCGCGCTCTACTTCCATGGTCTTTAAGTCATGAGCAGCTTCTTTATATTTTCGATACTCAATGAGGCGCTCAACAAGTTCATCTCTTGGATCTTCTTCAAATAACATGTCAGTATCGTTTTCTTCAAGAACTTCCGCATGCTTCGGTAAAAGCATTTTACTCTTGATTACGAGCAATGTGGCTGCCATAACCAAAAACTCGCTTGCTACATCGAGCTTTAGTTCATTCATCGTCTTTATATAAATTAAGTATTGCTCGGTTATTTGGGCAACAGGAATATCATATATATCAATTTCCAGCCCATTAATTAAATGGAGCAGCAAATCTAACGGTCCTTCAAATGCATCAATTTTCACCTGATATGGCACGATATCACCAAAATTCTTTAATTAATAAGTTCGTTAAGTATTTACTTCGACTATTAATAGTATAGAGGATTAAATAAGGTTATCCAATAAAAAAATCAAATTGGCGAGGGAATATTATCAAAACATGATGTTTGCCCATAACAATGGACAAATATCCTACATATGATGACAAGGAAAAGAACAAAACATCTTTTGGGAGGTAATGAATATGTCTGAACACGGATTTGGATCCGGATTTGCTTTAATTGTAGTTCTATTTATCTTGTTAATTATTGTTGGTGCTTCCTGGGTATATTAATAAACATTAGGTATGTGTACAGGTATACACATAAAACTGTTCACTATGGTGCCAATACTAGTTAGAACTACTTTGCCCGTCAATCATGACGGGCTTTTTTTGAAAATTATTTTCTTAGGGGACCCCTTCAAATATGATAAACTATACTATACATTTTGTTAGGGGGGAATTGCTTGTACCCGAGTGAGTATATCGATTTTTTAGCCCATTATCATGGCGATCGCGATTATTTCGAGTGTCATGAATTACTTGAGGATTACTGGAAAAAGACAGACCCAAAAAATAAAAATTCCATCTGGGTCGGTTTTATTTTATTATCTGTATCTGCTTACCATCATCGTCGAAGTAATTTTAGCGGTGCTCGACGAACATTAATAAAAGCAATAAAGATTTTCGAATTACATTCTGATTTCCTGACAAGACTCGGAATCAATCATGTGGATTTTTATCACTTATTAAATAGACAGATTACCGCACTGCAAAAAGGCGAATTATATAGAAGCATTTCTTTACCTCTAAGTAATTCAACCTTACTAGAAGCAGCAAAAACAGTAAGTGAACAAAAGGGTTTTACATGGGGTAATGAGAGTGATCTTACTAATAATTTACTAGTCAACCGTCATAAATTACGCGACAGATCCACCATCATTGAAGAAAGAAACCAATCATTAAAGATGCGAAAAGGCAGTGAATAAATTTATTCACTGCCTTTTGAGTGTAAATCTAGCAAAGATCACATTTTTCAATAAAAGCGGCCGTATTTTCATTAGCCGTAATTTCTTTTTCTGCATACATTTCTGTTAGTGCTTTCACCATTTTTTTACCAATTCCCTGAAAACGATGCGAAGGATTAACGGAGATATGAAGGATTTCTAAAGTATTGGTATCATTGTGATTCAGGACACCTAAAAGCCCAATGATATCTTCTTCTTTCCAGAGGAATAAGTGCCAATCTTCTTCTGTTTCATATTCCTTCATGGTATGCTGGAGCTTTTTTAAATCTTTTTCGCTGGGCATAAAGGACAATAAACCCATGGCAATTTTTTCGAATGTTTTTTTATAACGAATTAACATTTAGATCCCTCATTATATTAAATAAACCGATGAAATTATTTGGTTTAACAATAGTATATTTTTACC
>JAANMP010000059.1 GCA_011250595.1 Bacillus sp. MM2020_1 | reverse complement strand
CAATATGTGATGTAAATATTGATAGCGCCTATAAATTAGCAGAAAAATATAATATAAAAAAAGTTTATAGTAATTATGAAGATATGATAAATAATGAAGAGTTGGATTTGGTAAGTGTATGCACGCCAAACTATCTTCACGCTGAAATTTCTATTTATGCACTTTCAAAAGGGGTAAATGTTCACTGCGAAAAACCATTGGCAGTTAATGCGATAGAAGCTAAAAAAATCGTTGAGGCAAAAAATAAGTCCGGAAAAAAGGTCATGCTAGGACTTAATAATCGATTTACGAATGAAGCTGCTTACTTGAAGAAATACATTGATGCGGGATACTTAGGAGAGATTTATCAGGCTAAAGCAGGATGGATCAGACGGAGTGGAATACCAGGAAGAGGTACATGGTTTACCAATAAAGATTACGCTGGCGGCGGAGTCATGATAGATTTAGGTGTTCACTATCTTGATTTAGCATTTTATCTTATCGGTATGCCCGAACCTTCATATGTGACTGGAGCAACTTACAATAATTTTGATCAGACGACTACCCGAAATCGAAATGGATATAAGGGAAATCCAAATGGTATCTTTAATGTGGAAGATTCTGCGATGGGTTTTATTGGTCTTAAAAATGGAGCTACAGTAAATTTTGAATTTAGCTGGGCATCCAATATTGAAAAAGACAAACAATTTGTAGAAATACTAGGAACAAAAGGTGGAGCGACGCTAATTAACGGTGAATTAAAAATTCATTCTGAATTATTGGATACCTGTGTCGATATTTCACCAATTCTAAATCCAAATATTAAGTTGATAAATGAGTTTGAGCATTTTGCGGATAGCATTCTATCTGGCGACGAATTAGTCGCTCCTGCTGAGCATGGTGTTTATATAATGGAAATAATCGATCAATTCTATCAGGCAGCAAAAAGGAAGGAACCGGTTTTTTTCGAAAAACATAAAGATAAAGTTCTATTATTATCCTCGTCATTTTGAGGAAAAAGTATCCTCTAGTTTTAGATAGAAACACAATCTATCTAGAGGATACTTTTTGTTGCTTGAGAACATATAGAGAGGAATGACTCGAAAATGGTAGAAATGAGTATTCAGGATAAAATGATAGTAACTGATTACGAGAATAAGATAAATGAACTAATTAGTAAAATGACTTTAGAAGAGAAGGTTGGTCAATTAACACAAATTGTTCCATCTTTATTTGGTGCGTTTGAAGAAATTATTACAAAATTAGTTGAAGGTGAAATATCCTTTCAGGAATTTCAAGCAATGGAGAAGAATTATCATAAGGATGAAATTAAAGAAGGTATTCTTGGTTCAATGGGTGGAGTAACCGGAGCAGAAATCTCTAATGAATTACAAAAAATAGCTGTGGAGGAGTCAAGACTGGGAATTCCACTGCTTTTTGGCTTGGATGTTATCCATGGCTACAAGACAATATTTCCGATCCCGCTAGCAGAAGCTTGCAGTTGGGATATGGAATTGATCGAGAAAACGGCAGAAATTGCAGCCAAAGAGACATCAGCTGCTGGGATTCATTGGACCTATGCCCCGATGGTAGATATTTCAAGAGACTCTCGTTGGGGAAGGGTTGCCGAAGGTGCAGGTGAAGACACATACCTAGCTAGTGTTATTGCAGCAGCCAGAGTGAAAGGTTTTCAGGGTGAAGATTTATCTAATGCTGAAAGTATCCTTGCCTGTGCCAAACACTTTGCTGCTTATGGAGGAGCTGTTGGCGGCCGCGATTATAATACTGTCGACATGTCCCTGCAAACGCTTCATGAGGTTTACCTTCCTCCTTTTAAGGCAGCAGCCAATGCAGGTGTTGCGACATTTATGAGTGCCTTTAATGATTTAAATGGAATCCCATGTACGGTAAACAACTACCTTTTAACAGATGTGTTAAGAGAACAGTTTGGATTTAAGGGCTTTGTGGTTAGTGATGCTAATTCTATCGCTGAATGTGTGATTCATGGAAGTTCCGTTGATCGAAAAGAGGCTAGTAAGAAGGCTTTATTGGCAGGGCTAGAGGTAGATATGAGTCATGGTACTTATCAACAGGATTTACCTGAACAAATTAATAATGGTGATATACCTGAAGAGGTACTGAATGAGGCAGTACGACGAGTTTTACGTGTAAAGTTTCATTTGGGTCTCTTTGATAACCCATATAGAACGAATAAAGAAATTGAAGCAAAGACCCTGCTCGCACCCGAACATGTTGGAGTGGCTAGGGAGATGGCTCAACGATCGATTGTGTTGCTGAAGAATGAGGACAATATTCTTCCCTTAAAGAAAAACCTTAAGAAAATTGCTGTCATCGGTCCATTGGCAGATAATAAAAAGGAAATGCTGGGTACATGGGCAATAACGGGTGATCCTGAAGAGGTAGTTACTGTCCTTTCAGGAATTCAATCTATAGTCGATAAGGACACAGAAATCGTCTTTTCAAAGGGCTGTGAAGTAACTGGTGATGAAGGTATAGACTTCAATACGGCCGTACAAATAGCAAGCGAATCCGATGTCATCATTGCTGTTGTTGGTGAAAATGCCGACATGAGTGGAGAAGCTTCAAGTCGTATGGATCTTAACTTACCGGGCAGGCAGGAAGATTTATTAAAGGCACTGCATCAAACAGGGAAACCGGTTGTAGTTGTACTAATCAACGGAAGACCATTAGCGATTCCTTGGGCTGCTGAGAATGTCTCTGCGATTGTAGAAGCATGGCAATTGGGCATACAGAGCGGTAATGCGGTAGCGGACGTTTTGTTTGGAGATTATAATCCAAGCGGAAAACTAGTCGCTACCTTTCCATACTCAGTTGGACAAGTGCCAATATACTATAATCATTCTAAAACTGGAAGACCTGCAGGCAAAGTGAAGTTTACATCAAAATATATAGATGGACCGGCTGAACCATTGTATCCTTTTGGGTTTGGCTTAAGTTACACGACATTTAAATACGAGAATCTTGTCATTGAACCAGAAGTTACGAAAGAAAGTTTGGCAACCCTTTATGTGGACGTAATCAATACAGGGGAACGGGCGGGAGAAGAAATTGTCCAGCTTTATGTTTCTGATGTAGTGGCGAGTAGAGTGAGACCAGTTAAGGAATTAAAAGGTTTTAAAAAGATTATGCTGCAGCCAGGAGAACGTAGAACAGTCACTTTTGATCTGCCTATTAATAACCTTGGTTTTTACAATGAGGCGATGGAGTATGTTGTTGAACCCGGTTTGTTTAAAGTTACCGTGGGATCCAATTCACAAGCAGGACTGGATGGAAGTTTTATAGTAGTAGAAGAAAAACGCTAGTTTTGAAATGTGAAAAAGTTAATTATATCCAGATCAGCAACCTATAACCTATGTTATGGGTTGTTTTTTAGCCTAAATCATTAATTTTATCCGATTAGGTAGTCAAGCCTATAAAATTATTAATCTATCCTTATAAATAATGTGATAAAATAGCTAAAATATGTACCTTTATCTATATTTAACTATTATTTTCGGAATTTTTAATAAAGTAGGTTAAGAATTATACATAATTTCTTAATCATTTGCTGAGCCTCCCTCCTTACTAACGATAGTGGATAAAATATTACAGTTACAGGTTTAATTATATGAATGCGATTACATTTTGGTTAAGTTAATATAACTGTAACAGTAGCTACTGATGATTCACAGTTGGGAATTGAGGTATTTTAAACTAGGAGGATAAGAGATGGCAAATGGGGTAGTTCCACAATTAAATGAGAGTTTAGTAATTCCTCAAAACAATGAAAAGCTTAGTTTCTTTACAAAATTAAGTTACGGGTTTGGAGAGTTTTCTGCTAGTGTTGTGTGGAGTTTAGCTTCTTCCTATTTATTGTTTTTCTACACTGATGTTTTTGGTATAGCTGGTGGTGTGGCTGCTATCATTTTACTTGTAGCAAGAGTGTGGGACTGCTTTGTGGATCCATTATTAGGATTAGTAATGGAACGAACGAAAAGCAAACATGGACGTTTTAGACCCTATATACTTTATGGTGCATTCGCTTTAAGTGCTCTAAATATATTGACGTTTTACACTCCGGATCTTTCTAGTACGGGTAAGGTCATTTATGCAACGATTACCTATTTATTATTAGGTACCGTTCATTCGGTGGTTAATGTTCCATATGGTGCACTTGCAACCGTTATGACCAGGGATACAAATGAGAGAACAAATTTAAACGTTTACAGAGGAGTTTTTGGACAATTAGCCGGTATTCTAACGGGTGCTGCTGTCATGCCATTAATTACTTTACTAGGTAATGGAAACCAACAAAACGGTTTTTTCTACGCATCAATCGTTTTATCGTTAGTTTCAGCACCACTTTTGTTCTTAACCTTTAAAAACTGTAAGGAAGTAATCACTCCTGCCAAAGAGGAAAGACCTTCCGTAAAGGAATCGTTGAAATCTGTTTGGTCTAATAAACCAGTATTGTTAATTTTATCTAGTCTTTTCATTGTTTTACTTGGCGTATTTGGTAGAATTGGGACTATCGTGTATTATGCTATTTATGTGTTAAATCGACCAGATTTAATCGCGGTATTATTTACAATATTATCAGTTTGTGGAGCAATTGGAGCATTTGGAGTTTCTTTTATTGCCAAATTCTTTGAAAAGAAGACCCTCCTAATTGCTGGCTCCATTATAATGGGACTTGGTTGGTGTGGATTGTATTTAACACCAGTGACAAATTTCACGATGATCTATATTTTGTCAGCGATTTCATGTGTACCCCTTGGATTTAGTGGCCTAATGGTGTTCAGTATGGTCGGAGATGCGATCGATGAAAGTCAATTGAAGACAGGCGTACGTGCTGATGGTGCTATCTATTCCTTTACTAGTCTTGTAACTAAAATTGCAAGCGCTTCAGTAGGAGCCTTGAGTGCAGCTATTCTAGGAGCAATTGGCTATATTGCCAATACAAAACAAACACCGGAAGTAGTAGACGGAATAAACATGTTAGTAAATTTAGGACCTGGTATTCTATTAATTATTGGTACCATTCCTTTATTCTTCTACCATATCACTAAGGCGAGAGCAATGGAGAATTCCAAAGAACTTCTAAAAAGACAAAGCGAATTATTAAATTAATAATGAAAAAGACAGCTTATGAGCTACCATATAATTGGTAGTTTATAAGCTGTTCTAGTTGGAGGTTACATCATGGAAACTACCTTACAAGATTTATTCAGTCAGAATCATGAAAACTATATTCTTCCTTTTCTTTGGATGAGAGGGGAAGAGGAACAAGTGATCAGAGAAGAAATAGCTAAAATCTATGAATGTGGCATAAGAGCAATCTGTGTTGAAGCGAGGCCGCACCCTGACTTTGCAGGTCCAGGCTGGTGGCATGACCTGGACATTGTCATGGAAGAAACAAAGCAGCGAGGCATGCGTGTTTGGGTGTTAGATGATGCTCATTTTCCAACGGGCTACGCGAATGGTTTAATCGAGAAAAACTATCCGAAACGAAAGAAAACTTATATTAACTACAATATTGTCGATGTCTTAGGTGCCCAGAATGAAGTCACGATCCATATTACCCCGATGTTAAAACCGAAGAGTTCATGGTTAGATTTTGGGAAACCAATAGACAAAGATGAGCAAAAAAACAATAAATTAATAAGTATTGTAGCAGCTAAATTAGTGACAGATGGCATTATTGATGAGAATTTAATCGATTTAACTGACGGGATTGAAGATGGTTTTCTTATCCTGACCCTACCAGAAGGGCCATGGAGAATTTATGTAGTATATGAAACGAAAACTGATGGGGGAAACCCTAAATATATAAATATGATTGATGAAGAGTCTGTCAGTACACAGCTAGAGGCGGTATATGAACCGCATTATGATCGGTACAAAGACGAATTTGGGAAGACGTTCGCAGGCTTTTTCTCTGATGAACCGGCATTTGGTAATACTACCGGGTTTGATTTTAATGAAACTATCGGAAGAAAAGATATGCCGTTACCTTGGAGTGAAGAGGCAAAAAATTTGCTTTTAGAAGCTCTTGGGGATAATTGGCGACTATTTTTACCTTATTTATGGAATAGTTCTGAAGAAATGAACCAATGTGTTCATACCAGATACACTTATATGGATATCGTGACTCGGTTATACGAAAAGAATTTTAGTCTTCAATTAGGAAAATGGTGTGAAGATCACAAGGTGGAATACATTGGACATGTGATTGAAGATAATGATCAGCATAGCAGATTAGGAAGCGGTGCCGGCCATTTCTTTAGGGCATTATCAGGCCAGCATATGTCGGGAATTGATGTGATTGGCGGTCAAGTAATTTTTGGCGGTGCCGGGTTAGAGAGACGTGGTATTTCAAAGGGTGATGGGGAGTTCTATCATTATACTCTTGGAAAACTGGGTTCTTCTTATGGACATCTCGATCCCAAGAAAAAGGGTAGGACCATGTGTGAATTATTTGGCGCCTATGGTTGGAAGCTTGGGGTTAGAGATATGAAGTATATTTTGGACCACTTAGTTGTCCGTGGAATCAATTACCTCGTCCCTCATGCTTTTTCGATGCGGGAATACCCTGACTTCGATTGTCCTCCGCATTTTTACGCACGAGGTAACAATCCGCAGTTTAGACATTTTTCATATTTAATGAAGTATGCCAACCGCATCTGTCATGTTTTTAATGGCGGTAGCCATATTGCTCCCGTAGCTGTTTTATATCAAGGCGAAAGTGAATGGACCGGCGAATATATGAAAATGCAAAAACCAGCCAGATTCTTAACCGAAAATCAGATTGATTTTGATTTTGTTCCGATGGATATTTTGAATGACCTAGGAACTTATAACGGGAAAATTAACAATAATCTATTAAATATTAATGGTGAAGAATTTAAGTGTTTAGTGATTCCATATAGTCAATATATTACGAAAGAGTTGGCGGCTTTTATTAATAATGCAGATGGACTGGAAATTCTATTTGTAGACGGAAGACCAGAAGGTATAGCGAATGTGGTAGACAAACTAGAAGCTGCAGAACTTTTAGCAGCAACTAAGGAATGTAAGGTGATTCCATTAACCGATCTGGCTAAAGAACTGAAATCCAAAGGAATTTACGATATTCAATTAAAGAAACCGTTTAAGGATTTAACTTATTATCATTATGTAAAAGAACAGAACATTTACATGTTCCAGAATGAATCTGCATCTGAGACCTTTAGCGGGGAAATTGAATTACCTATTGGAGAATCTGCGATTGTCTATAACGGTCTAGAAAATAAGTTTGAAAAGCTTGCTGTTAGACAAGAAAATGGAAAAGGTCTTATTTATTTAGAATTAAAGCCTTATGAATCTTGTATCGTGTTTGAGTGTAATGAGGAACAAGCAAATACGTTCAAAAGTTATCTTCCTTTTTCTATTCAGCTAGCTAACTGCTCTACTAGTATTGATTTATCATCAGACTGGAATTATTCTCTTGTTAAGAACAAAGAGTATCCGAACTTTGGTGAAGTGAAGAAGCTGGTTGAGCTACAGCCTATTTCAAACGAATACCCTTCTTTTACGGGAATCATTAGGTATGAAAAAACGTTTGATCTGGATGAAACACCAAACCAAGGGATAGTAGCTTTTGAAAATATATATGAAGCAGTGGAAGTATGGGTCAACGATGAATATGTAGGTATGAAGGTTTGTCCACCATATGTATATGAGCTAGAAAACTATTTAAGAAAAGGGACCAATTCGATTCGTGTGGAAGTTGCAACGACATTGGATAGGGACCGGTTAAATCAGCCGGAACCACCATTTATTATTTGGCACGATCCAATCGATCCAACAGGTATGTTTGGAAAAATTACGTTATCAATTTAAAGAGAATATTCATCTTAAAGGCGTGATACCCAGTGTATCGCGCCTTTTTTGATAATCGTAAGAGATTAAAAATAACATCATTATTTTTAACCTTGTTCTCATACAGGGAGAAAGAAAGAATGAAAAAAGACGAAAATCTATACCTGATGTGGTTAATTAAAGAAAGGGAATATGTACTTAAAGGGGTTAAGATATAATTGTAAGCGAAATCAATATTTAAATCTCGTATAAATAGAAACATAGGAGGATATGACACGATGAAACTTGGATTTAACAGTGCCATCTTAAATGAATGCACCTTCGAAGAAGTAATTGACTTCGCAGCTGATCAAGGATTTTCATGTGTGGAGTTATGTGCATGGCCGAAGGGGAAAGCGGCTCGGAAATATGCCGGTGTTACTCATCTTGATGTAGATAACTTAGATGTGGATTACGTCAAATATTATACCGAAGCAAAAGGAATTCATATTTCCGCTATTGCTTATTATCCTAATGCATTAGATGAAGAACTTGAAAAAAGTGATTACTATGCAGCCCATATTAAAAAATGTATTGAGGCGGCAAAGAAGCTTGATATTAACATGGTCACAACCTTTATTGGAAGAAACCAAAAGAAAACAGTGGAAGAAAATTTGGAGATTATGGCTACTGTTTGGAAGCCTATTGTAGATTTCGCAGAAGAACTTGGAGTAAAAATTGCGATCGAAAACTGCCCGATGTTATTTACTTCAGATGAGTGGCCAGGCGGACAAAATCTAATGACAACGCCGGCAATCTTCCGACGTGTGTTTGAATCAATACCAAATAAAAACTTCGGATTGAATTTTGATCCATCACATTTTGTTTGGCAACAAATGGACTATATCAAGCCTTTATATGAGTTTCAAGAGCGAATCTTCCACATCCATTTCAAGGATATCAAGGTGTATAAGGACCGCTTAAACGACGTAGGAATCATGGCAACACCACTTGAATATATTTCGCCTAAACTACCAGGTCTTGGTGATGTCAATTGGAGCCAATATATATCTGCCTTAACGGATATCGGTTACCGGGGATACGCTGTCATTGAAGTAGAAGACAAGGCATTCGAAGATTCACTAAAATCCAAAAAAGATTCTATTAAAATTAGTAAAAACTATTTAAGTCAGTTTTTTGCTTAAATAGATATTTAATAATAAATCTACTAAATCATTTAATAATGAAGAAAAAGGAGAATGAATATTATGGGTAAATTAAAAATTGGTATTATTGGCTGCGGCGGTATTGCAAATCAAAAGCATTTCCCTGCATTATCACAATTTAAAGAAATTGGTGAAATGGTTGCGTTTTGTGATATCGTCATTGATCGTGCTGAAAAAGCAGCGAAAGAATTTGGAACACCAGATGCTAAAGTTTACGAAGACTACCGTGAGCTATTGAAGGATGAATCAATTGATCTTGTACACGTACTAACACCGAATGTAAGCCACAGCCCAATTACGGTTGCAGCCTTTGAAGCAGGCAAGCATGTTATGTGTGAAAAACCAATGGCTCATACTACAGAAGCTGCTCAAAAAATGATCGATGCTTGGAAGAAATCAGGCAAGAAATTCACGATTGGTTATCAAAATCGTTTCCGTCCAGAAGTACAATCTCTTCATAAAGCTTGTGAAAAAGATGAGCTTGGTGATATTTATTTTGCAAAAGCGCATGCTCTTCGTCGCCGTGCCGTTCCAACTTGGGGAGTGTTTCCTGATAAATCCCAACAAGGTGGCGGTCCATTAATCGATATCGGTACTCATGCTCTCGACATTACTTTATGGATGATGGATAATTTCAAACCAGTTTCCGTGACAGGCTCTGTTTTCAATAAATTAGGTCATTTACCGGAAGCTGTTGAAGGCAATATGTTTGGACCATGGGATCCGGAAACTTTTGAGGTAGAAGACTCCGCATTTGGTTACATTAAAATGGAAAATGGAGCAACTATTTTCCTTGAATCGTCTTGGGCTCTTAATGTACTAGAATCAAGAGAGGCGGCTACTACGCTTTGTGGAACAAAGTCTGGAGCACAAATCAATTCAGGAATGAGCTTCCGTACCAATGAGTTAGTTTATAATTCAGCACGTAACGGGATGTTAACAGAAGAGAGAAACTCCGCAGGTGGTGCGATTGCATTCTTTGAAGGCGGAGCAAATAAACCAGAAGTTCTTGAAGCAAAACAATGGTTAGAAGCGGTTAAATATGATAAAGAACCACTGGTTAAACCAGAACAAGCATTTGTCGTCACGAAAATTCTAGACGCAATCTATCAATCTGCTGAAACTGGTAAGGAAATTGTTTTTGAAAAAGAAACGGTTGTAAGCAAATAGGGGGTGGACCGAGTGGCATTTAGTATGAAATTACCTTTCGTCGATGTCGTTTGTGACGAGAGTTTAATAAACACCTATGTGAATGGGAAAAAGTTAGGATATGAATTTCAAATCCGTTTAAGCAATTATCGCGGACATTATTTATCTTGTATTGAGGAGTTTGCTGTTACGGTAGATGGTAAGGAAGTAAATCCAGATCATCTTACTTTCTGTCTCAACGGCAAAGAGTTTACAGTAAAACAGCTTCCAAGTCTTGTTTCAGAGTTTTGGAATTTAATAGAAACAGCCAAAATTAATGTTTATCAACCAGGGGGATTGTCAGAAGGGGAACATCAAATTGATATAAAATTAATGTTACGTATCCCTTATATGGCAGTTCCAGGTAGAAAGATTGAACGTGAATATGCCGTACTAGATTCTTGCGGCAGTAAAACACTAGCGATAAGAGAGGAGGTTATAGCCAAATGAGTAACATTAAGTTAGGTGTTTCTTTATATAGCTTCACAGATGAGTATGTAAAAGGCAAATTTACATTAGAAGACTGTATCCGTACAGCAGCTGAATATGGAGCAGAGGGATTTGAATTGGTAGGGACCCAAATGCTCCCTTCTTATCCATATGTAAGTGACAAAGTATTAAATGAATTTAAAGCGATGACGAATCACTATGGGATTGAATTTGTGTCCTACGGGGCAAATGCAGACCGGGGCTTGAGATCAGACCGTGATTTGACGGATGATGAATTGTTGCAATCCGCAATTGTTGATCTGAAAACGGCCAATAAATTGGGCTGTAAGATCATGCGTGCCCAGTACCTTTTATCGCAGTCAGCATTTGGTAAACTGGCACCTTATGCTGAAAGCTACGGCATTAAGGTTGGGATTGAAATCCATAATCCTGAGACGCCAACTTCGCCAAATATCCAAAAATATGTAGAAGTTATTGAGAAAACAGGCTCAAAATATCTAGGATTTGTAACTGATTTTGGAACTTTTGCGACTCGACCGAATAAACCGCATTGGGATGAGGCTCTAGCTAATGGAGCACCTCTTGAATTGCTGGAAATGGCTGCTCAACTACGCTATGATGGTGTGCCCCGAGAGGAAGCAAGACAACGGTTGCTTGAGGCTGGCGCCAATGGTCCTGTAATGGGTGCTTTACAGGGAATGTACGGATTTGTCACATTCTATAACGAACCTGATTTGGAAGGTTTAAAGCAAATCATGCCATACAATATCCACTTCCATGGTAAATTCCATTATATCGATGAGAACCTTCAGGAAGCGAGTATTCCATATCAGGACATTTTACCGATTATCCAAAACTCTGATTTTGATGGATATATTGTTTCAGAATATGAAGATCATTTATCCGGCAGAGCTTTAGTAATGACGAAACGACATTTAGAAATGCAACGAAAAATACTAGGTAAATAATTTATGAGAATACAGGTGAAATTCACCTGTATTCTTTACTAAGGCGGGAAAAAGATGAAAAAGCTTATAGGTATTGATTTAGGCGGAACAACAGTGAAATTTGCGCTTTTGACAGAAGAGGGAGAAATTCAACAAAAATGGAGTATTGAAACAGATATTCAAAATGAGGGAAAGAATATCGTTCCTAACATAATTGAATCTATTAATCATCGTCTTAACTTATACGGACTCTCTGATCAGGATTTTTTAGGAATCGGGATGGGTTCACCCGGGACAGTTAATCGCGAGAATGGGACTGTGATCGGAGCCTATAATTTAAATTGGAGTACCTTGCAGCCAGTAAAAGAACAGATAGAAGAAGGAACGGGCATTCCTTTTTATATTGATAATGATGCCAATGTTGCCGCATTAGGCGAGCGCTGGAAGGGTGCGGGTGAAAATGGAGCAGATGTTGTCTTCGTTACACTTGGAACCGGTGTTGGCGGAGGAATTATTGCAGACGGCAATCTGATTCACGGCAAGGTTGGAGCTGGAGGAGAAATTGGCCATATTATTGTAGATTCCGAAGGCTATCAGTGTACGTGTGGAAACCAAGGCTGTCTGGAAACTGTAGCTAGTGCAACAGGCGTTGTCCGATTAGCTAGAGATTATTCGGAAAAATTTTCAGGGGAATCTGAATTGAAGTGGTTAATTGACGATGGACAAGAAGTGACGGCAAAGACGGTGTTTGATCATGCCAAGCGTGGGGATAAATTGGCTTTAATCGTTGTAGATAAATTTTATTATTATTTGGGTTTGGCCTGCGGCAATATCGGGAATATATTAAATCCCGAAACCATTGTAATTGGCGGAGGAGTTTCAGCCGCAGGAGAGATGTTATTAACAGGAGTCGAAGAATACTTCCGTAAGTTCGCTTTTCCAACCGTAAGAACAAGTACGAGAGTAAAACTTGCTCAATTAGGAAACGATGCAGGAGTCATTGGGGCAGCATCATTGGTTAAACAATCCAGAAAGAACTAAAAAATTTAAGATGCCAACCATTCACGAACGGAGGGTTGGCATCTTTTTAATTTAATAATTAATTTTTAATACTCATAAACCTGAATTTTAAAGGCTGCAGGCATATCTTTTAACTGTATCATCATTTTTTCATCACCGTTTAAAACCCGCCCTGCGTTCCATTCACCGTTAACAAATTCGCCTTCTTCGAATCGCAGTAAATCCACGTGTGTATTTTTTCCTGGTTTTGAAAAGAATTGAACTTTCATCATCGTTCCAATGACGACGAATTCATTTTTCGAAAGTTCAAAAATCATACCTCCTGAAGTTGGCTTATATGGTGCTTTCGGCGTATAAGATACGAGAATATCATAAAATCCAAAATGTAGAAGTTTACCAAAGTCATGTTCATTTCTCTTTACAAAACTCTGTAAATGACTGGTGTTTCTATATTTAAAATAAAGCGGTTTGGTATTTTCTATAATGGAATAGCTCTTGGCAAGATAGGCAGCGCTGCCTTCAATTTCAAATGCTGACGGGTCAATATTTAATGCCATCATTAATTCTAGTGGTGGTTTGTCAATAGTTTCAGGATTCATCAAGAGTTCTTCAATGCCAAATGGTGAATAACAAATCGCGTTACATCCGCCAACAGCATATAAAGCATATGTAGCAGAAACCGCATCTTTGCGGACCTCCGGAACGAATAGCGGATTTCCATTCTGACTATATTGATCCATCACATCAGGTACATATGGAACATAAATATCAGGTGCTATACAAAATAGAGATGGAGCCATTAATTTCCACATTTCATGCATTTTCATTACGGGACCGCCGCTTGGATAGGTTCCAGCACGCCACGGAAATTGTTCCAACCAGGCATTGGCATAGCAAGGAAGATGATAAGCCTGTTGTCCAGCCTGCGTAATACGTTCTACTGCAGATGAAAAATAATAGGCCATAAAGTATTCGCATGCGTCGTAGCCAAAGGCTTCTTCCCACGTTCCTGAAACTTGGAATTCATCTGCAACGCATCCAGGAATTTCTTGAGAAAAAGCATCATTTGCTTTAACAGAAAAATCACGATCTGTTCCTAAAAGTCCGATTTCATTTTCAACCTGCATAACAATTACAGTATTTTCTTCTGAATCAATAGATTTGATAAAATTCATTAGGTGATAAAAAGCATTTGCATCCTTTTCAACTGCTGCTTCGCATAATGGAGAAATGGAATTTAAAGCTTCACCGGTCGCTTTACAAGCACGGAAATAAGTTTTTGTATCTTTCTTCATCCAGTGTGGTACATATTTAGATTCTGAATTTTTCCATAAGCCAAACCATAGGAAAATAAGGTGCATGTTATTTTCACGCGCTTGGTTGATCAATCCTTCAACCAGGGTAAAGTCAAACTGATTTTCTTCCGGCTCGATTAATTCCCAATAAACAGGGACTATGACTGAATTCATGTTTAATGTTTTAATAGTTGGCCAAACATTTTTATTCATATATTCCAGGTTAGAGGCACTGGAATTTCGGATTTCTCCTGCTAAAGCAATAAATGGTTCATCATGCACGTATAATGTTGGAATATCATTGTTCATTTTAATATGAGGAATAGTTGACATGTTATTAATCATCCTTTCATAATAAGACTATATTAATATGATAATAAATTATGAAAAGATAAAAAATCTTAAAATATTAGAGTAGATATGAATATATTAAGAAAAGATGGGGTTTCTCTCAATTATGAAAAAGATTTTTTTTACAAAATATACTGACCAAAATATAAAACTTCCATTTGTTTTATATTCTCTAGGTTTAAATCATAGGCAAGAATACATTAACAGACCCACAGGTTTGCCATTTTTTCAGTGGATTCAAGCTGTGAAAGGAAGCGGCGTGCTTGAAATTGACAATAAACAGTATGTGGTAGAGGAAGGGAGTGGAATGTTATTCTTCCCAAATGTAGGTCATAAATATTATGGAATGAGCAACGAATGGATCGTCCATTTCATGTGTTTTAGAGGATCTGGGACAAAGGATCTTTTTGAAAACATAGGGATTGATCAATCAGGTATTTATATAATAAGGGATATAGAAAAAGTAGAACAATATATGGAAGAATTATTATTTATTTATACTGGGCATAGTCCAATGGAAATGTATGATTTTTCAAGAGTACTTTATGGTATTTTATTGGAAATTGCAAAATCAAAAACGATACAAAATGAAAGGTCCTTTCAAAATCAGAATAAGAAGGTATATCTCGTGATGGACTATATAAACGAACATTATAAAGAGCCCATTGTGTTATCAGATTTAGCAGAAAAGGTCCGTTTGTCAAAGGAATATCTATGCCAATTATTTAAAAAGATAAATGGATTTTCTATATTTGACTATATTACAGATGTTCGATTAGCCCATGCGAAAACCTTACTCATTCAAGATAGGAACGAGAAAATAAAAAACATAAGTAGATTGTGCGGCTATGAAGATGTTAGTTATTTTGGGATGGTATTTAAGAAGAAAGAGGGTATAACGCCAGCGAAATTCCGAGACCTACATTAGGAATTTGGAAATATATTCCACTGATAGATTAATAAGGATAAAAATAACACTATGATTTTTATCCATTTTTTTATTTTTAAAGAACGAGAGGAAAATGAAACAAAATCAATATCTATTAAGATAAATAAAGAAAGGGATTTAGGAGTACTAAACGTTAAGATTAAACTGTAAGCGGTATCAATACTTTTTGATAAATTGGAGACGGCTGAAATGAAAAAATACAAAATAATTTGGAGGAATATTTATGCAATACAAAAATCCAATCATCCCGGGATTTCACCCGGATCCTAGTATCTGTCGTGTTGGAGAAGATTATTATATTGTTACTAGTTCTTTTGAATTTTTACCTGGATTACCGATATTTCATAGTAAGGATTTAGTCAATTGGAAACAAATTGGTCATTGCTTAACAAGACCTGAGCAGATGGAATTTCCAAACTGTATGTCCACTGGAGGCATTTTTGCTCCTACTATCCGCTATCATCAAGGCACCTTCTATGTTGTTTCGACCAATGTCAATCATGAAGGAGCTATGGCACTAGGAGGAAGCGGAAACTTTATTGTGACAGCGAAAGACCCTGATGGGGAATGGTCTAATCCGATTTGGGTTGCTCAAGGCGGGATTGACCCGTCATTATTCTGGGATGACGACGAAAAAGTGTATTTTACAAGTACTATCCCTGCGATGAATGAAGAAGGAAATCTTATGAATGCCATCTGGCAGGCTGAAATTAATCCTTTTACTGGAGAACTGTTAACGGAAAGCAAAATTATTTCCTATGGCTGTGGAGGAAGATTTGCAGAAGCACCACACATTTATAAAAAGGACGGCTATTACTACTTAGTGTTAGCAGAAGGAGGGACTGAATTTGGCCACATGGAAACCATTTCTCGTTCTAAGTCCATTTGGGGACCGTTTGAGAGCTGTCCACACAATCCAATCTTAACTGCCTCTCAGGAAAATGACCCGACGCTTGCTGCTACAGGGCATGCAGATTTAGTTGAAGTTCATGATGGAAGTTGGTGGGCTGTATTTTTATGTTATCGTTTATCAGAAAATTATTATCACCATATGGGACGAGAAACTTCCATTGCCCCAGTGCAGTGGATTGATGGTTGGCCGGTTATTTATGATGGAATGACACCACAGGTAACGATGGAAGCGGAATGCTTACCACAGAAACCAATTACTGATGAAACGCCGCTTCGTACTTATTTTGCGGGTCAAGAGCTTGGACTTGAATGGAATTTCATCAGAACCTATTTTTCTGGTTATTCCTTTACTGATAATCCAGGATATTTAACCCTAAATGGGAACTCAGCTACTTTAAGTGACAAGGCCACACCTGCATTTATTGGAAGAAGAATTGACAACTTTGAATTCCGCGCAGAAACTCTTCTCGATTTTGAGCCAGAGAAGGATGGAGAAGAAGCAGGTATAGCCATTGCTCACACAACTGGAGCACATTTTGAGTTTGTTATTACGAAAAAGGACGGGGTTAAACAAGCACTAGTTCGAAAAACTCTATTTGATATGACCACGGAAGCCTATTATGAAATAAATAGCGTAGGTCCAGTTCATTTGCAGATGATCGGTGATCGTTACGACTTTATTTTCAACATAGGGATAGATGGAAAATACGATGAAGTGGGCAGAGGACTGGTAAAACTTCTCTCATCAGAGGTGGCAGGAGGCTGTTTAGGCACATACGTCGGTATGTATGCTTCAGGTAACGGAAAAGAAATGACTTCAGAGGCAAAATATGAATGGTTTGAGTATGAGAGACTTCCGGAAAAAGAGAAAAAGCCAATGTTTTTTTCAGAGTAATAGGTCTGTAAACGTATACAGTAAATTGAAGAGGAGAGTAAAAGCATGAATAGTGGAGTTGTGAATAATAATATGAAGCCAAAACGAGGTGTGTCTCTTTATAGTTATGCTGGCGAATTTGGTGTAACCATGAACTTAGAAGACATGTTTGCAGAAATGAATGATATTGGGGCTAGAGGGCTGGAAATATTAGTAAACTCGCATATTGAAGGCTATCCAAACCCTAGCGAAGAATGGTTGGAGAATTGGGACAGATTAATTAAAAAATATGATATTGTTCCGGTTGAATATGGACACTGGGTAGATTCACGCTTATATCCGGGAAGACATCTTACCCCTGAAGAATCATATGAAATGTTGGTTCGCGATTTCATACTGGCCAACAGACTGGGATTTACCGTTCTTCGTACCAAATTAGGTGTAATCGATGATGATCTAACTCCTGTTGAAAACTGGAGAGAGTTCATTAAAATGGCCCTTCCGATGGCAGAAAAATATAATGTGCGCATGTGTCCGGAGATTCATGCACCTACACTTCTAAAATCCAAGATGGTGGAAGATTATGTACAGTTCATTGAACAGACGGGAACGAAACATTTTGGTTTGAACATCGACTTCGGTGTTTTTACGACGCAGACTTTGCCAGCAAGTGAATGGGGGCCAAATGAGTTTATTATGCCCGAGAGTGAACACAGTCCGGTAGAGGATATTATCCCACTGCTGCCTTATGTATATTGCTGTCATGCTAAATTCGTAAAGATGTCAGATGATTTTCAAGAGATGACAATTCCGTATGAAAACATAATTAATACATTGATTGAGCACAACTGGAATGGCTACATGGTAAGTGAATATGAAGGACCCAAGAAAGATGTGACGGGTTATGCTGTTGAACAGGTTCGTAAACACCACGTCTTGATGAAAAGAATTTTGGGAGAATAGGAGAGAATTAATATGTTAGAAAAACCTTGTATTCAATCGAGAGGATTTAGAAATGTAGAGAGTCAGGGGGAAATCATAGGTTTTCAGATTAACATCCGATCCCTTTATTACCGAGGACTTTGGCTTTCTCAGTTGCGCCCGGCCACTGTTATAGTAAATGGGGAAACTTTTTCGGGAGAACAGATTACCTGGACCATCAATGATGTTACCTATACACAAGCTGAAATGGCCGAACTCGGAGATGTTCACTGGGGCCTTTTAGAAACTGCTACTCTAACTGTTGCAAAAGAAGGCGGCCTGGAATCAGGGAGCCATGAAATTGAAGTAAACTATACGTATAGCTGCTCTTATTTTCCTCCAGTGGTGGATACTGTTCTCGGTGGAACACAAAAGAGAACACTTATATTGGTTTGATTTCTTTTAATATAATAACCTCAGAAAAGCGAAGTGCCTGGAGCGGAAATCAACAGGCAAATTTAACAGAGCCAAAATCTTAATAAATAAAGGATGCCAAGCAATTAAAAAGCTTGGCATCCTTTATTATTGTCTCAATTAAATACATAGGTTAAAAATCAACACTAAAATTTTAATCTTCCTTCTTGCAGCCAAGAAGGGCACAAAAATAAGACGAAAATCTATGATTACCAAGTTAATAAATAAAAGGGAATCCAACGGGATTAAGATTATGATAAAGATGTAAGCGGAATCAGTATTTAAACTATCAAATGAACTGGAGGAATTATATATGAGTACTATTAAAAGAGCCGTCTCTTTATATAGTTTTCAAGATGAATATGCTAGAGGAAAAATGACATTAGAAGATTGTTTTAAAGAATTAGCGGAGCAAGGTGTAGAAGGGGTGGAAATCATTAGTGATCAGATGCTGCACAACGCTCCCTTTGTATCCAATGAGGAAGTAGCCCATTTTCATGACTTAGTTAATAAATATAATATTAAACCTGTATGTAATGATGTCTTTATTAATACAAAATTATACCGTAATCGCCTTTTAACAAAGAAAGAAAATCTCGAACTATTGAAAAATGAACTTGTTTTAGCTAATAGACTGGGGATCAAATTAGTTCGTCTTGTTTCATTAACCCCTACTGATATTATTGAAGATGCCCTGCCGCTTGCCGAGGAGCTTGATGTAGTCATGGCGTTAGAAGTACATGGTGGTATGGCGTTAGACCATCCAGAAACGAAAAAATTTACCGATATTATGTTTCGAGTCAATTCTCCTTACTTAGGTCTTGTGGTTGATACAGGTATTTTCTGTCGTAAACATCCTCGCGTATCCACACAATTCTTTTTAGAACAGGGCTTGAATAAAGAATTAGCTGATTATATTGATGACGAATTTGCTGAAGGACGTGATGTGTTCCATATTAGCCATCCGGGAAGTGCGCCAGCTGAAGTACAAGCCCTAATTAAAAGTAAGATTGACCAAGAGTATTTAATCTTTGCAGGCGGCTATGAAAACAAGCCATTGAACGAACTTGATAAATACTTGCCATATATCAAACATTTCCACGGAAAGTTCTGGGAAGTGACTGAAGAAGGGTTCGAATATTCGATTCGTTATGACGAGTTTATCAACTATTTGAAAGAAAAGAATTTTGAAGGATATATTGCCAGTGAATATGAAGGGGGACGATTTGCCCTCCCTGGTACAGATATTGATGCTGTCAGCGAAGTACGTAACCATCAAAAAATGCTAAAAAAATATATTGGGGAATAGGAGGAGTTAAAATGTTTGATAATTATGTCCTATCAGATGGCGGTTTTAAAAATGTTGAGAAAAATGGAGAAATCATCGGCTATGTGTTAAAGACAAGAATCACTTATTATCGCGGAATTCCATTATCGATGATTGAGGATATTCAATTAAAGGTAGATGGAGAACAGGTACCAAGAGAAAAGATAAGATTTTCTCCGGATGGTGAGATTTTCTTTAGTCTGGATGAAATGTGGACGGTAACCACTTACAAATGGGAATATGGCCAAGAAGGGGTCATATTTGTAGCGCATGAAGGAGGACTTCCGCAGGGTAAACATGAAATTACTCTTACCCAAGGGGTCCGAGTTTCATATATTCCAGTACCATTTTTCGGCACAAATACAAAAGTGCTAGAGATCGTCTAGTAGTTGTAGAGGTTAAAAATCACAATCAGATTTTTAATCTCTTTTTTTATAGAGGAAAATAGTTATGAGTCAGGTTAAAAATTGCATCGCAAATAGATTAAAAAAGTGAAATTAAATGGGTGATAGGGAGGTTAAGATTGAATTATGATTTTTAATTTTTAGAACAGGAGAAAATAAATGCAAAGGTTTCAATTTTCAAAAGGAAAGTTCAATATGCCATTACTTATACTAATGGTGAATATATTTATCGCCTTGCTAGGAGTGGGGCTGGTCATTCCTATACTGCCCAAATTTATTTTAGAACTAGGTGCCAGCGGCAAAGACCAAGGGTACCTCGTCGCTGCTACAGGGTTGACTCAATTTCTCTTTTCTCCATTAGGCGGGAAGCTGTCGGATAAGTATGGCCGAAAAATTATTACAATTATTGGGTTAGTGATTATCATGTTGTCTCAGCTTATCTTTGCTATGGCATCTGATCTTTCACTCCTTTATGTATCACGCTTAATTGGGGGGATCGGTATAGGGTTACTTGTTCCCGCTAATATGGCATATGTGGCAGACGTAACGACGATTGAAAATCGTGGCAAAGGGATGGGATTACTTGGTGCAGCCATATCACTAGGTTTTGTCATTGGCCCAGGGATTGGTGGGTTTCTTGCAGAGTTTGGAATACGCGTCCCGTTTTATGCTTCTGCCGTGGCTGCGGGCATCGCAGCAATCGTCTCCTTATTATTTTTACCAGAGTCATTATCAAAAGACCAACTAGATATCAATAGGAACTCCTTAGTGAAGGAAGAAGGCATGCTTCATGACATCAAAAGGTCATTTAAGGTGTCTTACTTCATCCCTTTACTGCTTGTTTTCACGATGACGTTTGGATTAGCAAACTTTGAAACCATTTTTGGCATTTATGTTAGTGAAAAGTATGAATATACCCCTAAAGATATTTCAATTATTATGACGGTGGCCGCACTTATTGGTGTTATTGTCCAGGCACAAGTGGTAGATTGGCTTCTTCGCCGCTTTAATGAGATTAAGGTCATTAATACTTGTTTCTTCCTTTCAGCCGTATCGGTGGCTCTCGTCCTTTTATCCGGGAATTTTTTATTCATGCTAATAGTGAATATTCTATTTATCTTATTTACATCGATTCTCCGCCCCGCCATTAATACGTTGTTATCAAAAATGGCAGGCAGTGAACAAGGCTTCGCCGCGGGTATGAACAATGCTTATAGCAGTTTAGGAAATATTATCGGGCCATCATTAGCAGGTGTTTTATTTGATGTATCCTATAATATCCCTTTCTTATTTGGTGCCATTATTTTACTTGGCAGTATTGTCATGTGCTGGACTTGGAACAAAAAAGCAAGTAGGAATTCGGAATTCGTTTCGATTTTAAGTACGCAGAAGAAATTTTCCTAGCTTTCTAAAATTATAAAAGGAGAGAATATAAAAAATGAAAATTGGATTAAATTTATTTTCGGTATTCAGGGAACTTAACGATGATTACTTTGGCACTTTAGAAAAAGTGGCAGCAATGGGTTATAAAAATATTGAGTTGCTTACGGTAAATTTTTCTACTGGATTGAGATACACTGAAACCTATACACTTCCTGTAATAAAAAAGAGATTAGTCGAGTTGGGATTAAATGCTTTTTCAGCACACGAAGGCGTCCCTCCGGGCAAATCCATAATGGATAATGACTGGGATAGGATAATTGAAGAAAACGCAGAATTGGGATGTTCATCTGTTGTTTTCCCAATGGCCTTTATTGCAGGGCGTGAAGATACCCTCCACACTGCAGAACAACTAAATATTATTGGGGAAAAGTGCAAAGATGTGGGTTTAAGCTTTTACTATCATAACCATGCCCATGAGTTTAGGAGAATAGGAGAAACATCATTATTTGAATTGCTCGTAGAAAATACGGATCCAGCACACGTGAAATTTGAGGTGGATCTGGTATGGGTTATGAGAGGTGGATATGATCCATTGGCATTAGTTGAAAAACTAGGTAATCGCTGTGATATGATCCATCAAAAAGACTTAAGTAAGGCCGTAAATCCAGTTAATATTTTCACATCCTCACCACAAGGATACAACTTAGATACGATGAAAATTTACACAGAGTTTGTGAAACCAAATGATTTTGTTAATCTAGGGACGGGTATTGTCAATTTTCAAGAGACCTATCAAAAGCTCCATCAATTAGGATCCATCCGTTATGCAATTGTAGAAAACGAAGGACAGCTTGGAAACAAGTTCACAAGTATTGAGAGTGATTTAAAAGTCATGGAGAAATATGTTTAAGGTCTTACTAAACTTTTTCAAGAAAAAGCAATTTCAGAAAATGCATCAAAATTATCATTTATCCGGTTAATAGTTTGAAAGAGGTAAATCACTGAAAGTATTAACATTATTGTATGTAAGCGTTACCTAAGAATGGGAAATATCAATGAAAATAAGGAGTGATATCCGTGTTTGAACAATATATGGTTTGTGAAGATGGCTTTAGAAATGTCGTAAAAGACGGAGCCATCATAGGCTTTGAAGTGAAATTGCGAATTCCTTACTACCGTGGAATTGCACTTTCTTTAATTAACAGCATTGATTTGGAGATTGATGGAGTTTCTTTTCCTCGTGAAGATATGACTTTTTCTGTGGAAACAGGTAGTTTTCCATATAATGAATTATCAACTGCGATCAATAATCGATGGGAATTTGGTGAAAAGGGCACATTATTCGTCAAAAAAGAAAATGGTTTATCTGAAGGAACACATAAAGTACAGACTATCGTGAACCTGCGAATATCGTATTTACCGTGGCCGAATATAGGTGAAGACACCAAAAATATTATGCTTGATGAAGATAAAGTAATTGCATAGAAATGGAGGCAGGGAGACATGAAAAAACAGAACAATATTAAACGCGGAGTGTCGCTTTATAGTTACCAGGAAGAATTTTTTACTAGAAAACTAGATTTAGAGCAATGTATCGCTACAGTGGCCAAAACCGGTGCAACTGGCATTGAATTGTTACCAGAACAAATGCTCAAAGGATTCCCTAAAGTTACCGATGAGTTCGTGGATCAATGGTTTGGATGGATGGACAAGTATGGAACCGAACCCATTGCGTACGATGCATTTTTAGATACAAAGTTATTTGCCAATCGTCTCTTAACTTTAGATGAATCAGTGGATATGATGGTTCGAGATATAAAAATTGCCAATAAACTAGGATTTAAAGTTTTACGGACATTAGTTTCCACCCCTTTAGAAGTAATAGAAAAAAGTCTCCCATATGCAGAAGAGTATGGAGTGAAAATTGCTTTGGAAGTACATGCCCCGTTTACCTTTGGAACTCCTTGGTTTGAGGAAAGAATGGAGTACATAATAAGCAGCGGTACGAAATGGTTTGGTATTATGCCGGATCTTGGCATTTTTGTTAAAAGAGTTGCCCCCGTGATGGAGCAAAGATACGTACGTGATGGAGGAACACCGGAAATTCTCAAATTTGTTAGTGACAATTATGCTACTGGTGTAGACAAACAGGAGACCTTAGCAGCTGTGAAGAAAATGAAAAATGCGAATGAAGTGGATATTAAATTTGCCGATTTAGCCACTCATTTTGTTTATACCGATCCGAAAATCTTAAAAGATTATATCCCATATATTATGCATGTTCATGGTAAATTCTATGAAATAAATGAAAATTATGAGGAACCAAGCATTCCCTATAAAGACATTATCGAAGTTTTAATAGAAGGCGGTTACGAAGGTTATATTGATAGTGAATATGAAGGAAATCGGCATATTCAGGATTTTATGGAAGTCGATAGTGTAGAACAGGTTCGTCGCCATCAAGTCTTATTAAAAAACATTCTTGGCCAGTAATATAAGGAGTTGCAGTGCTTTTATCCTCATATGGTTGAGTGATCTGGTATTTCGTAAAGTCCCTATTCTGAAATGTTAAAGAGAGTCTACATTCCCTTTAACATTTCTTTTTTATTCTCTCAATCTTATTGACTCTTTTTATGAGCATTTATTTGATAAATATCTAAATAGTCAGAATATATGATATAATTTAGTTGAAAAAGGTGGTGAATACAAGATGAAAATCTTAAAAGATTCTGTAATCGATTATTTTCAAAAAGTTTGCAGCTCAATTGGCAATTTTGAAACGGGAATATCAAACATTATCCTTCTAAGCAATCTGTATACATACCATTGCCATTATGATGTTCATGAGAGAATCATAGAATTTAATGAAGATAGAATGGACTGGATTAAACGAGTAAAATGGAATGAATTTACCAATTATCAATCTTTTTCATACGGAGAAGCCCAATCGGAGTGGATCTATACGAGGTCGATTTCACACAAAGGCGAACATAAATATTTTTTGGTGTTAAAATATCCGGAAAAAAATAATAAGAAAATACTTCAAATCTTAAACCTCCTTGCAAACCAGCTAAGTTATCAACTAGTCACCCAGCCGAATCTTCAATCCCTTTTTTTGCAAAGTACATATCAGCAGCAAATTACCAACACCATTGATGAAGGCTATTTAACCGTTGATAAAGAAGGAATCATTACCTTTATTAATCAAACGGGGACTAATATTTTTGGTATTAATGAAAACGAAATAACAGGTCGGGCTCTTGTCGAAGTTCTACCCAATTTTTATCCCTCACCACTTGATACCTTACTTACGAGGGAAAATTGGGTGAATCGAGAAGTATTTTTTGATTTGCAAAAGGGGAAGATTCATCTTATTTTTTCTGTGATACCTTTGTTTGAAAGTGGACTTCCAGTTGGGATTGTCATTACGTTCAAAGAAATGAAGATAATTATGAAAAAATTAGAGAGTTTAGTCAGCATTAAACCCATTTTTCAATTCGAGGATTTAATTTATAGAAGCCGTGCGATGCAAGAATTGGTTAAAACCGCAAAAGTTGCGGCCAAAACAGAGTCTAATATTTTAATAGAAGGGGAGAGTGGCACAGGAAAGGAATTATTTGCCCAGGCCATCCATAATCAAAGTCAGCGCAAAGGAAAACCGTTTGTTGTGATTGACTGTTCCTCCATACCGAGGGATTTAGTAGAGAGTGAGTTATTCGGCTATGTAGATGGCGCTTTTACAGGTGCCCGCAAAGGCGGCCGACTTGGAAAGTTTGAAGTGGCCAATGGAGGTACCGTGTTTCTCGATGAAATTGGGGAAATGCCTTTAGAAATTCAGGTAAAACTTTTGCGTGTTTTACAAAGCCGAACGATTACACGGGTTGGCGGGCATGATCCCATTCCAAGCAACGTTAGAATAATTGCGGCAACGAACCGAAATCTTGAGGAAGAGGTTGAAATTAATAATTTTCGATTAGACCTTTTTTATCGTTTAAATGTCCTACAACTCACTGTCCCTCCATTAAGGGAGAGAGATGGTGATATTCCGTTGTTGGCTAAAACATTGGTGGAAGTAGCAACCAATCGAACCAATCGCTATTCACCAAAAATCGCAATGGATACAATGAAAGTACTTGAAAGTTATCCATGGCCAGGAAATATAAGAGAATTAGAAAATGTTATAGAAAGAGCCATCTTAATAGCGCATGATGTGATTGAGCCTGAACATTTACCAAAATATATTCATCATGCAGCTTTTTTAAGTGAACAGAGAAAGCCAGAAAAACATTTACTTATCGATTTTACCCATAAAAAAGTTAATTCTTTTAGGGGCATGGAAAAGGAGTTAATTATTCATACGCTCGAAAATGTGAATTGGAACAAAAGCTTGGCAGCGCGAAAATTAGGGATTTCCCGATCGAATTTATATGAAAAATTAGCAAAGTATCATATAGAACCAGTAAATGATTTGATATAAGGTGGGTGTCTTTAAAAATGAATATTCATACCGGCCTTGTGGTGGATGAGGTTAAAAAGGTTTTTGAACAAGTTAAAACCTTCAATGAAATAGATTCAGAGTTGCAAATTATCGGATTGGATCATTCCTACATTTGCCATTATGACCCTATTTTAGAGGAAATAGTTGTAGATAGTGGCAGGGCAATAACCCTTCCTAAGGATGTAACCTTAATTCATAAAACGACCTGCTCTGATAATCGAATCATCGAAATGGAGAGGGCCGGAACATTCACCTATCTTTATTCCTCACCAATTATTCTGGATCAAGAAACGAAATACTTTCTTATTTGCACCTCCCAAGCTAATCTAGATTCATTTCTCATTCTGATATTAGAAATGCTGGCAACGTTTATTAGTGCCCGGCTTGAAACACATCTAAAACTGCAAGAGATTTTTTTAACAAATGATCATATGAAACAGATTACTGTAACTGTAAGTGCAGGCAGTTTATCCGTTGATAAATTTGGAACCATTCTATTAATTAATGAAGTGGGAGCGGAAATGCTTGGTTTAACTGCTGAAGAAGTGATCGGAAAGCCAATTTCTGAGGTTTTAGATAATCAGGCATTTTCATTAAACGTCTTGATAACAGGGAAGCCAATCCTGGACAAAGAAATAAAAATAAAAATTAATAAAGGTCAATATTATTTCCTATTATCCTCAGTTCCCCTCTTTGATAATTTGAATGAACCAATCGGGGTTATATTTCATTTTAAGGATATTAGGAAAGAAGTAGAAATGATAGTGAACAGCAAAAGTTTTTTTCACTTTGACGATATTATTTATCAATGTGAAGATATGGAGGACTTAATTAATTTAGCGAAAAAAGCGGCATTACAGGACTCAAGTATCTTAATTGAAGGTGAAAGTGGCACAGGAAAGGAGCTCATTGCCCAATCGATTCATAATTTCAGCAGCCGTTCAAAAAAACCATTTATTGTAATTGATTGTTCCGCCATACCACGGAATTTGGTGGAAAGTGAATTATTTGGTTATGAGGCTGGTGCCTTTACTGGTTCACATAAAGGGGGAAGGATGGGTAAGTTCGAACGGGCCAATGGCGGGACCGTTTTCTTGGATGAAATCGGGGAAATGCCATTAGAGATACAGTCTAAGCTTCTTCGTGTCATTCAAAGTAGATCGATTACGAGAATCGGCGGTCATGAACCGATTCCTATTAATATTAGAATTATTGCGGCAACCAATCGAAATTTGGCGCAAGAAGTATCAGAAGGCAGTTTCCGGCATGATTTGTACTATCGACTGAATGTCATTAATTTATTTGTTCCTGCGTTACGTGAGCGGAAAGGGGATCTTCCCTTACTCGTTCATAAATTGATGGAAAAGACGGCTAAAAGAGAAAAAAGGGATGTTCCAAATCTATCAGACAGAGTCATGGGTGTACTTGAAAACTATCCATGGCCGGGAAATATTAGGGAATTGGAAAATACAATGGAACGTGCCGTTATCC
Organism: Bacillus sp. MM2020_1; assembly: GCA_011250595.1. GTDB lineage: Bacteria > Bacillota > Bacilli > Bacillales > Cytobacillaceae > Neobacillus. The sequence goes on along the minus strand of JAANMP010000059.1, from coordinate 1,789 downwards.
TGGCGAATGGAGAAATTGACTATCAGCAGCTGCCCAAGCGTTTGTTGGAAGTACAAAATATTCATTTGAATTCCACGCAAGTTCCAAGTGCCCCTTTTGTTAATCAGACAGTCCAAAAACCAAAGCGTATCATGGAACAGCAATTAATTATTAACGCCCTTAAAGAGGCAAAAGGGAACAAAAGCAAGGCTGCAAAAAAACTTGGAATCGCCAGGTCAACCTTGTATGAAAAAATGTATCAGTATCAATTACTTTAGCGGTCCATATACATTCATAGTGTTAGCATGAAACTACTAAAAAAGTCTCCCTTTTACATGGGAGACTTTTTTGATCCATTAACTTACATTTACTTTACTAGATGCATCTTTGGCAGCGTTTTTATATTGATAGGCATTTTTTATAGGCACCATTGAAAGGGCGGCAGCTGCAATCAAGCCAGGAATAGCAAAGGCGATAAAGTTTAAGTGAATTGGTAATGAAATTGATAATAGGAATCCTCCTAATAGGGGCCCGAGCATACCGCCGCTCCTGCCGACTCCAGAAGCCACTCCTAATGCTGTAGATCTGATAGATGGCGGATAGTACTGGGAAACATAGGCCTGAACTATATTTTGTGCACCAATGGTTGCAGCTCCGGCAATGGCTACTAACAGATAGATTACTAACGTATTTCCTCCAAATCCTAGGAGTGTCAGAGCCACAGCGCCTGAGGCATACATCGGAACAAGCATTTTTTTGGAACCGTATTTATCACAAAGTCGTCCGATTATGAGTGTCCCGATAATGGCTCCGCCTTGGAGGGCAATGAGAAAACCTAAGCTTGAATTTAATCCATATCCTGCTTCCATCATCAATTTTGGAAGCCAAGTATTCAAACCATAAACCATCAATAAACAACTGAAAAACGCAATCCAAAACATAACTGTACTGAAGGCTCGGTTCTCCTTAAATAATCCTATGATAGGAACCTTTGTTCTTTGTATTTTTAAGTCAATAACCTCATCATTTTGACTAAAATGGGATGCTGGACTTACTTTAGCAAGGGTTGCAATCAATTTTTCTTTTTTTCCTGTACGGATAAGATAGCTGGCTGTTTCAGGCAGCTGTTTATACATGATAGGTAATAATAATAGAGGAAGACCCGCAAACCAGAAGATTGATTCCCACCCGAATGTTGGCATTAAGAAGATCCCTATTAAAGGAGCAAGAATTCCCCCCACAGAATAACCACATAAAACGATACTTACGATCATACTTCTCATCCTATTAGGAGCATAATCAGTTAATAGTGCGATAACATTCGGCATGATTCCTCCTAAACCCAATCCAGCTAAGAAACGAAAGGTTGAGAAAGTAGTAGGAGTTTCAGCAAAACCGCAAAGGAATGTAAACAAACTAAACAGTATTAATGTTATAGCAATCACGTTCTTTCTGCCAATACGGTCAGCCAAAGTACCGAAAAAGATTGCCCCAAACATCATCCCAAATAACCCATAGGTCCCGATTGCTCCTGCTTCCACCGATGAAAGATTCCATTTTTGTATCAAGGTTGGTAAAACTGTTCCATAGACGACTAGATCATAACCATCAAATAAGATAATGAAAAAACTCCATAACAGTAATCCTAAATGAAAGCGGTTAAATTTGCTGTTAGCAATAACTTCAGTAGAATTAATCGTTGTCATATTTTTTCCCCCTTTAAAAAATAAAATATAGTGATAACGCTTACTAAAATATGAGAAAATTCACATTTGTTGTCGACTGTGTACTTATAGTAAGTGTTGTTCTC
>JAANMP010000058.1 GCA_011250595.1 Bacillus sp. MM2020_1 | reverse complement strand
GAATTATAGTTCCTATATGAGTAAGTCTGAGCTGTAGTAAAGCTTACTCCTAAGAAGATATCATTGCTTATGCATTTTTTAGAATGATCGTTCTCGTATATGAGTCTTTCCTTACTTAAGCTCTCTCCATGAAGGGATCATTCTTTTGTGTTTTTAGAATGGTCGTTCTCGTATATGAGTCTTGCCTTACTTAAAGCTCTCTCCATGAAGGGATCATTCTTTTGTACTTTTTAGAATGACCATTCCCATATAGTGAGACTTGCCTATGTCCAAAACTTCTCCTTAAGGAAATCATTACTTGCGTAGTTCTGAGTAGGAAGACATTTTGTTGTACCAAAATTAAATAATAAAAGGAGCACATAAAAATGAAAATTTCTGAACAAGTCGCATTTGTCACCGGCGCGAACCGAGGTTTTGGACGCCATTTAGCACTTGAACTTCTATCCAGAGGAGCTAAAGTTTATGCTAGTGCAAGAAATCCGGAGTCCATTGACATTCCCGGTGTAATTCCTGTAAAGCTTGATATTACCAACCCTCAAGAGGTAGCTGCAGCCGCAATGGTCGCTAAGGATGTTACGCTTTTGATCAACAATGCAGGATCGTCTACAGGTGCTTCTTTGATTGACGGAGATCTCGATAAAATACATTTGGAGTTTAATACGCATTTCTTTGGCACACTATCCATGGTTCGTACTTTTGCACCGATTCTAGCAAATAATGGGGGAGGATCGATTCTGAATATTCTTTCCGCATTATCTTGGGTTAGTTCGGGAACTGTTGGCGCGTATACGGCTGCAAAGGCGGCAGAGTGGGCATTGACTAACGACCTACGTTTAAATCTCTATCCTCAAAATGTGAGAGTAGCTGGATTACATGTAGGCTTCATGGAGACAGACATGACGTCGAGCTTAGAAGTTCCCAAATCCAACCCTGAGGATATCGCAAAAATTGCTATTGATGGATTAGAATCCGACAGCTTTGAAATTGTTGCTGATGACGTGAGCCGAAAGATCCAAAGAGATTTTGCAGGTGGTGTACCAGCGATATACCCACATCTCTCCTAATACAAATTACTAATACAGTGATTTGTCCAAGATTTCAAACAAAAGGTAAAAGGACACACGTATACAACGGGTAACATAATTTGAAGAGGAGTGTACAAAAATGGATAAATTGTGGAGCAAAACGAAAATTGGAAATTTGGAATTACCTCATCGTTTAGCGATGGCACCAATGACACGTAATAGAGCGCAAGAAGATGGTACACCGGGAGAACTAAGTTCCCTTTATTATGCTCAAAGAGCATCTATGGGATTAATTATTAGTGAAGGTACACAACCTTCTGATGATGGACAAGGTTACTTATGGACACCTGGCATCTATACTGAAAAGCATATTGAAGGGTGGAAAAAGGTTACGGATGCGGTGCATGAAACAGGTGGATTTATGTATATCCAATTAATGCATGTCGGTCGTATGTCGCACCCTGACAATACACCACATCATCGTCAAGCAGTTGCACCATCTGCGATCGCACCCGGTGTAGAAATGTTTACTTCTAAAGGGATGCAGGAAATACCCGTTCCACGTGAGTTAAGTGAAGAAGATATTCAAACGACAATTGCAGACTTCCGAAAAGCAGCATCTGCAGCTATTGAAGCAGGAGCTGATGGCGTTGAAATTCATGGAGCAAATGGTTATCTAATTAATCAATTTATCGGAGTGAATTCCAATAAACGAACGGATAAATACGGTGGATCAATAGAGAATCGTGCTCGCTTTGCTATCGAAATAACGAAAGCAATCGTTGAAGAAATTGGAGCAGAAAGAACAGGCTTTCGTATTTCACCAGGGACACCTCTTGGTGGGATTGAAGAAGGTGAACAAGGTCCTGAAGTTTATCTCCATCTTGTAAAAGAATTAGCTCAATTCAACTTAGCTTACCTTCATGTTATGCATTTAGGAAACGAAACACTGCTCCATGAAATTCGTTCAATTTGGTCAAACACATTATTAGTCAATCGAGCTGGTCGAGCTCTAGAAGATATTAGTGTAGATATTGATAATGGCGTTGCTGATACGGTACCAGTCGGTGTATGGTCATTAGCTAATCCGGATTTAGTAGAACGTCTCAAAAAAGGGTTTCCTTTGAATGAAGCAGACCGTACAACATTCTTTGGTGGTAACGGAAGCGTGGGTTATACGGATTATCCTACGATGAAAGAATTAACATCTCAAGAGGGGTAAGTATAGCTTATAGGGTGAAGAATGGCGTACAACTGAAAAATTGTACGCCATTCTTTCATCAGCATTAGACATTGTGGGAAACAGCTGTCTTGGTATTAAGATAATAAAAGTTTAAAAGCCACCAAAACATGGTAAAGGAAGAGGATGAAAAAATGAGAGCTGCTCAAATGCAGAAATATTCAAAAGAAGTTCAAGTGGAATTGAATGATGTTAAAATACCAGAAATTAATAGCCGGGAGGTACTCGTTAAGGTAAAAGCATCAGGTGTTAATCCATTAGATATCCTTATTTTAAATGGAAGTATTCGAATGATTTCTGATTATGATTTACCATTAACTTTAGGAAATGAACTATCTGGAGTTATTGAGGCTGTTGGAAAAGATGTTGAGAACTTCCACGTCGGCGACCACATTTATACAAGGTTGCCAGTTAATCAAATTGGAGCTTTTGCTGAATATGCGGTCGTCAATGAAGATGCTATATCTATAATGCCTAAAAATCTATCCTTTATTGAAGCAGCCGCTGTTCCTCTCACTGCTTTGACTGCTTATCAAGCATTAAATGACGTACTCAATGCTCAGCCTAACAAAAAGTTATTTATCCCTGGAGGTACCGGTGGCTTTGGGGCTATGGCAATCCCCATCGCCAAATCAATGGGGTTATATGTTATAACAAGCGGCAGTGAAAGAGGTAGATCACGTACACTGTCGCTTGGCGCAGATAGATTCATAAATTATCATGAGGAAAACTATGCCAACATTTTATCTGATATAGATTATGTTATCGACACCTTGGGAGCAAAAGAGATAAAAGCAGAACTTGGTATTTTAAAGCCTCAAGGAAAGTTAGTATCATTAAAAGCCGTACCTAATTATCGCTTTGCGGTTGACAATAATTTTCCGATGTGGAAAAAATTATTGTTTGGTTTAGTGGGTGCTCGGGTAGATTCCTTAGCACGTAAACATAAAAATGAATATCACTTTTTATTCGTGCAAGCCAATGGCTGTCAATTACAAAAAATTACTAACCTTGTTGAAAAAGAAAATATCACGCCCTCTATTGATTCAATTTATAATTTTAATGACATTAACAATGCATTAATAAAAGTTTCTACTGGACACTCACAAGGCAAAGTTATTGTAACATTCTAATCTAAAATTTAAGTACGTGGAAGAACTCTTGTTAAACTATATGGTGCTTTCCTTTTATAATTCTAGCTGCCAATAGGGTAGCTTTTTATTTATGTCGCAAACGGGGAAGTTCAATAGGAAATGGATCAAAACAGAAAAAATTATTTCATTGACCTTCTTTGGAAATAAAACAGCACCCCTTGGAGGAGTGCTGGAAACCTATTATGGACGCCCTACTTCTATTCAAGCGATGAAGAAATTAACTTTGCTCCTTTAACCTAGCTCTACGAAGATAGAAGCCGTATATGAAACCAGTCATAATGTTAATAATCGAAAAGCAAATAAAAATATTTCTATAAACCATTTCCAAAGATAAACCTTCTTGAATGGTTATGAGCAATCCAGAAAAAGTCACTCCGAGACCCGCACCGAAAAATTGCATTAATTGGACCATTCCTATCCCCGAACCAATTTGATTGATTGGCAAGATCCTTGTTATCTCATTCGAAATACTCGAAGAAATTGCCGTAAAGCCAACGCTAGCAAACATATAAATGAAAAGGATAAAATAGGGATTTGCAGAAGAGACCCATGCAAATAAGATTGAGGCAGTTAATAACAATAACTGTCCTAAAATAATTAAGGGTGCATTCCCAAAACGGTCAATGAATCTTCCTATATATATGCCAGCAACCACAGCGATACCGGCACCTGGAAAAATAATCAATCCTAGCTCTGCTGGTTCTTTTCCGTATACAGTTGTGAGAATAATGGGCATTAGAAACAGATTTGAAAAGTTAATGAAAAAAGCAGAACAATTAATAAGAAGGAGCTTTGTATATTGCTTATTTTTAAGGAGGATTGGCGGAATAAACGGTTCTTCCGTCTTATTAAGATATTTCCACCATACCGCAAAAAGAACGACTGTTCCTAATAGTATCCCATACGAAAATGTAGATAGAAACAGTAACAGACCTGTTACACTAAGCCCCGTAAGAATAGCACCGAATAAATCGAAATGTCCTTTTTTAATCACCTCATTAGGCAATACCTTAAGGAAGAAAGGAATGGACAGGACAGAAAAAATAGTGACAACGAAAAGATAATTCCATCCTAAGTATTGAGTAATCACTCCCCCTAGTACAGGACCTAACCCAAATGCCAAAGAGGCAGCTGAAGCAATAATCGCTATCGCTTTTCCACGCCTTGATAGAGGGATATACCGCCCAGCCATGATCATACTTAATCCCATAACGGCTCCAGCTCCAGCTGCTTGAAGAATTCTAACTCCTAATAAGATAAAAAAATTTGTTGAAAAGAAACCGATTACTGATGATATTCCTAATAGGCAAATTCCAAGGAGTAGTAGTCTTGAGAGGGGAACAAAATCAGATAGGCGTCCAAACGTTAACGTTGAAATGGCAAACATGATGGAATAACCTGATACTAGCCATGAGCCCATAGATGAGTTTAAGGATAAGTCTTTAAGTATAAAGGGTAATGCAACATTAAACATGGTTGTATTCATTACCACAAGCAAAGTGGTAACACTCCATATTAAAATGATTTTATTCTCTTGTAAGTGCACCGTGCTTTCCGTTTTGGAAGGAGCCGCTAGAATAGAAGGCATTTGAACCCACCTTACCTTTTTAATATTGATAAAATGAACTTTCCATCGTGCTACAAGCTAAACGCTAGCTAAAACCTTATGGACCTCACTTTGAATGGACTTTCTTTTTACAAGAGATTAGTTATATTATTCTATTTTCAATCTTTTTCCGGTAGGGTTACCCTTCAAAATCATACATGTACTTGTAGAATGTGCCACGAGACTTTGTTTTTCATCATATACATGACACTCCAGCAATCCGACTGATGAACCTTTTTTTATTAATTTTCCCTCAGCTCGAAGTCTAGATTTAAAAATAGGTTTTAGGAAATTTAATTTAATTTCGATCGTCGTGAAAAGTTCGTCCTCAGCTAATGTAGTTACAAATGCTAAGCCCATCGCAGCATCGGCTATGTCACATAAAATTCCCCCGTGCAACGTACCCATTGGATTATGTAACCTTTCAGTTGCATCGATTTCAACTACAACTCTTCCTACTTCCACTTCCGTTACGTTAAAACCTAATACCTCCGCAACAGGAGCTCCAGGTAATTCACCTGCTGCCATTTTCTTTAAAACCTCTAAATGATTCATTCTTTTCACCCTCCATATTAAATAAAAAAGATTAGACAAAATCATTTCATTTTTAGAACGTTCATTCTAAAAATGTTAATCTAATACCGCTAAAGTGGAATCAATGATGTTTTGAAGTTTCTCTTTATCTTTCGTTGTTTTGGCTAATACTCTTACCCCAATAAGTGAATTATGAATAAATTGAGATGATTTTTCTATATCAAGTTGATCGGATATTTCCCCACTTATTTGCCCCTGCAATAATATTTCGTATATAAATGATTCTGTCTTACTAAAGCTTTTACTAATCCTGTCGGCAACTTCTTGGTCATGTAAGGTTAATTCTACAGCTGTATTAACAATTAAACATCCTGGGGGTTTTTCTTCATCCGAAAAAATCACCATTTCAAATAATCTTCTTATCGCTAACTTGACTGAATCAATAGGTTTAATTTGTTGTTCCATTCTTTTTCCGAGTATTTCTTCGAAGAGTTGTAAAGCTCGTAGAAACAACGTCTGTTTATCACCAAATGTGTCATAAATACTTCGACGGTGTATGTTCATATTGTCTACTAAATCTTGCATAGACGTTTTTTCATATCCATTTCGCCAAAAAAGCACCATTGCTTTTCGTAAAACCTTTGCTTCATCAAATTCTTTGTGTCTAGCCATTTTTTCACCCCCTTTTAAAAAATTTTATCATTTTTAGAATGATCAGTAAAGAATATTCGAACTATTCAAACGGTACGGGGGTAATGAGCAGCGGTAACATCGATTTTTTCTTGTTCATTTCAAAGAGATTGTGAAGAAATGTACTTAAAGTAAAGGGTGCTATTGTTTAAGAAGACTGTCTAATTCGACGGTCTTTTTTCTCTTTTTTGAAAAAGGTTTGAAGAAGATAAAGGTCGATAAGTTGATGCGGAAATGTATATTTATGGTAAAGTTAAAATGAATCATTCTTTAGGTTATCCATTTTATTTTGGGGAGACCAATATGAAATGCAGAGACGGTTTCATGAATTATCGGAAAGAGGTGAACATAAATAAAAATTGGAAATGAATTAATCACTTGGAATAATTTTAATTGGGTTGGGTTATTCATTTGGATACTTTTATTTATCTCGTTCTTATGTTTAGGGTTTGGCATTAAGAAAAAATCTGGATGGCTTATGTTATTAAGTGCTTTAACGTTTTTCCCGATGACCTATTATTTGTTTGGTGCAAATACTTGGATTAAAATAGCGATAGTAATTCCTATCATTGAAGTTTTTCTTGCTTTTGTTTTTTTGTTTCGGCCAAATCAAACTTGAGGACGTATATCATTATACCGTACATGCCTTTTGAATAATGATTGAAGAAAATAGTTATGACACTTTTAAATGTAGGAATTAGTTGCATAATTGTTGGATTTGGTTTAAGTTCACTTAGTTTTTATGAAGTAAAAGATGGTTTGAAATTCATATTTGAAGAGCGAAGTAAGATAAACAAGGTAGCCTTTTTCTTTACCATATTTGAATATGTAACAGGGATATTTATGTTTGGAATACTACTCATTTTGTTTGGCATATTTGCAATAATAATGAAGTTTTTTGAAACTGGCTTGATCAATTAACGGGGGATAGAGTTCAAAAACGGCTGCCGCTAAGGCATCTTTTTTTGATTATTCAACATGGTAGGTTTGGAAAGGTGTTCCAGACTAAATCATTAAAATTAACATAAGATGATATTAAGCGGCTTGCAGGTGAATTTGACCCTCAATATATGCATTTGGATGAGGAGAAAGCAAATCAGAGTAGGTTTAATGGGATTATTGCTTCTGGTATACATACGCTAGCTATTTCTTTTAAGCTTTGGGTTGAAGAAGGTATTTATGGACAAGACGTAATTGCTGGAACACGGATGAATAATATTAAATTTGATGCTAACACCTGACATATTTGCGTATGAAACGATTTTGTAGATTTATCAGCGGGAAATAAATTTTATCAGCGTAATTTCATTTTTATCAGCGAATCCAAAAAGTCTGTTGTTTTCAGGTATTGGTATCCTTAAAATAAAGGTATATTTCAACTATTAGTACAGACATAGGAGGGAAACAACATTGCCTATTTACACCTACACAGTTCCCGAATTTGTTCCGTTCCGGATGAGTCTGCCTATTTATAACGAGCAAAACGAAGTCGTCTTCTTACTGAAAAAGGGCCGCCACCGATTATTAACCCGAATAGACCAGAAATTAGTCCGAGTAAAACCGCAATCCAAGCATCTTGTTTTGCTTCTGCTCCTAGTCCAAATAGAATAGCACTGCCCATTTAAAACAATGTAACGAGCACAAACAGTTGGTAGCCACTTATCTTAGCCTTTTCCATGTCTAAACCCCTTAATTAATCGCCCATAAGATAGAATGACTTATTCAAAAGTTGTCTCCGTTTTTATTTATTGTTCAGAAACTATATCGAAAATATTCCCTCATTATCCTTAAAAAGGCATACATCACCTTAAGGTTGATCTGACATTTCGGCGGTTATTCTTATGTCCCACTGTAGAAAGATTTCATCCTACTAAAATGGCTTTAAATAATTTCAATGAAATATACCGTATAATAATTTACCAACCCAAAACGCAAGTAAAATCCAAATCAGAATGAATAGTACAGCAACAAACCAGTTTTTTGGTTTACCATTTTTCCTGATTTCTTCAGCCTTTTCTCTGTTTTCTTCAATAATGTAAGCTGGTATTAATTTTAGTGCCAGTGAAATGCCTAACGGAACAATAATTATGTCGTCGAGATAGCCCAATACAGGAATGAAGTCAGGGATCAAATCGATAGGACTAAAAGCATAAGCAACTACACAAATAGCAACCAATTTAGCGTACCAAGGTACTCTATTATCTTTGTATGATAAATAAAGAACGTATAAATTTTGTTTTAGTTTTCTCGCGTAGTTTTTTAATTTTGTTAAAGTATTTTCTTGTTCCATCTAACTCCCCCTTGTTAGTAATGATTATAAAGTAACTTAGGAGAGAGTTGAAACAATTATTGGCGCTTGTTCAACTGTAAAGGTCAAAAGAGTTGGGAATACAGGAATTTGTGTTTTTGCACGTTGCAACCCATTTTATAGTGATAATATTTGATGAATGGGGAAAAATAGTATTCTAGAAAGGAGGGATTGCAATGTCTGTGAAAAAGTGGTTAACTGGATCGATCGTTTTTCTTACAATGATTTTGGTTATGGCAACACCAGGCTCACTCAGTGTATTTGCTGAATCCGGTGTAGTACCACAGTCGATTGAGTCAACGATTGAGGTCAAGTTGAACGATAATTACTTTAATCCGAAAGTAATCACTATTCCCAATGGAAAAACGACAACTTTGATATTGAAAAACGAAGGTAAGAAAGAGCACACGTTCACAGTTGAAAAGCTCAGAATTGACGCCGAAGTCCAGCCGGGAAAAGAAAAAACCATTACCGTGAAACCGGAAAATCTCGGTACATATGAACTGATATGTCGTTACCATTTCCAGCAAGGAATGGTTGGAAAAGTATTAGTCAAATAACAAGCAGGGCCATACAGGCCTTGCTTTTTTAATGAACCCAGCCAGAATAGGGAAGTATTTTCAACCATATAGATGGTAGATGGTTAATTTTACCAAAGTTAACTTCCTAACTTACTAAAATATCATATGGACGATACTAAGGAATTTAAAGTATGATGGAAGAATGAGAATATTTTTACTAGTTTACCTCATTTAAGTATCTAACAATATGACCCATTGATAATTAGCAAAGTAGGAGGATTTATGAGATTTCGAACAAAGCTCTATACGAGCATAGGATCATTACTTTTGTTCATTACGATTATCGTTTTGATATTAATGAACATGCTGGAACAATCGACAGTAAAAATGAACGTTGTGATTAATGATTTAAATGAGAGAATCGAAATTGCTTCCACAATGAAAGAAGAGACTTCAACCATAACAAAAGAATTAAATATCATGTTGAAAGAACGTGGAGAGGCAATCCATTCAGACTCGTTGAATGCATGGGAAAATTCAAATTCAAATTTAGAAATAGCGATGGCTTCACTGGAGAAAAAGGACACCCAAGAAAAATCTCAGGAACTCATTAGTAAATTAAAACTCTTACATGAATCATATCGAAATATGGGTCAGCAAGCGTTGTCGGAAAGGAAAATCAATCCTAACGCTGAACTTACGGCAACCTTTTGGACTGAATCTGAACTATTAAGGCAAAGAATGATTCAAATGACAGAACTGCTTCATGGCTTACAAGAACAAGGGATGAAGAATGAACTGTTACGTTCAAAAGATACATATAATTGGGCAGTTGAAAATATTTATATTTACCTTGTGATCGGCTTAATCCTCGGTATAGGTTTTGCCATCTGGATCATAAAAAGCACCAGCAACAGCCTTAACAAGGTAACAGACGTGATGAAACAGGCAACGGCCAGTGATTTTGATACATTACCGCGTATTGAGATTACCACAAAAGGGGAACTGAGTGATATCGCTGTGGCCTTTAATAAAATGGCTAATGCACTTGAGAAACATAGTAGAAACGAGAAACAATTAAAAGAAGAAGCAGAAGAGCTGAGCTGGCTGAATACAAAAATTGCTGAAATTGCCACCTTGTATCCAGTAGTTGAAAATGTGGAGATGCTGGCCAGTATGCTAATCACAAAACTAGTACCTATGGTAGGAGCTAGCCACGGCATCTTTTATTTAAAAGAAGTGGAAAAAAGTGACCAGTATTTAACAAGAATGTCTTCCTTTAACTCTAGCGCTTTCGAGCAAGAACGAAAGCAATTTCGTATAGGGGAGGGATTAATTGGGCAATGTGCACTTTCAAAGCGGCCCATTCATTTAAACCAAGTTCCCGACGATTATCTAAAAATCGGTTCAGGTCTGGGAGAAGCTTCTCCTAAAACCATTATAATTCTACCAGTATTATTTGAAGACCAAGTACTTGCGGTGATTGAAATGGCCTCTTTTGAGACGTTAACCCCATTACAAATAAAGCTGCTTGAAGAAGTGAATAACAATTTAGGGATTAAGATCAATAGTATTATCAACCATATGAAGGTAGAAAAGCTATTGCAAGAATCACAAGCCCTGACAGAAGAACTGCAAGCCCAATCAGAGGAACTCCAAATGCAGCAAGAGGAGTTAAGGTCGACAAATGAAAAACTAGAGGAACAGTATGAAGCGTCTAAACAAAGGAACTTTGAAATACAGGAGGTTAGTGCGGCGCTTGAAGAAAAAGCACAGCAGCTCGAGCTTAGTTCTCGATATAAATCTGAGTTTCTAGCAAATATGTCCCATGAACTAAGAACACCACTGAATAGTTTGCTCATACTAGCACAAATCCTCTATGAAAACGGAGAAGGGAATCTAACCCCTAAGCAACTGGAATTCATGAAAACCATTTACACTTCGGGTAATGATTTATTGAACTTAATTAATGACATATTGGATTTGGCAAAAGTAGAGTCTGGAAAACTAGATGTGATTTCAAAAGAAGTCAAACTAAATGAGGTAAGTGATTTTATTTATCATCAATTCTCACCGATTGCCAATCAGAAGAAGGTTCATTTTACAATCGAAAGGGAAAGCGAATTGCCAACAACTTTCTTTACAGATGAACAACGATTACAGCAAATTTTAAAAAATCTCCTTTCCAATGCGTTTAAATTCACGGAAAGTGGCAGTGTCACCTTACAAATCCGCCAAATCATGAAAAGCATGACGGAGAATAGGGGGGAAGAACATCAGGCGGAAGAAATGCTTGCTTTTTCCGTCATAGATACTGGTATTGGTATCGAAAATGAAAAACAAGAGACGATTTTTGATGCTTTCAGGCAAGCAGATGGTACGACAAGCCGGCAATATGGCGGTACGGGATTAGGTCTATCAATTTGTCGGGAAATTGCTCATTTATTAGGCGGGTTTATAGAAGTTTCAAGTGAAATCGGAAAGGGAAGTACATTTACATTATATTTGCCATACGGTCAAATTAATAACAAAATCGTGCCACTATCTATGGCTCGAACGGAAGCAGCGGTCAGTTTGGAAGCGAACTATTTAGTGAACACGAATGTTCCAGTTTTAAAGGAAGAGCCAATGATCAAACATGGGAAATCGATTCTGAAAAATAAGAAAGTTCTTATCGTCGATGATGATATCCGTAATGTATATGCCTTAACGATTGCGCTTGAAAATCATGATATGGACATCCTGGTGGCAGAAAACGGCAGGGAAGCGTTGGAGGTTTTAAAAGATCATCCTGATACCGACCTGATTTTAATGGATATTATGATGCCGGAGATGGATGGGTTTGAGGCAATCCAACATATTCGTAAGATAAGAATCTTTGAAACTATACCAATCATCGCCCTAACCGCAAAGGCGATGAAACACAGCAGAGAAGAATGCCTGGAGGCTGGAGCTTCCGATTATATTAGCAAGCCGATTAACTTAGAACAGCTATTCTCATTGATGCAAGTTTGGCTGTTTACGAAGGAGGGCTAGAAAATCGCACAGGTAAAATCGCATGAATCTTGTAATCTAGTACAGGATGAAGAAATCGAGAGGATTGAAATCGATTTATTACTTGAGGCTATGTTTCGATATTATGGCTATGATTTTAGAAACTATGCTTTTCCTTTCATCCAAAGGAGGATTAACCATCGCGTTCAGATTGAGAGACTATCAAGTATATCGGCCCTGCTGGAAAAAATCCTTCGTGACCCTGGTGTGATGGCAAGGTTACTTTCCGACTTTTCCATCAATGTTACTGAGATGTTCCGCGATCCACCTTTTTTTAAGAGTATCCGGACAAAAGTAATCCCTTTACTAAAAGATAACCCTTCGATTAAGATTTGGCATGTTGGATGTTCTTCAGGTGAGGAAGTGTATTCAATGGCAATCCTCCTTCATGAAGAAGGGATTTATGATAAAACACGAATCTATGCAACCGATATCAATAAGAATATTCTCGATAAAGCAAAACAGGGTACCTTTCCATTAGAAGGGATGAAGCTCTATACCAAAAACTATATGGAAGCAGGAGGGAAACAGGCCTTTTCTGAATATTATAAAGCCATGGACGATAAGGTTTGTTTCCACCCATTTCTTCAGAAAAATATCGTTTTTGCCCAGCATAATGTGGTCTCAGACCATTCTTTTAACGAGTTTGATATGATTATATGCCGAAATGTTCTCATTTATTTTAATAAGAACCTTCAAAATGATGTTCATCAATTAATATACGAAAGCCTAAGCACCTCAGGTTTTCTTGGCTTAGGAAAAAGAGAGGGGGTTAAATTTACACGTTATGAAGACTGTTACGGAGAATTTGATGGACCCGAAAGACTCTATCGAAAAGTTAAATAATAAACTTCCTCAAAAGGTGAATATTTTAATGGTGGATGATCATCCAGAAAACCTGCTGGCATTAGCAGCTGTGCTCACTTCACCAAATTATAATCTTATTAGTGCCCATTCAGGAAAAGAAGCGTTAAAATGCATGCTTCAACATGATTTTGCTGTAATTTTACTAGACGTTCAAATGCCTGGACTAAATGGCTTTGATACGGCCAAGCTTATAAAGGCAAGAGAAAAAACAAAAAACATCCCGATTATTTTTATAACAGCTATTAGTCAAGAAATGGAACATGTTCATCAAGGATACTCCGTAGGGGCGATCGATTATATTTTTAAACCTTTTCATCCGGAAACATTGAAAAAGAAGATTGAACAGTTTGTAAAAATCCATCAAAATCATCAAGAAAATATCCTTCAAACGGATCTAGGACGTTTGCTTGAACTGAATAAAGTCAACAAAAAGCTGGATCGAACCACCCTAAATTTACGTCGGACCGAGGCATTATCAAGAGCCATCAGTGAAACAATCACCGATACCATTGTGACGTTTGATACGCAAGGTTCGATTCTTTCCGTGAATCCGGCCGCAAAGTGCATGTTTGGTTACCAGGAAAAGGAATTAGTCGAAAAACACATTCTGAAGCTTTTCCCAAAATGGGAGGATGAAATGTTGGGTGACTCCTCCTCATTCCTTTCTACCATGAGACAATCGGTAGGAAAAATTATTGAAGTAGTTGCTTGTCATAAGAATAAAAGCTGCTTCTATGCGGATCTGTTAATTGCATCAACCATCATTGAGGAGGAACAGATCTTTGTTTGCACCATACGTGATGTATCCGAAAGAAAGCAAATAGAAGAAATAAAAAAACAAAGATTTCATAATTTGGAACAAATCGTCGAAGAGCGGACGCTTGAGCTGATCAAGTCAAATGAGAAACTGCAAACAGAAGTGGAAGAACGAAAAAAAATTGCCGACCATCTGTTCCGTACCCAAGAGAGGTTTCGAAAAATCTTCGAATCCAGCCCTTGCTTAATGGCGATTTTATCACAGAGAGATCTATCTTTTATCGAAGTCAATGCCAACTGGACAAAATATATAGGCTATAGCTGTGATGAATTGATCCATCAAAAAATAAATAGTAAAAATTTTATTGATGAAGCAACGGAGACGTTTATTGATCTAAATAAAAAGATTCGAAACAAGAAAATCAGGTACGGGACGAAAAACGAGGAAATTCGATCAGGTTTGTTATCTACTGAATTGATTGATATCCAGTCCGAACCATGTATGCTGGTTGTTTTAACCGATATTACGGACAGGGTACACCTCGAGAATGAAATGTATCGGCTGGACCGCTTAAATTTAATCGGCGAGATGGCAGCTGGTATTGCCCATGAGATCAGAAACCCGATGACAACCGTTCAAGGATTTTTACAATTATCAAGGAATAATGTCGATAATTTATCTCCGGATATCATTGATTTAATGCTGGAGGAATTGAACAGGGCCAACTCGATTATCACCGAGTTTTTGAATTTAGCTAAAAATAAAATTAGTGTCAAAAAGCAGCAAAACATGAACGCCATTATTGAAGCTTTATCTCCTTTGATTCAAGCGGAAGCATTTCGTTCAAATAAACAGCTTAAGCTTGAATTAGGAGAATGTCCTGACATCTCCCTGGACGAAAAAGAAATTCGCCAACTCATCTTGAATATGGCCTTAAATGGGTTGGATGCGATGACTTCTAATGGAAATTTGACGATTAAAACCTATAAGGATAAGGAGTCAGTGGTTCTCCAAATAAAAGATGAAGGCCAGGGGATCAGCCCAGAAGTATTATCAAAAATAGGGACCCCTTTCTTTACCACCAAGGAAACAGGAACAGGTTTGGGGTTAGCCATCTGTTACAGTGTAGCCAAACGGCATGATGCTCAAATTGACATTGAAACGGGTGAGGAAGGGACGACCTTCTCTGCTCGATTTCAGCTCATTCCCAGCCTAATCAACGCTTAGGCTCATTCTTTAACAAGGCTATTTTCGCAAAGAATGTTGTTTTTCGTAAAGGTTCATCTACACGTTAAACAATATGGTTCGTGGCATCTTTTCGTAAAAACTTTTGCGAAAGTTGCCTACAAACTTAGTAAATGACCTTTATTAAGTTCCAAAAGCAACAAAGTTTACGAAAAGAGCCTTTAACAAAGAAGAAAGGGGGAAGGAAACCATGTGGAAGAAAGGGAAAATTACTTTGGTTATTGGTACTGTCATTGCTGTCGTTGTTCTAGGTTTTATTTCTGTAACCTTTGCTGTTAAAAAGCCGACTGTGGTCGTTGTGTTAAAAGAAGGTGACTCCCAATATTGGGAAATCATGAAAGCTGGAATGGAAAAAGGGTTTAAAGACTTCGGTATCGATGGAAAGGTGATTGTTCCTAATGATTCAACCATGGAAAAACAGTCAGAATTATTAATAAAGGCGTACAAAGAAAAGCCAGATGTGATCATTGCGGCACCGATCAGTTCATCAGTAAGCCCAACATTAGAAACGTTTACGGATGTTCCTATTTTACTGGTAGATACCGATCTTCCAATTAAGAACAAAACAGCGTATATCGGAACCAATAATCTGGATTTAGGTAAAAAAGCAGGAGCCTTTTTAGCCTCGCAGCTACAACCAGGGAATAAGATTGCTATTATCGGAGGAGATTTGACTTTCCCCGTTTTTAGGCAGCGGATTGATGGTGCTACCATTTCTTTAAAAAATGCAGGAATCAAAATCGCCTCGATTAAATCAGGGATATCGGATGATCCCCAAACGATTCAACATGTGATAATCAAGCTTATGCGTGATCAGCCTGATATTAAGGGTATCGTGACCACGCATGACACGATCGCGATATCGGTAATCAAGGAATTAGAAGAACAAGGACTCTTGATCCCTGTGATTGGGCCAGATGGACTTACTGATATGGTTAAGTTCATTGCAGATGGAACCGTTCCTGGTACTATGGCTCAAAATCCTTATGATATGGGATATTTGAGTGTAGAAACCGCCATGAAAGTGGCAAAGGGACAAAATGTCGATAAATTCGTGGACAGTGGTGTAGATATTATCATCAAAGAGAATGCCCACGATAGATTAGATTTTTATGAGAAAATAGTGGAGTAAGTACCTATTGGAATTTACTAAAAAGTTTTCTTAAAAAAATTTTCCCGACACCTTTCAAAGATAATGAACAATTTTATTGGTTTTGTTGAGTAATACACAAATATATGTACCGCACCCAGTAGTTGGTCCCATAGTTTAGGTTAAACTGTGAAAAAACTTTAATAAGCTATAAAAATAGATGGGTTAGCCAATTAATTTATTAATTTGGTTGACCCATCTTTTGTTTTTACATTTTAGTTAACAAAACCTTCAATTTTAAAAAATATTTTTCCAAGCCCTATCTTTTTTATCTCCGATCCATTATAGACGATGAAAGATCATTGTGCCCATGTGATCTAGTAACGTTTTCTGAAAATATTGAATAATAAAAAACCCCGTGTTACACTTAAAAATAGTTTAGTTTACTATACACCATGACCTAACTGCGGTAGTCAATTTCATTTATAAAGTTGAGGAGGTAATATGTTAGATCATACTGTTGCCGGACAGAATCAACTGGATTGTAGAGACTTTAACGAATTGTCTAAACTGTTATCAGGAAAAATAGATAATTTTCTGGTACTATGCGTCTATGAACAGGATAATAAAAAACAGCATGACAAAGGAATAAAAATAAAACAATTACAGGGATCTCTTACTGCTATTCCCCTGTTTACTGAAATAAGCGGTTCAAAATCTTATATTATTTGGGAACGGGTTTATCAAGAGAGTGCACATGTATTTGATAGTCTTCGATTAATAGCTAGAAATAGGTTAATTAGGCAGATTGCTGAAAATATTGTTATGAACCTTTTAATAAAGTATAAAAGGTATTCTCCAGCTATCACAACTATTCTGAATGACAACGGATTGAAGGACCGGTCTGTTCAATATTTTGAGGATATCCTCAAAAGAGATACATTCTTAATGCATGATGATGTTTGGCAGAATTTCTGTGATTGGTTCCGAGTTCATCTGACGGAATGGGTATTGAATGAAATGATCCAATCCATCGGTTCTAGTCGATTGGTAGAGTTGGATAAAAATGAATTAAATGAACTTTTTTATCAATATCTATCACTCAATTTATCGGTGAATGTGGATTTCCTCACCCGGTTTACAAGCATTGTAAATACCTATACATTGGACTGGGTCAAGAAGATTATAACGTTCTTGAAACTGGATGACTGCACCTTGCAACAGATTGAAGTCATGCTTAATTTAAAGGAAGTAACCTCCTTTTTTGAGTTTCCCTTAACAGCCCCGATGAATGAACTGACATATAATTTTGCTGTTCACGACTGTTTATTTGTCATGAATAATGCTCCATATCAATCTGTCCGCGAAATATTTTATAAAACGTGTTTTCACCCGGACGAATCATTCTTGTGGCCAACAGCACCGCTAGTTAAAGGTAGTGTAGAAGGAATTCTTCAAATGAAACCCTGTAAAAAAGATCATTACTCATTTAACAAAGACCATTCCATTGTCAAAGATACATGGGTGGAAGCCCAATCTTTAACAGACTTAGGAGCAGATATATTTGACGCTCTTTGTACGTTCTTTTTATCAAAAGCAAAGCATTTTGATGACATCATTGACATTCAATTAGATGATTTGCTAGCGATTCGAGGTCTTAAGCCAAAATTAGGTGGGGAAGGCCGTCGCGGTGGGTACGAGGAAAAACAACGTCGTCAAACATTGAAAGCGCTTTCGATTATTCAGAAATTTTGGATTGACCTTAACAAGACGGTGATATATGAAAAGGGAAGGCCTGTTGAAACAAGTCTGCAAGGCAGGGCGTTTATTTTTGTAGATCAACATGGGAGAGAATATCCAATCACAGAAGAATCCGGTGAGAGAAAGATCCGATACAAAGTGGATCAAGTGTTTGCGAAGTATCTGTTTGGTTCAGGTCGGCAAGTGGCGCTCCTGCCATTAAAAGTATTACATTATGACCCTTACCGGAAAACATGGGAAAAGAGGCTGACAAGATACTTGAGTTGGCGCTGGAGGATTCAGGCAAGAAAAGGCGAATTTTTACAACCCAATAAATTAAGCACTCTACTCGATGCTATAGGTGTAAATATAAATGAGCGGACTCCGTCACGCACGCGGGAACGATTAGAAAAAGGATTAGATACCCTTCAGCAGGATGGGGTGATCGGTTCATGGTATTATGAAAAATGGAATGAAGCTATAGCTGACCAAAAGGGTTGGGGCCGGATATGGATGAACTCTACGATCATCATTGATCCGCCTGAATATATTAAGGAACAATATCGCTCGATTAAAAAAGGTCAACAAGGAAAAAGTATCAGACAACTACCTAAAGACGTTTATGTAGAAGTAGACGATCTGATTGGAATCCGTGTTAGGGAACTCCGTGAAAAATTTGATTTATCGTTATCACTTGTAGCAGAAGAATTGGAGATTTCTACCTCTTATTTAAGTAATATTGAAAGAGGAATAAAGATTCCATCGAAGAAAATTAAAATGAAGCTGATCAATTGGTTGGACCACTATCTGTAAAAACCAAAAGAACCTTATGCAAAGTTAATGCATAGGGTTCTTTTTTTATTTCAGAAAAGGAAGGATTGGATGTATCCTCCGCTGTTGTCGAGGTTGTCATGAACGATTGTCGGGATGATTGTGTACATAGAAAATTTTCACCTTTTTTTATACGTTGTTGGAATAGGCGTAACCCTTTGTTTTTTTCTTTTTTTTTACCTAATAATTAAATGATATAAGCTGCAGTGTTTTCTGAATTTTTAAAATTAAGCAATTATGATTATAAACAAGTTCAAAATTTGAGAAGGGGGTTGGAAAATATGACGAATGAAAACACTTCCTACAGAAGTTTAGAACCATTATTTTATCCTCGTTCTGTGGCAGTATTAGGTGCCTCACAAAACCCTAACAAGCTCGGGTTTATCCAGGTAAAAGCATTATTGGATGGGGAATTTTCTGGTGAGATTTACCCCATTAATCCTAAATCTGGAGAAATTGCCGGATTAACTTGTTTCCCATCTTTAGCAGAAGTTCCAGGCCCAGTTGATTTAGCCATCTTTTGCGTTAGTGCGAATCAAGTGCAGCAAAGTCTAGAGGATTGCGCAATGAAAAAGGTAAAGGCAGCGATCATCTTTGCCTCAGGATATTCTGAAACAGGGGAAGAGGGTGCTAGGCAGCAAAAGCTGATGGCGGATATCGCTCGCCGGAATGGTATCCGGTTAATTGGTCCTAATTGTGTTGGATTGGTGAATACAATTAATGGGTTGGTGGGCACATTTTCCCCGGCGGTTATGAGCCATCCCCTACAAGATCAGCGGGCCGTAGGCTACGTCTCACAAAGTGGCGCGTTTGGAGTCCTGACCTATATGGCAGCAGCCCAGCACGGACTGACCTTTAACTATTTTGTCAGTGTGGGCAACGAAATGGATACAGAGTTTGCTGATGTTGTCGAGTACATGATTCATGATCCGAAGACGGAAGTGATTAGCGGTTATCTCGAAGGGGCGAAAGATCCGGTAAAACTTCGCAGATTAGCGAAAGAAGCCTTAAATTGTAATAAACCAATGATTGTGATGAAGACAGGTCGAAGTTCTGCAGGGAGCAGAGCGGCCGCTTCACATACCGGTTCTCTTGCCGGCTCGGATCAAATTTATAACGCCTTTTTTAAACAAACAGGGATCGTGAGAGCTGATGACTTTGAAGAAATCATCTCATTTTCCAAGCTCTTTTTGTCAGGGAAGCTGCCAACAGGTCGAAATACAGTGATTATTACCAGTTCAGGTGGCAGGGGAATCAATGAAGCGGATCGTTGTGAAGCTAACGGGCTCCCTATCATTCCACTTAGTGAGGAAACAAAAGCCAAAATTAAACAATGCATCCCATCATTTGCAAGTGCATCTAACCCGATTGATTTGACAGCAGCCGCTTCAGTTACGAATCCTGAGTTATTTACAGCACCGCTAAAGGCGCTAGTAGAGGATCCGGATGTTGATAATATTATTTTCACCGAATTCCCATTGTTTTGGGAAGCGGACAACCCACATCTGCAGGAATTTATTCACACCTGTAAACAATCAGATAAGTTCGTTCTTGTGACCAGCTTTCCATTAGAAGGAATGTCCATTCCTAAATGTTCAGTAGAATTGGAGAAACACGGTATTCCCGTGATACCGGGTAACTTACATCCAATCAGTTCTCTTGCCAAACTCGTTGAGTACAGTGAGAAATATCGTAAAAATCAAATGCTGCGTATTCACGATGTACCCTCTAATCTAGAACGGCAGGAAACCAAACAAAAGATGCACCATTTACTAAAGCCAGGAGCTGCCTTAGGTGAATTTGAAGCAAGCCAATTGTTAGGCCAATATGGGATACCTACAGCAAAAAAGGCATTAGCTGCTTCCTCGGAAGAAGCCGTTCAACACGCAAATACGATTGGCTATCCGGTTGTTTTAAAAATTGATTCCAATGATATTCCACACAAAACAGAAGCAAATGGAATCAGGTTAAATATTCAAAACGATGAGGAAGTGAAGGCGGCATTTTCCGATATTCTAAGGTCAGCTAAAGACTATAAACCGGATGCCATTATAAATGGGATCTCAGTCCACGAAATGCTGTCCAAAGGTACCGAAGTAATTGTAGGCGTGACGAATGATCCTGCATTTGGACCTGTTATCATGTTTGGATTAGGTGGGATTTTTGTAGAGACATTGAAAGACATTTCTTTCCGAGTTGCGCCAATTACAAGACATGATGCGGCTGAGATGATAGAGGATATTAAAGCGAAGGCCATTCTTAAAGGGGTACGGGGACAGGTACCTGTTGATTTGGATGCCATTGTAGATGTTTTAATAAATATTTCAGATTTAATTTCGGATGCAGATGGTTTGATCGAAGAGCTGGATATTAATCCACTGATTGTCTATGAAAAAGGACTTAAAGCTGCTGACGCGTTAATCATAGCAAGTCCTTCAGTTCACGAAAAAACGGAAGTTATGGGGTGAGAAGATGGATTTAGATCGCAGTATAATTGGCTTAACAGGCCCAACTTTTACATTTGAGGTAGAAAAAAGACACATCCGCCAATTTGCCCAAGCAATTGGGGATCACAATAAGCTCTATACAGATGAAGAATACGCAGCCCAAACTCCTTATGGAGGAATGATTGCTCCACCTTCCTTTCCAATCGTCATTGGTTCAGAAGGGGAAGGGATTACGTTGGAGCTAGATCCTAAACGAATGCTCCATGGTGAGCAGGAGTTTATCTATACTCGTCCGATTAGACCTGGAGACCGACTGATTTGTCAAATGAAGGTGACAGATTTATATGAGCGTGAGGGGAAGAGTGGGAAGATGCAATTTTTAGTATTAGATACAGAAATTGCCGAGGAAGGTGGAGGTATGGTTGTCATCAGCCGAATGAACATTATTTACCGGCCGAAACAACACAATTGGTAATCATTCCGTCCGATTGAGAAGGGGTCATTTATACCTGATTCACAGCTTTTTTAGGAGAGGAGGAGTAGAAGTTGCTAAAGTATGAAGATTTGCAGGAAGGGCAGGAACTACCACCATTGGTAAAACCAGCTGTTACAAAGGTTCAATTAGTGAAATATGCTGGGGCCTCAGGGGATTTCAACCCGCTGCATACGGATGATGAATTTGCTCAAGGTATTGGAATGCCAGGGGTCATTGCACATGGGATGCTAGTCATGGGGTTCTTAGGTGAATATGTAAACAGTCTGGCGGGTGTAACCGCTGTTATAACAAATATACGCATGAGATTTGGTGCTATTACAAGACCAGGTGACGAAATTACCTGTTCAGCTGTGATTCGAAACCTTTATGAAGAAGAGGGAAAGCGCTTTGCGAGTTTAGAGCTGTATGCCCAAAAGGCTGCTGAGAAGGTGGTTGGCTCTGGAAAAGCCATTTTGCAGTTTTTTTAAGAGAAGGCTGTTTTTAAGCTAATTGTTGAATGGTACATGGTTGATTGGAGTGAAAATCAACAGGCAGGTTAAAGCAGCCTAAAAAAGGAGTGTATATTCGTGTCAAATATGAAAGAGCGCTACGCCATTGTAGGGGTAGGAGAAAGCGAACGGTCAAAAAACTCCGGAACCACTCCGTTGCATCTGGCCTTGGATGCAGCTAGGGCAGCAATTCAAGACGCTGGACTGTCCGCCCAAGATATCGATGGCTTTATGAGTTACAGTGAAAATGACTCCTGTACCTCTCATCAATTAGCTACTTACTTAGGTGTTCGTCCCAAATATGTGAAGGATATTATGGGGGGAGGCAGCAGTACAGAAATGCTGATTGCCGATGCCATCGGGTTAATTGAAACAGGCCAGGTTAACACAGTTCTCATTTTCCGTTCGATGAATGGAAGGTCCGGTGTAAGAATGGGCGGCGGCGGTTGGGATGTAAATATGCTGCAATCGGCTATTGACGGAGGAAGCTTTATCATCCCTTATGGTGCGGGTAGTCCAAGTCAGTGGTTTGGCTTATTTGCCACACGCCATATGTATGAAACTGGTCTTACAAAGGAACATCTTGGTCATGTATGTGTTAGTTTTTATGAACATTCGCAGCGAAATCCTAAGGCTTATTTCTATGGAAAACCATTAACAATGGAAGAGTATCAAAACACACCAAATTTAAGTTCGCCCTTCAATAAACATGATTTCTGTTTGGAATCCGATGAGGCAAACGCCATTATTGTCACCTCTGCCGAAAGAGCAAAGCATGGTAAATCAAGACCTGCGTATATTATGGGAATTGCGGCTAGACAGTGCGTTTCCCACGCTCATTACTGGTCCAATTTATCAGAAGTGGCCTCTGACTATGCAGCAGCTGATGTCTACAAAATGGCAGGCGTGAAACCAGAGGATCTCCATGTTGCCTCCATTTATGATTGTTATAGTTGGGTTGTTTTACGGCAGCTTGAAGCTTATGGAATCGCTCCCCGTGGCGAAGTGGGTGACTTTGTCGCAGAGGGAAACCTCCGGATGGGAGGAAGGCTTCCAAGCAATACAGCCGGCGGTATGCTTTCAGAAGGCTACACCCATGGAATGAATAATGTTCTCGAACTTGTCCGGCAAATTCGCCACGACTATAAAGGTACGGATCGTCAAGTGGAAAATTGTGAGATTGGACTATGTACTGGCTGGGCAGGCCCGGATATGGCTGGTGCGATGATTCTACGAAACTAGGAGGGAAAACGATGAGTTATCAAAAACCAATTCCATTAAAAAACCAGGATAATCAACCATATTGGGATGGGGCGGATCGTCATGAGCTCCTCATCCAAACCTGTGAAAGCTGCCATCAATATGCACATCCACCTGGACCGGCATGTGCCAAATGCGGAAGCACCGAGCTTCGTTGGGAGAACTTTGGCAGTAATATCAAGGGTACCATTTACTCATTTGTAGTCTCTTACCGCCCCTTTCTTCCGGGTTTTCAGAATGACCTCCCGCTTACTATTGCGATCGTGGAGCTTGAGAAGGCACCAAATGTCAGGTTAATTGGAAATGTTCTGGAGTGTAATCCCGAAGACGTCAAAATTGGGATGAGCGTAAAGATGACATGGCAGAACATCACCGATAATCGTGCGTTGCCACAATGGATTCCAGCACCATAAGGGTATGTTTAATTGAAAGGAGGACAAAAGTAAATGGACTTTTCTTTTACAAAAAAAGAAGAAGCATTCCGTCTAGAACTTCGAACATGGCTTGAACAGCAGTTACCGGAGGAGTGGCTCGAAGGTGATAGACAGTTGCCTGAGGAGTTAGGGGAGTATTCTAGGTTTCTAAGAGATTGGCAGAAAAAGTTATATGAAGGTGGCTGGGCAGCTATCGCTTGGCCAGAAAAATATGGAGGCAGGGATGCCACTTTAATAGAGGAAATCATTTATCAGCAGGAAATGGTTCGAGTTAAGGCACCGCCGCTTGTAAATTATGTGGGAATTCACATGGTTGCTCCTACCCTCATGCAAATAGGGACAGAAGCACAAAAGGAGGCCTATATTCAGAAAATATTGACAGGTGAAGAAGTATGGTGTCAGGGATATTCAGAGCCGAATGCAGGATCAGATTTAACAGCTATTCAGACTACCGCGGTAAAAAATGGGGACAAATGGTTCATCAACGGACAAAAGGTCTGGACTAGTTATGGGCATTTAGCGGATCGCTGCTTCCTTCTAGCCCGAACAAGCAGAGGGGAAAAGAAACATAAAGGGATTACGGTATTCCTATTAGATATGAAGCAGCCGGGAGTTGAGACACGGCCGATTATCCAGATGGATGGAAAACATGATTTTAATGAAGTCTATTTAAATGACGCTATCGCCTATGATGCCGATATTATTGGTGAAGTCGATGATGGCTGGAAAGTCATGATTGCGCTGCTTATGCATGAAAGGACAGGGATTGGAGCGCAAGTATTTACCCTCGAACAGCAATTCCAGGATTTAGTCGTCATGACCAAAGAATTAGAGGAAGAGGGCCGACCGTTAGTCAAGAATCCATTTATTCGGAAAACGATGGTGGATTTATATACCCGTTATCGTGGTTCTCTACTAAATTATTATCGCAACTTAACAAAGACGTTGAAAAACGGCCATCCTGGCGCAGAGGGGTCCATGGATAAACTAATCGTTAGTGAATTAACACAGGAACTGTTTGCTCAATCTGTTTCCATCCAAGGTCACCGGGGGATCTTATGGAAAGAGGATGCCGTATATGGAGATTCCTATTGGCAGGAAAACTATCTTTATTCTTTCGGAATGACCATTGGCGGCGGGACAAGTGAAGTTCAACGGAACACCATAGCAGAACGGATTCTTGGATTGCCAAAAGATATGGGGCGCTAATGATTATGGAGGTGACAAGGGATGGACTTTTCATTAAATGAAGAACAAGAAATGTTTGGCAATTATGTACGAAAATATTTAGAGGATAAAGGGGAAACAGCTATTGCCCGGAATTTTATGAAGGGTGATGTAGAATACTATCAATCTATCTTTTCTGGGTTAGTTGAATTAGGTTGTGCAGGGATAAATATTTCTGAAGAATATGGCGGAATGGGTCTGGGTGCATTGGACCTTGTTCCTGTCCTTGAGGAATGGGGCCGCAGCAATATGCCTGGATTGTATTTAGAAACCAATGCACTTGCTGTCCCCATTCTTGAGAAGTTTGGAACAGAAGAGCAGAAGAAAACGTATCTTCCGGCCATTGCGGAAGGATCCCAAACCTTCTCTATCGCCTGGCTTGAGCCGGGAGGCAGCTATCATCCAG
This sequence comes from Bacillus sp. MM2020_1, assembly GCA_011250595.1. GTDB lineage: Bacteria > Bacillota > Bacilli > Bacillales > Cytobacillaceae > Neobacillus. The sequence continues at coordinate 5,006 of JAANMP010000058.1, read as the reverse complement.
CTGATATCCACATGACGGCAACCGTCGAAGGGGAAGAGACTATATTAAATGGGACGAAGACTTTAATCCCTGATGCTGAGTTGGCGGATAGTTTTCTTCTTCTTGTTCGAACGAGCCGTGATGGGGGTGGCAAGGAGGGGATTTCACTTTTGATCCTTGACAAAACAGAACAGATTGAAATTCGCCGACAAAGCAATATGGACGAGTCCAAGCAGCTAGGGGAAGTAAAGCTGGAGAATGTAAGAGTGAGTAAAGCGTCCCTGATTGGAACCCCTGGTAATGCCTGGGATATTCTCGAAGAGGGGTTATTGGCCATCAGTGCTGCTTTATCCTCCGTCATGGTGGGCGGAATAGATAAAGTGGTTGAAATGGCCACAGAATATGCCAAAATCCGGGTACAATTTGGGCAGCCAATTGGCCGATTTCAATCGATAAAGCACCGGATTGCCGATATGAAAGTAGATTTAGAGACGGCGAGATCTTTGGCTTATTATGCCAATTGGGCATTAGAGAATCATGCTGAGGATCGTGTTCAGGCGATTGCAGGTGCCCGTCTATTCGCAGCAGAAGCGTTTAACCGAGCAGCCAGGCATAATGTGCAAATTCATGGTGGAATTGGTTTTACAGAAGAAATAGATTGTCATCTATTTGTGAAACGAGCCCGTTACTATGAACATTATCTTGGCAGCACTCAATATTATTATGAGAAAGCAGCTGCTGCATTAGGGTGGTGAACATAGAAAGTACCTTCTACTATTCGCATTTAAAAGGTGGGAACCCAGTTGGAAACAGCCAATAAGATTCGTGAGTTTCATAATCTCATTAATGGCAAGGTAGTACCGGCAACATTAGGAAAATGGATCGAAAGTATAAATCCGGCAGATGGCAGAGTATGGGCAAAGATTCCCTCTAGTACAGTGGAGGATACAGAAGAGGCTATCGTGGCAGCCAAACAGGCTTTTGGGAAGTGGGCGTTACTCTCTGCGATCGATCGTGCGGCCTATTTAAGACAAATAGGTGACCTTTTATCTCAATATGCTGAAGAGTTAGCGATGTTAGAAACGGTGGATTGCGGCTGGGTGATTCGAGAAACAAGTTATGGATTAATCCCTGTGTTGAAAAGTATTTGGTATGATGCGGCACAGGCAGCTTCGATCGCAAGCCGTGGCGAAACCATTCAGTTAAGTCCTAATAGCTTTGGGTATACATTACGGGAGCCATTAGGTGTGGTCGTCGGAATTCTGCCATGGAATTCACCCCTATTTACGTTTACCATCAAAGCCGCCTATGCACTTGCGGCCGGGAATGCTGTGATTATCAAACCTTCCGAATTTGCCTCCGTTTCTAGTTTACGCTATGGCGAAATACTGAACCAGATTCTTCCACCCGGAATTTTAAATGTAGTGTCCGGTGATGGGGTCGTTGGAGAAGCATTGGTAAGTCATCAGGATGTTAATCGGGTGACCTTAACCGGATCCGGAAATACGGCAAAAGCGATTGTTCGGTCAACCGCGCAGGCACCGAAACCACTTACGTTTGAATTAGGCGGAAAGTCTCCCAATATTGTGTTTGCAGATGCCAACCTGGAAAAGGCAGCCGAGGGAGTAACAACGAATGGGATTTTTACAGGGAATGCAGGACAAATTTGTGTGGGAGGATCACGAATCCTCATTCAAAGGCCAGTTTTTGATGAAATGATTTCTTTAATGACGGACATAATGAAGAAAAATATTAAACTGGGACCTCCGATGGATCCACACACTACCATGGGGCCATTAGCAAATGCCGCGCAATTTCATAAAGTGTGCCATTACATCGAATTAGCTAAACAAGAAGGTGGAGAAATTGTCATGGGCGGCCGTTCCGGCGGGGAAGACGTTATACCATATGAACCTTTACTAGTTAACGGGTATTGGATAGAACCGACCTTGATTCGTGTGGAGAGGAATGCACTGCGAATATGCCAAGAAGAAATATTTGGACCCGTTGCAACGGTTATGGCATTTGATACTGAGGAAGAAGCACTGGCTATTGCCAATGACACAAATTTTGGCCTTGGAGCGGGTGTTTGGACCACCAATTTAGAGTGCGCACATCGGATGATTAAGAAATTAGAGTCTGGAAATGTGTGGGTTAACACCTATCGGCGGGTTGGACCTGAATTACCATTCGGGGGAGTTAAAGAAAGCGGTTTTGGGACAGATTCGATTCTAGAAAATACACGTGAAAAAACCTGTGTGATAAATATAGGGTAAATGAAATGGGACAACAAGACAGTTGTCCTTAATTTACCCATTAGGTCGGTTGTTATGACTAAAAAAACGGAGGAGAAAATAATGGGGGAAAAGTCAGTTCGCAAGTCTTTTCATTTTTTATGTCTTGGAATTCTTCTCGTCGTGTTTGCGGAAGCAACACATATACCGGCCTATCCTAAAATGCTAGAACACTTCCAATTGGGGGCGGGATATTCAGTCTATATGCAACTTGGATTTGCCCTGGGCTTAACAGGGTTTCAACCATTAATGGGATGGTTGTCAGATACATTTGGACAAAAGATTGTCATTCTTTTCGGAGCCACTCTTCTAATGATCGGCTCACTTCTCATTGCTGTTGCTCCCGCATTCTGGGTGCTGGTTGTAGGTCTGTTTTTAAAAGGATTTTCCGGGGCGGCTGTCATTCCAGCCGGTGTGTCTTTTGTTGGGAAATACTTTTCCCATGAGCAGCGCGGAAAAACGATGGGGATTTATGGGTTTTATACAGTGATAGGCGGCCTCGCAGGACCTTTATTAAGTGGGATATTTGTAGATCGCCTAGGATGGAACTCCATCTTTTTCCTCTGCAGCCTATTTGGTGTCGTTGCCTTACTTCTATTTGCTTTTGGGGTTCCGAATGTAAAAGGGGTAAAATCTGCTTCATTTGACTTTTTAGGCGTTCTATTCGTGTTTTTGTTACTTGGAGGTCTCTTAACGATCCCAACATTTATTAATAACTATGGTCTATCTTCTTGGATGTGGGTCCCAGCATTTGCGGTTTCCTTTGTTTCGTTTCTCTTATTGCTTATGGTTGAGAAACGTCAGAAAAAGCCACTACTGGATATCGAATATGCCAAGACGAAGAACTTTTGGGCACCTTCGGTTATCGCCGTTATTATGTTTATGTCTTTTAGTAGTGTCATGTATGTTTTAACCTTCTTTGTCCAAAGTGTGCAAGGGAAGTCTTCCACCGTTGTCGGCCTGCTCCAGTTCCCACTTTTTTTAACAATGGCATTAGCGAATATCGTAAGTGGCAGATTAATGAATAAGATCTCGACCCGTAGGTTAATTGGCTCAAGTATTGGCTTGTTGGTTGCTGGGGTAGGGATGTTATCAATGGCTAAAATGGATACCCCTTTTCTCTATTTATTCCTTTCCATGAGTATCATTGGTACAGCAATTGGTATGGTTGGTCCTGTAATTAAATCTGTCATTGTTTCAAAGGCGAGTCCATCACGTCTTGGTGTCGTTTCTTTTACTTATATTACGATAGAAAATGTTGCTTCACGTGTGGGTGCATCTTTTGCCCTTGTTACTTTCGCTCTTTTTGCGGCTAGTGGAAACGCCGTAGGTGCGCTCTCTAGTACAGCTTTGTTATTAACAATTTTTACAGCGGTATCCTTTCTTTTCCTCGTGTTCATTCCTAAAAGAATGGAGGGGAACCATCCGGAAACAGAAGGTATGGAGGATCAGTCTGAAGGAGTCGAAACCATTCCATTATAGATGGATACCGTGAAGTGATCTTAAATCCCTAGCTGTCATTGAGGCAGCTTTTTTTTATTGAACTAACTGGCATTTAGTGAGTTACCAGGCCCTTTTGGCCTTCTTTTTTTAGTGCAACTATCAGAGCAGGTTAAAGGGCATCTTTGAGTCTGCCCTTTTTTGTTTTCCCCTTTTTCATTTTTTTACCTTCAAAAAGGCCGCGTAGCTTGCCGCCTTTTTGGGTGAAGCAGTAAGGGATTTCTCATAACCTTTCTGGAAGCTTTTTTCGTACGCCCTCACAAACTTCTGACCGAGTATCCGCTGGGCCACCTGTACCGCATTCATTTTCGGATGGGCATGAAGGTAGGTGTAGAATTTATCCCTAGAGGAAAAAGAGAGGTACACCTGCCGGAGAAGTCCTATTTTTATGAGGGGGCGAGCTATCTCCTTCTTGTTGTCAGAACTCAGCTGGGAGCGAGGTATCTGCTGCCAAGCACGGGAGATTCTGAAATTATGCCGGTCTTCAAGCCCCGATCGGATTCCTTCATAATATCCTTCTTCCATTCCGATGTGGACGGGGTCCGGCGGCGGTTGGCCGTCTGTCTGAAAACCGCCGACGAAAAGAATACCTATAAATAGGAAAAAGGCCGTAAGTTTCTGTGCCACAGCTTTTTCACCCTTTCTGTTTATTTCGTCTCCTTTAGTCTAACCAGTCATTTCCTTCAAATGTATGAGGGAAGGAGGAGAATCTGATGGATAAGGTATAAATGGCATAATCATATTAATGTGAGAAAAAGGATGCGTTATGGTGTAAAAAATATTTTTTCGGTGGTGTCAGGCACCATGGTACCTGACACTACCCAGCTATTTCTTACGGTTTATGTCTCCCGATTTTCCTTCGGGGATGACGCGGTCGATGTCCAGGTACGGTTTGCCGACAACGGCGTCGTGGGATAGGATATTAACGGTGTCTTTCTTGTTTTCCTCCATCATGTAGAGCCTCCAATTCATTAATTAACAAAATGGTACATAAGGTATTATCTGCAATATCCTCAAATTTTTTCAGTGTAGTCACACTAATCCTCAAATTTTTCTTACCTGATCAAGTCCCAATTGTCATCTGGAATGCTGAAAATGCAATTGAACAAACGGGAGTACTCTCCCAAATTCGAACTAGGATAATTGGGGATGTGCTAGGTCACATAGATAATAATGAAGGTGATGCTTTTTTAGAAGATAAATTGAGGAGCCTAATATATAGGAGTTTTTGAA
>JAANMP010000057.1 GCA_011250595.1 Bacillus sp. MM2020_1 | reverse complement strand
GGCGGTGCCTGACACCATATTTTTTTAATTTATTGTTCTATTTTTCTTACTTAAGTCGGTCTAATTTTCCGCAAGGCTCGTATACATGATAGTACAAACTGTCTTAGGGGGGAAATAATTATGTCTAAAAATAAAGCGAAGATCCTTGTAACGACTGTGCTTACTTCAACAGTTCTACTGTCAGGTTGTGGGTTATTAGGGTCCGAAACAAAAAAGAAAATTGATCCACCAAAGAGTACGACGGTCGCAGAGAATACATCAGGTAAGGAAGCGACCACCAAAGAAACCGCTAAGCAAGAAAATATGGTCAAAACGGAGCTTTATCTGGTTGATAAGGATGGCTATGTTGTCCCGCAAACATTGGATCTACCGAAAACAACCTCAGTGGCTAAGCAAGCTCTTGAATATTTAGTGGCGAATGGACCTGTCACCGACAAATTGCCAAATGATTTTCGAGCAGTTCTACCAGAGGACACGGAACTGTCTGTGAATATTGATAAAGCTGGCGTCGCCACCGTTAATTTTTCAAAAGAGTTTAAGAATTACCAAGCTGAAGATGAGATGAAGATCCTCCAATCGGTCACCTGGACCCTAACTCAGTTTGATAATGTAAAAACTGTTAAGCTGAAAATGAACGGTCATGAGTTAGCTGAAATGCCTGTTAATGGAACACCAATAAGTGAAAACCTCTCAAGAGCCACTGGTATCAACTACGACACATCCGATGTTAGTGATATCACCAATACCAAGCCGGTGACGGTCTATTATATTGGCGGTGAAGAGGGCTCCTATTATTATGTACCTGTGACGCGCAGGGTTAGCAACACGGAGAAAGATCCTTATGTTGCCGTCGTCAATGAACTGATAAAAGGACCTAGTGAAAAATCAACACTCGTCTCTGAATTTATGTCAGATGTTAAGCTCCTAGAGGCTCCAAAGTATGAAGACGGAAAAGTAACCTTGAACTTTAATGAGAATATTTTTGGCAGCTTTGAAGAAAAAGAAATTTCACAGCATTTACTAGATGCACTCGTACTTTCCTTAACGGAACAAGAGGGTGTTGAAAAAGTCGCCATTCAGGTCAAAGGTAAGGCAGACCTCAAAAATGATGCTGGTAAAAAATTAACGGAACCAGTGACTCGTCCAGAAAAAGTCAACACAGGTAGTTATTAAAAAAAAATATTTGTTATACTATATATTGACCATGAAGAGGTTGGCTTGGATGCCGCCTCTTCTTTATTTGGTATATAAGTAAAAATCAGGTACCATGTAAAAAGGCTTTACAAATATGAAGGAGGTAGTATTTGTGCGTGTAGATGGAAGAGAGCCGCTCCAATTAAGGCCCATACATATTGAACCCAATTATTTAATGCACCCCGAAGGTTCTGTCCTTATTTCTGTTGGTAATACGAAAGTGATTTGTGCGGCGAGTATTGAAGATCGAGTTCCTCACTTTATGAGAGGGGAAGGCAAGGGCTGGATTACTGCCGAGTATTCGATGCTTCCACGAGCAACAGAAACAAGAAATATTCGGGAATCATCCAAAGGGAAGGTCTCAGGCCGGACCATGGAGATTCAGAGATTAATTGGGCGTGCCCTTAGAGCGATTGTCGATTTAGGAGCACTTGGTGAAAAAACCGTTTGGATTGACTGTGACGTGATACAGGCAGATGGCGGGACACGAACAGCCTCGATCACTGGTGCTTTTGTGGCGATGACGCTAGCATTAAATGCTTTTGCAGAGAAAAAAAACTTTGCAAAGTTCCCGATTACGGATTATTTAGCGGCCACAAGTGTGGGAATCTTACAAAATAAGCAAACGGTTCTTGATTTGAACTATGCCGAGGATTCTAAGGCCCAGGTCGATATGAATGTAGTAATGACCGGAAATGGCGAATTTGTTGAACTGCAGGGAACTGGTGAGGAATCGACTTTCTCCTATGAACAGCTTCAAGGTCTGCTTAGTGCTGCACAGGAAGGATTGATGGAACTATTTGAACATCAAAAGGCAGTACTGGGTGAAGAGATTATCAAAAAGATTGAGAGTAGAAGGAACAAATAAGGGAAAACGGAAAGCTTTTCAACAAAAGATATTAAAAATAAGAGGGCGATAAAAATGAAAGAAGTTATAATTGCTACTAAAAATCCAGGGAAGGCAAAGGAATTTGAGCATATTTTCTCGGCAAGAGGTATCGTGGTTCGAACCTTGCTTGATTATCCTGAAATTCCTGATGTGGAAGAAACGGGCGTGACCTTTGAAGAAAATGCTATTTTAAAAGCTGAAGCTGTCTCACAAGCACTTGGGAAAATGGTAATCGGTGACGATTCAGGCTTGATGGTGGATGCCCTTGAAGGTAGACCTGGAATTTATTCGGCGCGCTATGCCGGGGAGCCAAAAAATGATCAGAACAATACAGATAAAGTTTTGTCAGAATTGAAGGGATTACCTGAAGAGAAGCGATCCGCACGATTCTACTGTGCATTAGCTGTTGCCGTTCCTGGACAAGAAACGATGACGGTGTCAGGCACCTGCGAAGGCCGCATTCTTGAGGAGAGAAGGGGCACCAATGGTTTTGGCTATGATCCGGTTTTCTATGTCCCTGAAAAGGGTGTTGCGATGGCAGAGCTATCATCAGATGAAAAAAATAAAATTAGCCACCGTGCAAATGCTCTAAAGAAGTTAGATGTCGTATTGGATTCTATTTTAGAAAAAGCGGGGCAGTAATGAGCAAGGTTTTAGTTGTTAGTGATAGCCATGGGTTGACGAAGGAACTCAATATGTTAAGAGAACGGCATTCTGAAGATGTCGATTTAATGATTCATTGTGGCGATTCGGAATTGACACCTGCTGATGAAGCGATATCTGGGTATTTAACTGTGCTGGGGAATTGCGATTTCGGCGGAGGATATCCGATGGAGACGATGGCCGAGGCAGCGGGCAGGAAGTTCTTCATTACGCACGGACATCGGTATTCTGTAAAAACTTCATTGATGAATTTAAAATACAAAGCAGAGGAAGTAAATGCTGATATCGTCTGCTTCGGACACTCCCATGTCCTTGGTGCGGAAGTCATAGGCAGTACATTATTTTTAAATCCAGGCAGTATCCGCCTGCCGCGAGGACGTCTGGAAAAAACCTATGTTATACTCGATTTGCAAGATGCAATCATCAAGATGTCGGTGTTTGAAGTGAATGGAAGGGAACTTCCAGAGCTTGCTTGTGAATTTGCACTTTGAGTAAGGGAGAACCCTCTCCCTTTTTTCTTTTTAAAAAAATAATCAAAAGTCTGTTGACTTTTTGATATTAGGATAATATAATAAATCTTGTCTTAAATAACTCATATGTCCCAGTAGCTCAGCTGGATAGAGCAACGCCCTTCTAAGGCGTGGGTCGGGAGTTCGAATCTCTCCTGGGACGCTATACTACATACTAAAAAAACTCACTTTTATTAGTGAGTTTTTTTCTGTCTATTATTTGTGCTAAACTATTTCCAAGACTACCATAAGGACGGATTTTATGAAAAAACGGGAACCAGTTAAAAAAATAGATAATGTGATCTTTTTTCCCGGACTTGAAAAGAGATTAACAGACAAAGGTCTGGAAAAACTTGAAAATAAAAAATTCCTTGAAGCAATAAATCTCTTGGAGGAAGCAAGAGAGCATGACCCTGATAATCAAGAAATACTGATTGGTCTGGTTCTTGCTTATTTTGAAGCATCTTCTTTTAAAAAAGCAAGAGAACTCGCCAAAGAAATGCTGCATAAAGGGATTGGAGACTACCTGCAAATGGTCGATCTTTATTTGACGGTCCTTATTCAGTTGCATGAGTACCAGGAAATTGTTGCAACGATAGAAGCCCTCTTAGATGAAAAAGAGATTCCGCCTGAAAAACAGGACCACTTTTTAACCATCCTGCAATTCAGCCGGCGGATGGCAGAGAATCGTCAGCCAGATACAGATATAGATACAAAACCAGAAACAATCGACATTATTCCAAAGGAAACCAACATCCAAGAACTAAACCTTTTTTCGATTGAAAACTTAAACGAGCAATTGCTCCTCGTTTCAAGCTTGGCTGAGAAAAATATTCGTCCCTATCTCTCGGAAATTGCTGATTATTTAGCTGCAGATGCAGGTCATCCCTTTCTTAAAACAATCCTATTAACTCTCTTAAAAGAGCAGGAAATTGATCGAGAATTAACTATCGTGAAATTTGCTAAGGAAAAGAAGGTCATTCCCACACAGCTCCCGGAAGTCAGGGAAGAACCAAGATTGACTGAAGTAAAGGCTTTTTTAGCGGATCAATTGGAAAGTGAAAATCCCGGACTTTTTGAAAATAGCATCAGAATGGCAGAACGTAATTTTTTTATAAGCTATCCGTTTGAATTAGAGCCGAAAAGCCCTGCTGCTTGGGCTGCTGCCTTTCACCACATGGCACGTTATTACTTGGGTATGGCCTCAAATGTTAATCAGCTAGCAGGTGAATATGAAGTGCAGGTGGAGGAAATAGAAGCTGCGATGGCGATGATTGAACTAATTGAGAAAATTTCTTATCCTAATATATAGCCTTCGCTGTTGAAAGAAAACAAACCTATGTTATAATGTAGTGGTTGCATTGTGTAAAAAACACATTTAAAAGAGGATAATGGCTTGAGGACAAGTTATTTCCAAACTCAAATTCGTTACGAATGATATGAGAATAGATTGTTGGAGGGAAAATGTATGTCAGCAAAATGGGAAAAATTAGAAGGAAACCGCGGCGTTCTTACAGTTGAAGTAAGTGCGGAAAAAGTGAACGAAGGCCTAAACGCGGCATTCCAAAAGGTTGTTAAGCAAGTAAATGTACCAGGCTTCAGAAAAGGAAAAATGCCTCGTCAAATGTTTGAAAAACGTTTTGGTGTAGAATCACTATATCAAGATGCATTAGATATTCTTCTTCCGGATGCATATGGAAGTGCAATTGACGAGACAGGAATCGAGCCAATCGACCGTCCTGATATCGACGTCGAGCAAATGGAAAAAGGCAAAGAACTTATCTTCAAAGCTACTGTTCAAGTTAAACCTGAAGTAACTTTAGGCGAATACAAAGGCTTAGAAGTAGAAGCATTTGACACAACTGTTACTGACGAAGACGTTGCTAACGAATTAAAAACTCTTCAAGAGCGTCAAGCTGAGCTTGTAATCAAAGAAGAAGGCACAGTTGCAAATGGTGATACAGTTGTTCTAGATTTCGAAGGATTCGTTGATGGCGAACAATTCGAAGGTGGAAAAGCTGAAAACCATTCACTTGAAATTGGTTCAGGATCATTCATCCCTGGATTTGAAGAGCAATTAGTAGGTTTAGCTACTGGCGAATCTAAAGACGTGGAAGTTACATTCCCTGAAGAATATCATGCAGCTGAGCTTGCTGGTAAGCCTGCAGTATTCAAAGCAACTATTCACGAAATTAAAGGAAAAGAACTTCCTGCATTAGATGACGAGTTTGCTAAAGATGTGGATGATGAAGTTGAAACATTGGATGCACTTAAAGAAAAAATCAAAACTCGTTTAGAAAACAGCAAACAACACGATGCAGAGCATCATTTACGTGATACTGTTGTTGAAAAAGCTGCTGAAAATGCAGTTGTTGAAGTTCCTGACGTAATGGTTAACACTGAAGTAAACCGTATGCTACAAGAATTTGAACAACGCTTACAAATGCAAGGTATGAACCTTGAACTTTACTTCCAATTCTCAGGTCAAGACGAAAATGCTTTACGTGAGCAAATGAAGGAAGAAGCTGTCATTCGCGTTCGTACTAACTTAACATTAGAAGCGATTGCAAAGGCTGAAAACCTTGAAGTAACTGACGAAGAAGTAGATGCTGAACTTGAGAACATGGCTGGAATGTACAACATGACAGTTGACAGCATTAAACAAGCACTTGGCGGCCTTGAAGGTATCAAAGGTGACCTTAAACTTAAAAAAGCAGTAGACTTTCTTGTTGAAAATAAGAAATAATTAACCTAAATATTGCAGGGCACGATATAAATCGTGCCTTGTTTTATACTTTTTTTCAAATACATATTATAATAAGAAGTAGGAACATTTTTACCAATGGGCAGGAAAACAAGTTAGACATAGCGAATAACAATAAATAATTTCCAGACAGCTTTGAGATTTATTTTTAGCATTATGGTTAAGATTAATGAGTACATAAGTTTTACAATGAATCACACCTAACAAAAGTCGAGTTATGCAAAACATATTACCCTAAGCTTTTTATTTCAGTCCATTGGCTTTATGTGTTACAATGCAACATACATACTAATCAATATTAGAGAGAGCTCGACTTTTGTTTAAGTGATTCAAACGCTTACAATATGGAATTAACACGTTTTAAGGGGTGAAAGGATTGTTTAAATTTAATGATGAAAAAGGACAATTAAAGTGTTCCTTCTGTGGTAAAACACAGGACCAAGTTCGTAAACTGGTTGCCGGGCCAGGAGTTTACATATGTGATGAATGTATTGAACTTTGTACCGAAATCGTTGAGGAAGAACTAGGAACCGAAGAAGAAGTAGAATTTAAAGACGTACCAAAGCCGAAAGAAATTTGTGAAATACTCGATGAGTATGTTATCGGGCAGGATCAAGCGAAGAAGTCACTTTCAGTGGCAGTGTACAATCACTATAAGCGCATCAATTCTAATAGCAAAATAGATGATGTGGAACTTGCTAAGAGTAATATCTGTATGATTGGACCAACAGGGAGCGGTAAAACGTTACTAGCCCAAACCTTAGCACGTATTTTGAATGTACCTTTTGCAATTGCAGATGCAACTTCTCTAACCGAAGCTGGTTATGTTGGGGAAGATGTTGAGAACATTTTATTAAAATTAATTCAATCTGCTGATTACGATGTAGAAAAGGCAGAAAAAGGGATTATCTATATTGATGAAATTGATAAAATTGCTCGTAAATCCGAAAATCCTTCGATTACAAGGGATGTTTCCGGTGAAGGTGTTCAGCAAGCATTATTAAAAATTCTTGAAGGTACGGTTGCAAGTGTTCCACCTCAAGGGGGAAGAAAACACCCGCATCAAGAATTTATTCAAATCGATACAACCAATATTTTATTTATCTGCGGCGGAGCATTTGACGGGATCGAACCGATTATCAAGCGCCGTTTAGGCCAAAAAGTAATTGGCTTTGGTTCAGATATTAAGCAGCAGGAAGTTACACAGAAAGAGCTGCTTTCAAAAGTATTACCTGAAGACTTACTACGTTTTGGATTAATTCCTGAATTTATTGGACGTCTTCCTGTCATCGCGAGCCTTGAGCAATTAGACGAAGCAGCATTGATTGAAATTTTAACGAAGCCAAAAAATGCGCTTGTTAAGCAATATCAAAAAATGCTGGAAATTGACGATGTAGAGCTTCAATTTGAAGAAGGCGCATTGACTGAAATTGCGAAAAAGGCGATTGAACGCAAAACCGGTGCCCGTGGTTTACGTTCGATTATTGAGGGAATTATGCTGGATGTTATGTTTGACCTGCCTTCACGTGATGACATTACAAAGTGTGTCATTACAAAAGAAACGGTCATTAACAATAGTGTTCCAAAACTTCTCTTAGAAGACGGAACTGTCGTTGCTGAAGAAAAATCTGCATAAAATTAGCTAAGACTCGGCTTCTGCCGGGTCTTTTTCTGTTATTTTTGATTATTTTAGAGGTGAATTTGAATCAATCAACGAATTATGTGGTTCTATTGGCGGATTTCCCGGTCCAATGAGCGAATTTCCCGATCCAATGAGCGGATTCCAGGGTCCAATGAGCGAATTTCCCGATCCAATGAGCGAATCCCCCGGTCCAATGAGCGAATCCCCCCAGCCAATGAGCGAATCTGATTCCCCCCACTATCCCAACAGTTTCTTGCAATTTGTGGTTTATTCCATCCATCTGCAGGAAATACTTATTAATATATATTTAGTAATAAGATGAAATGCAGGAGGGAAATGTATGAGTTGGACGGGGATTGCCTTATTTATACAGCTATTTTTTGGAATCATCATTGGGCTGTATTTTTGGAATTTGCTGAGGAATCAGCGGACACAAAAAGTATCCATTGATCGGGAATCCCGAAAGGAAATGGAGCAGCTTCGCAAAATGAGATCCATTTCACTTACAGAACCATTAGCTGAAAAAGTACGGCCAACAAGCTTTCAAGACATTGTCGGCCAAGAAGATGGAATCAAATCCTTAAAAGCGGCACTATGTGGACCGAATCCACAGCATGTGATCATTTATGGACCACCTGGAATTGGAAAAACAGCCGCCGCACGCCTCGTGTTAGAAGAAGCGAAAAAAAACCGAAAATCACCATTTAAACCTGAATCCGTATTTATCGAACTAGATGCGACGACTGCGCGCTTTGATGAAAGAGGGATAGCTGACCCCTTAATTGGTTCGGTTCATGACCCAATTTATCAAGGTGCTGGAGCGATGGGACAAGCAGGAATTCCCCAGCCTAAGCAAGGGGCAGTCACGAATGCCCATGGCGGTGTCCTGTTTATCGATGAAATCGGCGAATTGCATCCGATTCAAATGAATAAGCTGTTAAAAGTATTAGAGGATCGCAAGGTTTTTCTCGAAAGTGCGTATTACAATGAGGAGAATAACCAAATCCCTACCCATATCCATGATATTTTTAAAAATGGTCTTCCTGCTGATTTTCGTTTAATCGGCGCCACAACAAGAACGCCGAGTGAAATCCCGCCTGCGATCCGTTCGCGCTGCATGGAGGTATTCTTCAGGGATTTAAATCAAGAAGAAATCGTCGAAATTGCCAATAATGCTGCGAAAAAAGTGAACCTTCAAATAAGCGAACTTGGAGTGAATACCATCGCCAACTACGCAAGGAATGGTCGCGAAACGGTGAATTTGATTCAAATAGCGGCAGGACTAGCAATTACTGAAGACCGTAATTATATCAAGGATGAAGATATTGAGTGGGTCATTCATGCGAGTCAAATGTCACCAAGAATGGAAAGAAAAATTAATGATATCTCTCATGTAGGACTGATTAATGGTCTAGCGGTGTACGGACCAAATTCAGGTGCATTACTTGAAATAGAAGTCACCGTAATCCCTGCAAAGGATAAAGGGTCTATCAATATTACCGGAATCGTCGATGAGGAAAGTATTGGCGGGCAAGGGAAATCTATTCGACGGAAGAGTATGGCGCGCGGTTCAATTGAAAATGTTATTACAGTTTTACGATCTATGGGCGTACCGGCAAATGACTTTGATATCCATGTGAACTTCCCAGGAGGTGTTCCTATTGACGGACCGTCAGCTGGAATCGCAATGGCAACGGGGATTTACTCGGCTATTTATAAAATTCCAATCGATAACACCGTCGCAATGACGGGAGAAATTAGTATTCATGGAAATGTGAAACCGATTGGCGGTGTCTATCCAAAGGTAAAGGCTGCGAAAAAAGCAGGAGTAAAAACCGTGATTATTCCTGAAGAGAACATGCAAACCATCCTAAATGAAATTGAGGGTATCAAAATCGTTCCAGTCACCCATCTACACGAGGTATTTGAGATTGCACTAGTAAATGACTATCAGAAAATGGATGCAATTCCTGCATCGATTGAACTATCTAAAAAAGAGAGTATCTAACAAAAAACTTCGGTTTGTGGTTCAATAGGCAAACCGAAGTTTTTTATTGCAGATAACTAATCTGAGAATTCTCACAAGAACCTAGAAAGAATTCTTCTCGTTTGGGAAAAATAAAACTATGCTGAACATGAGGTTGCACATACGTTCTCTAAAAATAGACACTTAAAAATAAATAGGATAGAATTGTACAAAGACCTTTCTGATTTTGTAGTAAAAAATTGATTTGCATGTGGAGGTGCAGTAATTTGACGAAAAAGAACGAATTGATCGTCCCCCTCCTGCCGCTTCGAGGATTGCTCGTCTATCCGACTATGGTCCTTCATTTAGATGTAGGACGCGAAAGATCAGTACAAGCACTTGAAAAAGCAATGGTAGATGACCACTTAATATTCTTAACCACTCAAAAGGAAGTTTCGATTGATGACCCTTCTGAGGAGGATTTATACACGATTGGAACATTAACGAAAGTTAAACAAATGCTCAAGCTGCCAAACGGTACAATAAGAGTATTGGTAGAAGGATTAATCCGCGGAGAAATCATTTCATTTCATGATGAAGAAGACCATTATGCGGTTACGATTATTACCCATGAAGATTCGGAGACGAAGGATGTTGAAGATCAAGCCTTAATGAGAACGATGCTTGATTATTTCGAGCAATACATAAAATTATCGAAAAAAATCTCAGCAGAAACTTATGCTTCAGTTGCTGATATTGAAGAACCCGGTAGAATGGCGGATATCATCTCCTCTCATTTACCAATCAAGCTGAAGGAAAAGCAAGAAATCCTCGAAACAACAGATATCAAAGAAAGAGTAAAAAAAGTAATCGATACCATTCATAATGAAAAAGAAGTCCTGAATTTAGAAAAAAAGATTGGCCAGCGTGTCAAGCGTTCGATGGAAAGGACGCAAAAAGAGTATTATTTGCGTGAGCAGATGAAGGCGATTCAAAAGGAATTAGGCGATAAGGAAGGCAAAACAGGCGAAATTGCTGAACTTACCAAAAAAGTGGAGCAAGCAGGAATGCCTGAACATGTCCTTCAAGCCGCACGTAAGGAACTTGATCGCTATGAAAAGGTACCAGCAAGCTCGGCAGAAAGTGCGGTAATTCGCAATTATATCGAATGGCTAATCTCCATCCCATGGTCGAAAAAAACGGAGGATGACATTGACATTCTTCGTGCTGAAAAGGTTTTAAATCAGGACCATTACGGACTTGAAAAAGTGAAGGAACGTGTCCTCGAATATTTAGCGGTTCAGAAGCTGACCAATTCGTTAAAAGGACCGATCCTTTGTCTCGCAGGCCCTCCGGGTGTTGGTAAAACTAGCCTTGCACGATCGATTGCGACATCGCTCAATCGGAATTTTGTCCGTGTGTCATTAGGCGGAGTACGCGATGAATCGGAAATTCGTGGACATCGCAGGACCTATGTTGGCGCCATGCCAGGACGAATCATCCAAGGAATGAAAAAAGCGGGGACGATTAATCCGGTCTTTTTACTGGATGAAATCGATAAAATGTCAAGTGACTTCCGTGGCGATCCATCTAGCGCTATGCTTGAAGTGTTAGACCCTGAACAAAATAATAACTTTAGCGACCATTATATAGAAGAAACTTATGACCTTTCCAAGGTTATGTTTATCGCAACAGCGAATAACCTATCAACGATTCCTGGTCCACTTTTGGACAGAATGGAAATCATTACAATTGCAGGCTATACGGAGCTTGAAAAGGTCCATATTTGCCGAGATCATTTACTTCCAAAACAAATCAAAGAAAATGGTCTTTCCAAAGGAATTCTTCAAGTCCGGGATGATGCGATTCTAAAAGTCGTTCGTTACTACACTCGCGAAGCTGGTGTTAGAAGTTTAGAACGTCAGATGGCAACGCTTTGCCGGAAAACAGCAAAAATTATTGTTTCCGGTGAGAAAAAACGTGTCATTATTACTGAAAAAAATATTGAAGAGTTTTTAGGAAAAACCAGATTCCACTATGGGATGGCCGAGTCTGAAGATCAGGTGGGTGTGGCAACCGGTTTAGCCTATACAACCGTCGGCGGCGACACCCTCCAAATTGAGGTATCTCTATCGCCTGGTAAAGGGAAACTTGTATTAACCGGAAAGCTTGGCGACGTGATGAAGGAGTCAGCACAAGCGGCGTTTAGTTATATCCGGTCCAAAGCCAAGGAACTTGGGATTGAAGAGGACTTCCATGAAAAATATGATATCCATATCCATGTTCCAGAAGGTGCAGTACCAAAGGATGGACCTTCCGCAGGAATAACGATGGCAACCGCACTTGTATCCGCTCTGTCTAATAGACCGATTCGGCGTGAAGTAGGTATGACTGGTGAGATTACCTTAAGAGGCAGGGTTCTTCCAATCGGCGGCTTAAAGGAAAAGACACTTAGCGCCCATAGGGCGGGCTTAACCAAGATTATTCTTCCAAAGGATAACGAAAAAGATATAGATGATATCCCAGAAAGCGTCAGGAATGAACTGGATTTTGTCCTTGTGTCCCATGTCGATGAAGTCCTGAAGCATGCCCTATTGGAAGGTGAAGTGAAATGAAGGTAGTCAGCTCAGAGATTGTCATCAGTGCAGTAAAGCCAGAACAATATCCAGAAACAGATTTACCTGAGTTTGCGCTTGCCGGTCGTTCCAATGTCGGTAAATCTTCTTTTATCAATAAAATGCTAAACCGAAAAGCTTTAGCAAGAATATCATCGAAGCCAGGAAAAACACAAACGCTTAATTTCTACTTGATTAACGAAATGTTGCATTTTGTCGATGTGCCTGGTTATGGATACGCGAAGGTTTCAAAATCGGAGCGGGCAGCATGGGGAAGAATGATTGAAACGTATTTTACCTCGCGCGAGCAATTAAGAGCGGCGGTTCAAATCGTTGACCTTAGACATCCACCGTCCAAGGATGATGTGATGATGTATGATTTTTTCAAGCATCACGAGATTCCTTGTATCATCATCGCCACAAAAGCAGATAAAATCCCAAAAGGGAAATGGCAAAAGCATTTAAAAATAGTCAGAGAAACGTTAGACCTTGATAAAAATGATCAAATGGTTTTGTTTTCATCAGAAACCGGTCTTGGGAAAGATGAGGCATGGTCCGTTTTGCAAAGCTTTATGTAAGAAAAGCGCAAGCGCCCTGTTCAGCGGCGTATGGCCTGGAGCTCTCCAACTGAGATAAAGGAAACACTAAGAGCGTTAGCGATTCGATGTTGACTAATCGTAGGGCGGAGAGCGAAGGACACTAGCCGCTAGGGCGCTGGAGCTGGACAATTTTCAAAGTCAAAAGTTTATACATTCTTATATTGTAAAAAATAAACGCCTGGGCATTTTGCGCCAGGCGTTATTTTTTCTTCTTAAGTAGAAAATAAATACCAACAACAATGAGTAGTGCAGGCCAAAATTTCCACACAAAACTCATTCCGTTTTGAAGTAAATCAAAATAGGCAGTTATTTTATCATAAAATAACAGAAGAACAGCTAAAATAAGAAAGAGAAATGCTTGGAACAAACCAGCATTCGTTTTTTGAAAGCGCAGAAAAAATCCGATCGAAATGATTAATATGAGCATACCAATATTGTTGCTTGGCCAAATGGATATCTTGCCGACCAGATGAAAATGAAGTCCAAATCCAGTCATTATGACCCCAGGAAGAATTGCCTCAGACTCTTTTGCTGAATACCCTTGACCTAAAAAAGCAATTCCAACAATCATTAGCAGGGTTGGCCAAGTGAAAAATTGTTGGAAAATCGTTATCCCAGCTTGCTGCAATAGAAAGTAAGCTCCAAAGCCAATTAAAATAATCCCAGGAAAAATTCGTTGATTTTTCATCAAAAACACCACTTCCAGTAAGGTTCACTTGAATATCGTCCACTTTTTTGGTACTGTACATAAGGAAGTATTTTAAGAAAATATATTTAGCTATTAAGAAAGTCTAAAGGAAACCATGCTAATATATCCTTATCAGTATAACTTTTACTCAACTTTCCTTTAATATATTAACATATAGTTTCGTTTTCTGTTCACATTTTTCGAGCAAAAGTCGAATTTGGTCATGATATAATCATACTAGTTAAGTTGTAATATCTATGGGGGGTGTCCTTAAAAATGCATACATTAGTGATCGGTATTAACTATAAAACTGCCCCTGTGGAAATTCGTGAGCGGTTATCCTTTAATGAAGCCGATCTAGCGGATGCCATAAAAAAGTTAAATACAAAAAAAAGCATCCTAGAAAATATCATCTTGTCTACATGTAATCGTACGGAAATTTATGCGGTTGTGGATCAATTACATACTGGCCGCTATTATATTAAAGAATTTCTGTCAGAATGGTTCGGAATAGAACAAAAGGAATTTTCTCCGTTTTTATTTGTGTATGAAGATGATGGCGCATTAGATCATTTATTTAACGTGACTTGTGGATTGAATTCCATGATTTTAGGGGAAACACAAATCCTTGGACAGGTTCGTACAAGTTTTATGCTCGGTCAGCAAGAAGGTACCACGGGTACTGTGTTTAACCACTTGTTTAAACAAGCAATAACACTTGCCAAACGTGCGCATTCAGAAACCGATATTGGCGCAAATGCTGTGTCTGTCAGTTATGCAGCAGTAGAATTGGCGAAGAAGATTTTTGGTTCACTTGCCAATAAACATGTGTTAATTTTTGGTGCTGGTAAAATGGGTGAATTGGCTGCTCAAAACCTTCACGGTAATGGCGTGAAGAAAGTTACCGTTATTAATCGGACCTATGAAAAGGCTCAAGACTTAGCTAACCGCTTCAGCGGGAAGGCAAGAACATTAGCAGAATTAGAAAAATCATTGGCAGAAGCTGATATTCTTATTAGTTCAACCGGTGCAAAGGACTTTGTTATCTCAAAGGAAATGATGGTCAAGGTCGAGAAAAAACGCAAGGGCAAGCCATTATTTATGGTGGACATTGCTGTACCACGGGACTTGGATCCAAGAATTGCTGAACTTGAGAATGTCTTTTTATACGATATTGACGATTTAGAGGGGATTGTGGAGGCTAATCTGCAGGAGCGGAAGAAAGCGGCTGAAAAAATCATGCTCATGATTGAAAAAGAAATCGTTGAGTTCAAGCAATGGCTAGGCATGCTTGGTGTGGTTCCGGTTATCTCAGCGCTTCGAGAAAAAGCTCATGTCATCCAATCTGAAACAATGGATAGTTTGGAAAGAAAGCTGCCAAATTTATCAGAACGTGATCTAAAAGTGTTAAATAAACATACAAAAAGTATCATCAACCAGCTCCTAAAGGACCCTATTTTACAAGCGAAAGAATTGGCTGCGCGACCTGATGCAAATCAAGCAATGGATCTTTTTATGAAGATCTTTAATATTGAAGAGCTCGTTAAGGAACAACATTCGAAAGCAGCCGAAACAAATCAAATACCGGTTACAACACCGCAGGCTTCCTTTCAGTCATAAGGGGTACATTCTATGTTTAATGTCTTTATGACAAGGCTTCATGAATTAACCGTTGTTCTATATGCCTTTAGTGTGTTGTTATATTTTTTCGATTTCCTACACCATAACCGGAAGGCAAACCGTTTTGCTTTCTGGTTACTTGCGTTGGTATGGATTTTGCAAACTGTCTTCCTCGGAATCTATATGTACAAAACAGGCAGATTCCCTGTGTTAACAATTTTTGAGGGACTCTATTTTTATGCCTGGATTTTAGTCACATTGTCCATTGCTATCAATCATTTAATGAGAGTCGATTTTATCGTCTTTTTCACGAATATCCTCGGCTTTACGGTCATGGCGATTCATACTTTTGCGCCGATGCAATATAGTTCACATATCATGGCGAAGCAGCTGGTTTCGGAGTTGCTGTTGATTCATATTACGATGGCAATCCTTTCGTACGGTGCATTTTCCTTATCTTTCGTTTTCTCGTCGTTATATCTGCTTCAATATGATTTATTAAAGCGGAAAAAGTGGGGAACCAGACTTATACGATTGGCCGATTTAGATAAGCTTGAAAAATCATCCTACATATTGGCCGTAATTGGTGTTCCAATGCTGCTACTTAGTCTCATCTTAGGATTGCAGTGGGCCTTCCTTAAGGTACCGGGGATGCCATGGTACGATATGAAAATTGTTGGCTCGTTTCTGTTATTAACAGCCTATAGTATTCTGCTATATCTTCGCATAGTGAAAAATATATCTGGACGGAAATTAGCGATTTGGAATTCAGCATCTTTTTTAATTGTTTTAATTAACTTCTTCTTATTTGGTAAATTATCATCTTTTCATTTATGGTATGCGTAGCGCGCATAACCTCAGGAGGTTGCAATCATGAGAAAAATCATTGTAGGTTCTAGACGGAGCAAATTGGCATTAACACAAACAAACTGGGTGATGGACCAGCTGAAAAAGTTGGACCCTCGTTTTGAATTTGAAGTGAAAGAAATCGTCACAAAAGGGGACCAAATCTTAGACGTCACCCTTTCAAAAGTAGGCGGTAAAGGATTATTTGTTAAAGAAATCGAGCAGGCCATGCTTGATAAAGAGATTGATATGGCCGTTCATAGTATGAAAGACATGCCAGCTGTTTTACCAGAAGGACTTACAATTGGCTGCATTCCTTTCCGTGAGGACCACCGTGACGCGCTAATTTCCAGAGGCCATGTAAAGTTAAAAGATTTAAAACCTGGTGCAATTATCGGAACGAGCAGTCTGCGCCGTAGTGCTCAGCTATTAGTAGCCCGTCCAGATTTAGAGATCAAATGGATCCGCGGGAATGTCGATACTAGATTAGCAAAATTAGAAACGGAAGAATACGATGCGATTATTTTAGCAGCAGCAGGCCTTTACCGTCTGGGCTGGGCGTCTGACGTCGTCACAGAATACCTTGATGCCGATCTTTGTATTCCTGCCGTTGGACAAGGGGCATTATCGATCGAATGCCGTGAAGATGATAAAGAACTACTAGAACTTTTTGAAAAATTTACCTGCAAGAAAACGGAAAGAGCGGTTCGTGCTGAGCGTGCTTTCCTTCAAAAAATGGAAGGTGGGTGTCAGGTACCAATTGCTGGCTTCGCCTATGTAGCTGAAAATGATGAAATCGTCTTAAACGTTTTAGTTGCATCACCAGAAGGACAAGAAATTATTAAAGAAGAAGTTAGAGGACATAATCCGGAAGAGCTTGGTTTAGAGGCTGCTGACTTATTAATTCAAAAAGGCGGGAAAGACCTGATCGAAAAGGTGAAACGGGAGCTCGAAGGTCAATGATCCAATCGTTACCTTTGCTTGATAAAACCGTTCTGGTTCCAAGAGGAGAAAATCAAGCAAAATCCTTTTCACAGCTAGTTGAAAGGTATGGAGGGATTCCAATCGAAATCCCTCTTCTTTCCTTTCGTCCGATTGAAAAAAATCAGCGTCTCAACGATGCTTTGCTTGCGCTTGATACATATGACTGGATTATTTTTACGAGTAATGTAACCGTTGAAACCTTCTTTTCTTTTTTTAAAAAGGAAAGGGTTGGCGAAGCGTTTCCGAAAATCGCTGTTATTGGGAAAAAGACAGGCGAGGTTTTGACGGAAATGGGGCTGTCTCCACAGTTTGTCCCGTCAGCCTATGTGGCAGAAACGTTTGTGGAAGAATTTATCCCATTTATTGATAAGGATGCCCGGGTGCTGGTCCCTAAAGGAAACCTGGCCCGCGAATATATTGCCAGATCCTTAACAGAAGTGGGTGCACACGTCGATGAAGTTGTGATCTACGAGACCTACATGCCGGATGAGAGTCGGGTTAAGTTGGCTGGGATGCTAGCGGATCAACAACTCGATATCCTCACCTTTACAAGCCCTTCGACGGTCGACCACCTAATGGCTGTTGTTAAGGAGTATGGATTGAACGAGCAACTGAAAAATTGCATCATTGGCTGTATCGGTCCAATTACGGAAAAGAAATTACGTGCTTATGGTTTAACGGTACATGCCTCACCCGAGAAGTACACAGTAAAAGAAATGATTAACAGTACGATTGCTTATTTAGATAGGGAGGAATAATAAATGGAACTTCAATTTAAACGTCATCGCCGCTTACGCTCAAGTGCGAGCATGCGTTCACTAGTTCGAGAAAATCACTTGAAAGCAGAGGACTTCATTTATCCGCTGTTTATTTATGAAGGCGAGAATATCCGCAAGGAAGTCTCATCCATGCCTGGAGTTTACCAAGTATCGATGGATCATTTAGAAGCTGAAATGGAAGATATCGTTGCCCATGGAATTAAGTCCGTTTTACTATTTGGAATTCCTAAAACAAAGGATGCATGCGGTGAGCAGGCCTATCATGATCATGGCATTGTACAGGTTGCGACTCGTTTTATCAAAGAGAAATTCCCTGAGATTATTGTGGTTGCCGACACATGCTTATGTGAATATACAAGCCACGGGCATTGCGGTGTGGTGGAAGGTGAGAAAGTTTTAAACGACCAATCCCTTGAATTACTTGTAAAGACAGCGATTGCTCAAGCAGAAGCAGGGGCAGATATTATTGCACCATCTAACATGATGGATGGTTTTGTTGCTGCCATTCGTGCGGGCTTAGACGAAGCAGGCTTTACAGAGATTCCAATCATGTCATATGCCGTGAAATATGCATCGGCGTTCTACGGACCGTTCCGTGAAGCTGCTGAGGGCGCGCCGCAATTTGGCGATCGCAAGACGTATCAAATGGACCCTGCTAACCGGATGGAAGCCTTTAGAGAAGCTGAATCCGATGTTGAAGAAGGCGCTGATTTCTTAATCGTAAAACCAGGTATGCCATACCTTGACATTGTTCGTGATATGAAAAATACCTTTAACTTACCGATCGTTATTTATAATGTAAGCGGAGAATATGCAATGGTTAAAGCCGCTGCTCAAAATGGTTGGATTGATGAGAAAAACACCGTACTTGAAATGTTAATGGGTATGAAACGTGCGGGTGCTGACCTTATTATTACGTATGCTGCGAAAGATGCAGTTCGCTGGTTAAAAGAAAACCAATAATTTGAAATGAGGGAACAGAATGCGTTCGTATACAAAGTCAATTGAAGCATTTAAAGAAGCCCAAAACATCATGCCCGGAGGAGTGAATAGTCCGGTTCGTGCCTTTAAATCAGTGAATATGGACCCGATCTTTATGGAAAGAGGCAAGGGCTCAAAAATTTATGATATTGATGGCAATGAATACATTGACTATGTACTATCATGGGGACCACTAATTCTGGGCCATACGAATGACCGTGTAGTTGAGGGTTTAAAAAAGGTAGCTGAGCTTGGGACAAGTTTCGGTGCACCTACTTTAATGGAAAATAAACTAGCTAATCTTGTGATTGAGCGTGTGCCATCCATCGAGGTTATTCGGATGGTATCTTCGGGAACAGAAGCAACCATGAGTGCGCTTCGATTAGCGAGAGGCTATACTGGCCGTAATAAGATTTTGAAATTTGAAGGCTGTTACCATGGTCATGGGGATTCCTTGTTGATTAAGGCGGGCTCTGGCGTGGCAACACTAGGTTTGCCTGACAGCCCTGGTGTACCAGAAGGCGTAGCGAAAAATACGATTACCGTGCCTTATAATGACCTTGAGAGCGTGAAGGTTGCATTTGAACAATTTGGTGAGGATATCGCATGTATTATCGTTGAACCTGTTGCCGGTAATATGGGTCTAGTCCCGCCCCTTCCAGGATTCCTAGAAGGTCTGCGTGAGATTACTACGGCTAAAGGCGCATTGCTTATTTTTGATGAGGTAATGACCGGCTTCCGTGTTGGTTACAATTGTGCTCAAGGCTATTTTAATATTACTCCTGATATTACTTGCCTTGGTAAAGTAATCGGCGGAGGGCTTCCTGTTGGAGCATACGGCGGTAAAGCGGAAATTATGAAGCAGATTGCTCCAAGCGGTCCGATTTATCAAGCAGGAACTCTGTCTGGTAACCCACTTGCGATGACTGCTGGGTATGAAACGTTAAGCCAATTAACACCAGCCCATTACGAGGAATTTATCCGTAAAGGCGATTTACTGGAAAAAGGCTTTAAGGCTGCGGCTGAAAAATATAATATCCCAATAACGTTTAACCGTGCAGGTTCAATGATTGGTTTCTTCTTTACAAATGAAAATGTTATTAATTATGAAGTAGCAAGGTCATCTAATTTGGAGTTCTTTGCAGCCTATTACCGTGAAATGGCTGACCAAGGGATCTTCTTACCGCCATCACAGTTCGAAGGATTGTTCCTATCTACAGAGCATTCTGATGAGGACATTGAAAAGACAATCCGTGCAGCAGAGATTGCCTTCTCAAAGCTTAAATAATTTCGGTGTCAGGCACCCGCCTATTTGGTGGGTGTTTTTTGTATGGTTAAAAACTTAATGAGTTGAGCCAGTCTGGGGACTGGCTTTTTTATGTTTTGGGGGGCTTGAAAATGAGGTTTGGCGGAATTCCTCCGGGTTTTGGCGGAATAAATATAAAAGTTGGCGGAATCCACCCACCCTTTCCCAAAAACTCGATTCTTTTCCACGCTAAACTATGTTTTTTATCATAAATAAAGGCTCTGCTTCATATTGTGTAATTGACATAGTGATTTTGCGTAAAGGAAACGAAAGGAGGAGTCGCTTTGTCTCAAGAGAATCAATCGTGCCTACGATTTTCTTTGGAGGAGTCATTGTGGTTTAGAAAAGGACAGGAAGTCGAAGAGCTTGTTTCCATTTCTCTAGACCCGGACATTACAATCCAGGAAAACGATCAGTACGTAACCATAAGAGGTTCGCTCGAACTCACTGGCGAATATAAAAGTTACGAACCTAATAATGAAAATGAAGATGAAGGTGTAACATCGCAAAAGTTTGTGGAGAGGGTCGATGCACAAGAGGGAGGAACCTGTGAATTTTCACATCGATTCCCAGTCGATATCACCATCCCAAATAATCGGATTCAAAGTATCTACGATATCGATGTCCTCGTCGAATCCTTTGATTATTCGATTCCTGAGCGCAGCTGTCTTAAGCTAGCAGCTGACCTGACCATTAGCGGCCTATATGGAACTGAGCAGCAACAACAGAAACAGCAACAACCGCAGGATGAAGCTGTGGAAATTGAGGTGATCTCTCGTACTGAACTTGAGAACGTAGAGGAAGATGCCGAGGAAATTGAAGTGGAACTAGCATCAGTTCAAAGCAGTTACCAGGATAATTTCTTGTTTGAAGCCGAAGCAAGAAAGCCTCAAGAAGAAGAAGAGAGTGTGGAAATTTTACCGAAATTTCCGACCTTCAATTATCAACCACAGGAAGAAGTAGAAGAAGAATCTAACCAACCATCATGGGAATACGAAGAAGCAAGAAATGAATCTAACCAACCTTCATGGGAATACGAAGAAGCAAGAAATGAATCTAACCAACCAACATTGGAATACGAAGAAGCAAGAAGTGAATCTAACCAGCAATCATGGGAATACGAAGAAGCAAGTAGTGAATCTAACCAACCATCATGGGAATACGAAGAAGCAAGAACCGAATCTAACCAGCCTTCATTGGATTTCCAAGAGGCAAGAACCGAATCTAACCAACCTTCATTGGATTTCGAAGGGGTAAGAAACGAGCCCAAACAACCTTCATGGAATTTCCAACAAGCAAGAAGTGAAGGAAGCCAGCATGAAGAGGCACCACAGAAAGTTACAGAGGTGAAGCCAGCTCCTACTCCGACTGTTCAGTTTGAAGAGGAAGCTCATGAAGTAGAGGAAAGTTCCTCACATGAAGAGGCACCACCAAAGAATGTAAAAAAGAAAAAAGCACCTAAAAAGAAAAGCATGACATTAACTGAATTTTTCGCTCGGAAGGATGAAAGTTCTGCTCAGGCAAAAGTAAAAATTTGCATCGTCCAAAAGGGTGATACCGTTAACAGCGTGGCAGACCGGTATGATGTTTCAATTCAAAACCTTCTTCGTGTCAACAATCTTGAACTCAGTCAAGATATATTTGAAGGTCAAGTATTATATATCCCTAGCAGCATGGCAAAAAAATAATATAAAAGGATGAGCGGGTTACTTTGACCTGCTCACCTTCTTTTTAAGACCGCCCAAGCATACTAATCGGGCGCTACCGCTTTTAAATTTGAAAGTGAGTTGAGTTCTCATGAGTAACTCGAATCATATAGAAACACTTACACCCATCTTAAAAAACTACCTTGTCGAGCCTTATTTTGTTGAGGATTTCGGCAGTGTCCTAAAGATTTATTCAAACAAAGGGAACTTTGCTCTAAAAAAAATCGATCCCAAGACCGGGACTGACTTCATTCACCATGTTCACCTACTTTACCAAAAGGGGTATAATCGCATTGTCCCCATCTACCCGACGATGGATGGCAGGTATGCGGTCTTACACAACGATCATCTTTATTATTTAATGCCGTGGATGTCGAATGAGCAGAAGGAAGACCGTCAGCAAAAAAACCATCAGCTCTTTCGCGAACTCGCACGTCTTCATACCCTTTCCGCCAAAGAAATTGAAATGAACAAAGAAGAACGAACCGAGCATTATGAAAAGACGATACAACAGCATGAAAAGCAACAGGAATTCCTTGATGGCTTCATCGACGAATGTGAAAAAAAGACCTATATGTCGCCGTTCGAATTGTTATATTGCCTCTATTACAATGAAATCAGCCAAGCGCTCAGGTTTTCGAAAACGAAATTTGAAGAATGGTATGAAAAAACAAAGGATAACGAAAAGGCCCGTATGGTCATTACGCACGGGAAATTGTCATCAGAGCATTTCTTGTACGATGACAAAGGATACGGCTTTTTTATTAATTTTGAGAATGCTCGTTATGGCTCACCTATCCATGACCTCCTGCCGTATTTATCACGTGCCTTAAATACCAATCCGAAGCGAAGCGACACTGCGATTGACTGGGTATATCACTACTTTAAATACTTTCCGTTTAAAGCAGATGAAAAGTTATTATTCTACAGCTATTTAGCACTTCCAATTCCCATTATCCAAGTCGCAGAAAGTTACTACCGAAAGTCTCGTCCAAAGAATGAATTAAAATATGTCCGTCAGCTGCAGCACCGCTACTGGCATTTGAAAAATTCCGAGTATGTCGTAATGAGAATGACCGAAATGGATGCACAGGCAGCCGCCGCCGCAGCAGCAAAAGAAGGAGCCCAGCCGCAGTAGTCATCTGCAAAATGGGCTCCTTAAACGATTTCAAAATATAGTGACACTGCAATTGCAACAAAAACCGTTAACAACAATATATCGATGAACGTAGGTATGATTAGTGTTCGAAGAAATTGAAAGATCACAAATGGAATAATTAACTGACCGCATACTCTCCGACAAGTCCTAAACCAGGGTTGGAATTTAAATTTTTGGAAATTTCTCTTCACCCGACAACCCCCCTCATTATTTAATTTATGTATATTCCACAAGTGCGGAGAATTCTCCAAAAAGTAAGCATATAGTATAAAAAATAAAAAAAGTGGTTATCATTATTGACGTCAAACCCTTTTTTTCGGTAGTATTACAATATAATTTAATTAAAAAAAGCAACGACAGGGAAGAGTACGATGTCAACCTGCTTCAAGAGAGGGAAATCACTAGCTGGAAGATTTCCTAAGCAGAAAGTCGGAAGGTCGCCCACGAGCTTCTTCTGCGAACGGATTTAAAGAATCCTATTAGTTGAAGACGGACTAAATCCGTTATTTACATAAGTGCCAATCAGTTTTTTGATTGGAAAAAAGGTGGTACCGCGAAGCAAACTCCATTCGTCCTTTTATGACGAATGGGGTTTTTTATGTGGAAAAGGAAACAAAGGAGGAATTTTCAAATGGAAACAAAGGAATTAACAATGCCTACGAAATACGACCCGCAAACGATTGAAAAAGGTCGCTATGAATGGTGGCTAAAAGGTAAGTTTTTCGAAGCTAAAAATGATGAGGGCAAAGAGCCCTACACGGTTGTTATTCCGCCGCCAAACGTTACGGGGAAACTTCATTTAGGTCATGCCTGGGATACTACCCTTCAAGACATCGTGACACGCATGAAACGGATGCAGGGGTATGACGTTCTCTGGTTACCCGGGATGGACCATGCCGGGATTGCCACCCAAGCGAAGGTGGAAGAAAAACTTCGCAGCGAAGGTAAAAGTCGCTACGATTTAGGGCGAGAAAAATTCGTTGAGGAAACATGGAAGTGGAAGGAAGAGTATGCTTCCCATATCCGTCAGCAGTGGTCTAAAGTAGGCTTAGGCTTAGATTACAGCCGTGAGCGTTTCACGCTTGATGAAGGCTTATCTGATGCGGTTAAAGAGGTGTTTGTTACCCTTTATAATAAAGGTCTCATTTACCGCGGAGAATATATTATTAACTGGGATCCGTCCACGAAAACAGCTCTCTCAGACATCGAAGTTATCTATAAAGATGTTCAAGGTGGATTTTATCATATGAGTTATCCGCTTGCCGATGGTTCTGGATATATCGAGGTTGCGACGACTCGTCCAGAAACGATGCTTGGTGATACTGCGGTTGCCGTTCACCCAGAAGACGATCGTTACAAGCACCTCATTGGTAAAACAGTCATTCTACCAATCGTTGGCCGTGAAATTCCAATCGTAGGTGATGACTATGTGGACATGGACTTCGGATCTGGTGCCGTAAAAATTACACCAGCCCATGACCCTAACGATTTTGAAGTGGGTAATCGTCATAATCTAGAGCGAGTTCTTGTTATGAACGAAGACGGTTCGATGAATGATAAAGCCGGCAAGTATAAAGGACTCGACCGTTTTGAATGCCGTAAACAAATCGTCAAAGACTTGCAGGAACAAGGGGTTCTTTTCAAAATTGAAGAGCATCCGCATTCCGTAGGTCACTCTGAACGTAGCGGTGCAGTTGTTGAACCGTATCTTTCCACACAATGGTTTGTTAAAATGCAGCCGCTCGCAGATGAAGCAATTGCCCTGCAAAATAAAGAAGAAAAAGTAAACTTTGTTCCTGACCGTTTTGAGAAGACCTACCTGCGTTGGATGGAGAACATCCGCGACTGGTGTATTTCGAGACAGCTTTGGTGGGGGCACCGCATTCCTGCTTGGTACCACAAGCAAACGGGTGAGGTATATGTAGGGACAGAAGCACCAGCAGATGCTGAGAACTGGGAACAGGATAAGGATGTCCTGGATACATGGTTCAGCTCCGCTCTATGGCCGTTTTCAACGATGGGCTGGCCTGATACAGAAGCAGCCGATTTCAAACGTTACTTCCCAACCGATGTATTAGTAACAGGCTATGATATCATCTTCTTCTGGGTATCGAGAATGATTTTCCAAAGCATTGAGTTTACAGGCGAGCGTCCATTTAAAGATGTCCTTATCCACGGTCTCGTTCGTGATGAACAGGGACGTAAAATGAGTAAGTCACTTGGAAATGGCGTGGATCCAATGGATGTAATCGAAAAATACGGTGCCGATGCCCTAAGATATTTCCTTTCTACCGGAAGTTCTCCAGGCCAGGATTTACGCTTCAGCTTTGAAAAAGTAGAGTCGACTTGGAACTTTGCCAATAAAATTTGGAATGCATCTCGTTTTGCATTAATGAATATGGACGGGATGACCTACGAAGAGATTGATTTCAGTGGAGAAAAATCAGTTGCCGACAAATGGATTTTAACGCGCTTAAATGAAACAATTGAACATGTGACAAGACTGTCAGACCGCTATGAATTTGGTGAAGTGGGCCGTGCCCTTTACAACTTTATCTGGGATGACTTCTGTGATTGGTATATTGAAATGGCGAAATTGCCGTTATATGGTGAAGATGAAGCAGCGAAGAAAACAACTCGTTCGATTCTTGCTCATGTTTTAGATCAAACGATGCGTTTATTGCATCCATTCATGCCATTTATCACCGAGGAAATTTGGCAGAACCTTCCACACCAAGGAGAGTCGATTACGACAGCGAAGTGGCCAGAAGTTAATCCAGCTCTATCTGATGACCAAGCAGCCCAAGAAATGAAACTGCTTGTAGAAATGATTCGTTCCGTACGGAATATTCGTGCTGAAGTAAATACTCCAATGAGTAAGAAAATCAAAATGCTTGTCAAAGCAAAGGATGAAACAATTCTCAAATCGATTGAGAATAACCGCAGCTATATTGAACGCTTCTGTAATCCAGAAGAATTACAAATGGGTGTTGCACTGGAAACTCCTGAAAAAGCAATGACTGCTGTCATCACTGGTTTAGAGATCATCCTGCCGCTTGAAGGCCTGATTAACATTGACGAAGAAATTGCCCGTCTCGAAAAAGAATTTGAACGTTTAAATAAAGAAGTCGACAGAGTTCAGAAGAAATTAAGCAACGAAGGCTTCATGAAAAAGGCACCAGAAAGTGTCGTAGCTGAAGAACGTGCCAAGGAAAATGATTACCGCGAAAAGAGAGCAATCGTTGAAGCGCGAATTAAAGAATTAAGAGGATAATAATTAGGTTGTCGAGGCGAATTCTGCAAAGGATTCGTCTTGCCTTATTACAAACGTTTTAAATATCAAGTAAAGCAATACAATTAGCTAGAAATTCCACCATATCAGCGGTCTTCAATTAATTTATCAGCGGAAAAATCTAATATATCAGCGATTAATGGATTATATAAGCGATAAAATGATTATATCAGCGGAAATTCCACTTTTATCAGCGAATTGAAAAATAGATCAATCTTTAAAAGGAAATCCTTAAAACTATAAGTAAAAAATAGATGGGGTGTCAAGAATGTTTACTACCTATAAAGAAGCCCTTGAATGGATCCATGCAAGGTTAAGACTTGGGATTAAGCCTGGTTTAAAGCGGATGGAATGGATGATGGACAAGCTTGGCCATCCGGAAACGAAAATGAAGACGGTTCATATTGGCGGTACCAACGGCAAAGGCTCAACCGTTACCTTTCTCCGTTCGATCCTTGAAGCAGGCGGATATACAGTCGGTACCTTTACCTCGCCCTACATTGAACAGTTCAACGAACGAATCAGTGTCAACGGGAAAGCGATAACGGATGAAGAATTGCTCCAGCTAGCAAATGTCATTCGTCCCTTGGCGGACGAATTAGAGGAAACCGAACTTGGCGGGCCAACGGAGTTTGAAGTGATTACCGCCATGGCGTTCCATTATTTCGCCACCATGAACCAGACGGATATCGTCATTTTTGAAGTAGGTTTAGGCGGTCGATTCGATTCCACAAATATCATTCAACCGTTAGCTAGTATCATTACGAACATTGGACTTGATCACACGAACATCCTTGGTACAACCTATGCGGAAATTGCGTTTGAAAAAGCAGGGATTATCAAAGAGAACACCACTATTTTTACAGCAGTCAAACATCCTGATGCACTTAAGGTCATTGAGGAACAAGCCGAAAAGAGGAATGCACCTCTTTACCGCTTAAATCAGGAATTTTCGATTAGTGACCATCAATCACTGGCGAAAGGCGAAGTCTTTGATGTTATCACCCCATTTCAACCAATCGGCAAATTGAGAATCAGCATGATTGGTCAGCATCAAACGGAAAATGCAACACTTGCCGTAGCAGCCGCCCAATTTTTAAATCAAAAGGGTTCATTCCTTCTCTCTGAGCAAGCGATTCGAGCCGGCTTAAAAAAGGCGTATTGGCCAGGCAGATTTGAACTTCTTTCTGAAAACCCACTTGTGATCGTTGATGGGGCTCATAATGAAGAAGGGGTTACAGCGCTAACTCATGAATTAACCTCTAGATACGCAAATCGCAAAATCCAGATTGTGTTTGCGGCGATGGCAGATAAAAAGCTGGATCAAATGATTGCTAAGTTGGATAAAGTAGCCGCCCAAATTACCTTTGTCAGCTTTGATTTTCCGCGTGCGGCTAAAGCGGAACAATTACTCAAAATTAGTCAATCACCGAATAAACTAGCGGTCGATGACTGGGGTCCCTATTTACTAGAGGAAATTGAACACCTAGAAAACAACACCATGTTAGTCATAACAGGCTCCCTTTATTTTATTTCAGAGGTAAAACCATTTTTGGATAACTATTTGAAAAATAAGATAATTTCTTTATGACAAGTTATTTTTATAATGATAAAATAATGTTATCTAACTAAGAAAGAGAGGGGGATAAGCATGAAAGTAAAACCGCACATCAAGAGTTTAATTGTTTTCACCTGGATTCTTCTCGTTCCGGTGGGGACCTGGTTAATCTATAAGGCTTATCCACCTAATCTCTCTGGGCAATGGTTAGATATTTTTGCCTTTTTGCTGTTAACCTGTGTGGTTGCAACGATGCCAATTGTCATCAATGAAATGTTTATCTTTTTAATTCAATGGGTGGCGCTTGCTACCTTTTTACATTTTGGTTTATTTGTTGAAATTATTTTTGCACAAATAGCTGTGGTGGTTTTACTTCTCAAGATGAGGATACTTCGCAAAGGTGAATTATACCGGCTTCCAGTTAACTTGAATATGTTCTTTTTCGTTTCGGTAACGAGTGGGATGGTTTATTACCTACTGGGTGGACAGGCTGGCCCTAACTTTGAATACGACACCAAGTCATTATGGCTTGCTATTCTTTATGCAGTGGTAAGTTATTCGATGAATCAAATAATTGTTTCTTTTAATCTCTATTTTATCTATAAAAGCAAGGTATCTTATTTTGGAAAGGATTTCATTGTTGAGACGATTACAACTTTCATCACCTTCCCAATTGGACTGGTGCTGTATATTCTCTATAATCAGGTCGGAATCTTAGCGGTCCTGTTTGTTGGTATACCGTTTGTCAGTTTATCAATGATTTTCAGACTCTATTATTCAAGTGAAAAAATAAATGAATATCTGCAAAAAGCGGCGGAGATTGGCCATCAGATGGCCGAGCGCTTGAAGGTGGATGACGTGGTAGATCTGTTAATTCAGAAGCTGAGTGAAATGCTCCCAGTTGATTATGCTTATATTTTTGAAGTAACGAAGAATGATGAACTTCAATTGGTTCGAGGGATTGAAAGTGGCTTACCCAATGATTTACCATCCGTGAAGAAGAACCAAGGAATTAGCGGGATGGTATGGGGCGAGCAAAAGACCTTCTTATATACAGCTAAGAAAGAATGGAGTCATTATGCAAACGGCCATATTCCCGATGACGCAGAAAGTATCCTAGGTGTACCCATCGTTCGAAGCAAAAAAGTAATAGGAGTATTATTACTAGCTTCGAAGCGAAAGCGTGCTTTTGAAAAATTCCAGCTGATGATTATCGACATCCTCTGTTCCCACTTTGCTGTTGCGATTGAAAATGCCAAGCATTATGAACTGACCAAAATGCAAAGTGAACACTGCTCATTAACAAAACTATATAATTATCGCTACTTTGAAAATCTACTGACCGAAGAATTTGAAAAACTAATGCGGTTCGAGCGCCGTCAGCTTTCACTAATCATTCTAGATATTGACCACTTTAAAGCAGTCAACGATACCTATGGTCACCAAAGTGGAAATGAAATCCTCTTTGAACTTGCAAGCAGGCTAAGTAAACTGGTTGGGGACCGAGGGACGGTAGCACGATACGGCGGAGAAGAATTCGTCGTTCTCTTACCTGATACACCAAAGGAAGAGGCCTACCAAATCGCTGAACAAATTAGGCAAATGATTTCCAACTGGCCATTTACCATTCAACAGTCCTTAGAATTCGAGAAAACACAACAGAAGGTAATGATAACTGCTTCGATTGGGGTGGCGACAGCACCTGAGGATGCGGAAGATGCACTTGCGTTAATCCGACATGCGGATCGTGCGCTTTATGTTGGGGCGAAGCGGGCGGGGAGGAATCGGGTGGCAGAGTATTCGTCGTGTTGATCATTATCAATGGTTCTGCATACTAATAAGAAAAATCCGGTTCATCGTCTGAATCGGATTTTTCTTATTTTGATTATTGATAAGTGACAGTGACTCCACTTTCGGGATTTACAGTCCAACTAGAATTGGAATTTTGGCAAGAGTTTCTAAAATAAGTTGAGAAATCATTATAGTCTACTAATACTTGTTTTCCAGCAATAGTTTGGACAGTATATATATTACCGTAAATGCAAATATCCGCTTGTCCAGAAATTTTATCAATTCTTGGTGTTGTGCTAAGAAATATCGCATCACCATAAATTTTAAGATTAGTATTACCATTTACCGAAGTGATTTGCTTAATGATCGCATCCTCTTGGACTATTACTTGCGATCCCCCGTTTATCTCTAAAGATTCAAAATAAGCGCTTTTAACCACTGTCAATATATTTCCTCCGACAATAGTAAGACCTGGAGTAAAAGAGACTCCATTAGGATACTCAGCAGCGGAGAATTCTTTAGAAGTATTTAGCTGTTTATTGATCCCTGAATCTGTGAATTTGGAGTAATCAGGAACATTATCTATACCTGTCCTAATTTGCGAAATAGCTATTGTCCCTTGAAGTTGTTTTACCTCACCAGAGTTAGTTGTGCCCGTACTAGAAAAGGTAAATTTGAAGGAGCCTGTATTAGAACAAGCATTTTCTGTAGTTTTTTTAACTATATATTGATCTCCGTTTGGATCAACAAGCTTCGAAGAATATAAGGCTTTGTTTTTACCTTCTGCAATTAAAAATTCAGAACAAAAATCAGTCTTGTTTGCTTTAGTTTCTCCTTGACTTATGGCAATAAGATTATTAATCGCAGCTTGATAATAAGTGATTCCCATTTCTGCTAAATCGGTTGCTCTGTTCCGATTATCTGTTTTATCGAACTCCTTTCTTGTACTGAAAGCGGCGCTACTTAACGCGAGTCCTAGAATCATAGTTACTGTGATGATAATCATGACCAGTATTAAAGTGTAACCTTTTTCATTCTTGATGGTGACCACCCCTCAATATTGCTTAATAAGCGTATTAATTTCATAAGATTTCCCAGCATTATTTGTTAATTTTAAATTGACGTAAAGTGGCTGATATGGATTAATTGTCTGTTCGTTTGGTATTTCTTGATAGTTTGGTTGTCCAACTTTAAGTTCAATCTTTAAACTGCTATTTACTAGTGAAATATCCGCAGTCGTTTTACCAACATAAGCAGTTTTATTAATAGGGTCATATTTAATTTTATATGTCTCTATTTTTGTTGTGGCATCAATATAATGAAGAGTTTTCTTTTGATGATAGTTTGTTAAGGTGGACAAGATAATATTTGCCTCTTGTCTTAAATTATTATTTTCCGAAAGTTGCTTATAATTTTTGTTGACTCCAATTAACACGCCATAAATAAGTGAGGAAATAAGCATGAGAATTGAAAGCGTAACTAACAATTCAATTAAGGTAATTCCCTTTTCGTTCTTCATAGCTTCAGCTCACTTCCGAATGTACGTGTATGTTGTCGATTTATTTTTTAAATCATTGGGATCTTCGACAATAATGGTAAATTGAATCAGGTTTTCAGTATTCGGCTTCATAATCAATTTCCCGCTTATATTATAGGTACTTTTAGTTAGTGGTGGATCAAATAAATTCCTTATTTGATCTTCAGTTAATGGGACTTCATTAACTGTATTCGGATTAAATGCAGTAAATTTTGTTTTAGGGACATCTTCGATTAAATTAATGTATTTCTGTGCTGTTGCCATTGTTCCTAGTTTTTGTTCATTTTTCTTGGTAAATAATGCTGATTGAGTAAAAAAACTTAAAAAGGATGTAAAAATTACAGCCAGCAATACTATTGAGACCAGAACTTCTACTAAGGTTAGTCCTTTTTGACTATGGAGGTTTCCCTTCATA
This sequence comes from Bacillus sp. MM2020_1, assembly GCA_011250595.1. Taxonomy (GTDB): domain Bacteria; phylum Bacillota; class Bacilli; order Bacillales; family Cytobacillaceae; genus Neobacillus. Next base: position 35 of record JAANMP010000057.1, on the reverse strand, counting down.
AAAAGTTCACCGCCTTCTTTTAAAATAGATAATAG
>JAANMP010000056.1 GCA_011250595.1 Bacillus sp. MM2020_1 | reverse complement strand
CTATAGGTTATGGGTTTTAATGTATGGATTATGACAAATTGTTTGAATTTTTAGTTAAATTATTTGTTTATTTGAATTGACAATGAATCAATAAGATATTAAAAGGGGAATGGGGAAATGAAATTTGCAATCATGGATGAGAATATTATTAAGCGTTCAGAAGCAAAGGTTGATGTAGAAGACCGCGGCTATCAATTTGGCGATGGTGTGTACGAGGTTATTCGTGTCTATAATGGGAAAATGTTCACAGCAACTGAACATCTCAATCGTTTTGAAAAAAGTTTAGATAGTATTGGAATCACACTTCCATACACGAAGGAGCATTTAACAGGATTACTTGAAGAGCTTATTGCAAAAAATAATCTCCAGTTAGGGACAATTTATATGCAGATTACGAGAGGAGTCGCACCTCGTAATCACGCTTTCCCTGCGGAAAATGTAACTCCGTGCCTTGTAGCCTATACAAAGGAAATAGGCAGACCTTTGGAAAGCTTGAAGGCTGGTGTAAAAACAATCGTAACTGACGATATTCGCTGGCTGCGCTGTGACATAAAAAGTTTGAATTTGCTAGGCAATCTATTAGCAAAGCAAAAAGCCATTGTTGAAGGCTGCTTTGAGGCGATTCAGCATCGCAGCGAAGAAGTGACGGAAGGAAGTTCCTCCAATATCTTTGTCGTTAAAAACGGCATTGTCAGCACGCATCAATCGAATAACCTCATTTTAAAAGGGATTACAAAGGATGTCATTTTGCAAGTCTGTACAAACAACAATATCGTGGTGGAAGAACGCGCTTTTACACTTGAGGAATTGGTGAATGCTGATGAGGTGTTCCTATCAAGTACAACTGCAGAGGTCATGCCGATTATTGAAGTAGATAGGAAGCCTGTTACGGATGGTTTACCCGGCCCTGTTACAAGAAAGCTACAGGAATTGTTTGAGCAAGAAATTGAAAAACAATGCGGAACACTAAAAGATAAAATTTTTAATTAGAAAAAAAGACGTGAGCACAGGAGTAAAGTGTCCACGTCTTTTTTTCTAAAACTGAAATAAGTCACTAGATAAATACCTTTCCCCGGTATCGCAGGCTATACAAACGACTACATCATCAGGAGTTAATCGTTTCGCCACTTCTATGGCTGCGAAGCAGGCACCGCCGGAGGATGGTCCGACAAGAATTCCTTCTTCGGTCGCCAAACGGCGTGCGATATCATAGGCATCTTCATCATTTATTTGATGAATTTCATCATAGACATCTTGATTAAGAATAACTGGGATAAAACCTGGGCTAGTCCCAACCAGCTTGTGTTTCCCTGGTTTCCCGCCTGACAAAACAGGTGAGCCCTTCGGTTCGACCACATGAACCGTTAAGTTTTCATAGTGCTCTTTTAAGGTTTCCCCTGTTCCAGTGATGGTTCCACCAGTTCCAGCTGTTGCAACAAAAGCAGCCAGAGGTTTCCCAATTTCTTTCATTGCTTCGATAATTTCAATTGCGGTAGTGAACCGGTGGGCATCCGAGTTTGCATGATTTTCAAATTGCATTGGGACAAAACTATTGGGGATCTCCTTTGCTAATTCCAGTGCCCTATTTATAGCACCTGGCATTTTCTCATCTCCGGGAGTAAGGACAACCTCTGCGCCGTATGCTCTTAGGATGCTGATTCGCTCTTGTGTCATTGTATCAGGCATCACAATAATCGACCTATAGCCTCTAGCGGCTGCATTCATGGCAAGGCCAATCCCTGTATTGCCACTGGTCGGCTCTATAATAGTTGAACCTGCTGTTAATTTTCCAGCCTTTTCTGCTTCGATAATCATATTAAAAGCTGCCCGGTCTTTTACGCTTTTGCTGGGGTTAAAGTACTCCAGCTTTAAATAAACCGCGGCACCGTCTTTAGGTGATAATCGGTTTAATTTAACTAAGGGTGTATCCCCGATTAATTCAGCGATATTGTTAACTACTTTCATAAGGACCGTCCTTTCAATACTTGTAGTAAATTCTTAAATTTTAGATTCCTACTTCATCATAAATAAGTTTCAGGGCTTTGTAAAAAAAATCGGTCAATTGTCTGTCTGTAATTAGATACATTTAGGACAGAATAGACTAAAATTAACTCAGAGAAGAAAGGAACATCACAATGGAACATCGCTCTCATTTTTTCTTTGCCGTAAGAATCCCGGAACAAACGAAATTAAGGATGCAAGAACATATCGAAAAAATAAAGGAAAGGATCCCATTTAGCCGTTGGGTCCATTATCAAGATTTGCATATAACCTTAGCATTCCTAGGCAGTGCTCCACCTGATAAACTTAAACAGGCGGAGAATCAAGTTCAAGAAGCACTTAAAGATGAGCAAGCATTTACTTTGAAAATCAATAAACTTGGATTTTTTGGAAGTGTTGACTCTCCGCGTGTTTTTTGGGCTGATACTGAGGAAAGCAAAAATTTGCAATCGATTAGAAATAAGGTATTTTCCGCTTGTGAGAAAGCTGGGTTTCAGCTTGAAACAAGACCATTTCGTCCTCATATCACTCTTGCTAGAAAGTGGAAAGGGGAACAACCTTTCCAAACCGAACTGCTTGGTCTTTGGGAAGAATTCCAGCCTTTCCCCTTATCATTTGAAGCAAGTGAAGTAGTGATTTATCAAACACACCTTGATAAAACACCAAAGTATGAAGCGATAAAAATATATCCGCTAATAGATAAAAATTAACTAAAGGTTGGTCTTATGAAAGAAATTTACTTTATTGTTAATCCAAAAGCCGGCAACGGCCACTGCTTTACAATATGGGAGAGAGTGGAACGGCAGCTTAAGGTTAAAAAGGTACCCTATCTTGCTTTCTTTACTGAATATCCGGGTCATGCAAATATCCTTGCCGGTCAAATAGCACTAAAGAATACGGAGCAAAAGATGATCATTGCAGTTGGCGGGGATGGAACGATGCATGAAGTGGTGAATGGTGCAGTGAAGGAGAATCATATTACATTAGGATTTATTCCAGGCGGGTCAGGGAATGATTTTTCAAGAGGATTTCAAGTTCCTGTCGACCCCGTCGAAGCATTAGAGGTGATTCTCCGCCTGGCAAAACAAACAGGCCAGCCAATTGATGTGGGGAAAATTACCATGAATGATTCCCATGAGCACTATTTCATTAACAATATGGGGGCAGGGTTTGATGCCACCATTTCCTATGAAGTGAATCAATCCAGGATGAAGGCTATATTCAATAAACTTTCGCTGGGCAGGATGGTTTATGTTTATTTTCTCTTAAAAAAATTATTTACTTATAAAACCTCCACAATTGATTTATCAATTGACGGAGAAAAGCATATATTTGAACAAACATGGTTTGTAACGGTTTCCAATCAACCATTTTATGGTGGGGGGATGAAAATTGCTCCTGCTGCCGAGCCTGATGATGGATTATTTGATATAACCGTTGTTCAAAGATTATCCAGATGGAAGCTCTTACTTGTTTTTATCAGTGTGTTTTGGGGAAAGCATATCCATTTTAAAGAAGTAAAAACATATATAGGCACGGATGTTTCCATCCATTCGCAGGCAAAACTATTTGTCCATGCAGATGGGGAGCATATTGGATTTACACCTTTAAATATCCACCTTCAAGCAAGTGCTTTACAGGTGTTAACGAGAAGAAAACGTGCGGAAGAAGTGGAGTTGAAAGAGAGGGACTCGAATGATTGCTACTGACCGAAATTTCTTTGCCTATCTAGATGAGATGAAGATCATTACGATTCTTCTTCCACTTTCCTACCATCACGGTTTGTCATCCTCTTTCTTAATTTCGAGTGATTTTCAAGAACATCCATTGAAAATCATCGAGAAGTTACAAATTGATAATAAAATGAAATATATTTGTGAGTTCTCAAAGGATTATTCATTTGAAAAACAATATATGATTATTGATGAACATGGTGGGAAAACAGACCTGCAAATTGGTGCTGTGATTCGAACGGATGCCTTTGATGAAAAATTTTATTATGATGGTAAGGACCTTGGAGTTACCTTACATGCCGGGCAAACCCGTTTTAAGCTCTGGGCACCTACCGCCACGCAAGTAAAATTAAAGCTACGGCCTGCTAATAGCAGTTTTTCAGAAATTGTTAAAATGAAACGTGAGGATCGCGGCATATGGTCAGTGACTGTTAACCGAGATTTAGAATTGTATCATTATAGTTTCCTCATCCTTGTGAATCAAGAATGGCGTGAGGCAGTCGATCCTTATGCTAAGGCGGTGACTGTCAACGGAGAGCTTGGAGTCATTGTGAGTCTTGAGAAAACACGTAGGCCGCGTCCAAGCTTACCCTCTATTGAAAGTGCTGTAGATGCCATCATTTATGAAACACATATTAGGGACCTCACCATTCACTCCAAAAGCGGTGTGCAGAATAAAGGACTTTATCTCGGTGCAGCTGAGCTAAATACAAAAGGGATAGACGGAGAACCTACAGGGTTATCTTATATGAAAGACTTGGGGATTACCCATATAGAATTCCTCCCCTTCCATGATTTTGTTGGTGTGGATGAACTGCGGCCAAGTAATGAATATAACTGGGGATACAATCCGCTTCATTTTAACGCTCCCGAAGGAAGCTATTCAACGAATCCTGCCAATCCATATTCAAGAATCATTGAGTTAAAACAGTTAATTGATCAAGTTCATAGTCTTGGCCTCCGAGTAATCATGGATGTAGTTTATAACCATGTATACATCCGTGAGACTTCCTCCTTTGAAAAGGTAGTCCCTGGTTATTATTTTCGCCATAATGATATTGGTCTCCCTTCAAATGGGACTGGTGTGGGGAATGATATAGCATCGGAACGGAAAATGGTCAGAAAATTTATAGTGGATTCCATTTCGCATTGGCTGGAGGAATATCATATCGATGGTTTTCGCTTTGATTTGATGGGAATATTGGATGTACAGACCATGTCTGAAGTAAGGAAAGAGTGCGACAGACTGTCAAAAGGAACAATGATCATCGGTGAAGGCTGGAGTCTGAACACACCACTTCCAGTCGAGCAGAAAGCAACCATTGCCAATCAGGCAAAAATGCCAAACATAGCTCAATTCAATGATAGATTTCGTGATTGTATAAAGGGTAGTTCCTTTAATTTGTTTGATAAGGGCTATGCTTTAGGAAATGAGCACTACCTAGAGGCTGCGAATGAGGTAATTACTGGGAGTGTCGGTTTCACGAAACAGGGGTCGGCCGTTTTTCATGAACCGTTCCAATCTGTGAACTATGTTGAATGCCATGATAATCATACAATGTGGGATAAACTTCTAGCTTGTCTCCCTGATGCAGATGATTCTTTACGAATCAAGTATCATCGTCTCGCCACAAGTATTGTCTTATTGTCACAGGGAATTCCTTTTCTTCACAGCGGTCAAGAGTTCTTTCGGACAAAAAAGGGGGATGGGAATAGTTACCGTTCCCCGGATGAAACCAATCAATTGGATTGGGAACGAAAAATTTTGTATAAAGAAAACGTAAAATATATTAAAGGGATTATTCAAATCCGTAAAGCCTTTCCTTGTTTCCGAATGAGAACTGCTGTTGAAATTCGTACAAATATCCGCCAATTACGATGTGAAGTACCGGTGTTGGGATATTTGTTTACCAGTGAAGATGAGCTACTCTTATTCATTAACTCTTCATCCAAGAAGCAAACAGTTTTAATTCCAGATGGGGATTGGGCAGTGTTAGCAGATTATAACCAAGCTGAAATTTCTTCCAAGAAGTTTTTGTCTGGTGGAGAAATTATTTTGGAACCAGTATCCATTAATGTTTTACTGAAAAAATAGTTTCTTCAGATTTACTTGACGAAAAAAGGTAATTCGAGATAAAATTTATTAAGATGGCTATTGTGTGCAATGGTTTCAATAGCTTTTTTTTATTTCTAAAAAATAAAAAGCTGTTGATGAAACTGTGGTAATATAAGACCTTCCGGCAGCACTGGTTTTACCTCTTAAACAGAAGGGGAATAAGCCCATAAGAACGGCATAAATTGAAGGTGAGCAATTTTGGATCATATACTTGGACAAGAATGGGAAATTACCCCTGCTGGAGGCAAAACAGGTGAAGCCTTTTATGCAAAATATAAAGACCAAAGACTTTTCTTAAAGCGGAATTCGTCTCCGTTTCTTGCTGTTCTTTCAGCTGAAGGTATTGTACCAAAGCTTGTATGGACAAAACGGTTGGAAAGTGGAGATGTCATAACTGCACAGCAATGGCTTCCTGGCAGAGAGTTAAAGCCGTCAGAAATGAACCAAGAGCTCGTGGCGAGACTGCTAAAGAAAATTCATTGCTCAGAGCCGATGCTAGGAATGTTAGGCCGGCTAGAGAGCGCTCCATTACATCCTGAACCATTATTGCAAAGGGTTGCGAACGAGTTAGATGAAGAGGTGCTCCACTTGCCTGAATCGCAAAAAGCAATGGACTTTTTAAAAAAGGAAGCTTTAAATGTCTATTGCGATGAAAAAGTGGTTTGTCATGGTGATGTCAACCATAACAACTGGCTGCTTGCAGAAGACAACCAGTTGTACTTGATTGATTGGGACGGGGCAATGATTGCCGACCCTGCCATTGACCTGGGATTGCTCCTTTATTGGTATATTCCAGAGAATAACTGGCAGGATTGGTTAGAGCTTTATGGTCAAAAGCTGACGGAAGATCTTAAACTGCGCATGAAGTGGTATGTGACCATTCAAACTCTTTCTTCGATCCAATGGTATAAAAATAAAGATCGCTTGGAAGAAATGAACAAGTGGATCAAGTTTTTAGATGAAATTCTCTAGTTAAGAAAACTGTCCAATATCACTTACCCAATTTGATAAGTTTTCTTGGTTAGATAAGATGTGTTGATCTAAATCTGCAGTACCAACCCCATGTTGGCTGTAATGGTATACTTCTTGTAAGATATTTTTTACATTTTGATCAACCTGTGTGTTTACCATTAGGGATTTCACTAAGCGCTCCAGTTGTTCGCATTCTGCAACGGACCCGCAACAATCTGTTTGGTGATTGTTTAATATATCTTTTAACAATGTAACTTGGTCACCATGACTTAATGGCATGAATGTACACCCTCTCAAGTGTTATTTAAAAACAAGAATTCACACTGTTAGGTTGTGAATTCTTTTTTTGTTTATGCATCATCTTATTTCCATATAGTTAAACTTGTTGGACAATTGGTGCATGATATATAGTAAACAATATTATTTTTAGGAGTGTCAGAAATGAGAGTCAGACATAAACCTTGGGCAAAGGACAGAATAGATCAATACCCTCAATATGTAGTTGCCAATCCAGAACAATTTAAAGGAAAATGGCACGAAGTATTTGGTAATAATCACCCCCTTCATATTGAAGTAGGTACCGGCAAGGGTCAATTTATGACCGAAATGGCGAAAGCAAATCCGGGGATTAATTATATAGGGATTGAACTATACGATAGTGTCATCATTACGGCTTTAGACCGTTTAATTGAAGCGGATTTACCGAATCTCAGGCTTCTTAATGTAAATGCAAATGATTTAGCGAAATACTTTGCGAAGAATGATGTAAATCAGGTCTATTTAAACTTTTCCGATCCATGGCCAAAAGGGCGCCATGAAAAGAGAAGATTAACGTATAAAGATTTCTTAAAGCTATATGAGGATATTATGGTTGATGGTGGGGAAATTCATTTTAAAACCGACAATCAGGGTTTATTTGAATATTCGTTAATGAGTTTTTCCGCGTACGGCTTGTTATTAAAATATGTAAGTCTAGACTTTCATAATAGTGAGTATGAAGGAAACATCATGACAGAGTATGAAGAAAAATTTTCGGAAAAAGGTCATCGAATTTACCGTTGTGAAGTCAAATATACAAACTAATTTTGGGGGACAGTTCAATTTTGAACTGTTCTTTTTGGTTTTCCAACAGGATAGTCAATGTTAAAATATAGAAAAAAGGGGGATGAGAAGTTGGAAACATTAAAAATTGGCGGCGTCTCACTGACATGGTTATCTGGAGGGGTAACCAATTTAGATGGTGGGGCTATGTTTGGGGTTGTTCCAAGAGGGTTATGGTCTAAGAAATATCCACACAATGAGAAAAACCAGATTGAATTGCCAACAGACCCGTTTGTTTTGCAAATGGATGGAAAGAACTTCTTAGTTGAAACTGGGATTGGGAAAGGAAAATTAACGGAAAAGCAATTAAGAAACTATGGGGTCACTAGTGAATCTGAGCTAGATGAATCGTTAGCAAGGTTAGGTTTAAAAGCAGAGGAGATTGATTACGTTTTAATGACCCATTTGCACTTTGACCATGCTGGCGGTCTGACAAAGCTTGAAAAGGGGCAATATGTTTCCGCATTTCCCAATGCACAAATTATAACTTCACGAATAGAATGGGACGAAATGCAGAGTCCAAACATTCGTTCAAAAAATACATATTGGAAAGAGAACTGGGAAGCAATTGAATCACAGGTGGTTCCATTTGAGGGAAAGTGGAATTTAGGAGCGATTACAATGGTCCATACAGGTGGTCATAGTGATGGACATTCTATCCTTATCATAGAGGATGCGGGGGAAATATTAATTCATATGGCAGACCTGATGGCTACACATGCCCACCAACCGGTATTATGGGTAATGGCCTATGATGATTACCCGATGACCTCAATCGCAGCCAAGGAAAAATGGCTGCCCTACGGATTGGAAAAAAACGCTTGGTTCAGCTTTTATCATGATGCCTTTTACCGTGCAGTAAAGTGGGATACAAACGGGAAAGAAATAGTGGAGAGTATTAAGAGAGGAGGATAAGTTAAAAATAGCCGTATCCATGGAAGGAACGGCTATTTCGGTTAAGATATATCAGATAAGGTACGAACGTCGATAAGTGTTCCTGTTTGCGCATCTGCAATAAATTCAAATTGCTCGGCTGTACCATTGTTATTTTTAGATATTCCACCCTTGTAGACACGATAATTGATTTGCTGCTTTTCATACGGCTCTGCTTCCATATGTATCCATGATCCACTGATTGGCCCATTCTGATTAAATTGTTTTTTCACTTGTTCTAAGACTTTTTCAGGTGAGACATGCGTTTTACAGGCAATAACTTCTTTTGCAGCATATCCTCCGATGATACCAACGGCTGCACCGAGGAGAAACGACTTCCAATTCATAGCAGGACCTCCAAAAGGTAAATTTGGAAAAGATAGGATTCTCCTCTCAGTATATCGTATTTGTTGGTAGGAACATACTATTACCGATATTAAATTCAATTGATGGAAAGAGAAACCAAAATTCTGTAATATAAAATTATCTACATAAATAAATTTGAGAAACCAAAGGAGCTTCAGGAAAAATGAACGAACAAACCTTAAAGCTTTTTCAAACGTTAACAGAGCTTCCAGGTGCCCCTGGAAACGAACATTTAGTAAGAAAATTCATGAGGGAACAATTATCCCAATACTCAGATGAAATTGTACAAGATAATCTTGGCAGCATCTTTGGTGTGAAAAGAGGCACGGAGACAGGTCCTACTGTCATGGTAGCTGGTCATATGGATGAAGTGGGCTTCATGGTAACATCAATTACTGAAAATGGAATGCTTCGTTTTCAGCCGCTTGGCGGATGGTGGAGTCAGGTGATACTTGCCCAGCGTGTTCAAGTAATGACAAATAATGGTCCTGTTATTGGTGTCGTTGGTTCGATTCCACCACATCTATTAGACGATGCCAAGCGCAACAAGCCAATGGAAATTAAAAATATGCTGATCGATATCGGTGCCGATAATCGTGAAGATGCGAAACAAATAGGGATTAAGCCAGGTCAGGCCATCTTGCCTATTTGTCCATTCACGCCAATGGCGAATCCGAAGAAGATATTAGCTAAAGCCTGGGATAATCGCTACGGCTGCGGTCTTGCGATTGAACTGCTTCAAGAATTAAAAGACGAAAAATTACCAAATACGCTTTATTCAGGAGCAACGGTTCAAGAAGAAGTGGGTTTACGCGGGGCACAAACAGCCGCCAACATGATAAACCCTGACATCTTTTTCGCACTAGATGCAAGCCCGGCAAATGATATGACAGGTGATAAAAATGAGTTTGGCCAATTAGGTAAAGGGGCGTTACTCCGCATTCTTGACCGGACAATGGTGACGCACCGCGGGATGAGAGAGTTTGTACTCGATACAGCGGAAACTCATAAAATTCCATACCAATATTTTGTTTCGCAGGGCGGAACAGATGCAGGCCGTGTTCATCAATCAAATGAGGGAGTTCCAAGCGCGGTAATCGGTATTTGTTCGCGATATATTCATACCCATGCCTCTATCGTTCATGTAGATGATTATGCAGCGGCTAAAGAGTTAATCGTTAATTTAGTCAAGGCCTGTGACCAAACAATGATCGATACCATTAAAGCTAACAGTTGATATTAAGGAGGGGGCATGTTTATGCCTCCTTTAATATGTCAAAAGAGGAGTTATCATCATGAAAATTATTATTGGATCAAAGAACCCAGCTAAAATTACTGCGGTAAAAAATAGTTTCTCTCATGAAGGGGAGTTTGTTTCGTTAGATATCCCATCAGGTGTTAGCGAGCAGCCATTTTCCGATGAAGAAACGATTAAAGGAGCCATTAATCGGGCTGCAGCCGCCTTAAAACAAGGAAATGGAGATATTGGGATTGGACTTGAGGGAGGCGTTCAGGAAACGAGTTACGGATTACTCATTTGTAACTGGGGCGCTCTCGTAACGAACGAGAGCGAGCCGATTATTGCTGGTGGTGCAAGGATCCCTCTCCCTGAAGAAATAGCAGTCCGATTAAGAGCAGGGGAAGAACTCGGACCCGTCATGGAAGATTATGCAAAAAATAAAAACGTAAGGAAACAAGAAGGCGCAGTCGGGATTTTTACAAGTGGAATGGTTAATCGATCGGAAATGTTTACTCATGTTATGAACCTATTAGTGGGACAATACAAAAGAAGCATTTAATTGGACTGAAAAGCTTTAGTGCTGATATGATTTGTGAAGATAATTGAGTAAGGCATAAAACCAAACGGAGGCGTTGAATTTGAAGAATTTAGAGTCAACAGAGCAATTCGAACAGCTGCGTGATCATGGGAAAACTATTTTCATGTTTTCAGCGGGCTGGTGCCCGGATTGTCGAGTAATTGAACCGATACTACCGGAAGTAGAAGCCAAATTTAATGAATATACTTTTATACATGTGGACCGTGATCAGTTTATTGAGATATGCCAGCAATTAGATGTCTTTGGCATCCCAAGCTTTATTGCCTTTGAAAATGGTAAAGAGCTGGGCCGATTCGTAAGTAAGGACCGAAAAACACAAGAAGAAATTGAAGGTTTTATTTCGGGGTTGAAATAAAAATTCTGAAATCCTCCATCACCTTTTGAGATGGAGGGTTCTTTATTGTAATATAAATATTGCAAGCTCCTAAATTGGAGGGATTAACAAATGAACATGGATAGCAGAAAAATGAAAAGTGAATTAGAGCGGCGCTTGGCTAATAAAGATCGGGTGATCTCCTATGACCGTGAGAAAGATCAGCTTCGCTTTGAAAGTAAACTGACAGGTAAAGGGATAACCGTAGCGTTACCCGGGATTATTGCCAAATGGCATGTTGAAAAGGAAAAAGCCATTGATGAAGTCGTTTATTATATCGAAGAAGGGCTCCGTGCCATGGAGGACGACGTTCAATTAACCAATCATGAGAAAAAAATCTTTCCCGTTATCCGCTCCTCGTCTTTCCCGAAAGAAGCAGAAGAAGGTGTACCGTTCTTAATTGATGACCACACAGCGGAAACAAAAATTTATTATGCATATGATCAAGGTAATACCTATCGTTTAATTGACTCACGTATCATGGCTAAAGAGGGCTGGGAAGCAAAGAGAATCAAGGAAATTGCCTTATTTAATGTAAGGTCCCTGTCGACTCCCCTCAGAGAAGATCAAGTGGCTGGCAATAGCTTTTATTTTCTTAATACAAATGATGGTTACGATGCAAGTCGGATATTAAATAAGGGGTTTCTTCATGAAGTGGAGAAGAAGATTACCGGTACGATGGTTCTAGCTGTTCCACATCAGGATGTGTTAATTATCGCAGATATTCGTAATGATCGAGGCTATGATGTGCTTGCGCAAATGGCAATGAGCTTTTTCGCAAACGGTCATGTGCCAATCACCGCCTTATCCTTTTTATATGAAAATGGTGAATTAGAACCTATTTTTATTTTAGGAAAAAATAAATAATTAAATGAGAAGAAGGATCACATCGTGTAAGGTGATCTTTTTTCAATGCGCAATATTTAGTCTGCATGTATTTTGACTCATTTAAAAGAATTGTGTCGAAATAATATGAAAAACTGATAAAATAGAGTGATAGATGAACGTAGAAAGAGTGATAGTTTTGAGCTGGTTCCAAAACCTTTTTCAAAGATTAAAAAAAGATGAAGAGGATGAAGAATTTGACGGTTACATTTTACATAAACATGAAGGTCTGCCGTTATTAAACAAATATGAAAATCTAAAAGATCTAGATACCAAAGTTTCCTATCAATACCCAAAAGGTAGTTATCGTCCTTCTTATCCTCCGCTCCCTAGGGTAACTCATAAGGAAAAGGAAGAAACATTACGTCAAAAAAGAAATGAGCTACTTCCTGAAAAAAGAACAGGACGTGTTCCAGAAAAAAGAACAGAACGTGTTCCAGAAAAAAGAACAGAACGTGTTCATGTAAAAAAAATAATAACTGAAAAACCTGAAATAAAAACAGTTAAAATGGAAGTGCCTAAAACTAAAAAAGAACCTTCGATAAGAAAAAGCGGCCCTTTTCAGCCAACCGAAATTCCTTCTCCTGTTTTTGGATTCAATCGGCCTAAGAACACGAATACAATAGTGGAGCACGAATTGAGCCATTTTTTACCGGATGATGTTGAAAATCGGTTAGACAGCTTAACTGCTTCGGAAGATGTCATTTCAGGGATTGAGTTAATGGTTCCTTCAAAAAATGACAAGCACGTACGAGATTCAGAAACAACTAAAAAAGAAGACGATTGGGAAGTACATGTGGAAGATATTACTGAACCTCCCGCTTCTGAAACGCCTGAATGGATTCTTGCTCCATATGTTCGAATGCCACTTGTAGAAGTTGAGACGGATGTTGATCAACAAGAGGGAGAAAATAATTCAGTCCATGAAGCGGAAGAACTATTAGCAACAGCAGAAGATTTGATAGAGGAAGAGATTGAATTAATTGCTGTTGTAGAAGATCCATTAGAGGCTGCTCTGAAAGAAATTGCTGTTGCAGAGACTTCAATAAAGGGCGTTGAAAAAATAACTGAATTCGTGTCCACAGAAGAAGCAGTCGAGGTATACCCTGAACCGTCTGAACCTAAGCGGAAGCATATGCCATTTAATGTGATGATGTTAAAACAAGACAAACAGAAATGGGAAGAGCGAAAGCGAATAAGAGTTACGGAACAGCAGGTCGAGGTCCCAATAGAAAATAATCAGGCTGAGGCGGTTAGTCAAGTAATTGATCTCTTCCCAGTGAAGGAAAAAGAGAGTACAGAAACTACGGATGAGGGTTATTATACCTTCCCAACAGATGGTTTACTGAACCCTCCTGTTACAGTAATGAATGATACCAAATGGCTGCTAGAGCAAGAGGAGATATTAAACGAAACCCTACAAAACTTTAATGTTGGTGCCAGTGTGGTGAATGTGACCCAAGGTCCTTCTGTTACCCGTTTCGAAGTTCAACCGGAGCCGGGTGTCAAGGTAAACAAAATAACTAATTTAAGCGATGATATCAAGTTAAGCCTTGCCGCTAGGGATATTAGGATTGAAGCTCCCATTCCCGGAAAACATACCATTGGGATAGAAGTTCCAAACCAAAAATCACGACCGGTATTCATTAATGAAATTATTCAAAGCAGCATCTTTAAAGAATCTACTTCGCCACTAACAGCTGTCCTTGGTCTGGATATTGCCGGTAAACCGATTGTAACGGATTTGAAGAAGATGCCACACGGCTTGATCGCTGGTGCAACCGGGTCAGGAAAGAGTGTTTGTATTAATACCATTTTGGTTAGTTTACTATTTAAAGCCAGCCCGGAAGATTTAAAGCTTCTGCTGATTGATCCAAAAATGGTGGAGCTTGCACCATACAATCGAATTCCACACCTTGTTAGTCCAGTCATTACAGATGTCAAGGCAGCGACGGCTGCATTAAAATGGGCAGTTGAGGAAATGGAAAGACGGTACGAATTATTTGCACATACCGGTGTTCGTGACATTAATCGCTTTAATGAATTGGCTATAAAGCATAAGCAGTATTCTGATAAACTTCCTTTTATTGTAATTGTTATTGATGAGTTAGCAGATTTAATGATGATGTCCCCTGCAGATGTGGAAGAAGCCATTTGTCGGATTGCTCAAAAGGCTAGGGCCTGTGGTATTCATCTGATCGTCGCAACTCAAAGACCATCAGTTGATGTTATTACAGGGTTAATTAAGGCAAATATTCCAACACGGATTGCCTTTTCCGTTTCATCACAGGTCGATTCACGGACCATTATTGATATTAGCGGTGCAGAAAAGTTACTCGGACGAGGAGACATGCTATTTTTAGAAAATGGCTCTTCCAAACCAGTCCGCTTGCAAGGAACGTTTGTATCGGATGAAGAGATTGATCTTGTTGTAGGTCATGTGAGGGAGCAGCGGGAACCCGATTACTTGTTCGAGCAAGACGAACTATTAAAAAAAGCACAAGTAACTGAAAATGAAGATGAACTTTTTTATGAAGCCTGTGAATTTATTATTGACCAAGGCGGTGCCTCCACTTCAAGTCTGCAAAGACGTTTTAAAATAGGCTACAACCGTGCCGCCAGATTGATGGATATGCTTGAGACCAGTGGCTATATTACAAGTGCCAATGGAAGCAAGGCACGTGAAGTATTAATTACTTTAGCTGATTTAGAGTCCATTCAAGATGCTAGTGCAAATAATTAATCTATAGTATTCTTTAATGGCAGGGATAAATAATATATAGTGGACTGATAAGTACGGCGCTAAAGATTAAAATTGCAAATAGTTTTTCAGGGTGAACAGTGGTATAATAATTAAATATGTTTTTAAAAGTTAATTAATTTTTGGGGTGTATTAGCACTCAGTTTTTCTTGTTAGCAAATACAGACAGATGTCATATACTGTTTTACAGATAGACGTTGTTGGAGGTTCTTCTATGACTATTTACCATTTTGTAGGTATAAAGGGGTCTGGAATGAGTGCACTCGCACAAGTTCTACATGATATGAAATTTAAGGTGCAAGGCTCCGATGTCGAAAAGCGCTTTTTTACACAACTGGCCCTTGAACAATCAGGGATAACAATCCTTCCCTTTCAAAAAGAGAATATTAAGCCAGGAATGACGATTATTGCAGGAAATGCTTTTCCGGATACCCATGAGGAAATTCAAGAAGCCATGAAACTTGGACTTCCTATTGTGCGTTACCATCGGTTTTTGGGCGACTTTATGCAGAACTTTACGAGTGTTGCCGTTACTGGTGCGCACGGTAAGACGTCTACTACAGGTTTGCTTGCCCATGTGATTGAAGGAGCTAAGCCTACTTCCTTTTTAATTGGCGACGGAACAGGCAAAGGTGGAGAAGGCTCGGAATATTTTGTTTTCGAAGCCTGTGAATACAGAAGACACTTCTTGTCCTATTTTCCTGATTATGCGATTATGACAAATATCGATTTTGATCATCCCGATTACTTTGCTAATATTGATGATGTCTTTTCAGCATTCCAAGAAATGGCTATTCAGGTAAAAAAAGGAATATTCGCTTATGGCGATGATGAACAGCTTCAAAAAATCCAAGCAAAGGTACCTGTTTTGTTTTATGGATTTGGCGATGAAAATGACTATCAAGCCAAAAATATTGTTAAATCAACAAACGGAACGAGCTTTGATGTATTTATTCGCAATACATTCTATGATAAATTCTCGATCCCATCCTTTGGCGATCATAGTGTGTTAAATGCACTTGCCGTTATCGGTTTGTGTCATTATGAAGAAATAAATGTAGAGGTAGTCAAAGACCAATTAACTACCTTCCAAGGTGTCAAAAGAAGATTTTCGGAAAAAAGGATTGGGTCACAAATATTAATCGATGATTATGCCCATCATCCGACAGAAATAAAAGCAACGATTGATGCGGCTAAGCAAAAATACCCTGATCGAAATATTGTGGCGGTTTTCCAACCACATACTTTTTCACGCACTCAAGCGTTCTTGGAAGACTTTGCAAAAAGTCTGCGTGAAGCAGATAAAGCCTATTTGTGTGAAATCTTTGGCTCTGCTCGTGAAAACCATGGGAAACTATCCATCAAGGATCTACAGGATCGAATTGAAGGCTCTGAAATAATTACCGAGGAAAATACTTCTGTATTAAATCAGAACGAAAACAGCGTAATAATCTTTATGGGTGCCGGAGACATTCAAAAATTCCAGGAATCATATGAAAAACAACTTATTAAATAAAATGAAAAGGATGTCAGCGAAATTGCTGGCATCCTTTCTTTAATAATAATAAATAAATAAATAAATAAATAAATACGACTTTCAATTAGTCTGTTGATTTGCGCTCCAGGTGCTTCGCTTTCCGCGGGCGTGCCGGGGAGCCTCCTCGTTGCTTCGCGCCTGCGGGGTCTCCCCTGCCCCGTACTCCCGCAGGAGTCTTCGCACCTTCCGCTCCAATCAACGGTGTAGTATTCAATTTAAACTCTCAACTCATTTAAAATATAGGATCTTTTCAAAAGAATTTAACTTTTTAAATTCGCTCATAAAAGCCCAATATTCGCTCATTGAAACCCAATATTCGCTCATAAAACGTTAAAATCCGCTCATTGAAGGGAAAAAACAATTAATATTTCATAAATGTTCAAATATAGGAGTGTAATTTTACATAAAATATCCCTTCTAATTATCTGCTTATTGATTTATTTCAACATTATTTTCGAAAACAGCAAAAAAATATTAAGAATACGTGTGAAATCATTGTTTAATCAAAATGAGTTTAGCAAAAGTGAAATTGAATATGTATCTATTGATGAACTTATAACAGAAGATTTAGCAAGTCCCAAAATTAATAAAAATCGGAAGTTTAGATTTCAGACAAAATAAAAAATTGCCGAGAAAATGACCTTTTCTCGACAATCTTAAAGGATGCCAGCAATCTGTGGCATCCTTGCTTTTTATTTAAGGTTTTCCGGATTTAATACTTCTAACTCAGGAAGAACAAACAGCCCATCTTTACGAATTAGTACCTCATCAAAATACATTTCCCCGCCGCCATACTCAGGACGTTGGATATTAACCATATCCCAGTGGATATTTGAATGGTTGCCATTAAACGCATCATCATAGCATTGGCCGGGAGTAAAATGGAAGCTGCCGGCAATCTTTTCATCAAACAAGATATCCTGCATTGGATTAAGGATAAATGGATTGACCCCGATCGCAAATTCGCCAATAAAACGAGCCCCTTCATCTGTATCAAAAATTTTATTGATACGGCTGGAATCATTGGACTCCGCTTCGATAATTTTCCCATCTCTAAACGTCAACTTCACATTTTCAAATGTAAAACCTTGATACGGAGAAGGTGTGTTATACGTAATAACCCCATTAACTGAGTCTTTAACAGGGGCGGTATAAACTTCACCATCAGGAATGTTTAACCGTCCGGCACATTTAATAGCTGGTATATCTTTAATAGAAAAGCTGAGGCCTGTTCCTGGACCAGTGATTCGAACTTTGTCTGTTCGGTCCATTAGCTCTTTCAGACTATCCATGGCTTTATCCATTTTTCCATAATCGAGGTTACAAACATCAAAATAAAAGTTTTCAAAGGCTTCGGTGCTCATCTTTGCTAATTGGGCCATTGATGAAGTTGGATACCTGAGGACAACCCATTTTGTCTTAGGGACACGGATATCACGGTGAACCTTTTTACCAATTGTATTTCCGTGGATTTTCATTTTATCATCAGGAACATCTGATTGTTCACTGATGTTATCTCCCGAACGAAGACCTATGTATGCATCCATTTTACTCATCACATTTGCTTCGAACTCTGCCATCATGTTAAATTGCTCTTCCTGTGCTCCTAATAAGAGCGAACGGTCGACCTGATGGTCTTTTAACAACACAAAAGGGTATCCTCCAGCTAAATAGGCTTCCTTCACAAGAGCGGTCACAAGTTCACGCTGAAGCCCAAAGTTTTCAATTAAAACCTTTTCACCCTTTTGAAGCTGGACCGAATAATTAATTAAGTTTTTTGCTAACTTTTCAATACGAGGATCTTTCATTCTTTACGCCTCCAACAGAAATATGTAGGTACATTCATATTGTAACCGAATGAAGGCTGAAAGTTGAAAAATAAAACTTTTATGTCAATCCCTGATGAAATTTTTATAAGAAGCGGCAGGAGATGAAGACAAATATATGGAAGTAGTATAAGATAATTAACGAGGTTTATAACTTTCCGTGATGGGTAATACATATTGATAGGATTAAGGCGGAGGTGCACGATGCAAATTATTTTATACTTAAGCGTAGCCTTGATAGCAATCGCGTTTTTTGTGCTTGTCATCTTTTTATCGACAACACTCAAATCATTTCAAGTTACACTTACAAGCGTTTCAAAAACATTAACCGGATTAGAAAAACAGTTGGATGGCGTTACAGCAGAAACCACGATTCTTCTCCAAAAAACAAACGCACTTGCGGATGATATTAAGCAGAAAACGGATCGTTTAAACAGTGTGGTTGAAGCGGTAAAAGACGTAGGTACAACGGTTACCAAATTCAATGGGACCTTACAAAACATTACTCAAACTGTGGATAAGCAAGTCGAGGAAAGTAAAGAAAAAATTTCGCAAATTGTTCAGTGGAGTAATATCGTACTGGAATTGAAGGATAAGTGGCAGGCAAGGAAACAACAAAAAACGACGGTAAGCTTAGATGAAAGCAAGAAGGTTAGATCTCATTAGAATATAGAGGAGGATATTAAGATGCCTAATAGAGAATATGATTCACGTGATACGAATCAAACTCGGAATGAGGAGTCTTCCAATAGCTTTTTGCTGGGAGCAATTATCGGTGGAGTTGTTGGTGCAGCTGCAGCACTGCTATTGGCTCCAAAGACAGGAAAAGATCTTCGCAATAAGTTTACTAACCAAGCGGGAACGGTCATCGATAAGACAGCCAATATACGTGAAAATGTTATCACAAAAAGTAATGAATTCGTGTCAAAAGGATCTACCCTATCCCAAGGGATTGTCCTGCAATCGGCAGGGCTTTTGAATAAGGTAAAGGGTAAAATAACGAGCCATGATGAGTCGGAGGAAGAAGGAGTCTTAAATTATATCCCTCTTCATTCTCCAAATGAAAAGACAGAATCGAAGCGGTCAATACCGATTGGACATCTAGATAGTTCTGAAATAAGAAAAAAACTTGAAGAAGCTGAAAAGGCATTTGATGAGGAAGAAAACAAAGTTAAACTATAAAAAATTAGCAACACGCTAAATCTGATTATTTGTTTTACAAACGGTGGAGTGATAAAATTACTTCACCGTTTATTTTATTTCTGGAGGTATGTACACATGTTAGAGAAAATTGATTCGATTGAACAATTTGATGATGTTATAAAAAAGGAGAGTAAGTTTTTTCTCTTAAAGCATAGTTTAACCTGTCCAATTAGCCATGCTGCATATAAGGAATATGAAAAATTTGCAAATGAAAATCAAACTGTACCTACGTATTTCTTAGCTGTTCAGGATTCCCGTCCGTTATCCAATGAAGTAGCAGAAAAGTTCCAAATCAAACATGAATCGCCACAAACCATCTTGTTTTCAAATGGAGAGCCTTTATGGAATGCTTCTCACTGGAAAATTACAAGTCGGTCTTTGACCAGTGCTTTTGGGGAAAATCAATAAAAACACTTTAGTGCTTAAAAGCGTTTAATCATTAAAGAAAAAATAGGTGACAAACCAAATGATATCCGATATAATAAACCCTAATTATTAAAATGTTTTAATATTTAAATTTTTAGGTTGTAGACAATAATCCTATGATAGAAGGACATATATGCATACAGAGCTCTCTCATTAAATGCAGTTCTGTTTAGCTGAGGAAAGGACGGGGACAAAAGATGGGCAAAAAAATTGAATTAGAACAATTGAGGTCGCGTGTCGATGAACTAAACCTAGAATTGCTGAGGTTAATTAATGAAAGAGCCGTGCTTGTCCAAGATATTGGGCGGGTGAAAGAAAACCAAGGGGTTTACCGTTACGACCCTGTCCGTGAAAGAAGAATGCTTGATATTATTAAAGAGCATAATGATGGCCCTTTTGAGAATTCAACCATTGACCATATTTTCAAAGAGATTTTTAAAGCGGGTCTTGACCTGCAACAGGATGACCATAGTAAAGCGTTACTAGTCTCTCGGAAAAAGCAGCCCCAAGACACAATTGTCACTCTGAAAGGTGAAAATATTGGCGATGGCAAACCTCACTTTGTATTTGGTCCATGTGCCGTAGAATCCTATGAGCAAGTGGCAACCGTGGCAAAATCAATGCAGGAGAAAGGTTTAAAGCTTCTGCGTGGCGGGGCTTATAAACCAAGAACTTCTCCATATGATTTCCAAGGGTTGGGCGTTGAGGGATTAAAAATCTTGAAACGTGTGGCCAAGGAATTTGATATGGCAGTGATCAGTGAAATAGTGAGCCCAGCTGATATTGAAATGGCTATAGATTATATCGATGTCATTCAAATTGGTGCGCGTAATATGCAAAACTTTGAACTGTTAAAAGCAGCAGGTTCGGTAAAGAAACCAATTCTGTTAAAAAGAGGAATTGCGGCGACAATCGAAGAATTTATCAATGCGGCCGAATACATTGCGGCACAAGGGAATGGGCAAATTATTCTTTGTGAGCGCGGCATAAGGACATACGAACGGGCGACAAGAAACACGCTTGATATTTCAGCAGTTCCGATTTTGAAACAGGAAACCCACTTACCTGTAATGGTTGACGTAACGCACTCAACAGGTAGAAGAGATTTATTATTACCATGTGCGAAAGCAGCGATTGCGATTGGTGCAGACGGTGTTATGGCAGAGGTTCATCCAGATCCTGCCGTGGCACTCTCGGATCAAAAGCAGCAAATGGATCTAGATCAGTTTGAAAAATTCTATAATGAACTGCTCGCATCTAACTACGTACGACTTTAATTTCAAATAGATAGATTGTATAAAAAACCTTTTGCGATTTCAGTGCAGAAGGTTTTTTTGATTTTTATGATAATATTTAGTAATTTTGTGAAAAATGTTGACAAATGCAATTGCGGCTTTGAACTTCTTGTCGTATCATTAAATACATATTAAAGATTGTTTACGTTCTCACAAACAAAAACAAAAACTAAATGATTAATTTTATACAAGCTGAAGTAAAATAATGAAAACGATGTTCGTTTTAGGAGAGTGTGTTAAGTGAATATTACTATTTATGATGTAGCAAGAGAAGCCAATGTTTCAATGGCAACCGTTTCCCGTGTAGTTAACGGGAATCCGAATGTAAAGCCGGTAACTCGAAAAAAGGTGCTGGAAGTAATTGATAGACTGGGCTACCGACCGAATGCGGTTGCTAGAGGATTAGCCAGCAAAAAGACCACAACAGTTGGGGTTATTATTCCGGATATTTCAAATATCTTTTTTGCTGAATTGGCCCGTGGGATAGAAGATATCGCAACGATGTATAAGTACAATATTATTTTAAGTAATTCCGATCAAAACAAAGACAAAGAATTGCATTTGCTCAATACCATGCTTGGTAAACAAGTGGATGGATTAGTCTTCATGGGTGGAAATATTACTGCAGAGCATGTCGAGGAATTTGGAAAATCACCTGTACCAATTGTGCTCGCAGGCTCGATTGAAGAATCTAGCACAATGCCTTCAGTAAATATTGATTATGAAGAAGCGGTTTATGACTCGATCAAGGAATTTATTGAAAAAGGTCATAAAAATATTGCGTTTGTTGTTGGACCACTTCATGAGCCTAAAAATACATTCAAAAAGCTACGAGGATATCAAAGAGCGTTAGCAGAATCTGGTATTCCTTACAATGACGAACTAGTGGTTGAAGGAGATTATACGTACGACTCAGGGATTGAAGCGATAGAAAAGCTGCTTGAAGCCGCTGACAGGCCGACAGCTATCTTGGTAGGATCGGATGAAATGGCACTTGGCGTTGTACATGGTGCAGAGGACAAAGGCTATAAGATTCCTGAAGATTTTGAGGTAATCACATCTGACAACACCAGGCTCTCACTCATGGTCCGCCCGCAGCTAACAACAATCATTCAGCCATTATATGATATCGGCGCGGTTGCGATGCGACTGTTAACTAAATTAATGAACAAAGAAAAGGTATCAGAACAAGTAGTTGTTCTTCCACATCGGATCGAACACCGACAATCAACTAAGTAAAAAAATGGATTGACCGTAATTGGTCAATCCATTTTTTTTAAACCGACTCGCTTCTTTGCTGGCTTCTAATTGGGTAGAGTGCTTTTTCAAGGGTTAATAAATTCTTTTCAGTAATCTCAGCTTTTCTAGGGATGGGCGTATATAAGTTGTCTGGGTCGTCCCATTCCTTTGGTAATAAAACGGGAGAATCCTTTTGCCAGGAATCTAACCATTCCCTTGGCAAACTTCCATAACAGTTTGAGTTTTCTGTCATTTC
Organism: Bacillus sp. MM2020_1; assembly: GCA_011250595.1. Classification (GTDB taxonomy): domain Bacteria; phylum Bacillota; class Bacilli; order Bacillales; family Cytobacillaceae; genus Neobacillus. The sequence goes on along the minus strand of JAANMP010000056.1, from coordinate 10,641 downwards.
GAGCCAGATTAATGCCCATGCTCTTGGGACTACCCTCCAGATATCATATCCGCCGCCGCCGACAGCAATCCATTTCCCGTTACAATATTGGTGGGCTATTTCATGCGCAAGCCTTGGGATCTCTCGGTAAATCTTCATTGTTGATGAAAGGTGTGTTAACGGGTCTAAAAAATGGGAGTCTGCACCATTTTGAGTAAGAATCACATCCGGTTTAAAAAACTCAGCCACTTCTCTAAACGCATGTGAATAGGCGTAGAGCCATGATTCATCCTCAGTAAAGGCATCGACTGGTATGTTGTAAGAATAGCCATAGCCTAACCCCTGCCCGCGCTCATTTACATTGCCGGTACCAGGAAATAAATATCTGCCTGTTTCATGAATCGACAAGGTACAGACATTTGGGTCATCATAGAAGGACCATTGAACGCCATCTCCATGATGGGCATCGGTGTCCACATATAAAACACGAGCATTATATTTTTCCTGAAGGTATTTGATGGCGACCGAGCTATCATTATACACACAAAATCCTGATGCTTTTCCCCTGAATCCGTGATGCAAACCTCCACCAAGATGGAGTGCATGAAGTGACTTTCCAGTCATCACCTCGTCGACGGCAGTTAATGTGCCGCCCACAAGCAGGGCGCTTGCTTCATGCATGTTAGGAAATACAGGAGTATCTTCTGTGCCAATACCATAGTTTTCGGCTATCTCTAAGGGTAATTGGCCATTCCCTGCCTTTATTACTGCCTCTATGTAGCTTACGTCGTGTATTAAGGCTAACTCTTCCACTGAGGCCATTCTTGGCGGGATGACATCTTCCGGATTAAGAGCATTCATCTTCTCTAATAAGTCCACTGTTAATTTAAGCCGGAATTGGTCGAAAGGATGCTGATTGCTGAATTTATAATTCAACGACGCGTCTGAAAATATAAACGAACACTTATCACTCATAGTGAAATCCCCGGAAGATTGGGCCATAATACATGAAAGCCCGCCTGTCTTAGGTCTTGAATTAATACAGTAGGATTCATGGTTTGCAATCTAATCACCAGTATTTTAAATTGCTCATCTGTTTTATCAGGATAAACCAATACACTCAAAATATTTGCTTTCCGATTTTTAATCACAGCGGTAATTTCACTGAGCTTACCAGCAAGATTAGGAATCTTAATTTCAATTTGTGAGCCTGGCTGATGGGCCCCTGTTAATTCAACCAATGTCCGCAGCAAATCTGTTTCGGTCAAAATTCCAACCAATTCACGGTTATTTATGATTGGAAGACAGCTGATTTTATGCTCATAGAAAAGGCCTGCCACTTCCTCGACGAAATCAAGTGGGTGTCCAGTAATGACGTTTCGTTCCATAATCGCCTCAAGTGGCTTTTTCATATCTTCCAGATGCTCATTTGCATGAAAAATGGATGGAGTCGCCTCATGTATTTTCGAAACAGTGACGAGTCCAACTAAATGATTCTCTTGATTAATTATTGGAATATGGCGTATTTTTCTAGATTCCATTAATTGGATTGCATCCGCAATGGTATCTGTTGGCAGAAGTGTTGCGACATCAGTTTTCATGATTTGTTCTACGATCATTAGAAAATCCCCCTTACCCAGAAAATATCAGGAAAATAATTAGTACATAAACCGGTTCATAAATCTGAGACGGTCAAATTTTTGGATAGTTTCCGTATCAATTCTTTTACCCATCCTAGCCATGAGACAGTTGGCAGGGTGCGAACAAATTTCAGGATCATCGGTTGCATACCACTCAAGGCCGCCCGCATTCATCATTTTCTCCATGATCTTTCTGTACTCCCACACATTTAGTTTGGTCCCCTTTAAATCCCAGTGCCAATAATACTCAGTGGTAATGGTAAGATAATCTTCCATCGCATCATCCATCATCGAGACAATTAACAGGTTTTTCCCAACAGCGCAACCTCTAAATTGGGGAATTACCTCGATGGCCCCTAATTCGATTAAATTGTCCATTTTCCCTTCTGACCATCGTTCAAGCGGGTCGGGATATAGAAAAGTAGCATAACCAATAATGGTGTTTCGGTGTCTAGCAATAATAATTCTGCCTTCGGGAAGCTCTGCAATTCCAACTAAAGCCTGATGCTGCTGCGCTGGCGGACGAAATGCAATGAGATCCCCGTGAAATTCGTAGCCGGCAAGCTTATCTGAAGTTATAGGCCCTTCAACAATTAAAGACCCATGAGGTGTTTTTAATTGTTTGGCATTGTATGTCTTTTTGTGTTCCATACGGTCACCTACCCTGGAAAAATGATTCCATTAATAATTCTATTATACATAAAATCTATTAGGGAAAAGTAACTTCACAAAATTTTCTGTCTTAAAGTAAATAATTATTGACTTTTTGTATCTAAAAATCAAAAAATAAATATATAGTACTATTTTAAAAATTGTGAATTGTTTATATTTGTACTATAATAATTTACAATAAGGCCAAAGGGGGAGCATTAATGAAAGTGGAAGCGTTGCCAGTTGTGCAAGGGGATCATAATCTAGGTAATTATCAAGAAATGTACAAGCAATTTGACTGGAAAGAAACTGAAAAAGAGTTTACATGGAGTGAAACGGGGCTTGTCAATATGGCATATGAGGCCATTGACCGTCATGCGAAAACCTTTCGTAAAAATAAAGTGGCTCTTTACTATCGAGATGGTTCGAGAAATGAGAAGTACACCTTTAAGGAAATGAAAGAGTTATCAAACAAAGCCGGAAATGTGTTAAAAACATACGGAGATGTAGAAAAAGGTGACCGTGTCTTTATTTTTATGCCGCGCTCTCCTGAACTTTACTTTACAGTTTTAGGTGCCATTAAACTTGGGGCAATCGTTGGCCCTTTATTTGAAGCTTTCATGGAAGGGGCTGTCAGGGACCGTCTGCAAGATAGTGAAGCGAAGGTTTTGGTTACGACACCTGAACTGTTAAACCGGATACCAGTCCAAGAATTGCCTGCTCTGAAGCATATTTTCCTCATTGGAAGTAATGTGGATGAACAAGGTCCATATATTGACTTCTTGAAAAAATTTGAAGGAGCAAGTAAGAATCTTCGCATTGAGTGGGTGGACAGAACGGACGGTCTAATCCTCCACTACACATCTGGCTCTACTGGTAAACCAAAAGGCGTTTTGCATGTACATAATGCAATGATCCAACATTATCAAACAGCTAAATGGGTGCTTGATTTAAAAGAAGACGATGTGTACTGGTGTACAGCGGACCCAGGCTGGGTAACAGGGACATCCTACGGCATCTTTGGACCATGGTTAACAGGAACCTCGAACGTGATTGTCGGCGGCCGCTTTAGTCCAGAATCTTGGTACCAAATGATTGAAGACTTCGGGGTAACGGTATGGTACAGCGCTCCAACGGCATTTCGGATGTTGATGGGTGCAGGCGATGAATTGGTAAAGAAATTTGATTTAAGCAGCCTTCGCCATGTACTAAGCGTGGGGGAACCATTGAACCCAGAGGTGGTTAAGTGGGGGGCAAAGGTATTCAATAAGCGGATTCATGATAACTGGTGGATGACAGAAACCGGTGCCCAGCTGATTAGTAACTATCCATGTATGGAGATCAAACCAGGTTCGATGGGTAAACCGATTCCAGGTGTAGAAGCAGCAATTGTTGACAATCAAGGGAATGAACTTCCACCATATCGGATGGGGAACCTTGCGATTAAAAAAGGCTGGCCTTCGATGATGCATACCATTTGGAATAACCCGGAGAAGTATGAATCTTACTTTATGCCAGGTGACTGGTACGTGTCAGGCGATTCTGCTTACATGGATGAAGATGGCTATTTCTGGTTCCAGGGCCGTGTCGATGACGTCATTATGACCTCAGGCGAGCGCGTTGGACCGTTTGAAGTAGAAAGCAAGCTTGTCGAGCATCCTGCTGTTGCTGAAGCCGGTGTCATCGGCAAACCGGACCCGGTTCGCGGTGAAATCATTAAAGCATTCATTGCTCTCAGAGACGGCTATGAAGCAACAGACGAACTAAAAGAAGAAATCCGCCAATTTGTAAAAAGAGGTCTGGCCGCTCATGCAGCCCCACGTGAAATTGATTTCCGTGATAAACTGCCGAAAACAAGAAGCGGTAAGATTATGAGACGTGTGTTAAAGGCCTGGGAGCTTAACCTGCCAACAGGTGATCTTTCGACAATGGAAGATTAATTAGTCCCGCCAAAATAAAAGTACAGAAAAACCCGTACCGGCAATCGGTGCGGGTTTTTCTATTTATTGTTCAGTTGCTGGATCAGTGGGTACTTTCGGCTTAGTTGGATCTACAGGGGGTATTACTTTAACTCCTGCCTCCACCAGATTCGATGGGGCCGACTCTTTACCAGCAATATCCACTGCTGTTACATAAAAGGAACCAGTACCAACTTTTAATGATCGTTTAGAACCATTGACTACACTGCCTACTTTTTTAGAGCTTACTCCGCCCTGATAGACTCGGTAACCAACTACATCATTGTCACCGGATTTAGACCATGTTAAGGTATTGCCTTTTACTTTTAAGCTGACACGATCAGGGTTCTTCCCGTTATCATACATTTTTGCAGTTGAAACGAGAATTTTTCCCCAACGGTCCCTTTGTGGAATGAGTTGACTGTAATTATGGAAGTTACTGCCAACCATTCTTCTAATGAAATCAGGATTTAAGATAAGACCAAATTGGGCAAACTCTTTTGGCGTGGAATCCAGAGCTAAATATTTTTTGTCACCCACCATAACAAATTTTCCTTCAATTAAGCTGTCATCCACTTTTCTTGGTACATTATTGACATTGAAATAATCAGATTCAATTAAGCCAGCTTTTGAACAAGCCTCCGAAGGAAGCATTCCTGAAACAGCGCAAAAAGAGCGTCTTACAATTCCTTTTGGCATTTTAAACGACTTCTTAGGAGCAATTAAATCAGGTCGGATTTTATAAGCTGCATTCATTAATTGAGCCCAAAGAGTATTGGTCCGACTGCTATAGGACATTCCAGAGGTCTGGAGTGATTTTGGTGTATCATATCCTCTCCATAGACCAAAGGTAACGTTAGGGTTTGAAGCAACAAACCAGGAGTCTATATACTGATTTCCCGTCCCTGTTTTCCCAGCCCAGTCAGCACTGAAATTTAGTTGATTTCTAACACTTGCTGCCGTTCCCATAGTAACAACGTCTCGCATCATATCGATTGTTAAATAAGCTGTTTGCGGTTTAAAGACTTTAACAGGTTTTACTTGGTGCTGATAGATGACCTTGCCGTTTTTATCGACAATTTTATCAATCATATAGGCATCAATAAATTTACCATCATTAGCAAAGGTACTAAAAGCATTTGTATTTTCTTCAATCGTTACCCCATTTGTCATGGAGCCGATGGAAGTAGCTAGATTGGTATAATCGTCTTTTGTTAAAGAGGTAAATCCCATTTTTTCAAGATACTTGGCAGGGCGTTGATCCACAATACTTTTGTACAGTTTAACCGCTGGAACGTTATAGGATTTCGCCAGGGCATATCTTGCGGAAACCAATCCGCTGTACCGATAGTCATAGTTTTGCGGCCATGGGTCACTTCTACCGGGTGCTAAGCTTAACGCTACGTTTGGCAGCGGTGTCCCCGGAGCTGCTTTTCCTAACTCCATCGCTGGAGCGTAAATAAGAAGAGGTTTCATGGTAGAACCGTTTTGTCTGATTGCACTAGTTGCGTGATTTAGCTGTTGATCACCATAATTCCTTCCAGCAACAAAACTGATTATCTTTCCAGTCTTATTTTCGATCAGTTCCGCACCAACTTCAGCAGGCTCCATCACTGTTTTTATTTCTCCAGTTTCTGGATCCTTTTTTTCCTGAGGTTTATCAGGACCATAATATGGATATTTATCCTTAACCTTCTGCATCGCATCATATACTTTTTTGTCAATAGTTGAATGAATTTGATAGCCATTTTGACGCAGAGCATTACGTGCTAAAATATGATATTTATAGGTTAGATTATCATCGTTTTTCAAGTCCTTCTCTGATATCCCATCATTTTTTGCTAAGACGGTGGTTAGGACTTCAATTGAACGCTTTTCGATTTCAACTGTTAACCAAGGGTATTTTTCCAGTGGGTTGGCAATCGGTTTAATAAAATCCTTTTTAATATCGTAGGCAGAGGCTTCTGCATATTGTTTTTCGGTAATATAGCGACCGTCAAACATTCTCTTTAGGACGGTTTTCATCCGATTAAGACCTGGTTCAAGATACTTCGGTTCTTTTATAGTACCTTCTCTTGTAAATGGGGTATAACCGAATGGGCTTTGCGGCAATCCGGCAATGAAGGCGGCTTGTGGAAGTGTTAAATCACTCGCCTTTTTACCAAAAATCCCTTTTGCAGCTGCTTGGACACCGGCAATGTTTCGCCCGGACGAATTTCTTCCTAACGTAGACACGTTGAGATAAGCTTCAAGAATTTCTTTTTTATCAAAAAATTTCTCTAAACGAAGAGCAAGTAAAATTTCATTGGCTTTCCTTTGAAACGAGACTTCATTTGTTAATATCTGGTTTTTTATTAACTGCTGTGTTAATGTACTGCCGCCTGATTGAACCGCAGAGTTAGTTACTTCTTGGAAAACGGCTCGAAATACAGCTTTCGGGACAACACCCTTATGCTTATAGAAGTATTCGTCTTCGGTTGCAACTACGGCATTGACCAAATCATTCGATACATCGTCCAATTTTACTTCTTCTCGTTCTAAGTCGGTATGAAGTTTACCAAGATAAGTATTGTTTGCAAAATATAACTCAGATGTTTCTGTATAATTATAAATATCTTTTTTCATGCTATCATACGATCGGACAGGTTCATCTTTCACTAATGAGGCAAAATAACCTGCGCCCACACCAGTTGCAAATGATCCGCCAAGGATTACGACAGTTAATACAAGTAGAAACAAGTTCCAAACGACTTGATATGTGATTCGTGCTCGTTTAACTGTTTTTTTATGGGTAAATATATTCAATACGGATTTTGCTTTTTCGATCCAGGCTTTTAATTTTTCAACCATCTATAGTATCACCTCATCTAAAATCAAGTACATTATAGCATATCGAAGGTATAAAAACTGACAAAGTTCTACATTTATCTGAAATTTCCAGTTATGTTGACAAGGAACTTAAATTATGATAAAAAAAACTATACATTAATTTTATATTAAAGCTATGAAGGGAACCAACTGTAGTTCTTCTATCCCTGTTTCAAGAGAGTCAGCGGTGGTGCAAGCTGATACATATAGAAGAATGAATTACGTCCTTGAGCTTTCTCTGTGAAAATGGAATGGTAGTAGCAGAGAACGGTCTAAACCGTTAATTTATTTGAGTTGGAGGAATTTTCCTCAAGCTGGGTGGTACCGCGTAATTATACGTCCCTGCATTTTTTGCAGGGGCGTTTTTATTTTTTCACCAAAATTGGAGGGAATAGGAATGGATTTATTACAGGATTTAGCTTGGAGAGGAATTATCTACCAGCAAACCGATGAAGAAGGTTTAAAGGATTCATTAAACAAGGAACCAATCTCCTTATACTGCGGTGTCGACCCGACTGCAGATAGTATGCATATCGGCCACTTATTGCCGTTTTTAACGCTAAGGAGATTTCAACAGCATGGACATCGTCCGATTGTTTTAGTTGGCGGGGCGACAGGCTTGATTGGTGACCCAAGTGGAAAAAGTGAAGAACGAAAGCTGTTAACACTTGAAACCGTTCAAGATAACGTAGCAGGAATTAAGAAACAGTTGGAATCTATTTTCGAATTTGAAGGTGAAAATGGGGCAATCATGGTTAATAACTATGATTGGGCAGGCTCAATGGATATCGTTACTTTCTTGCGTGATATTGGTAAGCATATCGGTGTCAATTACATGCTGGCGAAGGATACGATTGCATCAAGGCTTGATACGGGAATTTCATTTACCGAATTCACCTACACCATTCTTCAAGCGATGGATTTCCTTCATTTATATGAGCATCATAATTGTAAATTGCAAATTGGCGGCAGTGACCAGTGGGGGAACATCACTTCAGGGTTGGAATTAATTCGGAAGGTTCAACCAGAAGGTGCGAAGGCATATGGTTTAACAATCCCGCTTGTTACAAAAGCCGACGGTACAAAGTTTGGGAAAACGGAAAGTGGTGCAGTTTGGTTAGACCCGGAAAAAACAACTCCTTACGAGTTCTACCAGTTCTGGATTAATACCGCTGATGCTGATGTCGTTAAATACTTAAAGATTTTCACATTCTTATCGCATGAGGAAATCGAACAATTAGATAAAGCAGTTCAGGAAGAGCCGCATCTTCGTAAGGCTCAAAAGGTGTTAGCAGAAGAACTGACTCGTTTGATTCACGGTGAAGATTCCTTACAGCAAGCTATTAAAATTTCGCAGGCGTTGTTCAGTGGGGATGTAAGAAGTCTTTCTGCTGCAGAAATTGAGCAGGGCTTTAAAGATGTGCCAGCTTACTCTTCACAAAATGAGGAAAATTTAGTCGATCTTTTGGTTGCGGCAAAAATATCCCCATCCAAGCGCCAGGCTCGTGAAGATATTGCTAATGGTGCTGTTACGGTTAATGGTGAAAAAATCACCGATCCTGCTTATGCCCTTACTGAAACAGATCAGATTGACGGGCAGTTTACGATTATTAGACGAGGAAAAAAGAAATACACGTTAATTAAATACTAATTTATGAGGGGCTTTGGAGATCAAAGCCCTTTTTTCTAATGCAAGGATATCCATGTAACAACAGGTTATTATAATTCGTCTAATATATAAGGAACTAATAGGGGGCTAATAGATTGAAAATTTTATTACACTCAGTATTTATTATACTCATCGCTCTTGTTACCTTTTTCGGACTTGGTCCTGTTTTATTTGCAGATGGGATTTTACAAGAAAGACTATGGACAGCGGCAATCGTATTGGTTATTTATATAATCCTGGTGTTTTTATATCGGAAATCAATTCACTGGGTCAATCGAAGATAGAAAATAGAAAAGGCCTTCAACCTATTTTGGTTGAGGGTTTTTAGTTTGGTTGGATTAAAAGATTTAGACAGATTTTGTCGATATTATTGTCGTATGTTGTATAATAATATGTGAGAAGGAGGTGAGTGTAAATGAGCGAAGGGAAAATAGAAAAATTGGAAGAAATGTTATCTGGCCTTATATCGACGATAGGAGGAATGAACGAAAACCTGCAGGAAGTACGTCAGCAACTTCAGGAAGTAAAGCAGGACCAGAAATCAATGAACGAAAACCTGCAGGAAGTACAGCAGGACCAGAGATTGATGAGTAATAAACTGCAAACTGTAGTAGAAGATCAGGTAAAGCTCCGTGAATCTCAAACTGTCATGAATGAAAAAATGACTGAGATTATTAATAAATTAACAGATATGCAGGCAGACCAAGATCATATTTGGGAAAAATCAGCAAGAAATGAAAGAGAACTCGCAAAACTCAAAATACACCTTCATCTTTAAACTAACTAACCTCATCTTATTGATTCCAACATTATTTTTTCATACAAAGAAAAACGTCAATCCCAGACGGCTTGTGATTGGCGTGACAAAATCGATGATAAATTCCCTTAATCCGCTGATAAGTTGTAATTTTACACCTGAATAACGAGAAAAAAACCTCATGCCATTTGGCATGAGGGCTTTGACCTTATTAACGTGAGTAGAACTCGACGATAAGTGTTTCGTTGATTTCAGCCGGTAATTCAGAGCGCTCTGGTAAGCGAGTGAAAGTACCTTCTAATTTGTCTGCATCAAAAGTTAAGAAATCAGGAACGAAGTTATTAACTTCAACAGCTTCTTTCACAACATCAAGATTGCGTGATTTTTCACGAAGGCTGATTGTTTGACCAGCTTTCAAACGGTATGATGGGATATCTACACGAGCACCATCAACCATAATATGACCATGGTTTACTAATTGACGAGCTGCACGACGAGTGCGAGCTAGACCTAAACGGTAAACAACGTTGTCAAGACGTGATTCAAGAAGAACCATGAAGTTTTCACCGTGTACGCCGCCTAATTTGCCTGCTTTATCAAAAAGATTACGGAATTGACGCTCAGTTACGCCATACATATGACGAAGCTTTTGCTTCTCTTGTAATTGTAATCCGTATTCAGAAAGCTTTTTGCGTTGGTTTGGACCATGTTGTCCAGGAGCGTAAGGACGCTTTTCTAATTCTTTACCTGTGCCGCTTAGAGAGATTCCAAGACGACGGGAAATTTTCCAGCTTGAGCCAGTATAACGAGCCATGAATGACTCCTCCTTCGTGTTTTTATTTTGGTAAAATAAAAACCGTTATGAGACGCTCTACAGCCATTTTGTTTTCATGCACCTTCGCCCTAGCAGCAGAGGGTTACAAGATACACCATCAAATAAAAGCAATATGCCTTAATGAGGAACAAAATGAGACGAATAAAGTTTTCACATAGGCTGCAATATTTTACACAAGGAGTATTATATAATTTTTATAGCTTTAAAGTCAAGTATATTTTAAAGTAGTCGCGACATGTGAATTTTTTGTCGGAAAAATTATTTTATCAAAGTTAATAATTTAT
>JAANMP010000055.1 GCA_011250595.1 Bacillus sp. MM2020_1 | reverse complement strand
ATTAATTAGTGTCGTAGGGTGTCAGGCACCATGTGAATTTTTCACATGGTGCCTGACACCCCTTTTAATTGAACAGCAAAAAAGACAGGCCATTTAGGCCTGTCTTCTATTTATGATATTGAGTGAAGCATCCTTATAAGTTAGTAGCAAGTTACCCCCGCTTAGCTCCTCTTCCTCCGCGCTTGGACTCTGTGCTCCGTTTTAAGGAAGATAAACGATCCTCGCTATCTTTTAAAAATTTTGCCATTTTGGTTTCAAAATTTTCTGGCTTAAAATTATTGCGATCGTTGTTTCTACCCTGGCGTGGACGTTGTGAGTTTGAGTTTGAATAAGATCGTTGCTGCGACTCCGGTCGATCCTTCGCCTTTTTAATCGACAGCCCAATTTTTCCATCTTTCTCAACATTGAGGACTTTTACCTCTACTTGGTCGCCAACCTTTAAATGGTCATTAATATCTTTGACGTAATTGTCAGCAACCTCGCTGATGTGTACGAGTCCTGTTGAGCCTTCCGGCAGCTCCACAAACGCACCAAACTTAGTAATTCCTGTTACTTTCCCCTGTAACTTGCTGCCTACTTCAATTGACATAAAAAGAATGTTCCTCCTTAAAAGTATAAAGTGAAACTTCACTCAGTAGGGGGTCCATCCCACACTGAGTGTTAGTTGAACCAATCGGGCTTTTACGGACAGTTGACCCCCAATTACCCTTTTTGTCCCTCAAGGTCTTGAAGTGGGGGTCTTACTGTCCGTTAATGCGGGATAAAAAATCAATCTTACTCTATATTATACAAAAAGAAAAAAAACAGTGTCAATATGGCTACAAATTGGTTCATTTCCCCGTTTTTTCATCAGGAATATTAAAAATAATTTCATTTTTTTCTGAGAAGAAATATTCTTTCCTAGCTAACTTCGCAATATAATCATCGTCATTTAATTTAATAATATTTTCATTCAGAATATCTCGCTCATTCTTTAACTCCGTTAGCTGGTGAGTAAGTTCCTTCTTTTGGGCCATTTTAGCACTGAGCTTAGCAGATTGGGAAATGTTACTGGAGATCATTAAATAGGAGAGAATACTGGCCAGTGCCAAAAACATCGCCAATCGCCTTACTAATAACTTCTTTTTCCTAGCTGAGGCAATTTCTGCATACTCCTGCTGTTTAACATACGTCGTCTGCATCTTAGAGACACTTTTCTTTTGTTCTGCTCCCATTCCCCTCACCGCCTTACTCTTTTGGTTTTTTCCATCTATTAAACAACTTACTTATATAATTCCTGATTTTGTGAAAATTTCCTGCCGTTTTATTATATAACTTCTCGACGGTTTTTTTAAGACTTTTCGGCAAAAGTTTCCAAAAAATCAACACAATCTTTTGTAACGGTACAAATATTATTTTTAGAATTAATAGTAAAACCTTGCCAATGAATTTGACAAGGGTTAAAAGGCCCCTGCCAATCGCAATAATAATGACAATAACCAGCTGAATAAGACCCACGATTGGTTTATAAATCAAGAGTTGAAACACTTTTTTAATAAAACGGCTGACAGCAAGGATTGTTTTTATTGTCAGCTCAAGCAAGTGAAGGTAAGTCCCTTTAAATAAACTCTGATAGGCGGCAAATCCACAAAGAAGTGCGAGAAAGATATAAAATCTTAGTTCCCCATTATTCACTAAAAATAACGTGTAAAAAATAATCACTGCTTGGATGATCCAAAATAATAAATCATTAAAGAAGACAATCCACTGCTTTCTTTTCGGTCGATTTAAAAATCGTTGATAGGTATCGAACATAGCGCCGAATAACGACCCCATTCCAATCATCGAAAGCAATGTTATAAATTGAGTCGAGAGGGTCATCGGAATAACTTACTAAAGAACCCTTTAGCTTTCTCCCCATGCTGCTCATCAAGGTAGACTAAATCAAAAATTTTCCCCTTAATTGAAACAATCCCCTTTTCCACATCGAGATTTTTCATTTGCAGATTTTGTCCTTTGATTGCTAAAAATCCCATCGATGTTTCTAATAAAAATTCTTCATTATCAAAACTTTCCACTTGTTTGACACCGGTAATCTCAAGAAGCTTTCTGCCTCTCATGATGACATCATGGTCTGGAACGCTGCTTTTTGTTGGATTATTATCATAATACTGGTTCATTAACATCCCCCACAATCATTTGTACAACCTTTTTGATACATATTTATGTGAGGGATTTGAAAATTAGAACCCGGTTACTAGAATGGGAATTCTGATGAGCCAATTCTTTCTTCATTAATAATCGTATACATCTCTGCCGCTTCCTCTTTACGGGTTGTATCCTGGATCCGGTCAATCCGAGCAGTAATTTTTCTTTGCCCAAGGCGAATCGTTAATTCATCGCCGACTTTCACCGTTGAGCTCGCTTTTGCCTCTTTCCCATTAATTTCGATTCTTCCCTGATCGGATACTTCTTTTGCCAAAGTCCTTCTTTTGATTAAGCGCGATACTTTTAAAAATTTATCTAGACGCATGCCTGATCTCCCCTTATTCTTATAGTCCCTTAAGTTTTGCTTCGTCCCAATACTGGTCTAGTTGCTCCAGTGTATGCTCCTCAAACGTCCTGCCGCTGTCCTTTACTTTTTCCTCGACAAATTGAAACCGGCGGGTAAACTTTTCGTTTGTTTCAAACAAGGCTTCTTCCGGGTGAATCTTTAAGAATCTCGCTACATTTACAAAGGCAAATAGTAAATCGCCAAATTCACCCTTCGCCCGAGCCATGCCCTCGACTGTTCCATCTAATTCATTCACAAATTCTTCAAGCTCTTCTTTCACTTTCTCTAAAGCCGGGGTGATTTCCTGCCAATCAAAGCCAACCTTTGCTGCTTTCTTTTGGAGTTCGAATGCTCTTAACAAATTCGGTAAAGCCATCGACACTCCTTCAAGTAAAGAAGCAGGCACATGCATATCACCTTTCTCCTGCTTTTTAATTTCCTGCCAGTTTATTAATGCTTCCTCAGCATTATCAGCCTCGGCATTTCCAAACACATGAGGATGACGGCGAATCATTTTCGCTGATAATCCCTCAATGATGTCATCAATCGAAAAATAGCCATCATCCTCACCAATTTGGGCGTGTAGCATGACCTGGAGCAGGACATCCCCCAGTTCCTCGACCAAGTGATCAATATCTTCACTATTAATCGCGTCAATCACTTCGTAAGTTTCTTCTATTAAATATTTTTTTAAAGATTCATGTGTTTGCTCCCTATCCCAGGGGCAGCCAGTAGGACTCCTGAGTTCAGCAATAATCTCCCTTAGTTTTGAAAAATTCTTTAGGAGAATTTGTTCCTCTTTGACGGGCGGAATATATACGGAGGTCAGATTATTAATCGATACATTTCGATCCAGTTCATATAAAGGTACTTCTTCAATGATTTCCTGACTGCTTCCAGCAGCCGTGACGATATACACCGGATAATCATCCGGTAACTTTTCCATTAACGTTAGTTTAACGTTAGAAGCAACAAATTGATCATAAACTTGGCTGACAATTATATGCTGGTCAATTTGCAGCTGTGCTTTGTTGAGGGATGTGCCATCCAGTAACTGAAACCCTTCGATCGGGTCTATTTTTAAGGCTGTAAATAGGGCATCAATAAAACTTTGTCCACCGCCAATGATTATTTCTATATTCCTTGCTGGACCATAAGCTAACAGGAGCTGCACGGCCCGCTCTGCAACAAGCGGGTGTCCGGGGACCGCATAGACAATCGACTTGTTTTCTGCCTTTTGCAATAGTGTCTGGACAATTTCTTCATATACTTCCTCAAATTGATCATGTTTTTCATAGACGGAATCAAATGAAGAGTAGCTTAATCCTTCTTTCTCCAGTTCAGCAACAACCGGATGCTCTTTCGTCCGTAAAAATACCGAACTTGCATTAAGTAATTTTTTATAAACACCAACAGGTAGCTGTTCCAAATCTCCTGCACCTAAGCCTAGAATTTCAATTCTTCTTACCATCTTTATTTCCTATCCTTTCGGGCGATTAATTTAATTAATTTACTTCCAAATGGAAAAAGTGCCAATTCTTCCTCACGAAAAACTTTACCTCTAATAATAATTAATAAAAAGACGAAACCACCTGCAATAACTCCGCTTAAGGATTGGAAGGCAGCTTCGGTGCGACCATAACCATCCGTGCCGAACATAAATAAATAAACCTTTAAAAAAAGGACCATTGCTGCAGTGGCGATTATAACAGTTTTCCAAAAATGAACCGAGAATAGCGAGATGCCTACTGTCTTTTTAAATTGAATCCAGAGAAGTGCTGTGACCAATCCCAGCGAAATAAGAGATGCAATGGCAGCTCCCATTGTTCCATATAAGGGCACGAATAGACCATTTAGGATATATTTAAACGGAAATATGATTAGGGCGGCGATTGCGGGAAATAACAGTACACCCAAGCCCTGCATAATGGCGATAATCGTTGATGAAAGCGATGTAAACAGAATCACAAAACTCAGTACCCCTAACACTGCCGAACCAGCTTCATTTTCAAAAAGCATCGTATTTGTTGGTCTAATGATTGCCCATAGACCTGATGATGCGCCTAGACCGAAGATAATACTCACTTTAAGCGCAACTTGAATTTTGTGGTGTAAAAATTCAGGTTTTGCAGACAGCCGCTCTCTTGTGATTAAGGGAACAAGGGTTAACGACATGGAGGTGGCAGCGATGGTTCCTAACTGGATTAACGGCTGTCCGCGGTCAAATATCCCCTTTATGCTTTTGGCCAGATCCTTATCAATCCCACTTTCGACTAGCAAGGTGTAGAGATTCAACGCATCAGCTAATTGAATAAATATCATAAACATCCCGCTTATACAAATCGTCAGACCCTGATAGACAAGTGCCTTAAGAATCTTTTTGGCATCGCCGGCATATCGTTGAAACATCCAGGTCCTTGGCGCTATTACCTTCCATTCTTTACGGATCCATATAAACATAAACAGAATAATACCTGAAATCATACTGCCGGTAATTGAGCCAAACATAGCCCCTCCGCCGACAAAATAAAGGGAATATCCTTTTTCCATAAAAAGATAGGCCAAAAAGAGGATCGTCACTACTCGTGTTGTTTGTTCCCCCACCTGTGATAATGCCGTCGGGACCATGTGCCCTATCCCTTGGTAATACCCTCTTAGGACAGACATGATCGGAAATAGCAAAAACACAATCGAGACAACCCTTAGTAGGATGGAGAGGTGGGGGTCATTCATCCACAAGGCAATACGGTCTGCACCAAAGTAAAGGATAACGAAACAAATAAACCCAAAGAACTGCAAATAAAGAAAAGATACAAATAGAAGCAAGCGAGATCTATCGTCATCCCCTTTTTGTTTTTGCTCCGCATAGAGCTTAGAAATAACAACAGGAAAGCCAGTCGTCGAAAGAACAATGGCAATTCCATAAAACGGGTAGATTTGTTGGTATATGTAAAAGCCAATATCGCCGACAATGTTTTGAAAAGGAATACGGTAAAAGGCACTTAATATTTTCGTCATAAGAGCCGCTAGCATTAAGATAAAGGCTCCTCTAAACAGAGCCTTAGATGGATTCACAGACTTCTTCATTCACTCACCCTATCAAAAAATACAAACTCGAAGGTAATTATAGCATAGGGAAACCGCTTTTAAACTAAATAAAAAAGACAGCAATGGCGGCTGTCTTTTTAAACTTTGCAAATTAGAATTAGTTCTGTTAGGACTCCATCTGGCGAGCCAAGAAACTAGCTGCCGTTTCAACTGCCTTATGTTCCACTTCGCCAAGAGTTCCTTCTTTGGAGAAAATGATCACTGCCCCGATTGGATCACCATTTGCAATAATAGGGCCGATAGTATATGAAGTTACTGCCTCTTCATTTCCATCCACTAAGGCTATATCACCCTTTTGAGTGGACAGCACCGAATTCCGTTCTTCCATTGTCTTTTCAACGATATCACTAATGTTTTTATTTAAGTATTCTTTCTTAGAACCTCCTGCCATTGCAATAACGGTATCTCTATCACAAATTAACACAGGGTTTCCGAGGCTATCGAAAAGTGCTTCAGCATATTCTTTGGCAAAATCACCCAATTCACTAATAGGTGAATATTTTTTCAAGATGACTTCTCCGTCTCGATCAACAAAAATCTCTAACGGATCCCCTTCGCGGATACGCAAAGTTCTGCGTATTTCTTTGGGAATGACAACACGACCCAAATCATCGATTCGACGAACTATTCCAGTTGCTTTCATCCAATGTTGCCTCACTTTCATCTGATGATTATTCAACTTGGTGAGTGACAATATTACCTTTTATATGTAATCATCACCAACTTTGAACTTAGTATCTTTCATCTGGAAAGTTCTATACATAATCGTAATAATTTTTCAAATATATTACAATTATTCCAAATTGGATTAATTCACAGGGTTTTCATGACCCTTTTTTGCCTGGGACAGTCCCTTAACCATTTCAAAGGCAATATTCAGCCATTCTGAGGTTTTATAGTCCTTGACCTTGATAACAATTTTCAGCCTTGGTCCTTCCATCCCAGGAGAAATATTTCGGCCAAACTGACTGCCAATATGGAAAATCTTACTTCCGTCAATCGTATTGGTAACCGGTTCAGACACGAGGATGGTTACCTCCTGTTTGGCCTGCTTAATTTGGTCTACCCCATTTAAAAGGGCATAGACCTTCATTTCTGCGATTTGGAAAAGGCAGGCAACCTCCTCCGGATATTCACCAAACCGGTCCTGCATTTCCTCTTCAAGCTCTTCAATATCCGCAAGGTTCTCCGCACCTCTAAATCGTTTGTACATCTCTATTTTTTGATGCCCATCCTTAATATATGTATCCGGAATATAGGCATCAATTTCAAGGTCAATTTCAACCGATTTTTTTTCAGCGACTCCCGTCACCCCAATGTTCACTTTTCGCTCTTCAATCGCTTCTTTCAGCATTTGCGAATAAAGATCAAAACCAACTGAGTCAATAAAACCATGCTGTTGGGCTCCCAATAAATTACCCGCACCACGAATCGATAAATCCCGCATGGCAATTTTAAAACCGGAACCTAGCTCAGTAAATTCCTTAATCGCTTGAAGACGTTTTTCTGCTACTTCCGTTAATACTTTATCCTTTCGATAAGTGAAGTAGGCGTAGGCAACACGATTAGACCTTCCGACCCGTCCGCGGAGCTGATAAAGCTGTGAAAGGCCCATGCGATCGGCATCAAAGACAATGAGGGTATTCACATTTGGTATATCCACACCTGTTTCAATAATCGTCGTACTCACCAGCACATCAAATTCACCCGCAAGAAATCCGATCATCACCGTTTCTAATTCATTTTCTGTCATTTGACCATGGGCACAAACCACACGTGCATCAGGGACAAGCATCGAGATTTCCTCTGCTTTCCGTTCAATATCTTCTACTCTGTTATATAAAAAGTAGACTTGTCCGTCGCGGGCTAGTTCCCTCTCAATCGATTCTCTCACTAAAGAACCATTATATTCCATTACATAAGTTTGGACAGGAAAACGATTTTCCGGCGGAGTTTCGATTACAGATAAATCACGGACTCCGAGCATCGACATATGCAGGGTTCTAGGAATCGGCGTTGCCGTCAATGTTAACACATCGACATTTGTTTTTAGCTTCTTAATTTTTTCCTTATGGGTAACTCCAAACCGCTGCTCTTCATCAATAATCAACAACCCTAAATCACGATAAACAATATCCTTGGAGAGCAGGCGATGCGTCCCTACGACAATATCAATTGTCCCAGCCTTTAATCCTTTAAGCGTCTCAGTTTGCTGTTTTTTCGAGCGGAAGCGGTTTAACAGACCGATATTAATCGGATAATCCTGAAATCTTTCCCGCATTGTTTCATGATGCTGCTGCGCCAAAATCGTTGTTGGCACAAGAAAGGCCACTTGCTTTCCGTCTGCGATTGCCTTAAAGGCCGCCCGAATTGCAACTTCTGTTTTTCCATATCCCACATCGCCGCAGAGGAGACGGTCCATCGGACGCGGTCTTTCCATGTCCTTCTTAATCTCATGAATCGAGCGCAGCTGGTCGTCTGTTTCTTGGTAAGCGAAGGATGTTTCAAATTCCCTTTGCATATCGCCATCAGGCGAATAGGCATAACCGACGGCTGCTTCCCGCTCTGCATATAATTTGATTAAATCGTCGGCAATATCTTCAACAGAGGACTGAACCTTTTTCTTTACCTTTTTCCAATCTGTTCCGCCTAGTTTATAAATCTTCGGCTCTTTTCCTTCTGAACCGACATACTTCATTACCAGATCAATTTGTTCAACCGGAACATAAAGCTTATCTGTGCCCTGATAGCGGATATGGAGATAATCCTTATGAATTCCGTTAATGACAAGCGTTTCAATGCCTAAATATTTACCAATCCCATGATTAACATGGACAACATAATCACCTATCTTCAGCTCGGAGTAGCTCTTAATTCTTTCAGCGTTTGATAGTTTTTGACGATTAGTAGATTTTTTGACCCTTTTATTAAATAGTTCTTCCTCAGTGATTACGGCGATTTTCTGAATTGACAGCTCAAAGCCTGCTTGCAGGTTTCCCTGCATGATTTGAACCCGGCCAGGTAACAGCTGCTGATCTCCGGTCGTAATGCTGGTATGAACCTCATAGTCCTCAAGCACACGCTCTAACTTTTTTACCCGCTCTTCATCCGGTCCTAAGAATAAAATAGAATAATTGCTTTTCTTCCACCTGTCGATCTCCGCTTTTAATAAATGCATTTGCCCATGGAAGTTTTGCATTTGCTTACAGGAGATATTAATGATGTTTTGTGGACTTGTATTCGCTACATGACGTAAAAACAAGGACATATACACAATTGGCCTTTCCTTCTTTTGCAAAAGAACAGCTAAGTCATGTGATATATGTAAATCATGGATAATTTGGCCTGTGCCGAGTAAACTTGTATACCATTCTGCTTCTTCCTTTACTAAGGAATCATTCATTTCTTGAACTCGGCTGACTTCATCAATAAATACAAGGCCATTGCTTGGCAGATAGTCTAGTAAACTAGTAGCCCTATCGTAGGCTAGTGATAGGTATTTAAAGACATGATCAGGTTTTTGACCGTTTTTTAGCTGGTCCAGTTCAAAACTGATATTTTGTGATAACTGCATTTTTGCTTTATCATCTTTTAGTTTCCGAAGGCTTTTGCCCAATCCGGCTTCAAGCTGATCAATTATGCGGCTATAATTCTCTGCTTCTAACAATACCTCAGTTGCAGGTCCAATCAGAATTTCAGAAACCTTCTCTTTCGAGCGTTGATCATCAAGCGAGAAATATCGAATGGAATCAATGTCCGTGTCGAATAATTCTATTCGAAGCGGATTTGCTTCGGTGAGCGGATAAATATCAATAATCCCGCCTCTTACGCTAAATTCCCCTGGAGTTGTCACCATTTCTGCTCGAATATAACCCATTTTGACAAAGGTATTTAAGGTTTTTTCGATATTGATATCTTCCCCTAATTTTAACGAGAGCTGGTATTCCTTCCATACATTCATTGGAGGAACAATTTTCTTTAACCCTGCAATTGGGACAATTAAAATTCCCTTATTATGCTTACTCCAGTAGTTTAAGGCTTCAATTCTTTGTGCTTTTAATTCCGGACTGGCAATGCTCATCTCGGCAGCAATTAACTCATTAGCGGGAAAAAGGAAAACTTCCTTCTCACTTAATAGATTGACAATATCATCATAGAGTTTTTGTGCTTGTAATAGATTATGGGTGACGAGCATGATCGGCCTTTGCATTTGTTCGTAGATTGAAGCCGTTAAAACGGTTCTAGAAGAACCTGATAACCCGGCAATCAGCTGTTCCCTTAATCCCTCTTCCACTCCCGCGATCACGGAATGGACATCTTCCTGCTTTAAAAACAACGATTTTAACGCTTTCAAGTTTTCTCCCCCCTCCTCATCAAAGTTCATATTAATAACGTTCTTATATTAGTAAATTATAAATAGAAAAACGCTTTGGACGAAACTCCAAAGCTGGTTAGTGAATAAGGAAATCGTATTGATGGTACTCTGGATTCCGCTCTAAAGCTTCCTGACAGTCTTCACAAATGGCCGTGATGTGAATGTCGCCGGACGAGTCATACGCAACCATTTCCAGTCTTTCTTGATCAGTTAGTTTATGAAGACCGAGGCTTTCGCTGTGTATCGATGCTTTATCAATTGAACCAAGTTTGGTACCACAATGATGACAATGGTAATGGATGGCCACGCCTGTCCCTCCCTAATCTAGGATTCCATATTAGTATTAACCCACTAGGAGGAACTTATTCAATTAGTTTAACCATTGTTATTTATGATCCTTCCCTAACGTTTTATTGCTCTATTGTATGAAAGAACGGCTTGTGTCATGTGCAATTTACTGATTATATTCATTCATTACCTGAAGGAAGGGCTTCTCCAGCCATGCCGAGCAGGCTTCTGCACTTTTCTTCACGGCATCCTCAGTTGGAGTCTTTTCATCGGGGTGAAAACGCCCCAGAACATAATCAGGGACACTCATCCCTGCTTGCGGGCGGTCAATCCCAATCCTTATTCTGTTAAACTGCTGCGTGCCTAGATGGGCCACTGTGGACTTTATCCCATTATGGCCGCCCGGGCTCCCTTTTTGGCGAAGTCTGATTTTCCCAACAGGCAAATCAAGATCATCATAAATGACGAGCAAATCTTCGATGTCAATATCATAATAATCCATGACAGCTCGTATCGATTCTCCGGATAAATTCATATAGGTAAGCGGTTTTAATAATATTACTTTCTCTCCGCTATGAAAACCAATCCCATACAGTCCTTTAAATTTAGACTGGTTAAGCGGGATTGTAAATTTACTGGACAGCGCATCAATTACTTCAAAACCAATATTGTGTCTTGTATGTTCATATTGTTTCCCCGGGTTACCTAAACCAACGATTAACTTCATTTTGGGTCCCACCTCTTCCGGTTTAGCCAACCTTTTAAATAGTTTACGAAACATCATTTTTTCTCCCATGACTAATTAATGCGATAAAAGACGTAATCTGAAGAAGATTACGCCTTACACTCTTAATTTACAGTGAACTTTGAATGTTGTCTAGCCCGAACTCTGTTACTTTTTTATTCAGGTGTGGTCTCTCTTCCTTCTTCGTTATCCGGATGACCCCCTGCTTGTTGCTCACCCGCATTAATTTCCTCTTCCTGCTTTGGTGGAAGAATCGAAGCGACAACCTCATCATTTTCATGGTTGATTGTAAAAGTTCCTTGATAGAGAATATCTGCAATTGTCAGCGTTTCGCCTACCTGCAGATTTGTTACATCGACTTCAATTTGCTGTGGAATTTGATCTGGTGTGGAAGTAACCGCTAATTGATGAAGAGGCTGCTGCATGACGCCGCCGTCTTTTACACCTGCTGCCTCACCAACGAGAACGAGTCTAACATCTACATTAATCTTTGAAGATTTATCTATAGCTAAGAAATCAACGTGAATAATCTCTTTTTTAATAGAGTCCTCTTGGTAATCGGTTAAGACAACGTCCTGTTTGCTGCCATCGACATCAAGTGAAATGACGCCATTCCTGCCCACTTGACGAATCGTTTTTGTTAAGTCTGCTGAACTAATCGACACGGGCTTATTATCGACCTTCGCACCATAAATAACCGCAGGGATGTTCCCGGTATCTCGAATTGCCTTTAGTGCGGAATGGCGGAATTCCTTCCGTTCTTTTGCCTGTAATACTGTACTCATGTTTAGTTACCCTCCTATTTTATCAAAAACTGTCTATATAAAAATGCCCCAAAAGAGGGAGGTCTAAACATTTTTTTAAACAGTTCGTTTCAAAAAAGGCAACTGTAAACAAGCAAAAGGAGGATCTGACCGATAAGGCCAGATCCTTCATTCTTATGATCAATCAAATAAAGTACTTACGGATTGCTCTTCGTGAACACGAATAATGGCTTCACCTAAAAGTGGTGCAACGGATAAGTTAATAATTTTATCAATCTTTTTCTCTTCCGGAAGGGCAATCGAATTGGTAATCACTAATTCTTTGATTTTTGAATTTTGAATTCGTTCGATGGCAGGACCCGATAGGACTGGATGGGTACAGCAAGCGTACACTTCAGATGCGCCGTTTTCAATTAATGCATTAGCAGCCAGTGTAATTGTACCGGCTGTATCGATGATATCATCAATTAAAATGGCAATTTTCCCTTCAATGTTACCGACGATATTCATAACTTCTGCTACATTTGGTCTTGGACGCCGTTTATCAATAATCGCAATTGGAGCTTTTAATCGTTCAGCCATCTTTCGAGCTCTTGTCACTCCACCGTGGTCTGGAGAAACAATGACAATGTCCCCTTGAAATTCTCTGGATTTAAAATAATCCGATAAGATAGGTACACCCATTAAGTGATCCGTCGGAATATCAAAGAAACCTTGAATTTGTGGAGCGTGCAGGTCGAGACAGATGACACGGGTTGCGCCGGCTGTTTCAAGCAGGGTTGCCACTAACTTCGCTGTAATCGGCTCACGAGCACGTGCCTTGCGATCCTGACGTGCATAACCGTAATATGGCATTACAATGTTAATTGTTTTAGCAGAGGCTCTTTTTAAGGCATCAATCATGATTAATAATTCCATGATATTTTCATTAACGGGTTGGCTGGTCGACTGGATGACATAAACATCACCACCACGGATACTTTCTTCGATATTAATTTGAATTTCACCGTCACTAAATCTTGTGACTGAACATTTACCTAATTCCACACCGATGAATTTCGCGATTTCTCTTGCAAGAGGAAGATTTGAATTTAAACTAAATACCTTCAGATTTGGGTCTAAATATTGATTCGACATGATAGCCTCCTAAATTGATTCGCTTATTTCTTTAGATTCAGCTTTTGGACGTAATTTTCCTTATTCACTTGCTGTGCCCGGGCAATCGATAAGGCTTCACCCGGTACGTCTTTAGTGATGGTCGAACCGGCGGCCACATAGGCACCTTTCCCAATCGTGACAGGGGCAACTAGATTGGAATTGCAGCCAATAAAGACTCCATCTTCAATTTTCGTTAAATATTTATTTTTACCATCGTAATTCACTGTAATCGAACCACAGCCAATATTTACATCGGAGCCCACCTCTGCATCACCAATATAACTAAGATGTGAGGCTTTGCTTCCTTTTCCAAAGACAGCTTTTTTTATTTCAACGAAATTACCAATTTTCACTTCGTTGTGAATCATTGACTCCGGACGAATATGGGCAAAGGGCCCAATGTTGACCTGAGCGCCAATCGAGCTGTTATGGGCAACGGATTGACGGATTACTGTTTGGTCACCGATATGACATGAATCAATTTCAGAGTTTGGACCAATCTGACATTCTGAACCAATAACTGTTTTTCCTTTAATCATCGTGCCCGGATAGATAACCGTATCTTGCCCTATTTCTACATCGGCCTCTATATAGGTATTTGCCGGGTCAATGATGGTAACCCCATTCCGCATATGTGCTGTATTTGTACGGACACGCATAATTCGTTCGGCTTCCGCTAACGCCACACGGTCATTCACACCTAAAGTTTCTTCAAATTCAGCGGTTTGAAAGGCAGTGACCACTTCCCCTTGCGTCTTGAGTATTTCGATCACATCCGGTAAATAATATTCCCCTTGAACATTGTCATTAGAAACATTCTTTAAAGCTTCAAATAATGCAAGATTATCGAAGCAATAAGTACCCGTATTGATTTCATTAATCTTTCTTTCGTCTTCAGACGCATCCTTATGCTCGACAATTTTTTCTACTAAGCCGGCTGAGTTACGAACGATTCGGCCGTATCCCGTTGGGTCTGAAATTCTGGCTGTAAGAATGGTAGCTTTTGCATTCAACTCTTCATGATGTTTAAAAAGAGCTTCCATTGTTTCAGCTTTAATTAAAGGAGTATCCCCACAAACGACAATCGTCACTCCTGCTTTCCCATCTAGCATGCTCTGTGCCTGGTTAACAGCATGAGCAGTACCTAACTGCTGATCCTGAAGAGCATATTTACTGCTGTCACCTAATTGTGCTTGCACCATTTCTGCACCATGCCCAATAATTGTGACAATTTCCTGTATGTTAAGCTTCATTACTTGGTTGACCACATGTTGAACCATCGGTTTTCCGCATACTGGGTGTAATACTTTATATAGCTTAGATTTCATCCGCGTTCCTTGCCCAGCGGCTAATATCACAGCATAACGATTATGCATGTTTGAGTCCTCCAATTAACCTTTTTATCCACTAAAAATATTAACGTAAATGGGCGCTCTTTTCAAGGTATGTGAGGGAAGTGTCTAATTTTGTAATAATGAGTTAATTATCAGGGGATTGGGGTTCAAAGGGGACTCGAGGAATGTTAACGTTTTCAAACAATAAAAAAGAGCCTTCTAGAAGAAAGGCCCTAGTTGTAAAAATCCTTAGGAAGCTCCGGCTTCTTCAAATTCTACTTCCAATTCACCTAAACGGTGGTACTCAGCCAAGACAGCTTCCTGGATTTTACCGCGTGTTCCAGAATTAATTGGATGCGCAATGTCACGAAATTCTCCATCTGGAGTACGTTTGCTTGGCATAGCTACAAATAAACCGTTGTTTCCGTCGATCACACGAATGTCATGAACAACAAATTCATTGTCCAACGTGATAGAAGCGATAGCTCTCATCCGTCCATCCGTATTAACTCGGCGTAATCTTACGTCAGTTACTTCCATGTGCTCACACCCTTTTTGTTTGTTAAAAAGCTAAGTAAATAAATTCAACAACTTTTTCTGAAATCCTTCTTTATATTCAAAATATTTTAGAAAAATTAGGGCAAAATAGTGAACAGTTATAAATCTGGAAGTGAATTAAAATTTATTTAGTTATTTAACGAGTGCAACCACTTCAATTTCCACTAAAACATCTTTTGGCAAGCGGGCAACCTCGACACATGAACGAGCAGGTTTATGGATAGAGAAGTATTCACCATAAACTTCGTTTAATGCAGCGAAGTCATCCATACTTTTAATAAATACGGTTGTCTTTACGACTGTTTCAAAAGATGCACCTGCAGCGGTTAAGACAGCCAGTAAGTTTTGAAAAACTTGATGAGCTTGTTCTTTAATATCGCCGGTTACCAAGGTCCCATCAGCAGTTAATGGAATTTGTCCTGAGCTATAGAACATATTATTTACAATAATTCCTTGTGAATAGGGGCCAATAGCAGCCGGTGCTTGACTTGTTTGAACTGTTTTCATCGTAATTCCCTCCATCTATTTATTAAAATAATTCCCAGCTTGAACATTAATCATTTTTCCCTTTACGTCCACATCAGATAACTGGACGAGTGAAATATATTCATCGACGAGCCGCTCTTGAATTTTTTCCGCCTCAACTAAAACAGCAATTCCAGCCAAATGCCCATTAAATTCTTCGAGCATACTAATCATTCCCATGACCGTTCCGCCAGCCTTCATAAAATCATCGACAATCAAGACGCGTGAATCTTGTTTCATGCTGCGTTTTGAAAGGACCATCGTTTGGATTCGCTTGGCAGAACCGGACACATAATTAATACTGACTGTCGGCCCCTCCGTTACTTTACTATCCCTTCGGACGATAACAACGGGGACATTCAACTGACTTGCCACGGCGTAGGCAAGCGGAATTCCTTTAGTCGCAACTGTCATCACCACATCTATTTTCGCATCAGTATAGGCAGAAGCAATAATCCGCCCAGCCTGTTGCACGACGTTAGGATCACCTAAAATATCAGTTAAATATAAATATCCTCCAGGTAAAAGTCGATCAGGATTGGCAATCAGCTCACACAATTCATTGATAAAGGGTTTTGCTGCTTCATGACTTACCTTTACAAAGAATTTCACTCCGCCTGATGCCCCTGGCACTGTTTGGATGGTGCCAATTCCTCTTTTTTCAAATGTTTCTTTAATAATCGCCAAATCTTCGCTGATCGATGATTTCGCCGAGGAATAACGCTCGGCAAAAAAGGTAAGCGGTACGAGCTGTCGCGGGTGATCTAGTAAATAATTTGTCATATCAATCAAGCGTTCACTGCGCCGAAATTTCATAATACGCCCCCAAAAACACGAATATTCTAGTTATAGAATACCATTTTCGTACGTCTTTAATCAAGTGAATGTCGTTCCCCTAACATCCGGACCGCAAATACTTGATCACAGAATCCTCTTAATCCATTATAAATTCGGTGCATTCTTGAATCATGCTGAACAATACCAAAAACCGTTGGACCACTGCCACTCATTAATACAGCATCTGCACCAAAACGTTTCATTTGTTCTTTTATTAGCGCAACTTCAGGGTGGAGGTTTAAGGTAACATCCTCTAAAACGTTCCCCACATTTTTGCACACCTTTTTGTAATCATGTTCATTAATCGCTTCAATCATGCCGGGAATGTTCGCATGGGTCATTTCATTGATATCCAGTCTTCGATATACTTCAGCAGTTGATACCCCTATAAATGGCTTTGCAAGGATGACCCAGCATGTCGGCGGAGCAGGCAATTCGGTAATCATTTCGCCTCGGCCCTTTGCCAAGGCCGTCCCGCCATAGACACAGAATGAAACATCCGATCCAATTTCACTCCCCAGCTCAGCCAATTGATCCAATGTTAACCCGAGATCCCAGAGCTTATTTAAGCCTCTCAAAGTGGCAGCTGCATCACTGCTTCCCCCCGCTAGCCCCGCGGCAACAGGAATGGTTTTTTCAATTGAAATCAACACACCTTTTTTGACATGGAATCGATCCTTCAAAAGCTGGGCAGCTTGAAAGGCTAAATTCCGCTGGTCATCAGGAACATAGCGATTGTGAGAATGAATATGTATTTTATCTTCGTTTAATAATGATAGTTCAACCCGGTCAGCCAAATCAATCGTTGTCATAATCATTTCCACTTCATGATAGCCATCAGGGCGTTTGTGTAAAACATCTAATGCTAAATTTATTTTGGCCGGTGCTTTTACTAAAAGCCTCACTACGTCCACCTACTTCTATATTGTCCGGTTCCGAAAATCCACATTTTGTCCTATTTTACCACAAAACAATAAAAGTAAGACGTGTGATATGAGAAATCCTATCAAATTTCATAATTTATTATTAGTTTTATAAGAAATAAGTCATATTTTGAAAAAAAAGAAAGCCAGAGGAGCTTGTCCTCTGGCCTTGCTGTGGTATGTGATTGATTAATCTCATAAGCGGAAGTGCTTTATTCAGAAGTTAGCCCCTTGGATCCCGGCTAGCTAACTGTTCTTGCGCTAATTCAACGGCACGCTTGACCATATTCCCTGCATCCTTTGCCTTAATGCCGCCCCATCCTTCTCTTTGAACGACATCATAAAAGCCAAGCTCTTTCGCAAGCTCTTCTTTAAAGTGACGGGACATAATCCCTCTTCTTCTTCTGCCCACCTAAACAACCCCTTTCATACCACGGCATTTTTAGTATGGGAGAAAAGTTAGGATTTCATGAAACTATTTATAGATAGCAAAAAGCAGTAAACAATTGTTTACTGCTACGTATTGCTTATATACTAATTTAAGGCTAAGTGTCCTGATGCATCTTCGTAGAAAGTAATTTGAACAGTTTCTGTTAAAACATCGGCATAACTGTATGAAACACGTTCAAATGAGTTTTCATCCTGATCTAATTCAATAACAAAAACAGATGGATAAGTTTCAGCTAAAACACCGGAACGTTCGATTGTTTTTCGACGACCTCCGTTGGCTTTAAGCAGTAATCTTTTCCCTAAATTTGTGTCTAGAGCCTTTTTGATATCGGCTAAGGTTTTTGGCATTCGGTCCACCTCACTGTGTAAAGTATAACACACTGACATAGTTATGTCAAACAAAAACATAAATTATATCAGTCAAACAAAAAGATTGTCAATATTTTTTATTCTTCTTTTTCTACTAAATTTCAACATTATTAGAGTTACCTTATATATGTGGGAATATGTATCGGCTAAGAAAATAAAAAAAATAAGCCTTATCGGACAGCAAAGGCTTATTCATCCTCTTCTTGGATCGGCCGATAAGGCATTCCCGTTCGTAACACTCCCCTTGTATCAATACCTCCAAGTCCCTTTTCACCTGTTAATGTATTCCTTAATACGTCCCAGACATTAATTCTTTCCATAAAAGGTGTAAAGCTAATTTTGGCAACGATATAAACGGGGTCGAGGGCATGAATGTTAATCCGTTCAGGCGAGCTGGCAAAGTTTGCTCCCGCATGAATTAATGATTCAAAGTGCGATTGGCAAGCACCGGCAAAGATCACCAACTGATCTAAGTGAGGAATCCTTTTTCGTGCTTCCTTAACCGTTTGGACAAAATGTTTAGAATGGCGATATGCATTAATATCCGTCATTTTTCCTTTTGCCTTTGAATACGCATCATGTCCGGTTATAACGAGAATATCGGGACGATACAGATCAATCAATCCCCCGATTCTTTCTGGCATTTCTTTTTCATTACAGTGTATACCTAAAACAGGGATTCCCACTTTTTCATACAGTGTCATACATTTCTTCAAGTAGGATGGATCCCCATCCATATGAAGAACCTTCCCCGGCATTTGAAAATAATTACTTGGTTTTACATATCCGCCAGTCGCTTCATATTCCTGACGATTCTTAATTAATTCAACATCCTGTTTAAACAGCTTAAAAGACTGTTCCTCAAGCGTTCGGTACTCTTTCTCCAGCTTAACTCTTTGTAGATGGTCGACGACGACCAAATCCTCGTATGGTGCGTCAGCCACAAGGCGAAAATCTTCTCCGTATAGAACTGCAAATTTTTGGTCATTTACTTTTCGAATATCAATTATGCGAAATAGAATATCACAGTTATACGAACGCCTGCCGACAATATCCATTAATTTTATATCCACTGCCGTCACTCCAATAAGACCAGCACAAGGGCCTTTAAATAAAGTTTCTCTCATAGGCTATGCAAACACAGGCATCTATGTGAAAAAAATAGACCCTATAAAAGGGCCCCAGAATGTAGAGAAAGGGAATTTTTCATGGCAGTATTTATTTTCTCAGAATCTAAATACCAAAATTATTGATGGTCCTTGCAAATGGGAGGCAATCTTTTTCATGTTTTGACAAGTTGCTGTAAGAAGTACCTGTTCACTTTATTTTTTGGCTCTGTTATTATTCATTGTTGATTTTCGTGTAGGTATGAGAATTCATAGGCGGAGAATTTCCGGCTAATGTATATAGGGTAGCTTAAGAGTCAGATATAAGCGGAGATATTCCGATTAACTGCTCTAAATAAGACAAAATCCAAAGATTTGGATAATATAAAAGGAAAAACTTCCTTTATTTTTAAGGAAATATGGGTATTTCCCAATTTATTTAGCAATATAAAAGGCTATCGAAGGTTTTTCGACAGCCTGTGACCCTATAATAAGGTCTAATGGAAAAACGGATATAATGCTTCGCTTAAGCGGCCAAATTCCTCTAAGGAAAGTGTCTCCCCTCTTCTAGTTGGGTCAATTCCGCTCGCACTTAAGGCTTGCAGGATGTCTTCCTTCTTTTGCTTCCCTTCCGGCAGCTGGCTGGTAAGGTTATTAAGCAGGGTTTTCCTTCGTTGAGCAAAGCTCGCCCTCGTAACTTGGAAAAAGAACGATTCATCTGTGACCGCAACTGCCGGCTGCTCCCTTCGCGTTAACCTGATGACCGCGGAGTCCACATTCGGTTGCGGTACAAACACAGTTTTTGGGACAATCATGACGGTTTCTGCTTCCGTGTAGTATTGGACGGCGATAGAAAGTGAGCCATAGTCCTTCGTTCCTGGCTTAGCTGAAATTCGGTCTGCCACTTCCTTTTGAAGCATACAAACAATCCCGCGAATCGGCAAATGCTCTTCAAGAAGCTTCATGATGATTGGCGTTGTCACATAATAGGGTAAATTCGCAACCACCATGACATTGTCAATATCATTAAATTCTTCTTTCATAACTTCGGCCACATCTGCCTCTAACACATCGTTATGAATTATCTTAACATTGGGATAGGGTGATAAGGTATCATTTAAGATAGGCAGTAACCGTTGATCAATCTCAAAAGCAACGACTTTTTTGCTTGTCCGGGCCAACTGCTCTGTAAGTGCGCCAATACCCGGTCCAATTTCAATCGCTCCTGATTCTTGTGTTAAATCCGCAAAGCTGACAATCTTTTTTAAGATATTAGTATCAATTAAAAAGTTTTGACCTAGACTCTTTTTAAATGAAAAACCATATTTTTTTAAAATGTCTTTTGTCCTTACCGGGGTAGCAATATCTTTATTCATGTAGTTCCTCCTGACGTACAACCCTTAGTGCTTCTGAAAATTCTTTTCTTCCAATTTGGAACATCATTAAGCGCTTATGCAGTTGTTTTCCATTGGTATAACCAATTTTTAGTATCTTACCAAGCATGATTCTTCTCTCTTTAGCCCCTTCACCGCCGATCAGACCGGCTGTGATCAGGTCTTCTTGGGTTATTTCCTCTGCAAACGTTTCATGCATGATTTGGGCATCCTTAAGCGCTTCTTGGATGGCTTCAGGGCTGGCATGTTCCACACCAAGGCTTTCCCCTACCTTGCCCATCGCCGCTTCCTTCGTTAAAAATGCGTGTTTACAACCTGGAACAGCCTCAGCGATCGTCTTGCGGATTTTTTCACCGGGAAAATCCGGATCCGTAAAAATAATAACGCCTCGGGACTGTTGAGCGCGTCTTACCTTTTCAATCGTTGCCTCATTCACAGCTGAACCATTTGTTTCAATTGTATCTGCATCAAGTGCCCGTTTAATCGCTGTCGTATCGTCTTTTCCTTCCACAACAATAATTTCTTTAATCTTCATTTAATGATGTTAGCCTCCGTAATAAAAAAAAAATAAATTGCAAAAAAATTGAAACATTTTTGTAATGTCCATCGTCTATATTATTGAACACATTCATACAATAAAATAAGAAAAAGATGAAGCATGTTACCGATATGTATTCGATGTTAGTATAAAGAAATTTATGAAAAAAGCAAAATGCAGAGGATAGGACCCTCTGCAAAATGGTAACTAATTTAAAATTTTAATTTTAACTTTTTTTCGTCCCCAGCGATAGCAATCTTGATTAGAAGGCATAAATAAATCAATGATATATCCTTTAATTGCCCCTCCTGTGTCAGCGGCTACAGCATAGCCATAACCTTCAACATACACCTTCGTCCCCAGCGGGATAACCCTTGGGTCAACGGCAATTACCTTCATGTTCGGGTTGGCACGGAGATTAAGTCCCGTTGCTGTCCTACCTGAACAGCCGTTGCAATACGCTGTATAAGCAGTTGCAGTAACGTAAAACTCTTTTCCCGACTCGTCTGCACCGCGGGAAACTTGTAACGCTATATCCTTCGTTCCGACAGCCACAACTTTATCTTGCTTTTCTGCAATCTTCTGCTCACTTATTAATTTTCTAGAAACTTCTTTGCCGTTTTCAAGCAGGACTTCATATTGTTTAGAAACACGACCCCTTTTTCCATTGGTAAGCGTCTTTTCTTTCCCTTTTTCTAAACGATCATCCTTTTTGGTTACTACAGCAAATTGAATAGGTTCTTCCACTACATCGGTGACTTTTTCTACTCGAATGACGTTAACAGCACCATCCTTTGGGATGGCTTCTGTTAATGATGGTTCAACTCGGTCTAATGTATTTAGCTTAATCCCCTGTTGTGATAAAAAGTCAGCGACCGTAGCCGAAGTGGACCAAACTTGTTGCTTTTTACCGCCATCAACATATGTAAGATGAAATGCTTTTTTTAATCCAATTTCCATCTTACTCTTTATAGCTGCTTGCGGTCTAGGTGAGATTTGATCATGTTTGCTCAAAACAATGTTCTGCTCTTTTAGGAGTTCAGCAACTGTTCCTGCTGTCGTCCAGATCGTTTTTTTCTCGTTGTCCTTGACAATGTGAACCATGTTCGCTTGCTTCCAAATGACTTTCAGGTGGTCCTTCACCTTTGTACTCGCATTCGGTTGCAAATAATCTTGTGAGCGGGTAGATACATCGATTTCATCTAATAATTCCTGGATGGTATCTGCATGTGTTTTTACGACCTCTTGCTGATCGTTAAGAGTAATGGCAACAGTTTTCTTTGACCCTTCATAATAAAGAATTCCAAGAGTTGTCAGCAAAACTACGAAACTAGCAAAAGCAATGGTCAATGTCTTCCGGCTCAAAGACTTGGAAAACAGGTTTTTCATGTGTTTGAATACGATGAAAAACGCCTCCTTTTCTTAGAGAGATTAATGAACCATGCTGTCGGCTGTTAATCTTTGCATACTGTTCGAAGGTATTTCTAATTATGCACAAAGTTCAAAAAATTGCAAAGAGAAACTTATCGACACGGTTATCCTATGTAGAAAAGGAGACATGTAGAACTTTTTGTTTTCATTAAATTAAAAGACAAGCTTCCACCAGCTTCGACAAATTACCCTATCATTTTATGGCGAATAATTTTTTAGCATTTCGTGTCGTTGCCTCTGCCACTTCTTCCATTGTCAACCCTTTTATTTCGGCAATTTGTTCAGCTACTAATTTTACATAACTAGGCTCATTTCTTTTCCCACGGTAAGGATGGGGGGATAAATAGGGACAATCGGTTTCAATTAAAAGTTTGTCTAGTGGTATTTCTGCCGCTACTTCTTTTGGTTTTTTAGCATTTTTAAAGGTAACAGGTCCTCCTAGCGAAATATAAAAGTTCAGCTTTACACATTCCTTCGCCACTTCAGGGCTGCCGCTAAAGCAGTGCATAATTCCACCCACTTCTTCTGCCCCTTCTTCCTTTAATATTTCCACTATGTCAGCAGTTGCTTCGCGGTTATGGATCACAATTGGCAAGTTAACCTTTTTAGCCAGCTTGATTTGCTTCCGAAAAACTTCCTTCTGAATATCCTTTGGGGATTTGTCCCAGTGATAATCCAAACCCATTTCACCGATCGCTACAACTTTTGGATGGGCAGCTAATTCCTCTATCCAGCGTAAATCCTCTTCGGTCATATCGATGGCATCAACCGGATGCCAGCCCACACAGGCAAAGATAAACTCATAGTTTTCAGCCAATTCCATTGCCCTTTGAATCGTCTTCCGATCGAATCCGACAACAACCATATTCGTGACTCCTTCACTTTGAGCCCTGGTAATCACTTCTTCTAAATCTTCGTTATATTGGTCATCATTTAAATGTGCATGGGTATCAAATAGCATAGTTTTGCTCCTTCACCATTTTTTTCAAAAAGAATTTTATATTTCGCTAACATTTTTTAATTTGCTGTAGAAATTCCAAGATTCTACAATAACCAAGTAATAACTAGAAATATCACGAAAAATGTTCCACGTGTAACATTGAAAAGCGCCTTATGCAGGCGCTTTTATTGTAAAGTTATTAACCTTTATTTTACCTTGGAACCATTCGGTAACGTTTGATCGACGGTTGCCAGCGATAGTTGACCATCTTTTGAACCTGCCAGGATCATTCCCTGTGAAAGTTCACCGCGAAGTTTAACTGGTTTCAGATTGGTTATACAAATCACCTTTCGACCCACTAATTCTTCTGGCTTATAATATTGAGCAATGCCCGAAACCACCTGACGCTTTTCATAGCCTAAATCCAGCTGAAGCTTAAGCAATTTATCTGCCTTTTTAATTGGCTCTGCTTGAACCACTTCTGCTACACGTAAATCAATTTTCATAAAATCATCGATAGCAATCTCGTCGATTTCTTCCGGCTTTTCTTCTAACTTTGCTTCTTCCTTTACTTCAACAACTGGTGCAGAACCCTGCATTTTCGTCTTAATAAACTCTACTTCTTCAGCAATATCGAGCCGAGGGAATATCGGAGCAGCCTTTTCAACCTTCGTTCCGCTTGGAATTATGCCAAAATCAGCAAGGCTTTCCCATACTGTAAGAGTCTCTTCGTGAATACCTAACTGTGAAAAGATGGCATTTGGAGTACGTGTTAAGAATGGCTGCAGTAAAATCGCAATTCTTCGTAATGATTCAGCGAGATGAACCATTACGCTCGCAAGTTCCCCTTTATTCTCCTCATTCTTGGCTAATGCCCAAGGTTTGGTTTCATCAATATACTTATTGGTCCGGCTGACTAATTGCCAAATAGACGTTAAGGCAACAGAGAACTCCATTTTTTCCATGGCTTCCTCATATTTATTTACTGTATCCAGATTCATCTGTAACAGCGATGCATCAAATTCACCAACAGACCCGGAATAATCAGGGATCATACCGTTAAAATATTTTTCGATCATGGCGACGGTACGATTTAAAAGATTTCCTAAGTCATTGGCTAAGTCAAAGTTGATTCTTTCAACAAATCCTTCAGGGGTAAAGACACCATCTGCCCCAAACGGTACTTCCCTTAACAAATAATATCGAAGCGAATCGAGTCCGTACCGATCAATTAAAGTGACCGGGTCAACGACATTTCCTTTCGATTTGGACATTTTTCCATCCTTCATCAACAACCAGCCATGGGCAAATACTTTTTTGGGCAGTGGCAGGTCTAAAGCCATTAGCATGATTGGCCAATAAATCGTATGGAAACGGACAATCTCCTTTCCAACAAGATGAACATCTGCTGGCCAATAATTTAAGTATTTAGCATCATTTTCAGTCCCATAACCAAGTGCTGTGATATAGTTAGACAGTGCATCAATCCATACATAGATAACGTGTTTTGGATCTCCGGGCACCTTTACGCCCCAATCAAATGTTGTCCTTGAGACAGCAAGATCCTCCAAGCCAGGTTTGATAAAGTTATTGATCATTTCATTTTTACGAGATTCAGGTTGGATGAAATCCGGATTTTCCTCGTAGTATCGCAATAAACGGTCGACATATTTACTCATCTTAAAAAAGTACGATTCCTCTTTCACTTTTTCAACCGGACGACCACAATCCGGACAATTCCCATCCACTAGCTGACGGTCAGTAAAGAAGGATTCACACGGTGTACAATACCAGCCTTCATACTGATCGAGATAAATATCTCCTTGCTTAAGAAGTCTTGCAAAGATTTTTTCGACAACTTGTTTATGCCGTTCCTGAGTTGTACGAATAAAATCATCATAGGAAATATCAAGTTTATTCCACAACTCTTGAATCCCATCAACAATTTCATCGACATACTGCTGCGGAGTAATCCCTGCCTCTTCCGCCTTCCGCTGAATCTTCTGCCCATGCTCATCCGTACCTGTTAAATACATAACATCATAGCCGCGCATCCGCTTATAACGTGCCATTGCATCGCCGGCAACTGTTGTATAGGCATGCCCAATATGTAAATTACCGCTAGGATAGTAAATCGGCGTCGTTAGGTAAAAAGTCTTCAATTTTTTCTCCATCTAAATCCCTCCGCTAGTTTGCGAGTCCAAAGCTCTATTTATCCATTATTGCCTTTTTTTTCTCGCTTCTATCCTCAAAATATACCGAAAAACCAACTTTTGTGCAAGAAGGCGCACTTTTACGTATTTCCTTTATTTTTAAATTTTTTCTTATTACACCCATAATGCCCCCTCCCCCTTCGAAAGATATATAGTTCATTGGAATCAGATTATGTTGAAATATGTCGAAAAAAGATCGAGTTGATCAAACGCAATATTAAAAATACAATAATATTTATGAGTGATAAATAATGGTAATTTTCAGAAAAACGTTGATAAATCAACAATCACCCTAATAGAAAAAATTGTCAAATATTTTTCAAAATAAAGTAATTGACGAATATGGGAATTTCTTGTATTATTAAGTTATGAAAAATTTGTCGAATAATGACGAATAAATAGATAGAGAAAAAATAATTGCAAATGTGAGAGGAGATAATAAAAATGAAATCTACTGGTATTGTTCGTAAAGTTGATGAGTTAGGCCGTGTAGTTATTCCAATCGAATTAAGACGTACTCTTGGTATCGCTGAAAAGGATGCTCTTGAAATTTACGTTGATGATGAGCGTATTATCTTAAAGAAATACAAGCCAAATATGACTTGCCAAGTAACTGGAGAAGTATCTGATGATAATTTAACTCTTGCTGGCGGTAAATTAATTCTTAGCCGTGAAGGTGCAGAACAGTTATTACAAGAAATCCAAAACAACTTTGAATTAGTAAAATAATACAATGCTCCAGCACTTAAAAAATTGTGCTGGAGCATTTTTTATTTATTCGACATGATAGGCCTGATACACGTCTCGTTTATTCATGTCACGGTCTTTTGCTGTAAGTTTGATTGCTTCCTTAGATGGGATATTCTTTTCTGAAATGTAGTGATTGACATGTTCCTCAAGTGTTAAAGTGTGCCACCAGCTTGGAGCTTCCTCCTGCTCTTGGTCTGTACCCTCAACAATCAAGCAAAACTCGCCGCGGATTTCATCTTGATTTGTCCAAGCAATGACTTCTTCAATCGTTCCACGAATAAATTCCTCATATTTTTTTGTTAACTCCCGGCAAATAGCAATTTTCCGGTTACCGAGGACATCCAACATAATCGCTAATGTTTCCTTTAGACGATGCGGTGATTCATAAAAGATTAACGTTGCCGACTGCCACTTTAAAGCTTCTAATTCCAAGCGCTTCTCTTTCTTATTTCGATTTAAGAATCCAAAAAAGTAAAAAGGCTGACATGGCAACCCTGAAGCGATTAATGAGGTCAATGCAGCGTTTGCACCTGGCAAGGGAACAACTGTTACCTTTTCCCGCGTAGCGGCTAACACTAACTCATAACCAGGGTCAGAAATTGCTGGCATACCCGCATCACTTACAAGGGCAATTTTTAACCCTTCCTTTACTTTTTGAATCAATTTATCACCGCTTGTTTCTTTATTGTGTTCATGATAACTGACCACAGGCGTTCCAATTTCAAAGTAATTGCATAGTTTCTTTGTATTTCTTGTATCTTCAGCAGCAATTAGGTCTGCTTCCTTTAATAATCGAATGGCTCGGAAACTCATATCTTCTAAATTTCCTATGGGGGTAGGGATTAGATATAAAATCCCTTTTGTTGCTTCATTCTCAAAGCTCTTTTGCTGCCACATGGCTATCACCTGTTTCTCTTATTAAAAATTCGTCTTTTTTCTTTCTAGTTAATTGTTTGAAATTGTATTCTGCACTTAGTGCATCTCCTTTCGTTTCAAAGCCTCTAGAGTATGTAAGTACCACTGGACCTCTGCCCCGTGTATATTTTGCCCCTTTTCCTTCATTATGAAGCTTAATCCGACGCTCAAGATTATTCGTATATCCACCATATAAGCTGCCGTCATTACAGGTTAGGACATAAAAATAGTGATTATGATTCTCCATATAAAATCTCACGAATCTCTGGTGTGTATTCATTGTTTTCATTATAGACAAATAACGGCGGTGCTATTTTCAAATCCGGACTTCCATCCTTAATGGCTTCAATTAACAGTGTGTTTGCTTCTTTGCCTTTCTTAGGGTAAACAAATTGAATCCGTTTCGGTTCCAACCGGTATTGCCTCATCAGCGTAATAATATCCAACAGTCGTCCAGGGCGGTGCACAAATGCTACTTTACCACCTTGTTTAGCCAATTGGCTTGACGCTTTAACCGCATCCTCTAAGGTACAAAGGATTTCATGACGGGCAATCGCTAGATGTTCATTCGGATTTATTTCTTCCTTTGATGCCGTAGTAAAATATGGTGGATTGCATGTGACGACATCAAATTTTCCATGTCCCAGCTGCTTTGGCATATCTTTGATATCGCCGTGAATCATTTGCAGTTGTTGTTCCAGTCGATTATATTCAATACTTCTTACCGCCATATCGTAAAGCCGTGTTTGTATTTCAACGCCGGTTATTTGTCCCTTCGTTCGCGCACTTAAAAATAAAGGAATCACACCATTCCCGCTGCAAAGATCAATTAAGTTTCCCTTTTGAATCGGAACATAGACAAATCTTGCGAGTAACACGGCATCAAGTGAAAAGGCAAAAACAGATGGACTTTGAATAATCCGTAAGTTTTCTGCTAGCAAATAATCCAAACGTTCATCTTCCTTTAAGTGGACCAAAGTATCACCTCCAGCTATATGTATGAAAATAGAGGCTGATTTTTGTCAGCCTCTTAAGGTTATTTCTTATTAAGAAATGAAAGACAGAATAAACAATCGCCTTCCTTACGTAAACTTCCAAAATGCAGGTTACAGATATGAAACCCTTCTTGATAGAGACGGGCGAGATTATCATAGCCTTCCCCTACATCAAATGGTTTTACACCGGGAGACTCAGACTGAATGGTCCCTTTTTTATTCTCTGTTATCTTTTTTTCCGCTTCAGTTGTTACATCTAAACGGCGTCTCAGATGTTCATTTTCAAGCTTTAAATAATGATTCTCTTCTAGTATTTCGGCTAAATGCTGCTTTAATTCCCCCAGCTGTTGGTAAAGATGGCCAATTTGTGTTTCCATATTACTTACTGATTCAAATATTTCTTTTTTATCCACGGCTTCCACCTCGTTAATCTGTGGATTGTATAGAAAAGGCACCTTCTTTATTGATTTCCTCCAAGGTATACTCCAGAACTCGATCCTGTTCCTTTAGTTCAACCTGCAGTACCCGCTCTAATATATTTAATCCTACTACTTTTCCTCTGCCTTGTGGAGTTTCAATAACTTCCCCTAAATCAGGCAGCAATGCCTTAGCAGTTTCATATTCATCATTTTCATATTTTAAACAACACATCAGCCTACCGCATAAACCGGATATTTTTGTAGGATTCAATGAGAGATTTTGATCCTTTGCCATTTTTATTGAAACTGGATCGAAGTCCCCTAAAAAGGTGGAACAGCATAACATTCGTCCACAAGGGCCAATCCCGCCAAGCATCTTCGCTTCATCACGGACACCGATCTGGCGTAATTCAATTCTCGTCCGAAAAATAGCTGCTAAGTCCTTCACAAGCTCACGGAAATCAACTCTTCCATCCGCTGTAAAGTAGAAGATGACTTTATTGCGATCAAATGTATATTCAACATCGACTAGTTTCATATCTAACTGATGCTCATTCACTTTTTCATTACAAACTTCATAAGCTTCTTTTGCAGCCTGCTTATTTTCTTCCACAATCATTTTATCCTTCGGGTCAGCGATTCTAACCACTTTTTTCAACGGAAGGACAACATCGTGTTCCTCAACCTGTTTACGAGCGATGACTGCTTTCCCATACTCCACTCCACGAACTGTTTCGACAATCACAAACTCATCTTTTTCTATGGAGAGGTCCCCTGGATCAAAATAATAGATTTTCCCCGCTTTTTTAAAGCGTACTCCTACAACATCATACAAATGAAGATCCCTCCTGCAATTTTAACACAAGCTGTTCCATCATCAGCTGAGGGTTCATATTCCTCTCAAGCCTTCTTTTCGCATCAAGAATAGCTGACATTTGATCCGATATGCGCCGTCCAGATGTTTGCAATGCAAATTGCTGCAGCCGTCCGTTTTCCTCTCGAAAAACAATTTGCTCCTGCTTATCTAATTGTATATATAGTAAATCCTTAAAAATAAGAAGTAAAAGTTCTAAACCACGGTGAATCTGTTCTTTTTCTTTAAAGTGTGGAAACCATTCAGTCTGAAGCGTTACCATAGCCTCTAATGGATTTTTTTTCAACACCTCATATAATTTTACCACTATTTTTTGGGCTTGTGCAAACCATTCATCGACATTTAATTTAAGAGCTTCATCCAAACTATTGGTCAATTGAGCAAGTAACGGAGCCTTATGCGGTTCTACGCCGTTTTCCACCAATTGTTTAATCATAACTCGAGGCGATAATGGATGAAATGTTAGTATTTGGCACCTTGATAGAATGGTTGGAAGAATTTTTTGCGGTTGTTCCGTTAATAGAAAGGCAACGGTCCCGGGATTTGGCTCCTCTAAAAATTTCAGCAAACTATTAGATGCACTGACACTCATCTTATCAGCATGAACAAGTAAATATACTTTTTTTGAAGATTCTAATCCCTTTTTGGAAAACTCAACCTGCAGGCTTCTGATTTGCTCAACCTTAATCGATAACCCCTCAGGCTCAATCATATGAACATCAGGATGGTTGCCGTGATTGATTCGACGGCAATTATTACACTCTTCACAGGGTTTATATTGATCAATGATGGAATCGCAAAATAGGGACTTTGTCAGCAGCAGCGCAATTTCCCTCTTACCTGTCCCTCTAATTCCCTCCAGAAGGTACGCATGGGCCACTCGATTTTTCACTAAACTGTTTTTTAGCATGTTTAACACAGTTGGCTGAAGCTCTTCTAGCTGTTCCCATGATTTGACCAAGCTCATCACTCACTTACTTTATAAAATTTACCCTTAGACACGATGCTTAAAAATGCATGTATTGCTCAATTGGAAGGACAAATACTGTAGCCCCGCCAACTTCGACTTCCACGGGATATGGGACATACGAATCGGCATTCCCGCCCATCGGTGAAACAGGGGCAACTAACTGTTCCCTGGACCTGCAGTTTTCCTTAATAATCTGGAGGGCTCGGTCAATTCGAATATCCTCAGTACCAATCATAAAGGTTGTGTTGCCTGACTTCAGAAATCCACCTGTACTGGCTAGTTTGGTTGCTCTAAAATTGTTATCTACTAGTGCTTTTGATAAGCGATTGCTATCCTGGTCCTGTACAACAGCTATGATAAGTTTCATCCGAACCACCCTCTCTTTTTTCCCAATTCTAGTTTTGTTATTTTCTATATTATAACAGGTAACCGAATTCCTTACATTCGTAATGGGTGGGGCAGGCTGATATTTCTTTTTTTGAAAAAAAAGCCTTACAGCGAAGGCTTCTTTTGGGATAATTTTTCCTCTATTATCTTTAGTGTTTCCTGAAAAACCTCTTCCACTGTACCAGAGGCATCAATACAACGAATTCTATCCGGAAAGCGCTTGATTAATAATTGGTATCCTTCACTAACCTTTTGATGGAATTCAAGATTTTCTAAATCTAATCGATTGATCTCTCTGCCTTTATTTTTGTTAATCCGCTCTAAGCCCAACTCCGGCTCGATCTCAAAATAGATGGTTAATTCCGGCATCAAGTTCTCAATCGCAAATTGATTGATTGCAAACACTTCTTCAATCCCTAACCCGCGGGCATAACCTTGATAGGCCAATGAACTATCAACAAACCGGTCACATAAGACTATTTTTCCCTCATCCAAGGCTGGTCTCACCTTTTCAATCAAATGCTGTCTTCTTGCCGCAGCATAGAGCAGTGCTTCTGTTCGGGGGTCCATGGCGGTATTTTCTTTATTTAATATAACGGCTCGAATTTGCTCCGCGATATCAATCCCACCTGGTTCACGCGTTAACAGTACATTTTCAAACTGCTTAGCGACCATATCAATAATCGTTGATTTTCCAGCACCATCCGGGCCCTCAAATGTTATAAATATACCTCTAGTCATCTACAAAAACCTCCAAAACTATATCTCTCACTCATGTTGTGTAAAAAGTCTTTATCCTGCCATCCTTTAATAAGGAGCCGCCTTGAAATCTTGCTCCTGAATTTAGGAGCCTGCTAAGTTGACTGAGCTTATCTTTTGTTATCCTCTCGCCCTTTATTAACAATGGGATACCCGGGGGATATGGAATAATAGTTTCAGCGCATACCTTTCCAAGTGCAGCTGTTATTTCTATTTCTTTTACCGTTAAATTGACCATGTCTTTAAATGGGATCGCTAACATTGATATGTTTTGACTAGCAAGCTCCGGTATCTCTTGAGAATCCTTTAATGATAAACCAGCCAGTGCCTGTTTAATTTTCAGGACGGCCTCTTTTACTGGAAAGCTTTGTCCTTCTTTTAATAAAGGAAAAATAAACAGGATATTATTTGGGTCTGCTAATTCTGTATAAATAGAGACCTCTTCTAATCTCCTTTGGAGTTCAAAACCATTTAATCCAGAGCGAGATTGAATGGTAATTTTCAGCGGATCTCCGTTCGCGTTTGGATACTCTAACACCTTGATTGCCGGGATGTCCGCCAGCTCTTGTTTAAAGCGTTGGATTTCATTTAATAGAAAGCTCAAGTCTATTGGAGTATATGTAGCTAAATAATTTCGTGCCAGGTCCAGGGATGCCATGATCGGATAGGAGGGGCTGCTTGATTGGAACATGGCTAAGTATTCCTTTACCTTATTATGATTAATTCGTGAGCTATTTACATGTAAATACGATCCCATCGTCATAGCGGGGAGCGTCTTATGCGCTGATTGAACCGCCATATCTGCACCTAATTGAAGGGCTGAGGGCGGGAAAGGAACTCCCAGGATAAAATGCGGTCCGTGGGCTTCATCTACTAAAATAGGGATATCATGCCGATGTGCTTCTTTGATTATCTCTTGTAATTGACATCCCATTCCATAGTAATTCGGATACGTCAGAATGAGCGCCTTGGCATCGGGGTATAAGCTTATAGCTTCTTTGACCGTTTCTAATTTAAGACCCGACGAAACTTTCCACTCCCGGTTAAATTCGGGCTCGAGAAACACGGGATCGGCTTTTGCTATGTTTAATCCATTTAAAACAGATTTATGGCAATTTCGTTGAACAAGAACTTTTGAACCTTCAACACAGGCAGCCATAATCATGGCCAGATTCCCTACAGTTGAACCATTGACAAGAAAATAACTCCTTTTGGTTTGATATAGGCTGGCTAATAATGATTCAGCCTCTAATATCGCCCCTTCCGGCGAATGCAGATCGTCTAAACCCGATAACTCCGTCGCATCTATTTGTAAAATTTGTTTAAAATAACGATTTGCTTGAGGCTGATTTATTTGACCATATTTATGCCCGGGGACATGAAAAGAAATAGGATTCTTATTTACATGGTCGACTAAAACATCATACAAGGGTGTTTTTAATTGGTTGCTCATTTGTTTACTTCCTTATAAAGAGTTTCATCGATTTTGCCGCCCTAATTGCCTGCGGGTAATCCCGCAACTTTGGAAGGGTTACTTCATTCTAACAAAAAATAACTATTCATTCTCATTTGATTGCAAAAAAAAATAAGCCCTTAAGGACTTTTATGAAAAAATTTCCGGTGTAGTTATTTTTTTCAGTTGTTTGAGAAAATATTTATATTTCGGATCCTTTGTATCTGTTTGTATTAAATCATTTTCGCATTCTGTACAAATAAATGAAGTGTATAGATGTATGCCTTTTGGTTTTTGATTTTCACAAATAACGCACGTTTCCTCATGATAATTTTGTGCTAAAAATGAACTCAATCCCTCCACCTCCATACATCCATTCTGCCCTCATGTGTTTATTTGTATACAATTTTTCGAATAATCTTTTCGTTGTTATCTTAATTAATATATTATGTAACAGTTTGCAATTGGGTGTATGTCTATTCGTAAATTCTTTACAAACACTTCGTACTTTTTTACTGTTGTTATTATTTTTTGAATTAGATAATAAAAAGACAACCTTTTCAGGTTGTCTCTTAAATGTGCCTGGCAACGTCCTACTCTCACAAGGACGCGTGTCCCAACTACCATCGGCGCTGAGAAGCTT
Organism: Bacillus sp. MM2020_1; assembly: GCA_011250595.1. GTDB lineage: Bacteria > Bacillota > Bacilli > Bacillales > Cytobacillaceae > Neobacillus. Next base: position 89 of record JAANMP010000055.1, on the reverse strand, counting down.
AACTTCCGTGTTCGGTATGGGAACGGGTGTGACCTTCTCGCCATTGCTGCCAGACTATTTTGTTGAGGAATCATTCCCTCAAAACTAGA
>JAANMP010000054.1 GCA_011250595.1 Bacillus sp. MM2020_1 | reverse complement strand
TTACCCTTTTACTTTATACCTCGTTAAAGTAACAACCGAGTACAAACTACAAACAAATACTATATTCATAAACTTTAAGTTTCATAGGAGGTGAAAGAGGCCTTAGCAGAAATTTGCTAAAGCCTAATATGATGACACAAAAATGGACCCCTTCCCTATTCAAAGATTTCCACAAACAAGAACATGATGCCTGCGGGATTGTCGCATGTCTTGAAAAATCAAAGCGTCCAACTAGAAAAAATATTTTTGATTGTATAAACGCTTTAGTAACAATGAATCATCGCGCTGGTTTTATTAACGGAGAAGGCGATGGCGTCGGTATTCATACGGATATCCCTGTTGCACTTTGGAAGGAAAAATTGCTCCAGGCTGGTCAGGAACCAACACTTGCTGAAAAAGAAGAATTTGCTGTTGGTCATGTTTTTATTAGCCAAAAAGCAAACTGGAAGACTACGAAACAAGAATTAATAAACAAGTTAGAGAAATACGGCTTTGATTTAGTCTATGAAACAGATAAAGTAACCGACACTTCGGCTCTAGGTCCAATCGCTATTCAGGAAAATCCTGTGTTTTGGCAATTTGCCTGTCTTTCCGCTCAAAAAGGGCAGGAATTAACAAAGGTCCTTTTCGATGCTTTAGTTGATTTAGAAACAAACGAACTTGTCCATGTCGCTTCACTAAGTCAGAACCATGTGGTTTATAAGGTAATGGGTGCCGGGGATATTCTTCCGCGTTACTATCATGACCTTGCAAATCCACTTGTTGCATCAACAATGACACTCGGTCATAATCGCTATTCTACGAATACACTTTCAAGCTTTTTCCGGGTCCAACCATTCAGTGTTCTCGGGCATAATGGAGAGATCAATACAATTGCAAAGCTTCGCGATGAAGCTAAAATGATTGGTGTGCCGCTAGTCAAAGATGGCAGTGACTCTCAAGATTTAAGCCGGACAATGGAAACATTAATTTGCCGTGAAGGTTACTCTTTATTTGAAGCAATGGATGTTTTATTCCCGCCTATTATCAATGAAATTAAGGCATATCCTGAAAATCTCCAAGATCTATATACTTATCTGAGGGAAGCCTGGGGACACTTTGCCCAAGGCCCTGCAGGAATTATCTCTAGATTTGGCGATGAGGCTGTATTCAGTGTCGATGCTCTCGGTCTCCGTCCACTTTGGATGCTTGAAATTGATAGCTCGTATCTGTTTTCCTCTGAACCGGGAATCATTTCTTCGAGCGAATATGTCAACGATCCCAAGCCTTTAGCACCAGGTGAAAAGGTTGGCTTTAAATGGAACGATGAAACGCTGGAAGTATATGAACAAGACCGTTTTCAAAATGAGGTCTACACTCGCTTTTCTAATAAGTTAAATTTCAGCGAGGTGAGGGCGCGTCTTCTTCCTCCTTCATTAGGTAAGACAGTTACAATGAATTATCCTGACAAAATCCATAATGGACAATATAAAGCTTTTGGCTGGGAACGCGATCATATCCAATTAATCGAGCAAATGGCAGAAAAAGGTGTAGAGCCAATTCGTTCATTGGGCCACGATGCCCCACTTGCTGCGCTTAACCCTGAACGAAAAAATATTGCCGATTATTTTAAAGAAAGTGTGGCTGTCGTTACGAATCCTGCAATTGACCGGGACCGTGAAACTGAACATTTTTCCACTCGAGTAATTATCGGAAAGCGACCAACTTTATTTAATAAAGAAAATAGTGAGACTGTGATTGAACTGACCACTCCTTTATTATTGGAAGGAAAAGCAGGCTATATTCTTTCCGAAAGTTTAGGTCAGCCAAGTTTTGATCAAGTTGTCCATCATTTTCAGGAACAAAAGCTAGTAACCTTTATTTCTACAACCTTCAAAAAAGAAGAAAAGTTGGAGCATGCATTAGAAAGACTTGCAACAGAAGCAGTTCAAGCGGTTCAGGCTGGGAAAACATTACTTGTCCTTGATGATGCAACAGCACATCAGGAAGATTCCTATTGGATTGACCCACATTTAGTAACATCTGCCATTGATCAAGCACTAGTTAAAGCGGAAATAAGAAGAGATTGTTCTTTAGTCCTTCGCTCTGGAGCTATTCGTTCACTTCATGACATGATTACTGCTTTTGGATTAGGTGCAGATTTAATTAGTCCTTATTACATGTTCCTTACAGTTCTTGACGAGACAACAAAGCCTTTAACAAATCTATATAGTGCTTTAACTAAAGGATTGGAAAAAGTAATTTCAACCATAGGTATACATGAACTGAGAGGTTATGGTCGTCTTTTCTCAAGTATCGGATTACATGAAGAAATTGCTAACCTATTAAACATCGTTAACTTCTTTGGATCGAAGGAACTTGAAACAGATTTTGAAGCGATGAAACTTGATGCTCTGTCCAGAGCAGAAGATTACCACAATGAAAAGGAAAGAGTCGGAAAGACGTTCCACCTCTTCCCACGAATTTGGAAAGCAATTGGTGAAGTGGCAGCTACAGGTGAATATAGTAGTTATCGTGATAAAATCTCTGAACAAGAAACGGAGAATCCAACAACAATTCGCCATTTAATACAACTTAAAAAGAGTAGTAAATCGCTAACACCAGCAGAAGTGGATCTTCGTGTTGGAGACCATGATTTACCGTTCCTTATTTCTTCTATGTCCTTTGGTTCACAGAATGAAACAGCATTCAGAGCTTATGCCGAAGGTGCAGACCGGTTAAATATGGTCAGCCTAAATGGTGAAGGCGGAGAAATCAAGGATATGCTCGGTAAATATCCAAAAACAAGAGGACAGCAAATTGCCTCCGGAAGATTTGGTGTTAATGCGGAACTCCTTAACTCTTCGAACCTATTAGAAATTAAAATTGGTCAGGGTGCGAAGCCTGGTGAAGGCGGACATTTACCAGGTTCTAAGGTTACCGCAAAAGTTGCCGAAGCACGTAATGCAACGCTTGGTTCTGATTTGATTTCACCATCAAACAACCATGATATCTACTCAATTGAAGATTTAGCACAAATGATCCTTGAATTAAAAACGGCAAACGATCAAGCAAAAATTGCTGTTAAAGTTCCTGTTGTCCCAAATATCGGAACGATCGCTGTTGGTATTGCTAAAGCAGGTGCAGATATTATCACCTTAAGTGGTTTTGATGGCGGTACGGGGGCAGCCAGAATTCATGCCCTTCAGCATGTTGGTTTACCAGTAGAAATTGGCGTTAAAGCAGCACATAATGCCCTGCTTGAAAGCGGACTTCGTCATAAAGTAGAAATCTGGGCTGATGGCGGCATGAAGAGCGCTATGGATGTTATGAAAATCATGCTGCTTGGTGCAAACCGAGTTGGTTTCGGTACACTTTCCATGCTGGCAATTGGTTGTACGACCTGCCGCGGCTGTCATTTAGACACCTGTCATGTTGGTATCGCAACTCAAATTGAATCAGAAGCACAAGCAAAGGAACACGGGTTAAGACGTTTTGTTCCACGCCAGTTGGAATTAGCAGTACAGGGAATTATGAATCTATTTACAGCTTTTGGCACAGAGTTGAAGACAATTGCAGCATCGGTTGGTATTCGTAATTTACAGGATGCAGTAGGTCGGTCTGATTTATTAGAACAAATGAAGGGTCAAGGTCAGCTTAGCCTCTCCTATTTGTTAAAGCCATTAGAAATTAGCCAATTTGCAATCACAAATGCCTCGAAATCAATTGAAGAAGTTCAAATGCAGGTTGCTGTGGGTGCAGAGTATCTTGATGGCAGTGTCGATCAATTACACTCTTCCCGTGAATTCGCAAGTGTTACATCGGAACAGCGTGTGCTAGGCAGCCGGGTTTCCTGTCACCGTGTTCGCGGAAGACTCGATGGTTCTTACAAGCAGCTTCCATCGGTACAACTAAAATATAAAGGCGGTTCCATTCCCGGAAATGGTTTGGGTGCTTATAATAGTGAAGGAATTGACATCACTGTAAATGGCGGCGGTCAGGACGGAGTAGGTAAAACATCTTTTGGTGGAAATATCTATATCCTAAAATCAAAAGGTAAAGATGGTCAATATTATAATGGTTCAGTCGGAAAAGGGTTCGGTTACGGTGCTCAAAAAGGGCTTCTTGTTGCACAAGGAAATGCAGATGCACGTGCAGGGATTAGACTTTCCGGTGCTGACTTAATCATCGGCGGAGCTGTGAAAAAGCCACTTCCAGAAAAAGAAGCGGGTAATATTGGTTCAAATGCTAATATTAAAGGCTTTGCCTTTGAATATATGACAAATGGCCGCGGCCTTGTACTGGGCGACCCGGGTCCTTGGATTTGTGCAGGAATGACGGGCGGGGTTGTCTATATTCGCCAGCAGCCTGATATGGGGCTAACAAAAGATGCTATTCAAAGAAGAATTGCCAAAGGGGCTAAGGTCTCAGTTGTTGATTTAAACGAAAAAGGCAAACAAGATATTAACGAGCTGTTAACCAAATATACTGACTTGCTTGAACAGAACGGTCAGGCTGACGAAGCTAATCAACTTCGTGCCCTGCTAACTGATTTAGAAAGTCAATTTGTTCAGGTCCTTCCTGTCAAAGAACAAGCAGATCCATCTGTATCAACAGAATGATTTAAAATATTACTAGAAACGCCCGCTGCTCCCAGCGGGCGTTTTTTCACATTACATTATCCCTTCACAAATGAAATATAATTTCATATAATATCTCTTGATTCTCTTAGTTAATCCATGTATAGTAAAAGTTTGCTTACAAGAAAACCTTTTGAAAGGAAACCATTCTGAATGAAGTTAGGTGCCCGCATCTTAAAAACGGGAATTGCTATTGTATTATCCCTTTACTTAGGTCAATTATTACACTCGCCCTCACCTGTACTCGCTGGCATTGCTGCCATATTTGCCATTCAACGAACCATATATCGTTCCTATTTAACTATTATTGAACAGATACAGGGTAATATCATTGGTGCTTTACTTGCTGTTATTTTTGTACTTCTGTTAGGAAATCATATTATCGTCATTGGCTTGGCAGCAATTATTGTGATAGGCATTAATTTAAAGCTTAAACTCGAGAACACGATTGGATTATCGCTTGTCACATTAATATCCATCATGGAAACACCAGGTGGCGATTTCATTCCATTTGCCGGAATCCGTTTCTCCACTATTATGATTGGGGTATTTTCAGCATTTCTAGTCAATCTTGTCTTTATGCCGCCCAAGTATGAAAATAAACTTTATTTTAGTGTGACAAACACAACGGAAGAAATTATTAGATGGATCCGTTTAAGCACTAGACATGATTTCGATCATAATCTCCTCAAAACAGATATAGATAAATTAAAAGAGAATATCATCCAAATGAGTCAGTATTACTCTATGTACAAAGAAGAACGCAGTTATTTTAAGAAAAACAGTTTGGAAAAATCTCGGAAACTTGTTATTTATCGACAAATGCATTCTGCTGCAAAAAAAGCGCTTGAAACGTTAAAAAAACTTCATCGTTTTGAGAATGAGCTATTGCACCTGCCGGAAAAGTTCCAACTATCGATACAGGAACAATTGGATTGCCTCATTTATCATCATGAACAACTCATGCTTAGATTTATTGGAAAAATTCCAAATCCTCCCGGCGATACAGAAAGTTCAAATTGCCTGAACAATAAGGAATTATTCGATTTATTTCTACTTCATCAACAAGCATTTACCGATCATGATAATCCGCATCTTTATCACACTATGCAAATCGTTGCCTCGATTATTGATTACGGTGAACAGGTTGAACATCTCGATACATTGATTACAAGCTTTTACTCATATCATCATAATGAAGTATCAATCGAAAAAGAAAGTATATAAAAAAGAAACCGAAGCAATTTACTCTGCTTCGGTTTCTTTTTGTTCTAACTGCTGTACCTGAAAAAGTTTATAATAATTTCCTTGCTTCGCCATTAACTCATCATGTGTCCCCACTTCTACGATTTTACCATGTTCAATCAAGACAATTCGATTCGCATGTGTAATCGTCGATAAACGGTGAGCAACAATAAACGTAGTTCTATCCTTTGCTAGTTCCTCAAGTGACTCTTGTATCGCATGCTCACTCTCTAAATCTAGTGCAGATGTTGCCTCATCAAGAATTAAGATCGGTGGATTTTTCAAAAAGACACGGGCAATTGCAACACGTTGTTTCTGACCTCCTGAAAGCTTCACCCCACGCTCGCCGACCTTGGTATTGTATCCTTCAGACAGGTTTAAGATAAACTCGTCCGCATTAGCCGCTTTCGCTGCCATGTATACCTCTTCTTTCGTGGCACCCGGCTTCCCTAATAAAATATTATCCATCACCGATTCACTAAATAAAATATTATCTTGAAAAACGACACCAATCTTGTCTCTTAAGGATTGAACCTTTAATTGGCGGATATCTACTCCATCTAAGGTGATATTTCCTTCGGTCACATCATAAAATCGGGGAATCAGACTGACAAGTGTAGATTTCCCACCACCGCTCATACCTACAAGAGCAATGGTTTCCCCCTTTTTTACATGCAAGGTAATCTCTTTCAAAACCATTTCATCTTTTGATTCGTATGAAAAAGATACATTATTAAATGAAATATCACCATGTACCTTGCTGCACACTTGTGCATTAGGCTCGTCGACGATATCATATTTTTCATCCAAAAATTCGAATACTCGGTCCATGGATGCAAACGATTGAGTAATGGTTGTCGAGGAATTCACCAATCTTCGCAGCGGACTGTAAAGCTTGTCTATATAGGCAAAAAACGCAACCATCGTTCCAAGCGATAGTTGATGCAAAATGACAAGGTAAGCTGCATAGCCAATCACGATTAATGGAGCAATATCGGTAATGGTATTAACCGCAGAAAAGGCTTTTGCATTCCAGCTAGTATGCTGCAAAGCCTTTTCTAAAAAGTTTTTATTTTGTTTATCAAATTGACCTTGTTCATATTCTTCAATCGCAAAGCTTTTAATTACCGGCATCCCTTGGACACGCTCATGTAAATAGCTTTGAACCTCTGCTAGGGCTTGGGAACGCATGCGCGTCAGCCTCCGTAAATTCCCAAAGAAATACCGGATTGAAAAGGCGTAGAGCGGAAACAGTAAAATCGATACAAATGTAAGTTTAGCACTCATAGAAAACATTAGAATAATTGCAATGATGATTGTGGCAATATCCAGCCAGAGGTTCATTAATCCTGAAATGACAAATGTTTTTGTCTGTTCCACATCATTAATTACGCGTGAGATAATTTCTCCTGCACGTGTATTAGAAAAATACTTAAAGCTTAGCTTTTGAATGTGGGTATACATGGTATCACGAATATCATAAAGAATTTTACTTGATGTCCATTGGGCAAAGTATTGGCGGTAATATTCGATTGGCGGCCTCAAGACGACAAAAATAACAATCATCACACCCAGAACGAACATTAATTTATTAATTTTCTCATCACGGGCTAGACTGTGACTTCCAACAATGTCATCCACAACATACTTTATCAACATCGGGATCATAAGAGGAATAGAAAATTTTATGACTCCGATTATAATTGTCCCTATCACCTGCAGTCGATAGGGTTTTACAAATTGCAAGTACCTGCGAATACTGTTCAAGTTGTCCCTCCTTTCAGAATCTTCATTAATAAGCAAATAAAAACCTGTTGATTACATCAACAGGCGCTTATTCCTAGCTGCCATCCTAACGTCTGTAGGTTAAATAACGTTCATACCAGATATCGATAAAATCTGGAGCAAAAGGGCCATTCCGCTGCCGAATCCATTGAATCAGCTTTTCAACATTTCTTTTAAGAATTTGATCAATCGGAGCTGGGTAGTTCATTTCCCGACGATGGCGTTCATACTCGTCTTCGTCTAATAAATTAAAGGTCATATCAGGAAACACCTTGATATCGAGGTCATAATCAATATACTTAAGTGCTTCGCCATCAAAAATAAATGGTGAACTGATATTACAGTAATAATAGATTCCATCCTCACGAATCATTCCAATCACATTGAACCAATATTGTGAATGAAAATAACAAATGGCTGGTTCTCTTGTGATCCAGGTTCTCCCATCTGATTCTGTCACAAGCGTTCGGTCATTGCCTCCAATCACCAAATTCTGTGTCCCTTTTAAAACGGTTGTTTCTTCCCAGACGCGATGGATGTGCCCATTGTGCTTATAACTATGTATTTGCATTGGTTCACCTTCGATGGGTACGCCCATGTTTCTCCCCTACCTTCATTCCTGAACGCTTTGTAACCTATTCTTAACCAATATATAAATAAATAATGACAAAAGGTAACAAAGTACAATTCCTATTTCTTATTATTATAACGGTTGAGAGCAGATTTTAAAACAAAAGAGCCATATTTCGATGGCTCTTTGTAAAAATTTGCGAATTTTTTTAGATATTTTTGCATTATTACCTAAAAAGATGATGATAAATTCATTTCCCGATAGGAATTAATTACCTCTTCTGTCTGCTTTTCAAAAATGGTCTGGATCTCTTTCAACTCTTTTTTCATCAGTTGAATATCAGTTTGAACACTTTCAAGATCCGTAGCTTTTTGCAATGTCTGTAGTTCTTCTTCGATTTGTTGACAACGTTCAAGTTCTCCTTGAAGATATAGCAATTTTTCCATCGTCACCAATTGCTCGGAAACTAATCGGTTAAAATGATCCATTTCCCTCACCGCCTTATTATTAGTACCTAATATGTATTCTCGAATAAGTTTTATTCTCCTTTGACAACATATGTAGACTTAAGAGAAGTTTTGTCGAATAAGAACTTAAACCAACAGAAGAAGACACTCTAAACGATTCTAGAGTGCCTTCCGGGTAACTATTATTAGCTTTGACCAAATTGGCCATTGCCTTGGTTTTTACGTGCTTGTGACTGTTGGTTTTGTTGTCTTACTTCTTGAGCATCTGTTTGGCTCGCAAATTCAGTTCCAAACTGGCCTGAAGAGCCTTGGGAACCTTGAGCTGAGGCTGAATTTTGTTTTCTTACTTCAGCAGCATTTGTCTCACTCGCAAATTCAGTTCCAAATTGACCTGAAGATCCGGATTGAGATTGAGCGTTTTGTTGTCTAACTTCCTGGATGTTAGTTCCAGCTGAAGTTTTGTTTGGCTGTTGATTGAATTTTGCCATTGATATCACCTCCACGAATATAATGTAACCATGCTTCGTGGAGATTATCCGCAAAAAATATTATTTAAAAATAATTAAACAAGTAACGAAATTCCACCATCAATAATAATGGTTTGTCCCCTGATCATGCTTGATTCTTCTGATAAAAGGAACATCACACAGTTAACCATGTCATCTATCTCGACCATTCTTCCAGCAGGAGTTTTATCCTTTGCTTCTTGAAGAAGTTCTTCCCGATTTGGAAAATGTTTTAATGCTTCCGTATCAATAGCGCCGCCTGAGACGGCATTAACAACGATATTCTTCGATGCTAGTTCAACTGCCAAATATCTTGTTAGAGCCTCTAGAGCTGCTTTAGAAACCCCTACAACAGTATAATTTTCTAAATAGCGGATGGATCCAAGTGAACTGATACTGACAATTTTTCCGCCGCCATTTCTTTCCATTAATTTTGCTGCTTCCTGTGCACAGAATAACAAGGCTTTGCTATTTATGTTCATAGTCCAATCCCAGTGGGATTCTTCTAACTCCATTACTGGACGCTGAACTCCTGATGCAGCATTATTGACAAATACATCCAAGCGGCCAAATTCCGCTTCGATTTGTGTGAACATGTCTTTTATTTTGGCAACATCACCCACATTGGCTTTTACCACTAGCACCTTTCTTCCTAATGATTCTATTTGTTCAGCTGTTTCAAGTGCACCTTTTTTACTTCTTGCATAATTAATAACGATATCATATCCTGCTGCAGCTAAGCGTAGTGCAGTCGCCTTACCGATTCCCCTGCTGCTTCCTGTAATAAGTGCCACTTTTTGAGTCATCTAACTATTCCCTTCTATATTCAAGTATTGTTATCATTTTAACTTTTCCGGGAATAGAAGACAATTATTATAAAACACTAAGGAGTATATAACCCTTGAAAGGAAGATGCAGAGATGTATGTTGGAAGAGATATGACTGAACTTTCGATGATGGCAAAATCCGACTGGAAGACGAGTGAACTTGCTTTTTTCCACCACTCCTTACAGCAAATTACTCCCTATTTAAATAGTGAGGGACAAACGATTCACCGCGAAATTATTGAAGAAATTGAAAATCGTGGCGGAATCAACCGTCACGAAGCTGACTATACTCATGGAACGAAAACAGTTTATGATTGAAAAAACGCCGCTCATGCGGCGTTCATTCCATTTGATATTCGTGATAAAGCTTGAGCATTTTTTGTGAAGATACTGGGAAAGCAAACTCTTCCATTTCTTCAAATGAAACAAGTTTCCATTCTTCACTTTCCTGAAAGGCAGAAATTACCGTCCCTGAATATACTTTAATATTCCAGACTAAATGTGAAAAGGTATGTTCAATCTGCCCAATAATTCTCTCGAGTTTTATGTTTACATTAAGAGAACTCTGGAACAATTCTGCAATTTGCTCCCGCTCCTTTTGTAAGGGATGATGGATTTCTACATTAGGGAATTCCCATAAGTTCGCAAGCAGACCTGTTGAAGGACGCTTGTGAATTAATACCCTATTATTTTCATCTACTAATATCGCTGCAGCAAGTTGAACGTCACGTGTCTTGGTTTTTTTAGTCTTTATCGGCAGTTCATTTTGAACTCCCTCATCAAAAGCTTGGCAATGGTCACGTACTGGACATAATAAGCAAGCTGGAGAGGTTGGCGTACAAATTAACGCCCCCAACTCCATTAATGCTTGGTTGAATGAAGATGGGTCATCATGTGAAATTAACTGTCGAACTGCTTTTTCAAAAATCTTGCGCGAAGATGGTTTGGCAATATCATCCCAGATGGAAAGGACTCTCGAAATTACCCTCATTACGTTTCCATCAACAGCAGGCTCAGGAATTCCGTAGGCAATACTTAATATGGCACCTGCCGTATACGGTCCAACCCCTTTTAGTCTGGCAATCTCTTCTGGGGTGTTTGGCACTTCACCGTTATATTTCTCGCTTACTTCCTGTACAGCCGATTGTAAATTTCGAACCCTTGAATAATATCCCAGTCCTTCCCAGGCCTTTAGCACTTTATCTTCCTCTGCCTTGGCAAGGTCTTCAATCGTGGGAAACCATTCGATAAAGCGATTAAAATAAGGAATTACCGTATCCACTCTTGTTTGTTGGAGCATAATTTCTGAGACCCATATTTTGTATGGGTCTTGGTCCTTTCGCCAGGGCAAGTCCCGTTGTTCCTGTTTAAACCAGGAAATCAAATCATTTTGAAAAGCATATATATTGATTTTTTCTAAATTCTTTAGTTCAATAATCATAACTTTTATTCCTCCAGGTGTAGTTAAACCATATGAAAAAAGGCAATATAATAAATAATGTATTTCGTTTTACGATAATTCAAATTGTTTCGTTTGACAAGAACTATATTAAAGGAGGATTTCCTTTTGGATACAGGAACTCATGTTGTCATGGGTATTGCTCTTGGTGGTCTCGCTACACTCGATCCCGCAGTATTTAGCAACCACGCGACCACGACGAGTGTTTTAATTGCAACCATTGCCGGGTCGCAAATACCTGATATTGATACTGTTTTGAAGCTAAGGAATAATGCCATATACATTCGCAATCATCGCGGGATTACTCACTCCATCCCTGCTGTAATCTTGTGGCCACTCGTCCTGTTAGCCGTTATCTATCCGTTTTTCCCTGATGCCAATCTTTTTCATTTATGGGCTTGGACCTTTGCAGCGGTTTTTATCCATGTATTTGTTGATATATTTAATGCTTACGGTACACAGGCTCTTAGGCCTTTTTCAACAAAATGGGTCGCGCTGGGTGTAATAAATACGTTTGACCCGATTATCTTTGGGATTCATATCCTTGGAATCGCTATTTGGTTGTTAGGAGCCAATCCGGGTTATACTTTTTTGATCATGTATGCAGTTATTGTAGCTTACTATCTCGCTCGTTTTAGGGCGAAAAATAGGGTTTTGGGTGAGGTAAGAAGAATTATTCCCAATGCAACAGAAATAATTATTGCCCCCACGATGAGGTTTCATCAATGGAGAATTGCTGCCATGAACAAGGAACAATTTTTTGTTGGAAAAGCAGTTAATAACCAAGTGGAAATTTTAGATCATTTTAACCGAATTCCTGTACCGAAAACACCCGTAATCGAGGCGGCCAAAAAGGATAAAAATCTTTCCGCATTTTTATCTTTTTCACCAGTCTACCGGTGGGAAGTCGATGAATACATTGATTTTTACGAAGTGCGATTTATTGACTTACGCTATCGGAGCAATGGACACTATCCGTTTGTGGCCGTCGTTCAATTAGATTGTAACTTAAAGCCCATTAGCTCTTATACGGGGTGGGTGTTTAGTGAGAAGAAATTACGAAAAAAATTAAGCATCATTCCAAGTTAAAAAGCGGTGACTTTGTCACTCGCTTTTTTAGTTGAAGCTATTTTTATCCTGATTTAAATAATCCTTATATTTAGGGTTTGTTGCTGCAAATTCATGCAGTTTATCACCGTAGTTTTCAATCCATTGCCTTACAATTCTTTCAGCCATTTCACTGCCCATATATTCCCTGCCTGCTTTTGCATGGGTCGTTTCAAAATCTTCCCAAAGCAGCTCGACCCAGGTTCTTGCTTGGTTATAAGAGAGTTGCTTGTTTTTATCTAATAGCATTTTTGTTAATCGTTCATGATAATCATTCATGTCTTCACCTCATTGCCAATTTCTTTTAACATAACCTATTTTAAAAAAGCAGATACTATCTTTACGTGGTAAGCATTGAGAATGCTTTGCTTTTCACGTGTTCTCATTCCCTTGATGGAGGTACAGCATGAGAAATAAAGCAACGAATTTCCCAAATCAAAATAATAACAAGCTCGAGGGAGAGCCAAGAGCAAAAGCAGAATATGCTTCAAAAAGAGCAGACGGCACAATAAATACCCACCCACAAGAGCGGATGCGTGCATCAGGTGAACGCGATGATGAGTCACCACAAGTTTATAAATAATCGATTTTAAGTAAACACAAGACAAGCCAGAGGGTTTACTCTCTGGTTTGTCCTATGATTACTTTTGCTTATTCAATAGTGAAATGGGTAAAGCCTCTTCTTTTCCATTCCCTGAAAGTCGGTACCCCCAAGCGAATACACCATTCATATAATCAATTTTAAAATATTGTCCTGGATCCCCTTCAATTTCATAAATTTCTCCAGATTTAAACAAGTTAGGGTCAATAAGGTACGCTCTCGCCATTTGAACTTTTCTTTCAAGCACGGCAAACTCATTCACCATACCCATTTGTTCGGCCTTTCTTGCTTGCTCTTGAAGCGTGCCAATTTCCAGTCTTAACTCATGTTCCGTCATAGTACTATATCGTTTCTCCTGTTGCATATTAACTCACTCCCCTTATACCTCTATTTTAGTATATTATAATAGTATTAATAAAGGCAGAACTTTTGTACAAAGGAGATTACTTATGAAAACGATCATTATTACTGGCGCAGGCTCAGGCTTAGGAAAAGAAATAGCGCATCTCTTATCGCAACAAGATTATCACCTACTGTTAACAGGTCGGACACTTGAAAAATTAATCACAACAAAAGAAGAAATTATCGCGTTGGGAGGAAGAGCTGATATTCTCCAATTAAATATAGGAAAAGCTGAAGATATTTCGCAAAAAGTGGAAGAAATAAGCCACACATATAATAATATATACGGTTTAGTTAATAATGCAGGTTTGGGTCATTTTGGTTCATTTGTGGAAATGGATGAACATCATATAACTGAAATGATTAATACAAATATTTTAGGGACACTGTTAATGACTAGAGCAATTTTACCTCTGTTACTTAAGGGATCTGAGGGACGAATCATGAATATCATTTCCACAGCCGGTTTGCGTGGAAAAGTGAATGAGGCAGTATATGCTGCCAGTAAATTCGCAGTACGAGGCTTTACAGAGAGTCTACAGAAAGAGTACGAAGGTAGTGGGATTAAATTCAATGCAGTATATATGGGTGGAATGGATACCCCATTTTGGAAAAATAGTGACCATGTGAAAGATACCTCCCGTTTTCGCTCTCCTCAGGAAGTGGCTAAACTAATTATCGAACAGATGGATCAAGACTCAATTATCATCGAAAGTAAAAAATCATGACGTTTTGTCATGATTTTTCTATTTGTGATAAGTATGTTTCAATCAATTCGATGGGGAAGCCTTTTCGATATAAGGCCTGCTTCATCTTTTGTTCGTATTCAAAGCCACTGTATTTATTAAACTTTCGATGGGCCTTCTCAGCCTGGAATCGGATCGCTTCCATTTCCTCATCCGCTTCGTTATTTATCCAAGTTTCATTAACTGCAATATTTATGACTTCATAAGAATACCCTTTTCTAAGGAGCAAATTCTCAAGCTTTTGTTTTTGAATCTTTAGTGAGTCCTTTGCTTGCTTATCAAAAAACTTAACACTTATTTTTGTTGCCTTCTCGATTTGCTGCTCCAAGGGAAATTCTTTTAATGACTGATTGAGAATACCTTCAGCAATTCCTTTTTCCTTCAGTTCCATTTTGATTACATTGGGACCTTTATCCGTGGTATTGGCTTGAGTTCGTACATAAGCTAAGGCGAACTCTTCGTCATTTATGTATTTCAGTGAAATTAATTTATGAAGAATTTCATTGATGACAGGTTCATCTATTTCTTTTGACAAAAGATAATCCTTTATTTCTTTTTCCGACCTCATTCTTCTAGCCAAATAATGAATAGCCTTGTTGTATGCTTTGCGAATGTCGTCTTGATACTGAATTTCCACAAAAGAAAAATCATCAAGCTCCATTCCTTTTTTTAATTGAAATTTGATTAGCACATCACTGTCAACACTAAAGGCAAATTCCTCACCCTTACCCTTGCCGTAATCCATAAAGATATTGAAGCGGTCCGTATTTTTCTGCTGTGTGGTGATCTTTGTAATAATAGCCACGTTATTCACCTCAATAATACTTTACCATATTCCTCTTTATATATTGTAAGATTAACGTGATAAGGGGGCGAAAAAATGAAAATTACGATAGCTGGCGGAACAGGCTTTGTAGGCAAAGCTCTAACAGACCAATTGTTGAAAAACAATCATGAAGTAATTATTTTATCAAGACAAACCAAAGACACAAGTCCTGCCGATGGAATTCGATACGTTCAATGGCTAAATGATAGTTCAAGCCCTATTCAAGAACTCGAAGGTACTGATATTTTTATCAACCTTGCCGGCGAATCGATTAATAGTGGACGATGGACAGTACGAAGAAAAGAAAAGATTTTAAACAGCCGCTTAGAATCTGTTCAAGCACTGTTAGACATCATGAATAGATTAGACAGAAAGCCAAAAGCGCTCATTAATGCAAGTGCAATTGGGGTTTATGGAACGTCTGAGGAGAAAATTTTCATTGAAAAAGATAACCATGGATTCGGCAATGATTTCTTATCTCAAACCGTCAGGCAATGGGAAAATGAGGCAAACAAGGCTGCCCAATTAGGGATACGTACGGTCTTATGTAGGTTTGGAATTATCCTGGATAAACAGCAAGGGGCCTTGCCAAAAATAGCTTTCCCTTATCAATCATTTATTGGTGGTCCGATTGGTAGTGGACGTCAGTGGATGTCTTGGATTCATATCGAGGATGTGATTCACGCGATATCTTTTATAATTGAAAGTGAACAAATACAGGGATCCATCAATTTCACGGCACCGAACCCAGTAACAATGAGTGAATTTGGAAAAACATTGGCACAGGTATTACACCGGCCCCATTGGCTCCCCGTCCCAAGCTTTGCACTAAGGCTGCTCTTAGGTGAAATGAGCACATTGGTTGTGGAGGGCCAAAAGGTCTTACCGGAGATGCTTTTAGAAAATGGTTATCAATTTATGTATCCAGATTTAAAAATGGCTTTGAAAAATATATTTTCTTAAAAAAAGTATCATTCCTTTCTCAAAAGGTAAAAATGGAAATAAGTACATAATGTGCTTTTATTTTTTACCACATAGCTTGATTACGATTAACGAAAAAAAATGTTGAAAGGAATGAGCAAAATGGCGGAAAAAAAGAAAAAAGATAAGGATCGCGGCAAATACTCCCTAACGAGTATGCAGGAGGTCTCTTACCAAAGAGAATTTAAAATGGCAGACCGTGCAGGCGGGTATCACGACAAAAAAACAAGACTATAGTAAGAAAAGCGCAAGCGCCTTGCTGAAGTTTTTTCCATTCATGGTTAGCTTCCTAATTGTAAATGATAGTAAAGGGAGCAATCCAGCTCCTCTAAGTTAACCATGGAAGGGGTTTTTAGAAATGGGACGTATGCATAATAGTGGAACTGGTAATAGTAACAAAAGTTCACTTCCACAAACACCTAAGAACCTAAAAACGGATGGAAAAGACGTAGAATACTCAGCAGAATTTGCGGATCATGCTGACTTAGAGGCACTTGCTCGTGCCAACGCTGCAAATCAACGAGTAAAAACAAGAAAATAACTTAAGCAAAAAAGAAGAAGCAGGATCTCCTGCTTCTTTTAATATAATAAAGGGGGAAAGCTAAAATTAGCGAGTTCAAAGAGAGGTATTATAATTGTTGAACTCGTTTAAAAACAAACCTGATAAGCGAAAGTATGTGAATTGCTTCACTATATTCTCTACTTTTTTAATATACTCTACTCATTATAAATTGCCAATGACTTTCACAGTTTTTTAACATATTAATGTTATAAAATTGAAGAGAATGTGAACTAAACAAGTTGATCATATTAGTAACGCAAAAATCCTGCCAAAAACAAATTGTTGATAAAACATGTAAGGTATTGTGGATAATGTGCATAAGTCTGTGGAAGGCTTATATTATAGGAATTTAGATGTGGATAAAAAGGTGGATAACTAAGTGAACAGTACTTCTAATCAATTGGGGACATTTTTTGAAACTAGAGGTTTAAAATCTTCTGTATAGGTGATTGTTTCTCCCCATTCCATAAGCTCATTATCGGCAATTTTCCAGGTATGTTTTTCGGCATCGTTCCTAATGACTGCGAAATGATAGCGATCCGTCGAATAGACAGTTAACCCCTTCTTTTTACATTCTTCAATGAAAAAATAATCCTCTGCCCGATTTACTTTTTCAAATTGAACCTGTTGAAATACCTCTTTTCTAAACATTAATGTTGCTCCAGCAACGGTGTCAGTGACTGCATTCTCATTACCTGATACATGGATCAAGGCCTTCTTATTTTTAAAATAAATATAAACTGAGCTTTTTCCGATAATAGAAATATCTTTATTATTAAAGGCATCCATCGAACTTTTAATGTAGTCAGGCCCGTAATAGTCGTCATCATCAAATTTTGCAATAATATCATAATTTGATTTCATTATCCCAAAATTTAAGCAGTCGCCTAAGGCTGCTCTTTCATGTAGTTGATAAATCTGGACATTACGATATTTTTTTGCCTTTTTAATCCATCTATCAATATCCATGGAATCCTTATTTAGTATGATGATCAGCTCCTTATCCTTCCAGGATTGCCGTTTATAATTTTTGAAAACATTATTGATATTTTCCTCTCTTATGGTACAAGTAATAATGGAAACCACACGCTCACTCCTTCAAACTAGCTTGAGAATTTTTTGATTAAGAGTTCATGACCTTTTCCAAAAGGTAAGTTAAATTTGTAAACTTTTTCAATCCTTTGATAGAATTAATATCCGCTTGAAGCTCCTTTCTATCGACAGAGCTATAGCCAGCAGCTCCTAAGATATTTATGTGACGGATGTCGACTTGAAGTATAAGGACGATTGTTTCAAGAATATGAATAAACTTTTCTTGGAATTTTTGAAACCGCTCAGGATTGGATTGAAGGAGCAGTTTATACTCCCCTAATACCTTATTCATCGTTAATAAATCAGCAATTCCAGAAATTTCTAATCCAAGAATAAGGATATCGATGTCATGATGCTTTTTAATAAAAAGTCCTAAGTTGTTAATTGCCTCTTTCCATTTACTTTCGCCAACAGGATGTTCTTGATGATACGTTTTCAAATCGTCTCTTACAATATATTTGGCTCCCATTTTATATAACCGATAGCCTAATTCCCAATCTTCGTATCCGTACTGGACAAAATCTTCATCCAATAACCCTGCCTGAATAATCAGCTCTTTACGAATGGAAACATTCCCTGTAAGAAATGCCATCCAAGGAAATTCAAAACCTTCTAAGTCAGCAGCAAAGTTGCGTGTTATCGATTGGAACCAAGGGTATGCTTTAACACCTAAATCCTTGAAAACCTGCTTTTCAATATCACTTTTTTTTAACAACGGGTACGGCTCTTTACATGGATATTTTAGGTTTTTTAACCTTGAAGAAATCTCTTTATTACTTTTTGTTAAAGTCGTGATTTTGTTGATATTCTCTTTAGTAAATTCAGGAAAGATACTTGAGTAAATAACTTTTGAATGCATTGCCCCTGATAAAATTAGATTATTCTTTGACTGGTGGAGCTTATAATGGTTTTCAACAAAGTCTGGTTCTGTGATCATTTCGGCATCAAGAAAAATCAAAATGCTCCCTCTTGCTGAACGAATACCTACATTTCGGACCTTCGCTCTTCCAAGATTCTTTTTATTACGGATATATTTAAAATGGTATGGAGGAGTGTATCCACGTAGTTTTTCTTCCGTTTGGTCTGTTGAAGCATCATCAATAAAGATTACTTCCATTTTTGAAGGATTGAAGGTTTGCTGTTCAAGTGAAAAGAGAGTAAATAGATTTAGTGGGTATTTATTTAGAGAAGGAATAATAATACTGACTTCAATACCGTGGTTATTCTTTACTTGGATGTTTTTATTTTGACTCTCCTTCGAGCTTGGGTCCGTTTTATTTTGAGAGTTTTTGGTTGGTGTATTTGTCCTTTGTGTATCAAGTTCATTTACTGGTGGGACCGGCCAAATACCATATAGTCCTGCTTCGCTTCCAGTAAGCTTTTTATTCAAAAAGTCATTAAGATTTTGTTCTGTTCTGCAATGATCCCAAAGTACAATCTCTTTGATATCTCCATTAAAGAATAGACCAGGTTGCCCACCTATCAGCCCAGCAGGGTAGACAAAAGTTTGAGGACTTTGTTCACCTTTTTTGACAAACTTACCATTGACGTATAGCTGCGGCTCTCGATTATCATAGACCACAGCAATATGAACGAGGTCATTAATTCTTCCTTCATAAACTAACACTGCGTAGATATTTTCCGAAGTATGTTCATAGACCGTTATGCCATTTAGTCCAACAGAAACACTAATGCCAGCATCGTTTTCGGATACCCCATGTCCTGGCCCAATGATATAGTTTTTACCATTTACCCCTGCTGGCTTATCGCGTGTTTGTTTATCGATGCGATGAACACTCTCAGGTAATACCCAAAATTCATAGGTGAATGTGTTTTTTAGATTCGTTAATAAACGTCCATTTAAGCTATTCCCTAACATGACGCACCTCTTCAATTTACTTTTTATGAATAACTAGTCCATTTGGTCGAGCTTTTACACAATATGAATACCATTTGATTTTGACTAGACTTCTCCCCAGATTTTAAATGGTTTGTTCACTTTTTTTGAAGAAATGACATGCAAACAAAAAAAAGAGCGCCTTCGGCTTCTCTTTTTCCAGGAATAACTGCTATTATGGTTATTTTAAACTAGAGGGCCGCTAGTGTTATTTCTTCATATTTCCTTTCTATTTCATAGCCATCTATTATTTGAAAGTAGCACGTGTCCTTCTGCTGATTCATTAACTTTTCAACTTCTTCCCTAGCTACCTGAATAATCGCGATCTCATCGGTAGCTTGAGCCACCCATGTGATTAAAGGGTTTTTATTATTCTTAGGTAGACCTTTAATTAACCATAATTCTTTTACATGCCCTATTTTCTCTCCATAATTTCCTGCTGTTGTTTTTGTAAAATTCTTATTTGACGGTTGATGTTGACAGACATAGACTAAATCCTCGATAACTGCACTTGCCGTTGGAAACATTCCCGCTCCAGGTCCTTGTAACGTAATTCTGCCTACAATATCGGATTGAACATTCACAGCATTTTCTACTCCTTCAATATGATAAAAAGGATGTGTTTTCCCAACTAGGACTGGTTTAACCGTTGCACGTATTTGATTACCTGCTTTAGTAATACTCGCGACATGTTTAAACCTTAAACCAAATTTTTCAGCGGCATCGATTAATTTACTTGTAATCGTTGTAATCCCTTCACGTTCAACATCCTGCCAATTTGGCTCTTCCCCAAAAGCGATTCTGCTGAGAATCATTGTTTTATAAAAGGCATCAAAGCCCTCCACATCATTGGTTGGGTCTGCTTCAGCATACCCTTTCTTTTGCGCTAAACTTAGAGCATCAGCAAATGACTGCTTTCTCTCGCGCATTTCTGTTAGGATAAAATTCGATGTCCCATTTAGTATTCCTTGTATGAGAGAAACGCGGTTAACATTTAATAACTGCCTTAAGGTTTGAATAACAGGGATTCCACCCGCAACAGTCGCTTCATAACCTACTGAAACCTTATGACTGTCTGCTAACTCAAGTAGCTCTTTACCATGGTGAGCAAACATCTCTTTATTAGCTGTGATAATGTGGCAGCCTCTTTGAATCGCTTGTTTTAAAAATGTATAGGGTGGTTCCTTGTCGACGATTGCCTCGATCACAACATCCAGCTGGGGGAGGCGTAAAATTTCATTGAAATCTGAAGTAATTAGAACCTCTTCATCAATATTTCTCTTTTTCTGCTTATTTCTAATTAGAACAGCAGCAACTTCAACCTTACTCCCTAACACTCCCTCGAGCTCTTCCCCATGTGATTGAATCGTTTGATAAACCCCTTCCCCGACTGTTCCAAAACCTAGAATTGCCACTTTAATTACAGACATGTTGATCCACCTTTCAATTAAATTAGACACGACCAATAGTTATTTATTTTAATATCATATAAATAAGAAAAACCCTCTTCATAAGAAGAGGGTAGATTTCCTCCTCTTATCTATCAGGTTAAAAATAACCTGCAGGAATTAGCACCTTTTCAAGAAATATCTTGATGGTTGCCGGGCTTCATAGGGCCTAGTCCCTCCGCCGCTCTGGATAAGAGTTTTATTTAATTTTTCATTAAATTTCCAAGTTATAAAGAGTATTTTAGTTGAATCTAAAGTGATTGTCAATATTATTTGAAATTTCTTTTTATTATTGCAGATTTATCAAACTCGAAAAATAAACCCACCAAATGGCGGGCATGGTAAATTTCATAATTATCGCTGCAGTTTTCCCTCAGCTAGCTTGATTTGCTTTTCGACTTGCGCTGGTGCTGTTCCCCCAAAGCTATTTCGAACACCCACAACATGTTCTGGAGCCAATACTACATATATATCTTCCTCAAATAGTGGACTAAAGTCTTGATATTCTTCAAAACTTAAATCTAGTAAAAATTTGTTCGACTGGATCGCATATAGAACTATTTTTCCAATAACCTCATGAGCATCACGGAATGGCAGACCTTTTCTCACCAAGTAATCAGCGATATCTGTGGCATTAGAAAAGTCATTATTAATCGCCTTACGCATTACGTCTTTATTCACTGTCATTGTCTCAATCATTGGAGCTAGTAGCATTAATGATCCTTCAAGTGTTTCAACCGTATCAAACATGCCTTCTTTGTCCTCTTGTAGATCCTTGTTATATGCGAGCGGCAATCCTTTCATGACTGTTAGCAAACCGATTAAATTACCATAGGTCCGTCCTGTTTTTCCACGCAGCAACTCTGGTACATCTGGATTTTTCTTTTGCGGCATTATACTTGAACCCGTACAAAACGAATCGTCCAACTCTATGAACTGAAACTCCTGGCTAGACCAAATGACAAGCTCTTCAGATAATCTGGAAATATGGGTCATGATAATCGAACCGATTGATAAAAATTCAAGAATAAAGTCACGATCACTGACTGCATCCATACTATTAGGGTAAACCGTTTCAAAGCCCAAAAGTTCAGCGACACGTTCACGATTGATTGGAAAAGTGGTTCCTGCCAATGCACCAGAACCTAATGGAAGCCAATTGATACGCTTCAAACTATCAATCAATCTCTCTTTATCACGCTCAAACATCCAAAAGTAAGCCATTAAATGATGGGCAAAGGATACAGGCTGAGCGCGCTGCAAATGCGTATACCCTGGAATTAACGTTTGGATATTCTCCTTCGCTTGCTCTATTAATGCCTGTTGGACATCTTCTACTAATTTAATAAGCTCAGTCGTTTTTGTTCTTAAATACAGATGCATATCGGTGGCTACCTGATCATTACGGCTTCGCCCGGTATGGAGCTTACCACCCACGGGACCAATCTTTTCGATTAATAACTTTTCAATATTCATATGAATATCTTCATCTTCAACTAGAAACTCAACCGTGTGGTCGTCAACCATTTTCTTGATAGAAAGTAGTCCGTCCTTTATTTTATTAGCATCCTCCATTGGAATAATACCGCACTCACCAAGCATTTGCACATGGGCAAGACTTCCGGCGATGTCTTCCTTAGCCAATTTTTGGTCAAAAGAAATTGATGCTGTAAATTTCTCAACTAGTTTATTGGTTTCTTTTGTAAAACGGCCGCCCCATAACTTCGACATGTAATTTCCTCCTTAGCCTTAGCCTAACAAGACAGCCCTCGAAAAGGATTCGAGGGCAATCCGACTTATTTTAAAATTGATTCCTTTTTATTCACTTCTGCATTGACCTTTGTTGGCAGACCCCAAATCTTGATAAATCCAACCGCTGCATTATGATCAAACGCATCGCCTTTAGAATAGGTTGCAAGTTCCTCGTTATATAGGCTATATGGCGACTTCCTTCCAACAACCGTATGATTACCTTTATGAAGCTTGACACGAATCGTTCCGGTCACTGTCTTTTGCGTTTCATTAATAAATGCATCCAGTGCCGGTTTAATTGGGGAATACCAAAGACCTTCGTAAATGATCTTAGACATCTGCTGTTCAACCTGTGTCTTAAATTGACTGACTTCACGAGTTAATGTTAAAAATTCTAATTCTTTATGGGCATTGATTAAAATGAGTGCAGCAGGATTTTCGTACACTTCACGAGATTTAATTCCTACTAATCTATTTTCAATATGATCGATACGGCCAACACCGTGCTTGCCGCCAAGTGCATTTAGAGTTTCAATTAATTGGACAAGTGGAAGTTTTTCGCCGTTAAGGGCAACTGGTACACCCTGTTCAAATTCGATTTCCACATATTCAGAGGAATCAGGAGTTAGCTCAATCGGATTCGTCCAATCGAAGGCAGCTTCAGGTGCTTCAGCCCATGGATTTTCCAGAACTCCGGCCTCGCAAGCACGGCCCCAGATATTTGCATCAATGGAAAATGGATTATCTAAATCGACTGGAATTGGAATTCCGTTCTCTTCGGCATATTTGATTTCTTCGTCACGAGTCATTCCCCATTCACGAACAGGAGCAACCACTTTTAAACTTGGGTTCAAGGCTTGGATAGAAACTTCAAAACGGACCTGATCGTTTCCTTTTCCTGTGCAGCCATGAGCAACAGCAGTGGCACCCTCTTTTTCAGCTACTTCCACCAATAATTTTGAAATAAGCGGTCTCGATAATGCTGAGGATAATGGATATTTCCCTTCATACAAGCAATTCGCTTTTAACGCTGGTAAAATATATTCTTTTGCTAGCAATTCTTTTGCATCGATCATATAGGCTTTAATAGCTCCGACATTCAAAGCTTTATTTTTGATTGCTTCTAAGTCCTTTCCTTCGCCGACGTCTAGACCTAAAGCAATCACATCGTAGCCATATTTTTCTTGAATCCACTTTACTGATACTGATGTATCTAAACCGCCTGAGTAGGCAAGAATAATTTTTTCTTTTGTCATTATTATGATTCTCCTCTTACCGTTTGTGTATTTTTATTCAGCTGATAGAATTATTATACAACAAGTCTCATAGAAAAAGAAACTATTTTGCTAGTAAAAGTTTTAAAATTGCTTTCTGGGCATGAAGGCGATTCTCAGCTTCATCAAAAACGACTGAATGAGATCCATCAATGACCTCTGCTGTTACTTCTTCGCCACGATGGGCTGGCAAACAATGCAAAAAGATAAAATCCTCCTTCGCCAATTTGCACAGTTCATCATTTACTTGGAATCCTTGGAATGCCTTCAATCTTTTTTCCGTTTCTTCTTCCTGTCCCATACTGGTCCAAACATCTGTCACGATGACATCTGCGCCTTTAACAGCTTCTAGCGGATCATTTGTAATTAGGAGTGAACATCCCGTTTGTTTTCCAACTTTAATAGCTTTTTCAGTAATATTACCATTTGGCAAATATCCCGGTGGACTGGCAATGCTAATATCCATTCCCACTTTCATTGCGCCCTCCATTAATGAATGGGTCATATTGTTATTGCCATCCCCAATATAGCACATCTTTAAGCCAGACAGTTTTCCTTTATGCTCGAGTATCGTTAAAAGGTCTGCTAACACTTGGGTTGGATGCTGCAGATCTGTTAAACCGTTAATGACTGGTACTGTTGCATGTTCAGCTAATTCTTCCACTGAATCATGCAAAAAAGTTCTAATCATCAAACCATCCACATAACGGGACAGCACTTTTGCGGTATCGGAAATACTTTCTCCTCTTCCAAGCTGAATATCCTTTGAACTTAAGAAGATCGCGTGTCCTCCAAGCTGGAGCATCCCTACCTCAAAGGATACTCTTGTACGGGTGGATGATTTTTCAAAAATCATCCCTAAAACCTTTCCGCTTAAATACGGATGCGGTTTGCCTTGTTTTTGGAGTTTCTTCATCTCTATCGCCTCGTTTAGAAGATAGAGAATTTCATCTGTACTGAAATCAGAAAGCTGTATAAAATCTTTTCCTTTAAACTTCGGCTTGTTAATATTACTGATCTCATTTATTTTAATCGCCTCACCCATGTACAGCACCTCTTTCTTCCAACTTATAATATTCATTCACAGAACGAACCTCAAAATCGGATGGAGACCCTTTTTCCAGGCCGATTATCGCTTCAATTGTATCTAAGTGTGTAAATACCGGTATCTTGTAGCGAACGGCATGTTCGCGAATTTGGAAACCAAATTTAATTTTATTACGACCCTGATTCGGTATATTAATAACTGCCTTCATGGGCTGATTTCGGAAAAGTTCAATGACCTCATCTTCATTCTTGATCACTTTTTCAACCTGAATTCCAGCGCTTTGAAAATAGGCAGCAGTCCCTGCTGTGGCCGCAATCTTGTATCGTTTTTTTACAAGGTCCTGCATAATTGGGAGAGATTCTTGCTTATCTCGATCAGAAATGGAACAGAAAAGATAATTTTCCTCGGTTTGCCCGCCAAGTGATGGAATAGACTTTTCAAGTGCCTCTTGATAGGTTACTCCCATGCCAAGCGCTTCACCTGTTGATTTCATTTCAGGTCCGAGCACATGGTCGACACCTTTAAGCTTACTTGATGAAAATACCGGTGTTTTCACTGAATAATAATCAGGTTCATCCAATAGTCCCTTTGTTGAACATAGGTCGGTGAGCATCTCTCCTAATTGAACACGCGTCGCCCATTCAATCATCGGGATTCCTGTGACCTTGCTCATGATTGGTACCGTTCTGGATGATCGAGGATTAACTTCAAGTACATTAACCAGATCTTCATAGATAACAAATTGAATGTTCATGATTCCAATCACCGGTGCAGAGTTAGCGATTTTCCCAGCGTAGTCAATTAATGTTTCTTTCATATTTTCGGACAGTGAAACGGGCGGGAACACCGAGATACTGTCTCCAGAGTGGACCCCGGCTTTTTCGATATGTTCAAAGATTCCCGGTACGACGATATCTTTCCCATCACAAATGACATCAATCTCGCACTCTAGTCCAGGTAAATATTTATCTACTAATAATGGCCACATCGTTGTCTGCGAATTTTTTCCAAGCTGTATTATATACTGGCTCAATTCCTCTTCTGAAAAAATAGTAAACATGGATTGTCCGCCAATGACATAGGATGGACGCACCAGGACTGGATAACCCAGTTTTGTAGCTGCTTCTATGAGTTCATCTGGATGAGTAACGGTTTGACCCTCTATATGCGGTATGTCAAGGTCTTCAAGCAACTGGTAAAATTCTTTACGATCTTCTAAGCGATCGACATTTTTTACAGAGGTCCCTAATATTTTGATCCCTTCTTCTTCTAAATCATGTGCTAAATTAATGGCCGTTTGCCCGCCAAACTGAATCAACACACCTTCAACCTGTTCTTTTTCGATGACATGAAGTACATCCTCAGCCGCTAGGGGCTCAAAATACAGACGGTCCGCAACAGAATAATCGGTACTAACTGTCTCAGGGTTATTATTAATCACCACTGCCTCGTAGCCCTTTTTCTTGATTGCTTTTGCCGCATGTACCGAACAGTAATCAAATTCAATCCCTTGCCCAATTCGAATCGGACCTGAGCCAATGACAAGAATCTTTTTCTTACCTGTAACCTCAACCTCGTCAAACCCGTGCCAGGTTGAATAATAGTAAGGTGTAACAGCATCAAATTCAGCTGAACAAGTATCAACCATTTTATAGCCTGGTTTCCAGTCCAGTTCCTTCCACTTGTCTCTTACTTGTTTTTCTGGAATTGCATATATTTGCGATATTAGCTTATCAGCAATATTATTTTGCTTCGCCTGCTTGAGTAAGGAAACTGGAACCTCGCTCCAATTATAGGAGGCTAATTCCGTTTCTAACGTTACGATTGAGCTAATTTTGTGCAAAAACCATGGATCAATCTCGGTCAACTGTTGCACTTTTTCAAGTGTGATACCTCTTCTAAACGATTCAGCAATGATGAATAAACGCTGGTCATTTGCCTGTTTAAGTAGTTCATTCAAGTCCAGTTCAGCAATAAATTTATTTTTCTCGAGGCAAAGTCCATAAACATTCATTTCCATTGAGCGAATGGCTTTATTTAAGGCACCTTCAAAGGTCCGATCAATCGCCATAACTTCCCCGGTTGCCTTCATTTGTGTTCCTAAGGTCCGGTCCGCCTCAGGGAATTTATCAAAAGGGAAGCGAGGTAGTTTTACCACAATATAATCAATCGCTGGCTCAAAGGATGCAAAGGTATTCCCTGTTATCGGATTCACAATCTCATCCAAATGATACCCAACCGCACACTTCGCTGCCATCCGGGCAATTGGATAACCAGTTGCTTTCGATGCAAGTGCCGATGAACGACTCACCCGTGGATTTACTTCGATAATATAATACTGATTTGACTCCGGATGTAGAGCAAACTGGATGTTACAACCACCGATAATCTTTAGTTCTTTAATTACTTTAATAGAAGAATCACGAAGCATTTGATATTGAACATCTGTTAATGTTTGCGATGGAGCTACGACAATCGAATCTCCAGTATGAACACCCACCGGGTCCATATTTTCCATATTGCAAACAATGATGCATGTATCATTTGCGTCTCTCATGACTTCATACTCAATTTCTTTCCAGCCTTTGATACTTCTTTCGACTAATACCTGCTGAATGGGACTTGCAGCTAAACCTTTCTTAAGAACCGTTTCTAGTTCTTCATCATTATAAGCAAAGCCGCCCCCATCCCCTCCAAGTGTATACGCAGGGCGAATAATAACTGGGAATCCAATTTCTTTTACGAAGGCTATGCCCTCCTCAAAGCTGTGAATGATAGCCGATTCAGGAATTGGTTCGCCAATTTGAAGCATCAAATTACGGAACTTTTCTCTGTCCTCCCCATTTTGGATAGACTCAACAGATGTTCCTAATAATTCAACATTGTATTTTTCTAAAATATTTTGTTCATAAAGTTGCACGGTTAAATTTAATCCAGTTTGGCCGCCTAGTGTACCAATAATTCCATCAGGTTTTTCTTTCTTGATGATCTTTTCAATGGTTTCAACGTTAAGCGGTTCTATATAGACCTTGTCGGCTACGGCTTCATCGGTCATGATGGTCGCTGGGTTATTATTAATTAAAACAACTTCAATTCCTTCTTCTTTCAAGGCTATACATGCCTGCGTGCCTGCATAATCAAATTCTGCAGCTTGCCCAATGACAATTGGACCTGATCCAATCACTAGTACTTTTTTTAAGCTTTTATTTAATGGCATAAACAGTCTCTCCCATAGAAGCTATCTGAGTTACAAAATCTTTTAAGATATATTCGGTATCGCTTGGCCCTGGATGGGCTTCCGGATGAAATTGCACCGTTTGAATTGGGTAATTCTTATGCTTTAACCCCTCAATCGAACGATCATTTACGTTTCGATAGCTAATATCAAATACTTTGGTGTCAATACTTTCGTCAACAACAACATAGCCATGGTTTTGAGCGGTGATTTTCACTTTTCCTGTCATTATTTCCTTAACTGGATGATTGCCACCGCGATGTCCATAGGCTAATTTGGTTGTTTTAGCCCCATATGCAAGGGCAATTAATTGATGCCCTAGACAAATTCCGAGTGTAGGATAGTTTTGGGTGATCTTTTTTATTTCTGGAAACCATTTTTTTAATTCCATTGGGTCCCCAGGGCCGTTACTGAATAAAACTCCATCCGGATTCAATGCTTTAATTTTTTCATAAGGTGTATGGTATGGAACAATCGTAACTGCACAATTTTCATCTAGGAGGGCGTTAAGAATTGACTTTTTAAATCCATAATCCATGAGCACCACATGCGGTCCATTGTTTTTGAAATATTGAATCTTCTTCGTTGATACTTTATCCACCCAAAATGATCGATTATCTGATTCTAAATTTTCATCATTCTTTGTCTTGCTTAAATAGCCTTTTACCGTCCCACGGTTGCGAATGGTTTTTACTAAGAGACGCGTATCAATTCCTGCAATCCCTGGTACTCCTGCGTCTTTAAGTTTCTCAGAAAATTTATTAACAGATTGATAATGGCTCGGTGTTTCACATAAATCCCCGATTACTACTCCTGATAATGCAGGGGTGATACTTTCATTATCGAGCGCATTAATTCCGTAACTTCCGATTATTGGGTAACAAAAGGTAATGATTTGTCCAGCGTAAGATGGATCGGTGATGATCTCTTGATACCCAGTCATGCTAGTATTAAAAACTACTTCTCCGAGAGAATCTTTATCGGCTCCAATTAGTACTCCTTCAAAGACTTCTCCCGTTTCCAAAGTAAGGTATCCATTCTGCAAAATATTCACTCGCCTTTCTCTATACTCTGGAAAGTTTTTTCCAATGCTTTAATAAATTCATGAATTTCTTCTTTTGTTACTGTTAATGGAGGTAAAATCCTCACTACATTCGGGCCGGCTGTTAAAATAAGAAGCTGGTTTGCGATGGCTTTTTGAACAATTTCTAAAGCATTCGTTTCAACTACTATTCCCTTGAGAAGGCCGAGCCCGCGGATATCTTTGATAAAAGAGTACTTTTCCTTCAGGCCTTGCAATTTTTTATCTAAGTACGATGAAATTTCGTTTGATTGATTTAAAATATTAGTATTTACAAAATGTTTAACCGTTGCGAGTCCGGCAGCTGTTGCTAATGGATTCCCGCCAAAGGTACTGCCGTGGCTTCCTGGGTCAAAACCTTTGGCCGCTTCTTCCTTAGCAATAATTGCTCCGATCGGGAATCCTGAGCCAAGGCCCTTTGCAACGCTAATGACATCAGGCTCTATACCGTATTGTTCATAGGCAAACAGTGTGCCTGTTCTGCCAATCCCTGTTTGAATTTCGTCAACCATTAGGAGGATTTCTCGTTCTTTACAAATTTCTGCGAGTTTACTAACCCATTCTTGATTCGCCGGGATGACTCCTCCTTCGCCCTGAACGAGTTCAAGAAGAACGGCAACAGGCTCGATTGTATATAGCAATTCAAGTGCTTCTTCATCATTAAAAGGAAGATAACTAAACCCGGATACTAACGGAGCAAATCCTTGCTGAATTTTTTCTTGGCCTGTAGCCGATAAGGTGGCTAGTGTTCTCCCATGAAAGGACTGCTGAAAGGTGACAATTTCAGGTGCTTCTTTTTCCTTCACTTTGTTAGCATATCTCCGTGCTAGCTTAATTGCGGCTTCATTAGCTTCTGCTCCACTGTTACAAAAGAAAACTTGGTCACCACAACTATTGGCGGTAAGAAGGGCTGCCAATTGCTGCTGATTCGGGATGTTGTAAAGGTTTGAACAGTGCCAAATATTTTGTAATTGCTCCTCAAGTGCTTCTTTTACGACATCTGGAACATGCCCTAGGTTACAGGTCGCTATTCCGGAAGTGAAATCAAGATATTGTGTTCCCTGATCATCCCAAACATAGCTGCCTTTCCCTTTAATAACTGTGACAGGGAAGCGAGTATATGTTGCCATGACTGGTGATGTTAGTGAGATGGAATTATTGATTGCCATTACGCGATCCCCTCTTCTAGGACAATTTTAGTGCCGGTTATTTTACCATTTGCATAATCTATTAAGCTGCTTTTCTCAGATCCATTGATAATACCAACTTCGGGTATTTTGTGAACAAGACCATCAATTGCTGCTTTTACTTTGGGAATCATTCCCCCATAAATGGTCTTATTATTTATCAGTTCCTCGATTGTTGCCTTTGAGACTTTATCAAGTTTTGTCTTAGCACCATTTTTCTCAACTAGGATTCCAGGGATATCACTGATAAAACATAGGTTAGCTCCTAAAGCTTTGGCAATAGCTGAAGCAGCAATATCACCATTAATGTTATATCGCTGTCCACTTGTATCAATGCCGACTGGAGAAATGACAGGAACATTTCCTTGTGCAATGATTCCCTCGATTACTTCGTGGTTAACACCAATTACTTCCCCAACAAATCCTAATTTTTCTGCATTTTGGGTTGGTTCAGCTTGTAAAAGGCAACCATCAACGCCACTTACGCCAATGGCCTTCCCCCCCACTTCGATAATGTTCCGAACAACTTGTTTGTTAACTGAACCGCTTAATACCATTTCCACTATGTCTAACACTTCGTGATTGGTTACTCTAAGACCATTCACGAAGGTGGTTTCGACGTTTAGATTTTTTAATAACGACGTAATTAGTGGGCCGCCGCCATGAACGATGATTGGTATCCATTCACCAGATTCATGAAGTGAAACTATATCTTCATAAAAGGATCTTGGGAGATTATCTAACACACTTCCGCCGCACTTAATGACTATATATTTCATTTTCAGGTCCCCCTTACGTGCGGTATGATGCGTTGATTTTCACGTAATCATAAGTTAAATCGCATCCCCAGGCTGTAGCGCTATATTTACCTTGATTTAATTCAACAGTTAATTTAACATTTTCCGACTCTAAGTATTCCTTCACTTCTTCCTCAACAAAGTTGCTCGGAAGACCATTTTCGAATACCGTAAATGGTCCAATTGCCACCTTAATTGAGTTAGGTTCAACTGGTACACCACTGTAGCCGATCGCAGTAACGATTCTTCCCCAGTTAGGGTCTGTTCCATAAATAGCTGTTTTGACGAGGTTGGAAGAAATAATGGCTTTGCCGACTGAACTTGCCGCGTTTTGGCTGTAGCCGCCATTTACTTGAACTTCTACTAGCTTTGTAGCTCCCTCTCCGTCTCTTGCAATTTTTTTAGCTAGGGATTCGCAAACGATTTTCAACCCCTGTTTAAAAATATTCCATTCGGGGTGGTCTTTTGTAAGTTGATTATTCTCCGCTAATCCATTTGCCAGTAAAAGGACCATGTCGTTCGTACTTGTATCACCATCAACTGTTATCATGTTAAAAGTTTGATTCGTTACCTCTCGAAGTGCTTCAAGCAGTTCTTCTTGTTCAATGTTTGCATCTGTTGTTACAAATCCAAGCATAGTGGCCATATTCGGATGAATCATCCCAGACCCTTTTGAAGCACCGCCAATACTTACTGTTTTTCCGTCGATTTTCAGTTGGACCGCAGTGTGCTTTACACTCGTATCAGTAGTTAAGATTGCCTCCATAAATTTAGTCACATCTTCGTGCTCAGTTTGAAGGATTTGCTTAATACCATCCTTTATTTTATCTATCGGCAGTAGTTCACCAATGACGCCTGTTGAGGTTACCCCGACAAGATGGTTTTCAATTCCTAATTGAGATGCAAACTCTTTTTGCATTTCAAATGCATCCTGTACCCCTTGCTCTCCAGTACAAGCATTAGCGTTGCCTGAATTCACGATAATCGCTTGAATCTTTTTTTCTTTTGCGATACTTTCTTGGGTAACTAACAATGGAGCTGCTTGAAAGAGGTTGGTAGTATACACTCCGGCAGCTGTTGCCGGAACCTCTGAAACGACGTATCCTAGATCAAGTCGTTTTCTTTTCAGTCCACAGTGCATACCGCCTGCTTTGTACCCTTTTGGTAAAGTTACACTACCTTCTTCTATAATAATAATTTCATTAGATGATATCGCCTGCATCAATTTAATTTCCCCCTTCAAATCCCCTTTGTTCTACACCTAAAAGGTAGTTATACTCATGGGTACATTGGAATATCTGTTAGCCCCGTTCGCTCATCCCAGCCATTCATTAAATTCACATTTTGGATTGCCTGCCCGGCGGCCCCTTTAACTAAATTATCGATAACTGAAACGATTGTCAGCCGATTGGTTCGCTCGTCAACATGTAGCCCAATATCACAATAATTACTTCCACTGACCTCTTTTGTTGAAGGTATATTCCCCTCAGACCGTACTCTTATAAAATGAGATTCTTGATAAAATTGTTTATATAAATCTATAACTTTTTTTGTAGAAATTTCTTCTTTAAGGTTCACATAGATCGTGCACATAATTCCCCTTGTCATCGGAACAAGATGGGTTGTAAATGTAACCGTTATTGGATCTCCACTCTCGTCAGAAAGTACTTGCTCAATTTCAGGAATATGCTGATGTGCTCCAAGTTTGTAAGCTTTTAAGTTTTCATTTATTTCTGAGTAGTGAGCTGTTAAGGAAAGTCCTCTTCCAGCGCCAGAAACACCCGATTTTGCATCAATGATAATCGACTTTTCATCAGCTAAATTTGTTTTTAATATCGGAATAAGACCGAGTGTAGTCGCAGTCGGATAACAGCCTGGATTGGCTATTAAATTAGCATATTTAATTTTTTCTGCATATATTTCACTTAATCCATAGGTTGACTGTTTTAGATATTCTTCATCAGCTGGTTTATGTTTATACCACGCTTCATATTCTTCTGAGGATCTCAATCGAAAATCTCCTGATAGGTCTATACATTTAATCCCGCTTTTCAAAAGTTGAGGAACAAGATTACTACTCACACTTGATGGTGTTGCCAAAAACACGATATCGTTATTTTCACTTAATGTATTTGCGTCAAATTTTTCAAGTGGTTGATCAACAATTTCAGAAAGATGTGGATATATCCCACTAAAACTGGACCCTGATTGTGAGTTAGAAACAACTGAACCAATCTCCAAAAAAGGGTGTTTATTGATTAACCTAACTAACTCAATTGCTCCATAACCAGTTCCACCGATAATTGCAGCCCTCAATTTCTCCAACTCCTAAATTGCTTTAATAATGAATTATTATACACAGATATATATAATTATTCAATTAAAAAATAGCTTAATTTTCTGTTTTTATCGAAAATCATCACCAGTTTT
>JAANMP010000053.1 GCA_011250595.1 Bacillus sp. MM2020_1 | reverse complement strand
CTTAGTGAAAGTTATTTAATTTCCTCTTTAAATAAACAGTAAGTTCTTTTACAATAAGAGAGGGGATATTTTATTTAATGTCACGCTACAAATAATCAATATAGCTGATAAATGAAGGGAGTTAATACCATGGGCGCATACATACTTGATTTAACTATTGTTGCTTTACTAATTGTAGGGATTACTGCCTTAATGGGTGTTATTACAAACAGTTTTGGTGAAAAAGTGTTTGGTGGTAAAAATCGTAGTGAATTTGTTGATGAAAGTGCAAAATACCAGACTGGTTGGAAAACTGTCGGGGGCACCAAAAAATAAAAATAAAGTCTATGTTAAAGATAATTGTTGATTTTTATCGCCTACCTTGATTTGAGCGGAAATCAACAGCCCAGTCTAATAAACACAAAAAAACGATCTCACAGCGAGATCGTTTTTTTATGTTTATTTAGATTGGACTTTGAATTGCTTGAATTCTTTCTCCGAGCAAAGCACAAAGTGACCAGGAGTAACCTCTCTAAATTCAACGGGCTCATTAGGTTCGTAGTTATGACTTGCCGGATCATATGATTTCCGTTTCCGTGTCCGTTCACTGATTGGGTCCGGTGCAGGAATCGCTGATAAAAGTGATTGTGTGTACGGGTGAAGTGGATTTTTATAAAGTTCATCCGCAGGTGCTAGCTCAACCATTTTACCAAAATACATAACACCAATACGATCACTAATGTATTTTACCATTGAAAGATCATGGGCAATAAAAAGATAGGTTAAGTTTTTCTCTTTTTGAAGTTTTTTCATTAAGTTAACAACCTGAGCCTGGATTGAAACGTCCAACGCTGAAATAGGTTCATCAGCAATGATAAATTCCGGTTGGACAGCAAGAGCGCGTGCAATTCCAATCCGCTGACGCTGACCACCACTAAATTCATGTGGATAACGGTTCGCATGCTCTCTATTCAAGCCAACGGTTTCTAAGAGCTCATAAACTTGCTCCATCCGTTCTTGTTTTGTTTTCGCCAAACCATGAATGTCAATTCCCTCTGCAATAACATCAGCTATTTTTAATCTCGGGTTTAATGACGCATATGGGTCTTGGAAAATCATTTGCATTTTTCGGTTAAAATCTTTTAACTGTTTTTTAGACTTTTTGCCGTGGACATTTACGCCGTAATATAAAACTTCGCCGCCCGTAGCATCGTACAAACGGATGATCGTGCGACCTGTTGTTGATTTACCACAACCTGACTCCCCTACTAATCCCATTACTTCACCTTTAAAAATTTCAAAAGAAACATTGTCGACTGCTTTTACTTCGTTCACTTTACCTTCATTAAAATATTGCTTTAAATTTTTTATTTCAAGTAATTTTTCACGCTGAGCCATTTATTTCCCCTCCTTTTTTCCAGGGAATTGACCTTGACCAGTTTTCTCTAAGGTAGCTGTTGGTGCATTTCCAGCAAATTGATTTTGGCGTCTTTTTACAGCTTCTGGTGGGTTAACCTTTGGTGCATCAGGATGTAAAAGCCATGTAGCTGCATAATGTGTGTCAGAAACTTTAAAGAATGGCGGCTCTTGCTCCAAATCTATTTTCATTACAAATGGATTACGTGGTGCAAACGCATCACCTTTTGGAGGATCTAATAAATCAGGTGGTGTCCCTGGAATAGAGAATAATTCCTCGTCATGGGTATCCATATCAGGCATTGAACTAATTAAGCCCCATGTGTAAGGATGTTGTGGATTATAGAAAATCTCATCGGCAGTGCCAATTTCGACAATTTTCCCACCATACATTACTGCTACGCGATCGGCTACATTGGCAACTACCCCAAGATCGTGCGTAATAAAGATGATCGATGTATCAATTTTCTTTTGCAGATCCTTCATTAACTCAAGAATTTGTGCTTGAATTGTTACGTCAAGCGCAGTTGTCGGTTCATCGGCAATGAGGATTTTAGGATTACATGCCAATGCAATGGCGATAACAACCCGTTGTCTCATCCCTCCGGAGAACTGATGTGGATATTGATCTACACGGATTTCCGCCTTAGGAATACCAACTAGCTTTAATAAATCCACTGCTCTTTCTTTGGCAGCATGTCTGCTCATGTTTTGATGTTTAATAAGAGGCTCCATAATTTGCTTGCCAATTTTCATTGTTGGATTCAAGGAAGTCATTGGATCCTGAAAAATCATTGAAATATCTTTTCCACGAATTTTCTGCATTTCTTTATCTTTAAGTTTTGTAAGGTCTTTTCCTTCGAAAAGAATTTCACCACTTTTAATTTCGGAATTATGTTCAGGAAGTAAACGCATGATTGATTTTGTTGTAACTGATTTTCCAGAACCTGATTCACCAACGATTGCTAATGTTTCACCATTATATAAATCAAAGTTTACACCACGAATCGCTTGCACTTCTCCAGAAAATGTATGAAACGATATTTTTAAATCCTTTACTTGTAAAACTTTCTCCATTTACATACACCTGCCTTCTAATCACGCATTTTTGGATCCAACGCATCTCGTAATCCGTCCGCCACTAAGTTAAAACAAACCATAATAATAGCTATCATTAAGGAAGGAATGATCATTTGATAAGGAAAAGCAATCATAGATTTAAATCCTGAATTGACTAATGTTCCTAAAGATGCATTCGGTTCTTGTAATCCCAACCCAATAAAGCTCAAAAATGCTTCAAAGAAAATAGCATTTGGGATGGAAAACATCGTATTTATTATAATGACACCAAACATGTTCGGAATCATATGTTTAAAAATAATTGAAGAATTGGAAGCACCTAGTGTTTTGGCAGCCAATACAAATTCCTGACCTTTAAATTTCAACACCTGTGCTCGAACAACTCGGGCCATACTAGTCCAGCCAGTTATCGTTAAGGCGATTATGATTGGAATAATACCTGGCTTTAACACCAAAATCATTAATACAACAACAATCAAGTTGGGAATACCAACAATAACTTCTATAATACGTTGCATAACACCGTCCACTTTGCCGCCTAAATAACCAGAAATAGCTCCATATGCGACTCCAATGGCCATATCAATTAATGCTGCCATGAAGGCAATAAATAATGATACTTGTGTACCTTTCCAAATACGAGCAAATTGATCACGACCTAAATTATCAGTACCAAACCAATAATAGGCATCAATTTTCCGAACTTCATATGCATTATAAACTGTGCCGTCTCTCCTGGATAATGTTCCATCAAAGGGTAGCCATTCTACATCCTCTAAACCTTGAATACGCGGCGGCAGGTTATTATGCTTTGTGTTTTGTGTATCGAAATCATACGGCGTAATCATCGGACCAACAAATGCCATAATAAGCATGATAGCTAAGACCACTAAACTAACAACAGCACCTTTGTTCTTCCGAACTCTTAGCCATGAATCCTGCCAAAAGTTCAGGCTCTTTTTGGCAATTTTTTCACTATTTGCCGGATCAATATGGGCAGGAGTAAACAGATCCTTTGATATGGTAATCTCTTTGTTGCTCATTTAGTTTTCCCCCCCGATATACGAATACGTGGGTCGATGATTCCATATAGAATATCAACAATCAAAATAACTACCACAAATAATACTGCAAATAAAATATTAGTTCCCATAATGACAGGGTAATCATTCATATTAATAGATTTAACGAATTGCTCCCCAAGTCCTGGAATTCCAAAAATTTGTTCAATTACTAGTGAACCGGTCATCAAACTAACTGCTAGAGGTCCAAGAACAGTCACAACTGGTATTAAAGCATTCCGGAGTGCATGTTTTAGACTAATTTGCCAGCGGCTTGCTCCCTTAGCTCGTGCTAAGGTAATATAATCCGAACCTAAAACCTCGATCATTTCAGTCCGCATAAACCTTGCAGCAATTGAAATTGGAAACATAGCTAATGCAATGGTAGGAAGAATCGTATATTCTGGTCCTTTCCATAACATAACAGGCAGCCAATGCAATTTAACAGAAATATAAAACTGAAGCAATCCGGCAAAAATAAATGACGGTACTGATTTACCAACTACAGCAATAAATGTAGACCCATAATCTATCCATGTATTTTGCTTTAAGGCAGCAATTACACCCAAGAATATGCCAATTATTGCACCAACTATCATTGCTTGCAAACCTAATTGTGCAGATGGCCCGATGCGGTTAGCAATCAGTTCTGTTACAGGGGTATTGTCAAATTGAAAGGAGATTCCTAGGTCACCTTTTACCAAATTCCTCATATAATTAAAATATTGAACAGGCAGAGGTTCATTCAAACCATATTTATCCAGCAAAATTTCCCGCTGAACGTCAGAGAGCTTTTCGAAGTTATTAAAAGGGCTACCTGGAATTAGCTTCATGAGGAAAAATGTAAGTGATGTTACGATTAAAAGTGTAATTATCATATAGCCAGTTCGTTGTAAGATATATTTTGCCATGCTTACACCTCCTAATTTTCTAAATATTCGACGTTTTTCGACAATTCTCATACAGGTAAAAAGAGAGTATATTTCTTCAATATACTCTCTTTCTATTTGATTAGTATAGCTACTATTTTGTGATTTTAATCCACTGGTAACTATAGTCTGGACCAAATGCATGGTGAGCAAAGCCTTGAACCTTTGGATTGATAAGAAGGTTAACTGAACGTTGGTAAAGTGGTGCAATTGCTGCATCATCTTCTAACAAGATTTTTTCTGCATCTTGAAGAGCTTTCCAACGATCTTGTGGCTTAGCTACAAGTTCTTCACTAGCTGATTTAATTAACTTATCAAATTCTGGATTACCATAATCCATGTGGTTTTGTCCGCCGCCTGTAACCCATAGATCCATGTATGTCATTGGGTCAGCGTAGTCAGGTCCCCAACCACCCATTAATAAATCGTAATCTTGAGCGTCTTCACGAGCGATACGAATTTTAAATGGTACAGCCTCAACAGTAATTTTTAATCCTGGTAAGTTTTTCTCTAATTGGTCTTTAATGAAAGCATCAGTTAATTTTGAAGTTTCAGTATCTTGACCAACATAAGTAAATTTCACTTCTTTAAGACCTGTTTCTTTAAGACCTTGTTCCCAAAGCTTTTTAGCCTCTTCTTTGTTAGTGCTTAGGTAAGTTCCAGCAGTATCACGGAAATCTTTACCGTCTAAGAATGAGAAACCTTTTGGTACAAGGAAATCCGCAGGGATTGATCCGTTTGCTAATACATCTTCTGTTAAAGCTTTTTTGTCAACAGATAAAGCAATTGCTTTACGGATGTTAACATTTTTCAATGCTTTGTTCTTTTCGTTCATTTTTAACCACCAGATAGATGGCTCTTGGTAGCGTAGTAAATCTTTTTGTCCTTCAAATTGAGAAAGAATCGCAGCTTGTGCAAGCTTTCCTGTGATATCAGCTTCTCCTGCAGTATATGCATTTGCAGAAGCTTGTGGATCTTTAGAAACGTTAAAGTTGATTTTCTCTAGAGTAACGTCTTTAGCATTTACGTAATCAGCATTCTTTTCTAAAACCCATTCAGTTCCAGTTGGGCCGTCCCACTTAGTCATCTTAAATGGACCATTGTAAAGTAGGTGAGTAGCATCTTTCGCATAGTTAGCGCCTTCTGCTTCAACAAACTTTTTGTTTTGTGGGTAGAACAATGGGAATGTTAGGTAAGATTCGATGTATGGAAGAGCTCTAACTAAAGTGATTTCCACAGTATAATCATCTAATGCTTTAATACCTAAATCATCAAGTTTTGCTTTACCGGCAACAATTTCAGATGCATTTTTGATTTTGCCTTCCATGAAGTATGCGCCATATGGAGCAGCAACTTTCGGATCAATTGCACGTTGCCATGCAAACACAAAGTCATGAGCAGTAACTGGGTCACCGTTTGACCATTTTGTATCTTGTTTTAATTTAATTGTGATAACAGTTTTATCATCATTGTATGTTGGTGCACCCTCAGCAACGCCAGGGATAACTTTTTGGTCGGGATCTAAACGATATAAACCTTCATTTGTAGCATTTAACATGGTGAAGCTTAATACGTCTTGAGACATTACGCTGTCCATTGATGGAATTTCTGCAGTTTCAAGAACATTAAGAACTTGTTCATCTGCTAAAGTTGTTTCCTCAGTACCAGCATTTTTATTGCCTTCATCCGTTTTCTTGCCTTCATTCTTGTCTCCGCCTGAACATGCTGCTAGAAACATGCTTAGAACTAGTGATAGTACTAAAAGTAGTGAAAGTTTTGATTTCTTCACTAGTAGACCTCCCTTTTCTATTATTCTGAAAAATTACTACATTCTCTATTATACATATTTTCTACAAATTGTACATTATTTTTTTGAAATTAATTTACAGATTGGCAACATTCTTTACATTTTCATTACGATTTCTTATGGTATAATTTGAACTTACACTGATTTTTAGTATAAAATACTTAAGTGAAAACCCTATTAAATTAATCTTTTGGAGGTTATTTAGTGAATTATCAACTTAAGAAAAGACTTGTTATCTTGGCCTTATTACAACTTTTCATATTAATTGTCTCCTTTGTTCTCGATCACAAAATCGCTTTGTTAAGCTATATTAATATATCTTTTTATTTCACTTCTGCACTTCTTTTAACATCTTTACTTCTATTTACTATTCATTCCGGGTTTTTTGATGTCATATCAAGGTCCTTCAGTTTTGCTTTTCAAAGAGGGCAAAACAAACGAAGATTTGATGAAATACCTCCTCTCTCAGAACTTATTACAGTTAATCAGCGACCACTAGTGTTTTACGGCTTAGGAACTGGACTGTTCATGGGTATTGCTTTATTCTTCTATTATTTTTTGCAGACTTGAAATTAAATATGCAGTTACTATATAATAATAAGCAATTGTATAGTACTTAAAAGGCTATGATAAAGAGTAGTACGTATTTCCCTTCGTCTTAGAGAGTTTGTGGCTGGTGTAAACAAACACGAATAAATACGGAATGGACTTTTGAGCTTCGGTCTGAACATTTAAAATGGTTAAAAAGTAGGATTTGACGTTTTCCTTGCGTTAAAAGGATTCCTGATTGTCATGTTATGGGATGATCGTGGAATTGAGTGACTCATTTTTGAGTAATTTAGGGTGGTACCGCGAAACCATTCGTCCCTATTAGTTTTCCTGGGATGGATGGTTTTTTTATATATTTTTTTAGGAGGAAATTTATCATGAAAACGATTTTTTCTGGTATTCAGCCAAGTGGAACAATTACCCTTGGCAACTATATCGGAGCATTAAAACAGTTTGTCGAAATGCAAAATGATTACAATTGCTTCTTTTGTATCGTTGACCAGCATGCCGTTACGGTTCCACAAGATCCAATAACACTTCGTAAAAATATTAGAAGTTTAGCGGCGTTGTATCTTGCAGTTGGAATTGATCCAGAAAAGGCTACACTATTTATTCAATCTGAGGTACCGGCCCACGCACAAGCAGGATGGATGATGCAGTGCGTAGCATACATCGGAGAATTAGAAAGAATGACCCAATTTAAGGATAAATCTACTGGGAAAGAGGCTGTACAGGCGAGTTTATTAACTTATCCACCTCTGATGGCAGCTGATATTCTCCTATATAACACGGATTTGGTACCTGTTGGTGAAGATCAAAAGCAACATATGGAATTAACACGGGACCTTGCGGAAAGATTTAATAAAAAATACAGTGACATATTGACCATCCCCGAAATAAGTATTCCAAAGGTTGGAGCAAGAATTATGTCTCTACAAGAGCCAACGAAAAAAATGAGCAAATCTGATCCAAATCAAAAAGCAAATATCACACCTTTAGATGATCCGAAGCAAATTGTGAAAAAGATTAAAAGTGCGGTTACAGATTCCGAAGGGATTGTTAAATTCGATAAAGAAAACAAACCCGGAATATCAAACCTATTATCAATTTATTCGATCCTGGGTGGAAAATCTATTTCTGAAATTGAAGAAATGTATGATGGAAAAGGCTACGGTCAATTTAAAAGTGACTTAGCAGATGTCGCAGTTAATTTCTTTAAACCAATTCAAGATAGATATTATGAGTTACTTGAATCTCCTGAACTTGATCGTATATTAGATGAAGGTGCAGCAAAAGCAAATCTAGTGGCTAATAAGACTCTTAAGAAGATGGAAAATGCTATGGGACTCGGCAGAAAAACTAGAAAGTGAAAAAAAGCCTGACCCACAAAAGATATGGAATCCATATCTTTTGGGTCAGGCTTTTAATTTACTTTCGGGCCGTGCTCCATTTCCCATAGTTTTTCAAAAAATGGCTGCCCTTTTATTAGGTTTTCACAAAAGGTTTCGTGACGCTTAGACCATCCATACTTTGTTTCTTCAAATAACTGTTCCCATGCGGCTTCAAAATTTAATTCTTGTATTGTTGAATAATGCTCTGGACACCATTCGGTATACCAATATCTAACTTCTGCTTCATTACTGGATGATAACAATTGATCTAGAGCCATAAATAAAAGTTGTTTTAATTGGCGTTCTTTTCTTGTTAATCCTCTCATTAATTCTGGTTCAGGTGAGAGAATATGATAGTCCTTCATTTTCTCCTGCTCATAAAAGTGATATTTATTAGCCTCATGTTGAGCAATCATTTCGTACACCAACTGCTCCTGTCTAGGGATTAACCGACTTTTTCGAATTGGAATATTATAGCCGATTGTATCAATTACCAAGATTCCAACTCCATCAGTTACCACGAAGCAATAGTCGAGTTGAACTCTCTCATGGTTTTTCCTTAAATAAGCTTTCTGAAAAATATCATCTAGAAGCTGCTGAGGTAATTCAGACAAATCATTTTCAATGTAATTAAACAATACTGGTTCAACTTTCAAAAGTGGTACCTGGTCTAACAATTCCACCCCGTCATCCTTACGCCATTCATGAAAGTGGCATACATTATAACCGTTTTCTTCCCCTTCAAACCAATTTACCCATACATCATGAAGATACAACATTCTACAACCCCTCACTTCAAGAATCTGTTTGTAAATCAGTATGGGCAGTCCTTAGTTAAATTATTCCTTTATATATATTTTGCTCCAATTACAACGAAAAGCGCAAGCGCCCTGTTCAGCGGCGTATGGCCTGGAGCTCTCCAACTGAGATAAAGGAAACACGGAGAGCCGGAGGCGCATTCGTGCTTGACTTATCGTAGGGCGGAGAGCGAAGGACACTAGCCGCTAGGGCGCTGGAGCTGGACAATTTTCAAAGTTGAAATTTATATTTTCTATTCTTACAAAAAAAATCCACCAAGATCTTGGCAGATTTATCTTTTGGATTTTGGATTGAAGGCATCCTTTAGACCTTCCCCGATAAAGTTAATAGATAAAATGGTAATCGTAATAATTAATGCCGGTGGTACCCATATCCAAAGCTTAAATTGGAGAACATCCGGTTCGTTTGCTGAATT
Organism: Bacillus sp. MM2020_1; assembly: GCA_011250595.1. Classification (GTDB taxonomy): domain Bacteria; phylum Bacillota; class Bacilli; order Bacillales; family Cytobacillaceae; genus Neobacillus. Next base: position 25,429 of record JAANMP010000053.1, on the reverse strand, counting down.
CAACATGTTTCCCCAACTTGGAATTTCCTGTGGAACACCAAATCCTAGAAAACTTAAACCTGTTTCAGCAACAATCATCGTAGCAAAGGTGATTGTCGCCTGAACAATAATTGTTGATAGAATGTTTGGAAGGAGATGTTTCATAATTACTTTAGCCGGTGAACAGCCAATCGAAATAGCTGCCGTTATATATTCATTCTCTTTTTCAGCAAGGATTTTACTACGGACAATCCGCGCGATGCCACCCCAACTTAGCATGCTAATCGTTCCAATTAAAACCCAAAGCCCATTTACTTTTCCAAAAAGAATCGCATTTAGGACGATTACGAAAACTAAAAATGGAAAGTTTAAGATAAAATCGGTAAACCTCATTAATATGCTATCAACAGTTCCACCGAAATATCCTGAAATAGAGCCAATCAAAGTTCCAAGTGCAATGACAAATAATGTACAACTTATTCCAACTAGTAACGATATGCGGCCACCATAAAGTAATCTCGTAAACACGTCTCGACCGGCTTTATCCGTTCCAAGCCAATGTTCAGCCGATGGCTCTAACGACATTTGTCCAATGTTAATTCTCGTAATATCTGCAGTGGTAATAAATGGTGCAAGTATCGAAACAATAGAAACAATCATTAAAAAAATAAGGCTAATCATTGCAAGTTTATTTTTTATAAATTTCTTCCGAGCAATTGCCAAGGGAGAGAAACTTTTTTTCGGGGGTGTTACTAGCATATTATTATTATTTTGTGTTACGATTTCCATTTTTCCTCCCCCTAATCCAGCCTAATTCGCGGATCTACTACACCATATAGAACATCTGCAACTAAGTTGCCAATCAGTGTTAAGAATGAAAATAACATGGTCAATGTCATTAGAACTGGATAATCTCTTGTCCCAACAGATTGAAGAAATAATTGTCCAAGACCAGGATACGTAAATATTGTCTCGGTAATAATTGCGCCACTAATAATGGCGACAATATCAAAACCTAAAAAAGTTATTAGTGGAATAATTGAGTTTCTTAAAATATGAACATTGTAGATTTTTCTTTCCGGGGTCCCTTTTGCACGAGCTGTGCGAACATAGTCTTTGCGGCTATTTTCAATAATATCGTTTCGTAAAAATTGAGTATAACTGGCTGTACTTAATAATCCAAGCACAACTGCCGGTAAAAATACATGGTGAAAACGGCTTAGCCACCATTCTAATGTTCCATCTGTTACACCAATGTCCACCGATCCATTGGATGGAAACCAACCTAACTTAAATGAAAAGAAAAATATGGCAAATACCCCTGCGATGAAGGATGGAATCGCTAAACCAATGTAGTTTAATCCTCCGATAAGGTTGTCCATCAAGGTATATGGTTTTCGACCTGCATACGACCCCATAAAAAAGGCGAGGATATAAGTAATTAAGATGGCTGAAAGTCCTAAAAGTATAGTATTAGGGAGTCGTTCTCCAATAACCTCAGATACCTGTATTTTGAACCGTGTAGATTTTCCAAAGTCCCCCTCCACGAAACCACTAATCCAACGGAAGTATTGCTGTGGCAATGGGTCATTATACCCCAACTTTTCACGCATATCAGCGATATACTCAGGATTTGTATTTCTTGGATCAATTTCTCCACTTAGAGAGTCACCCGGCATTAATTTTGCCAGCGTAAATACTACAATGGAGGTAAGGAGTAACATTGGAATCATTCCCAATATTCTTCGAAATGCATATTTCAACATGTGCATTCTCCTTGTCTATAAGCTATGTAAAGACAGAAGCTGTGTTTCTCGCCCAATCTGTTCAAATGGGAGAAGCTAAGCCATCTCCCATTTGAAACTCAAAATTGAGTTGTTGGTATTAATCCTTAAAACAGATTGTATTGACCTTTAGGAAATTATTACTATTGTTTAATCCACCATTCATTTGGACGGTTCATTCCGGATACATCAAATTTTACGTCTTGAACTCGCTTGCTGACAGCCATCGTTTCCTCTAGTTCAGCAATTGGTAATGCTGGAAGGTCTTGCATGAATAGTTTTTGCCACTGAACATAAAGATCCTTACGCTTGTCGTTATCTGTTCCAACTACACTAATATCAAGTGCTTGATCCAATAATTTATCACTGTCAGCATTTACCCAGCGTGGATAGTTCCATATTGCTTTTGATCCCCAAAGTGGAGTTGGGTCCGGATCCGCCCCAGTTGACCAGCCGCCAAAGAATACTTCCATTGATTTATCAGCTTTATCCAGCATTTCATAATAAAGGTTTACATCAGTCATCGTTAATTTAGTTTTCAAACCAACTTCTTCCCAATATTGAGTCATTGCCTTGGCACGTGCTTCAAACGTTGGGTTATCAGTGGCATAGTGGCTGAAGTTTACAACAAATTTCTTACCATTCGGATCTTCACGGAAACCATCACCATCAACATCTTTATATCCAGCTTCATCTAATAAAGCCTTTGCTTTTTCCGGATCATATTTGTATTGCTCTAATTCTTCATTAGGTGCAGCAATCCAATGATTTGTTGGAATTGGACGGTTAACTGGCTTTCCTACACCAAAGAAGAATGCCTTAACCCATTCTTCACGGTTGATTGCATAATACATAGCTTCACGAAGCTTCTTCTCTTGGTATTTAGGTTCATTCATGACATTTTTCTCGCCATCCCAAGTACCTAGTCTAAAACCAACATAGTAATAGCTTACACCAGGATAAGTTACAGCATTTACATTATCCAGGGCTTTTACTTGATCAATAATACTTGGATGGAAAGATGTCATATCAAGCGTTCCGTTTTTAAGTTCTCCAACAGAAAGGGATGGATCTATTACTTTAATAACCACTTTTTCAATATGCGGCTTACCGCCAAAATAATCATCAAAGCGTTCCATTTCTACAGATTCACCTGGAATAATTTTTGTAACTTTAAATGGCCCTAAACCAACAGGTTTTGTACGAACTTGTTCAGAACCCATCATATCTTTTACTGCAAGACCTTTAAATTCAGTACGATTCATAGGGTATGTCCAAAGATTATCCAAGTTGTTAACACGAGCTTTATCAAATGTAATTTGGATATGGTAATCATCTACTACCTTAATCCCAGCGATTTCTTTCGCTTTTCCATCATGATAATCCTGTGCACCCACGACATTTCTTACGTTATCAAAACGTGGACCATCATAATCCTTATCAGCAATAACTTTCAATGCGAATTCCCAGTCCTTTACAGATAATTCTTCGCCATTGTGCCACTTAACACCTTGTTTGATTTCGAAGTCAAACACTTTATTGTCTGCTGTTTTCCATGAGGCGATATGCGGCTGGGCCTTTAAGTTCTCATCGTAATCAATTAGATTTTCATCAAAGAAATCTATTACATATTGATCAGCTGCATTTCCATAAAAAGAATAGTTAAATTTCCCCTCAGGTGCAGAATCCAGTGCATATACTAGTGTTCCGCCATCCTGTGGTTTCCCGGCTGTTTCGCTCGGTTTACCTTCGTTTTCATTTTTGGTTGTACCTGTTTTTTCTCCGCTGCTGCAAGCTGCTAAAAATGCTGATAGAACAAGCATTAATGCTGCTAACATAAGCATACTTCTCTTTTTCATTTGTTTCCCCCCCCTATAAATTTAACTTTCCCTTTAGTTCCTATTTAGTAAAGGTGGCAAGCTACTCGATGTGAGGGCTTCACCTCCTTTAATACTGGCTTGCTTCTGGAACATTCCTCCATTGCCATAGGGCAGCGCGGGTGGAATGTGCATCCGGTAGGAGGATTGATAGGGCTTGGCACATCCCCTTTTAAAATAATCCGCTCCTTCATCACCCTTGGGTCAGGAGTTGGAATAGCTGAAATTAATGCTTGTGTATATGGATGGAGAGGATTCGCGTATAAGCTATCTTTATCCGAAACCTCCACCATATTCCCTAGATACATAACACCAATTCGGTCACTCATATGTTTAACAACACTTAAGTCATGCGCAATAAAAAGAAAAGTAAGGTCAAATTCTTCCTGTAAATCTTTTAACAGGTTTAAAACCTGTGATTGGACTGACACATCAAGTGCTGAAACAGGTTCATCGGCAATAATTAATTTTGGTTTTAATGCAAGTGCTCTCGCTATTCCGATTCTTTGGCGCTGCCCCCCGGAAAATTCATGTGCATATTTGTAATAGGCATCTGGCGGCAAGCCTACTTTTTCTAACAAACCCATAACTTCCTGTTTTAACTCAGCCATACTTTTTTTAGAAAAGTTATAAATAGGCTCAGCGATAATATCTCCAATCATTTGCATAGGATTCAAAGAAGCATACGGGTCCTGAAACACCATTTGCATATTTTTTCGAATCCCTCGAAGGGATTTACCAGATACTCTGGTGATATCTTTACCATCAAAAAGTATTTGGCCCTCGGTTGGTTTTAATAGCCGAAGAATAGTTCTCCCCGCCGTAGATTTACCACAGCCAGATTCACCAACAAGCCCAAGTGTTTCTCCTTTTTTTATCTCAAAGGAGATATTATCAACTGCTTTTACATTTCCAATTGTTCGTTTTAGAAATCCGCCTTTAACAGGGTAATAGGTTTTAAGATTTTTAATCTCTAATAGGTTTTCAGATTGTGAGGATGTATGGTCTCCCTGCTTATGTACTGAAACGATACTCATTTTCTCAACCCCTCTTTTGGCTTACTTGTTTCAAAGAGTAAACAGGCAACTTCATGACCTTGTTCAACGTCTTCAAGTAAGGGGGTAATTGTTATGCATTCAGGCATTGCTTTTGGACATCGATTCGCAAAACGGCAGCCTTCTGCCGGCATATTAATAAGGGAAGGGACGATGCCTTTAATTGAACTTAACCTTTCTTCTTGTCCATCCATTTTCGGGATTGCCCCTAAGAGCAAACTTGTATATGGATGTTTAGGATTATGGAAAAGTGTATCCACATCTGTATGTTCTATAATCCTGCCAGCGTACATGATCATTACTTCGTCGCACATTTCAGCAATAATCCCCAGGTCATGTGTAATTAAAATAACAGACATGTCATTTACTGCTTGAATCTCTTTTAATAGTTCGAGAATTTGAGCTTGAACGGTAACATCGAGGGCTGTGGTTGGTTCGTCAGCAATTAATAATTTGGGCTGACAAGCAATAGCAATGGCAATCATGACACGCTGCCTCATCCCGCCTGATAATTGGTGCGGATACTCATCAATGAGTTTTTCCGGCCTTGAGATTCCCACACTTTTTAATAAAGCGATTGATTTTAGCCGAGCTTCTTGTTTCCTAATCTTAAGGTGGTTAAAGAGGACTTCCTGGAGTTGATATCCAATTGTAAAGACTGGATTTAATGAGGTCATTGGTTCTTGGAAAATCATAGAGACATCTTTCCCACGAATTTTATTGATTTGCGATTCCGACATTTTCTCCAGATTTAATCCATCAAAAATGACTTCACCTGATTTAATTTTTCCGCTTTCTTTTGGCAATAACTTGATAATGGAGAGGCTCATAACAGATTTACCGCAACCCGACTCTCCAACAATGCCGACAATTTGCCCCGGCTTTACTTTAAACGAAACATTATCTACTGCATTATAATCAGTTCCATCAATATCAAAAGCAGTTTGTAAATTTTTCACTTCGAGTAGTGGGGCCTCTTTGTGCAGCTTTTTTTTTGTGCTCATAGTACACCCTCTAACCTTTAAATTATTCTATTTATTCAGTATATTCAAATAAATTTTATTACGTAATGGTAACATTTGCAAGATTTTTTTGTACAACTACCTGTTACTGTTAACTAATATTAAAAAAAGCCCGATTTTACTGGCTTTTTTTGTTGAGATTATAAAAGTTCTCAAGATACCTTAGTGCAGGATTCGTAAATGATAGTTTTGTAGAAAAATTGTTATTTTCGTAAAAACGTTCAACAATATTATATCCCACAGCATAACCTAGTAGATTTGGCAACCTTCCGACCCCGTAAAGTAATTCATCGTGCTTTCTTTCATGTTTTTTTGTGTTTAGCTGTTCTATCAAATATTTCTCCCAAAAATTTAATAGTTCGTTTTCTTTATACATACGACACCAATCTGCTAAATATTCCCGTCCACAATGTTTTAAAACTGCATATTCAGCCAAACCTTCTATAATAATTGAATCAAGCAAGCTATATTCTTCGATCCTTTTCCCTAACATTCTAAGTCGGCAGACATGGTGGTATTCATGAACCAGCAAGGCCTCTACCTCTTTTGGGTCATCATAATTAGAGAGAAAGAGAAACATTTTATCAGGGAACGAAACGCCAGCTTTACTTTTTACTTCTCTGAAAAAAAATCCACCAGATTGGGCTACTGGAAAAAGAAAGACTGGAATATCCGGACCATGCCACTTTTGCTTATATTTATTAAATAGTTGTTCCACTTTATCCCAAGCTTTTTGTTCTATTAACTGATCGAAATTTTCTAAGGCAGACCTAGTCGGCCGGTACATCCCAAAATCCACTAATTGATTGTAAATTTCCTTTGGTGTTTGTCTCTTAAAATAAGGCTTTAATTTTTCGCAAATTTTTAAGGGTCTATCAATTTCCTCCTCTAACCATTGATCAGTTCGAATGATTCCCATCACTTCACCCCATTTTCCTTCAATTCACCCTCTGATCAGTTTATTACTAATAACAAGAAGTGGTTCTTGTTATTAGTATCAAAAAAAATCGACCAGATTTCATCTCTGGTCGAATGGTTTACTTATTCGTATTTTTTGAACACAATCGTTGCGTTGTGTCCGCCGAAGCCTAGTGAATTACTCATGGCTGCTTTAATTTCCTTCGGACGTGCTTGATTCGGTACATAATCTAAGTCACATTCTGGATCCGGTGTTTCATAGTTAATGGTTGGCGGAAGCATGCTGTCTCTTATCGCTAATACCGTAAAGATTGCTTCTACACCGCCGGCCGCACCAAGAAGATGTCCCGTCATCGATTTAGTTGAACTTATCGCTAATTTATAAGCATGCTCTCCGAATACTTCTTTAACGGCAAGGGTTTCAAACTTGTCATTATATTCTGTACTTGTGCCGTGCGCGTTTACATAATCAATTTCCTCAGGTTTTAACCCGCCATCATTGATAGCCATTTTCATAGCACGGGCACCTCCCTCACCACCTGGTGCTGGTGCAGTAATATGATAGGCATCACCAGTTGCCCCATAGCCGACTATTTCAGCATAAATTTTAGCACCACGTGCTAAGGCATGTTCAAGTTCTTCCAGGACAACAATCCCTGCACCTTCACCAATGACAAAACCATCTCGGTTTTTATCAAATGGTCTGCTCGCTGTCTTTGGATCTGGATTTGTGGAAAGAGCAGTGTTTGCACAAAAACCTGCAACAGACATTTTTGTAATCGGTGCTTCTGCTCCTCCTGTTATCATTGCATCTGCGTCACCGCGTTGAATTACCTTAAAAGCATCACCAATCGAATTGGTTCCTGTTGCGCAGGCAGTAACTGTACAAGAATTAAAACCTCTTGCACCGAGTATAATTGAAACCTGTCCAGCTGCCATATCCGGAATTAACATTGGAACAAAGAATGGACTTACACGCTTATAGCCTCTCTTTTGGAAAATCTCGAATTGTTGTTCAAAGGTTTCCATTCCGCCGATTCCCGAACCAATCCAAACTCCCACACGATGGGAGTTATCTTCGTTAATTGGTAAATTTGCATCATTCACTGCCATTATTGACGACGCAACAGCAAATTGTGTAAAACGATCCATTTTGCGCGCATCTTTTCTTTCCATAAATACTTCAGGATCAAAATCAGTTGATTCTGCGGCAACTTTTGCTGGGTACTCATCAGCATTGACTCTCTTCATCGGGCCAATCCCGGATTTTCCTTCTAATATGTTTTTCCAAGTTGTTTCGGCATCATTTCCAAGCGGTGTTACTGCACCTATGCCTGTTACTACAACTCTGCGCTTTTCCATTTTATCTATCTCCTTCATCTTTTTCCATATTGATATTTTCAACTTATTTTAACCTGCTTGTTTATTTCCGCTCCATGTGCTGCTTATTTTCCCCACCTGATAGCAATGGCTCCCCATGTTAAGCCACCGCCGAAGCCGACCATAACAATGAGGTCATCATCTTTAATTCTTCCCTCTTCCAAATCTTCCACAATCGAAATTGGAATCGATGCTGCAGACGTATTACCATATTTATTAATCGTTTTGGACATTTTTTCGACAGGTAGCTCTAATCTTTGTCTAGATGCTTCCATAATACGAATATTAGCCTGATGTGGAATTAAGAAATCGACATCATCTTTTGTTAGACCTGCTTTTTCGAGAACATTGATGCAGCTTTCCCCCATTTGCCTTACAGCAAATTTGAACACTTCTCTACCATTCATAATTATATATTCATCCTGGTAAAGGTGTTTTGACCCCGTACCATCTGCTCCAAGCTCAAAGGAAAGAATTCCCCGATTTTCTGAAACAGGGCCAATAATGGTAGCACCAGCACCGTCTCCAAATAAGACTGCTGTATTGCGATCATTCCAGTCGGTTACTTTAGAAAGCTTTTCTACGCCAACCACTAAGACATATTTATAAACCTCAGACTCAATAAATTGTTTAGCAGTCACAATTCCGTACATAAATCCCGCACATGCTGCACTGACATCCATCGCTGCTGCCTTTTTTGCCCCAAGCCTTTCTTGAATTCTACAAGCAACCGAAGGAAAAGGAGTATCAGGTGTAACTGTGGCTACCAAAATTAAATCAATCTCTTCTGCAGTAATTCCAGCATCTTGAATGGCCTTTTTAGCTGCTTCAAATGCCATATCTGATGTATTCTCATCATCAGCAGCAATTCTTCTTTCTTCGATCCCTGTCATCGTACGAATCCATTCATCAGAGGTATCCATTATTTTTTCCAAATCCTTATTGGTGACAACTTTCTCTGGTAAATATCTGCCGATACCAACAATACCTGCTTTCATAAGACCCAGCTCCTTTTTTTTCACAATTCTCTATATCACAAAGTTTAATATCAATTATTATGACTTGGTACTAATTTTATCAAATAAAACCTATTTTAAGCAACTGTTTCTTCTTATTTCTCCCTCTGCTAAAGGACAATCTTTTACAAAGGCTATTTTCGCAAAGAATGTTGTTTTTCGTAAAAGTTCATCTACACGTTAAACAATATGGTTCGTGGCATCTTTTCGTAAAAACTTTTACGAAAATTGCCTACAAACTTAGTAAATGACCCTTATTAAGTTCCAAAAGCAACAAAGTTTACGAAAAGAGCCTTTACAAAAGAAATAAGCTCCCGATTTTGAGAGCTTATTTCCTCTTTATATTTCTTTTCGCCCTTCAGCTAGACCAAGTTCATAGGCTTCTTGCATGACCTTTGTAAAAAGATTCATAAAGGGCTCGATTAATTCCATTGATAAATCCACACCAGCCCTATCCAATTGTTCCTTTGCTTCTGGTAAGTATTTCATTGCAATCTGCATAAATTGTAATGTATTATCTTGACTATTCATATGTACTGCTCCTTCAATTTCTCATTTTGGCAATTTTCCTGTTTCTTTATAGATGTCAATTTGCTTATTTATCTTTTGAATAAATTCTTTATTTACATTGGGACTATATTTACCAAGTGAAATAACATTATCTTGAAAATCATAGGAAAGATTACCTGATTTTAGTGACCCTTTATTGTATTGCCCAGCCACTTTTTCATATAATATATCGACTTGTTGTACTGTACTTGTAAGTACCGTAGATTCACCTAAATCTGATTGATCAGAAACGTATCCTATAACATACGATCCCCGTTCTTTTACCCTTTCTATTACTGGCACATTATACCCGTCACCGGCAGGGTAGATGACATCAATCCCCTTATCCATCATGTCATTTGCTAATTGAACTGCCTTTATTTCATCATCCCAATTTCCAACATATTCTATACTAACCTTTGTGTTTTTATTTTCTGCCATTGCCCCTTGATAGAAGCCTTCAATCTCCGGCTGCCATTCATATGCGGCTATAACACCTACATTTTGTGTTTTTGACATATGTGCTGCGACCATTCCACCAAAAAAACCCATCGCGTGACCTTTAAAATTCAGACTTGTTGTATTCTTGTTTTTAGCATCACCATTAAAACTTATAAAATGGATATTAGGATATTCAGATGAAATATCATTAAAATACTCTGCATATTCAGACCCATGACCAAAGATTAAATTTACACCTTTTTGGTCAAATTCTTCAACTGCACGCCGGGCAATAGCTTCTGAATTCATACCTTCTTTATAAAACACATCTACATTAATATTCTTTTGAATTTTCAACAAGCCATTAAATCCATTTGTCCCCCATACCTGGTCATTGACCGTTTCGGGTACTAACAATCCAACCTTTTTTATTTTACCTGTAGGTTTTGTCTCTCCACAGGCTCCAAGTAAAAAGAGGCATATAAGTATCATTCCGAAACGGTATATCATGTTATGCATCTCCTCTGTCCTATTGCCATTTCTATACATGTTTCCTTTACACTAATAATTTACTCGACCAAGGACCATAGGTATATGACTCTATTTTCCAGTTTTATTCTAACCTTTCATCAAATAAATGAAAAGATAATTTTCCACTAGCCACCAATCTACATCACCTTACAAACGGTTGGCATACAAGCGTTGAACATGTTCTATTTGTGTCATGATAGAATCTGCAATTGGACTAACCTTTTTTACAGCCACTTTTTCAAGTGGATCGTTATCCTCTATTGATACATTGCTATTTAACAATGCCTGATTTTCATCAATATTTAGATATTCTGCGCACCTGTCCCAATAATCTTCATTTCCGCTTTCAAGCAAGTAACTGCCCGGTCTTCCGCTCTCTATGATTTCTAACATGGATTCGATAGCGTCATCAACAAAAAGACAATCGTTTGTCCATTCCCGTACATCAGTTATTAAATTTACTTTTTTGTATTTTGAAGCAATGGCTTGTTGAAACAAAAAAGCTGATGGCTGCCATGGACCATAAATAGCAGGTAGGTACAATAATTGGATATTCGTTACTAATCCTTTTATATTCCCTAAAAACCCCTCTATTTCTTTCCCCCTAAATGTTCGAGTAAGCATTTGAATAGGTAGAATAAAAACAATCTTTGCTTTGTTTTTGTTCTCCTCTACAAATTGAATGATCGGCCGAGTAACTTCCTCCATTTGTAAAATTTGTTCTTTTTTAAGCATAAACAGGTCATATATTGAAAATATTAGCCTTGAACTACTGATTTCATGTTGCTCATTTTTACTCCACTCGATTAATGATTGTTCTAAAAAGTTTGCATTCCGACCAACTTCAAGTCTTTTCTCATCAATAAAATGTATATTATCAGGATTTTCAATATGAACACCCTTGACCTCGATTCCTTTATTCAGTAGGTGCTTACCAACATGAAAACCAACAAAATCGAACATTCCAAAAATAATTGCCTTGTCCATAAAATCTTCCTCCCCATCCTAACCTTATTGAATCCTATGCACATCGATAAGGAAATATTTCTTTTTGGGGAGGAGCAGTCTAAAGGACTGTTTCATGGCTGTTGAAGAACTTAATCATCATATTTCCAAGCTGTGGTTTTTTTTCAGGGAGAATAAATGTAGGGTTTATATCGGGATCACTTATAATTTGGTGATATAGTTTCGATTGATTGTATGATTTTCCTCCTGCCAAGACATGAATTATTTTAACCGGACATCCAAATTGAAGATTAACTTTATCTTGGCTGCTAAAAACATTGTTTTCAATCACTTTTTGGTCCATTTGATATGCTGCAACTAATTCTCTCATTAACTTTTTATAAAAGAATTTATGTTCCTTTTCTTGTTCAAGATGGTCTTTTAAGGAAATGATTGGGTTAAGCAGAATAAGCGATCTTATACGCCCTTTCATTTTTTCCATTAGTCTTATCGCAACCAGTGCACCCATACCTTCAGCCAAAATATGGATTTTATTATTAAGAATTTCACTTCTTATTACATGGTGGTATAATTTCTCGGCAAGTTCAACTGCAACATCGCTCCCCCAGTTGCGCCCATATAGATTTGAGGAAAAAATGGTGTACCCTTTTTCTTTAAGCTGGTTAACAATAGCTAGCCTTCCTTCATTTTGTGTCCAAAAACATTTGCTTTCATCTACAAAATGTCTTTCATCTCCAATGATTAAAATCCCAAATCCTGTAGGCTTTTCAGGGTAGTGAAGAATATTCCATTGGGTATCCATCTGAAAGTTACGATTTTCCATAGATAAATCTCCTTTTACATATTTCCTCACGGTATTGTATGCTGTCTCATTAAAGATGAAAGGGGGTTTGCCTATTAATAAGATATTATAGTTTCACTTTATCATTTCAGAATCATATGATAATATTAATAAAGATGTAAAACAGGTTAGAGGTGAAGAAATATGCGATTTTTTTGGACCTTTTTCTGGTCATTTCTATTGGTGCAAATGCTTACATATGTAGTAAGTTCAATGACCCCGGGTGCTGAATATGAATTTATGCCTGCAGTTATCGCTTCAGTTGTTGTGACGATCTTAATTTTCGTTGTAACTGCTGTGATTCCAAACGAACCTGCTGCAAAACATTAAGAAAAAGGTCATCCTTTCAAACGGATGACCTTTTTTCTTTAGTGATATTTAGTAAACAGATACTTGAACTTCACCATTGTTGATATTTATTTCAACTTTGGACTGATCATGTACCCTGCCGGCAATAATTTCACGGGCAATCTTTGTCTCAATATTTCTTTGGATAAATCTTTTTAAAGGCCTGGCCCCATATATTGGATCAAATCCATTAACGGCAATAAATTCTTTTGCATCCTCGCTAATATGAATATCAATTTGTTGATGTTTTAACCGACTTTGAAGCTCTCTCATCATTTTGACGACGATATTCTTTATTTCATCTAATGAAAGTGGCTTAAAGAGGATGGTCTCATCGATTCGATTTAAAAATTCAGGACGGAAATGCCCCCTTAATTGACTCATTACTTTCTCCCTTACTGAATCAGAGATTTCAACCTCAGTATGATTTCGTTCAAGTAAAAAATGCGAGCCAATATTAGAGGTCATAATGATAACCGTATTTTTAAAGTCAACGACACGCCCTTTTGTGTCGGTAATTCTTCCGTCATCAAGCGCTTGTAAGAGAATATTAAATACCTCTGGATGAGCCTTTTCTATTTCATCCATTAAAACAACAGAATAAGGTCTTCTCCTAACCGCTTCTGTCAACTGTCCGCCTTCCTCATAGCCAACATAACCTGGAGGAGCACCAATCAAGCGGGACACAGCATGCTTTTCCATATATTCAGACATATCAATCCGAATAATTTGTTCTTCACTATCAAATAAAGATTCAGCCAACGCTTTCGCAAGTTCAGTTTTCCCAACACCTGTTGGACCTAAAAATAAAAATGATCCAATGGGTCGATTAGGGTCTTTAATTCCAGCCCGCGCTCTGAGCACGGCATCTGCTACTAAATTTACCGCCTCATTCTGGCCGATGACTCTTTCGTGAAGAATTGATTCTAATTTTAAGAGCTTTTCTCTCTCGCCTTCGACTAGTTTAGCGAGTGGTATACCTGTCCACTTTGATACAATATTAGAGATTTCTTCCCCGGTAACTTCTTCTCGCAGTAAACGTTCGTCCTTAGCAGTTGCTGTTTCGAGTTCCTTCAACTCTTTTTCTGCTAATGGAATCTGACCATGGCGAAGTTCTGCAGCTCGGTTTAAATCATATTTATCTTCAGCTTGTTGAAGCTCCCTGCGAAGTTTTTCTATTTGTTCTCGTTTCTCCTGCAACTTCTGTATACTTTGTTTCTCCTGGAGCCATTTTGCCTTCATTTCATGGGCTGATTCTTTTAAATCCGCTAGTTCTTTAAGGAGAGAATCCAGCCTTAACTTGCTCCCTTCATCGACTTCTTTACTTAATGCTGCTTCTTCAATTTCTAATTGCATAACCCTGCGAGTTACTTCATCTAATTCGGTAGGCATGGAATCTATTTCGGTCCGTATAAGTGCACAAGCTTCATCAACTAGATCAATGGCCTTATCCGGTAAAAAACGATCAGTGATATAACGGTCAGAAAGTGTTGCTGCAGCTACCAAGGCATGGTCATGAATTTTAACGCCATGATGCACCTCATATCGTTCTTTCAAGCCTCTTAAAATGGAAATCGTATCTTCAACGTTTGGTTCTTGGACCAGAACCTGCTGAAATCTACGTTCAAGTGCAGGATCCTTTTCGATATATTTCCGGTGCTCATCGAGTGTGGTTGCTCCTATACAATGAAGTTCACCGCGTGCAAGCATTGGCTTTAACATATTGCCTGCATCCATTGCACCTTCCGTCTTACCTGCCCCGACAATCGTATGAATTTCATCTATAAATAACAATATTTGTCCTTCACTTTTCTTGATTTCATTTAAGACTGCTTTTAATCTTTCTTCAAACTCACCTCTAAATTTTGCTCCGGCAATTAACGCACTCATGTCCAATGAGAATATTGTTTTATCCTTGAGACCTTCCGGTACGTCTTTCCTCACGATCCTTTGTGCCAAACCCTCCACAATGGCCGTTTTCCCTACTCCAGGTTCACCAATTAATACAGGATTATTCTTTGTTTTTCTCGATAATATCCGAATTACATTACGGATTTCGGAATCACGGCCAATCACTGGATCCATTTTTCCTTCTTTAACCTCAGCAACAAGATCCCGTCCATATTTTTTTAGGGCTTCATATCCCGCTTCTGGATTTTGTGATGTCACTCTTTGGTTCCCCCTTATTTCTTTTATCGCGTGCAAAACTTTGTCAGGTTGAATTCCAAAAGTTTGTAAAAGCCTCTGCATTTCTGAATCATTAGAGTTGACTGCTGCTAACAGAAGATGTTCAACTGATAAATACTCATCTGAATACTTCTTAGCAAACTCCTCGGCACTTACAAAAAGTTTTTGCAGCTTAGCTGTGATATATAGTTTTCCTTGTTCAACCCCGCTTCCAGTAACCGCTGGTTTTTTAGCAAGGGCAGCAGTAAGGTGGTCTCTTATTTTTTCAGGTGGAATTCCTGCCTTTTCTAATATGGATGAAATAAGGCTATCCTCTTGTTCCATTAAACATAAAAACAAATGGGGTTCATCAATCTCTTGATGATTTTTTTTGACAGCTAATGACTGTGCATCCATCAGTCCTTTTTGTAAACGTTCTGTCATTTGATTCATGTCCATTTCAACAGCACCTTCTTTGACCATTTTTGACCTTTTCTTTTATTATAAAACTTCGATTGTAAAAAGTAAATTTTTGCAAAGAAGAAATGTAGAAGTGATTTAATTGCAAGGCTGGGGTAGACAAAAGAAAAAGCCACCCAATGGATGACCTTATCCTTATTAAATTTATGGCTTCCGCTGATATGTCCAAACTCGTTCATCATTTGACGTTTCAGGAAATGCATCCCCTGCTTTAAGCCTAATTTTTTTGGGATTGTTAACATTGCTTCCTGTATCTCCGACCTCAATATAAATGCCATTATTCGGGGCTTTACTCCCGGATTTAAACTGACGATTTTGTCCCATTCTTTTCCCTCCTTTGCTTCACATACCTTATTATTACCTTTTCACGGATAGTCATTATAGGAATTTCTTTCAAAATAACCTATAAGTCGACATTATTTCCTAAGAAATACACTGTAATGTGTGCGAACTTTTGACGATTGTATGAACTTATTGCTCATTTGTTGCTAATTATTCTTCGTTAACAATATAATTATAGTATTATCTAGTAAATCAAAACCTTGACTGTCATTTTTTTAAATTAAATTAGTTTTGAATTCGTACCTTTAAAGGTGGTTATTAGTATGCAGTCAGTAAAAGAAATGCCAGTAACACTGTCCCATCTTTTTGATACAGTTCATCATATAAGGAAAGTTGAAAAAGGTACTTTTTTATTTCAAGAAGGATCTATGGCTGATGAATTGTATATTATTCAAAGTGGAATTCTTCAAATCAGCAAGATCATTCCTGATGGAAGAGAACTGACTTTAAGAATGTGCTCAAGTGGTGATTTTGTCGGTGAATTAAACTTATTCTCCCCTTCTTCACGCTATTTATTAAGTGCCCGAGTAGTCGAGAGTGGCGAAGTAGCCGTAATTATGAAAGATACGCTTGAAGAAAAACTTTCACAAAATCTTGCGCTTTCTTTTGAATTCATAAAGTGGATGAGTCAACAATATCGAAAAACCCAAACCAAATTTCGTGATTTGGTTCTTCATGGTAAAAAAGGGGCACTTTATTCCACACTCATTCGAATTACCAACAGTTATGGAATTAAAACCAATAAAGGAATACTAATTGAATTACCACTAACCAATCAGGAACTAGCCAACTTTTGTGGTACATCCAGAGAAGTAGTAAATCGTTTGTTAAGCGATTTACGAAAGGGTGGTATCCTATCTATTGATAAAGGAACCATTACAATTCACGATTTAGAGTATTTAAAACGCGAAATTGATTGTGAAGATTGTCCAACGGAAATCTGTAAAGTAGACTAGGATGGCTGCTGGCAAACAATTTAATATAGTGCAAAAAAAATCGGTCATATTGACCGATTCAAACTGTCGACAAATCCCGAAAAACTTGGGTTTGCAGGCAGTCTTTTTTATGTCTTTGCTAAATTGTCTGCTGATTTGCGCTCCAGGCACTTCGCTTTCCGCGGGCGAGCCGGGAAGCCTCCTCGTCGCTGCGCTTCTGCGGGGTCTCCCCTGCCCCGTACTCCCGCAGGAGTCTTCGTGCCTTCCGCACCAATCAGCAGAGTGTTAAAACGAAATAAAAAAATCGGTCATGTTAGTAAAAGGTTCACTTCAGAGGTGCAAACAAACAATTCTTAAAACAAACACACTGTATTTCAAATAAGAAATCACAGTGTGTTTGTTGATATCATATCAAGTTTTGATGGTGTTTTTGGGTCTTATTCTTATCAGAATTCGCAAGATAAATTCAAAGAGGGAAATAATTATTGGAGTGTATGTGAATTTAGTGTGTTTTATGGTGAAGCTGTTTTGAAGTTTTATTGCACATCAAGAAAAAGTCCTTTATAAAGCTGATGAAGGACAAAAACCCGTAGGAAATCAAAAGAAATGTCCTTCATAAAGCCGATGAAGGACAAAAACCCGTAGGAAATCAAGAGAAAGGTCCTTCATAAAGCTGATGAAGGACAAAAACCCGTAGGAAATCAAGAGAAATGTCCTTCATAAAGCCGATGAAGGACAAAAACCTGTAGGAAATCAAGAGAAATGTCCTTCATAAAGCTGATGAAGGACAAAAACCCTTGGATAGAAAGTTGGAAAAACATCTATGAATTGTCCCGCGAATTAGGTGGTGAAAAACTGGTGAATGAGCCATTGATTTGACTTGTTATTTCCATTTTGCACCCCACAAGTGAACCCGTTATCATGTTAGCCGATTTTTTATTTTAGTAAGAGTATTTGAATCGCCATAATTATAAAGAATATAGCTGAATTAATTATTTCATAAATGCCAATTTGTTTAGGTGAAAATGATCTTCCGTAAAAAGTAACAGCTCTCAACAGACTTGGGATCAATGCGATTGCAACCATCCAATAGCCAACCCCGAACCACACCACCACTAACAGAAAATGGTAAATCCATGAAATCCATTTAAATTGGATATCCTTCTTCTCCCTAATCATTGACTTGACATAAAACGTACAGCCCACAAAAAACAGTACCGAAGTTAAAAAAGTGAATACAAGAGTCTCGATGTTCATCACACCATGTCCTAAATAACTGCTCGCGAGGCCAGCTACTGAAAAAGCAAAAATAGCAGATATATCATTCATAAATGCACGGTCTTGATTTTTGGAAGTAAAGTAAGCATTTATCATAAAAAACGGAATCATTAGTAGACCGAAATAAATAATGGTTGGTCTTTCCAAAAGCGGAATAAGTAAAAGTATTAGGGCCGGAATCATATATACAAGTGTCCATTTTGTATAGTACTGAAGTTTTTTCCTTTTAAATAAAAGAAGCATCGGATAGGTTGCTAAGTACAATAAGAGCCAACCAATGAAAAATGGGATATGCTTCCACATAAACCCTCCTTCAATGACACCAAGCCAAAACGGGATGATTAGCATTGCCCATGCACCATGTTGTTTCGGTAAAAATAACTTCATCATGTTCACTCCTTTTCCTTGCCTAACCTAAATATAAGCTAGCTAAGCGGAAAAATAAGTGAAACACATCACAAATTAAAGCAAAAAAGAAGGGCATCGCCTTCTTTTTGTGACAATTTTGTATAGGGTAAAATGGAAGTACAACAATTCCAGATCATCTATAAGGTAACTTCGGTCATCTCTAGGTCTGTTATCTGATGAGTGGTTGCCGTAGTTCCATTAAAAACCCATGATTCTATTTTAACAAACAATATATCCCCTAATTAATATTGTAGAGTATATCCATAGTTCAGGCTGTGATAAAAGTAACAGATTTGACAATTTTATTAACTTTTTTAATCAATTTTATGAACAAGTTCCTGAAGTAAGTGCTCGGTCCAGATTAATGCACCTGCATCATCGATCTGAAAGCTGGGAACATTGATTCTTGAGGTGATTTGCCTTTGCATTTCTTCCTCCCAATACAAAATCCCCAAAACATTACTTACGGTATTTAGCAATGAGAGGTCACTTTCATCCCTTACTAACAGTAATTTTGGATAGGGCTTTTGCTTATATCCTTCGATTAATATAATATCTGGATGAAAGAATTTCATCAATTCGATTTGTTCCTCTAGTGATGGATAGAAATTGTCAGCTTGTAAGATTAAACTTCCTTCTCCTTCAACAATCGAGGCAAGCGCCCCCGCATTTAGATGTTTTTCTGTATCTTTCTGCGGAAGCGCTGCAAGTTTGCCACCATGTCCGTGATGCTTAATCGTAACTGTCTTTAGTCCTTTTTTTACTAGGTCATTGATCAGTTTGGATGTGATTGTGGTTTTTCCACTATTTTGATATCCAACTACTTGAAAGATAACTGGCTTTACCACGGCCACTCACTGCCGACCTGGTCTTCAAGCAAGAGGACCTCCACTTCACATCCTGCTGTAAAGCCTCTAGTTCCACCTGGAAGAATCATTAGCGAATTAGCTCCAGAGAGGCTCATAATTATGTTAGACTTGTCGAGTCCACTTGGTGTCGCCTTTAGTCTTCCTGCATCAATAAACGTTGAACTTCGAACAAACCTTGTAAACGGATTTGCTTTAGGAAAATCAACTTCTAATAGAGCATGTTCTTTACGAAGGTGCGGTTTGTCTGAGAAAAGCATCCTACGGATAATTGGACGCGCAAACAATTCAAAGCCAACATAACAAGCAGATGGATTTCCCGATAGTCCAAAGAGAAGTTTCCCATTATGCTGTGCAACCGTCGTAACACTTCCAGGGCGCATGGCAACTTTATTAAAGAAAACCTCTGCTCCAAGCTTTTCATAAATAGCCGGAAGATAATCAAAATCTCCCACGGATACCCCGCCAGTGGTAATTAACAGGTCTACTTCATTGATTGCATTTTGGACTGCTTCAAAGCAAGTGTCGAATTCATCTGGAAGCTTCCCGAAATAGTGCACAATTCCTCCCGTTCTTTCGATTTGAGCAGCAATCATATGTGAATTACTGTTTCGAATTTTTCCGGGTACAAGGGCTTCATTTACTTCTAAAAGCTCAGTCCCTGTTGCAAATAAACCAACACGCGGTTTTTTTGCAACAGATACTCGTTCATATCCAAACGTAGCAAGCATGGCTTGAATTCCGGGATTTATCAATGTACCTTTTTTCACCAAAATTTCGCCTTGTTTGGCATCTTCACCACTATACGAAACGTTATCACCCTTTTTAAAGCTGCGTTTAATCGACATATATGGAATACCATTCTTTTCGTAAGCCTTAGCCACCTCAAACATAACAACAGCATCTGTACCCTCAGGCATCATCGCACCCGTCATAATTCTAACCGCTTGATGCTCTCCAATTAATTTGGTGGATACCATTCCTGCTCCGATGTGATCAACCACTTCAAATTCAACTACATTAGTTAGCGCAGCCTCACGAGTATCAATTGACCTAACAGCAAAGCCATCATACGGTGCACGATCAAAATGCGGGACATCGCTAGTTGCGATCAAATCCTCTGATAAAAAACGGCCGTAGCTTTCATTTATTGGAACTTGTTCAGTTACACCAAGTAATTGATATTCCATTATTCTTTTAACTGCTTCACCAATGGGTATTGGTTTTCTTCTTTCGAACAAAATAATCACTCCTACCTTAAACAAATATCTATCCATTGTGTTATGTACTAATCGTCATCGACTATCAACATTATAAGCTTATTAAAAACCAACTGACATATCAAATGTCACAAAATAAAAGTATTCTCCCATAAAAAAGAAAATCATATCAAATGTGTGATTCAGGTCACCTAGTTTTTTTTCTTTTTACTTTATTCTTAGGTTAGATTAAATCTTGCACTTAGGGAGGAAATAAATATGACTTTCACAATTACAGCAAATTCATTAGTTAAAGATATCGTTAACGAATTACCTAAAACAAGTGATGTTTTCAAAAAGAACCGGATTGATTTTTGCTGCGGTGGTAATATTTCACTAACAGAAGCGGTTGCTCAAAATAATCTTAACTTGGATACATTATTAGAAGAATTAAAAATAGTCTTTGAAAAATATGAAAACACTGAGAAAGATGTAGAGGTTTGGACGAACTCTGATTCAGCAACCATTATTGATCATGTTATTTCAAATTACCATCGCGTGTCTGAAGAGGAACTTACCACGTTAAGTCCCTATGTAACAAAAGTTTCACGTGTCCATGGCGATAACCATCCAGAGTTACTAAAGGTTTATGAGCTTTTCTATGAATTCAAAAAAGAATTGATGGAGCATATGGCGAAAGAGGAAGCAGTAGTATTCCCGCTGATTAAACAGCTTGCTGATGGAACGGTAGAAAATCGTGAAGAAGCAATTGCGATGATCGTTGATTTAGAAAAAGAACATGACCACGCAGGTGAAATATTAAGAGAGATTCGTGCCGTAACTTCTGACTATACACTTCCTCTTGATGCTTGTGGTACGTACCGTTTAGTATATGCTCGCTTAGAGGCGCTAGAAGGATTAACCTTTATGCATGTACATCTTGAAAATAACATCCTATTTCCTAGGTATCTTTAATAAAATCAACAGTCCGCTTTTCTTAAAGCGGGCTGTTTCTTTCTACAAAAAAACTCTCTTCATGGAAGAGAGTTTAACCACCAATATACGACATTTCGATTTTTTTTCGGTCTTTGTGTGTTTCAGCTGTTCTTTCGTCTGAATATCTGTCATCTCGTCCATTCCATATTGCGCTCACACGTTCACGGATTTCTTCATCGGAGGCACCGTTTCTCATGAAGTTACGGATATCATGTCCATTCCCATTAAATAAACAAGTAAAAATTTGACCATTCGCCGAAAGCCGCGACCGTGTGCAGCTTGAGCAAAACGATTCAGAAACAGATGTAATAAATCCTACATTCACATCTTTATCTTTATAACGGTATAGTTTTGCTACTTCACCGTAATAGGCAGGGTCTACTGGTTCAAGCTCAAATTGTTCCTTTAATAAATAATATATCTGTTTTTTGGTAATAACATCATCCATTTTCCAGCCATTGGTTGAACCTACATCCATAAATTCAATATAGCGAAGCTCAAGACTGTTCTCTTTGCAATACTTTGCCATTGGAATAATTTCAGAATCATTGAGGCCTTTTTTGACAACCATATTAATTTTAACCCCAAGACCTTCCTGTTTCGCTGCTTCAATGCCTTCTAAAACAGGTCCAGTTCCAACCCCGCGTCCATTAATTTTCCCAAATAACTCATCATTTAACGTATCAAGGCTGACATTTACCCTTTTGAGACCAGCTTCCATTAAATCTTTTGCAAATTTCGGCAGAAGCACACCATTCGTCGTCAAACCGATATCAAGTAAGCCTTCAATCGCTGACAGCTTTTTAACAAGAATAGGCATATCTCTACGAAGAAGCGGCTCTCCTCCGGTTAAGCGAATTTTTTCCACACCTAAACTAACAAATATTCTTGCGAGGCGCTCAATCTCTTCATAAGTCAATAAAGCACCTTTGGGAAGAAACTCAAAATCAGGACCAAATTGATCTGCTGGCATACAGTACTGGCAACGGAAATTACACCGATCAATCACAGAAATTCTTAAGTCATGTAAGGGTCTATTTAATTTATCTTTAATAATGGTTTTTTCCATTAATATCAACTCCATTATTTTAAGGAACCTAATTATAATAAGTGTACCAGTATTTAGTTAAAAAGACTGTTACTTTATTCACTATTACAATACTTTTTAATACCATTCTTATCTTAGCAGATGTTTCCCATTCAATAAATAACTGTTTTGGAAATACCCTTCCATCCTGTTATTTATTTTTTGATTATGTTAACTTGCCTGCTCATTTATGCTCCAAGTTTATTATTTCATATGAGTTTTCACTATATTGTCATTGTTTACTTCTTTTTATGGCTTCCTTATAAGATAGAATAATACTAACAAACTAAAATGAACACGATGGTAATATGATAGTTGAGAATATGAATTTTAGAGGTGAATCCGATGACAAGGACAATGAAACCAACTCATTCAATTGAAATAAAAGAATTGCTTAAATTTGCAGACCGGAAATTTAAAAGTGAAAGAGGAACCTTTTTATTTCAAGAAGGAATGCTTGCAGAAGAACTTTACATTATTATTTCCGGCAAAATTCAAATCAGTAAAATCACATCAGATGGACGTGAACTTTCATTAAGAATTTGCGGGGAAAATGATATTTGCGGAGAATTAACCCTTTTTACGGATAACCCCAGATATTTATTAAGTGCAATGGTTCTTGAGGAAGGAGAAATCGTTGCAATAAAAAAAGATATCATTGAAAGTGAAATATTCCAAAATAGTAAGCTTGCCTTTGAATTTATGAAATGGATGAGTGACCATTTCCGTAAAACACAAACAAAATTTCGTGACCTCGTCTTAAATGGAAAACGGGGTGCCCTTTTTTCAACTCTTATCCGAATGTCGAATAGTTATGGTGTTCAAAAAGGTAATGAAATCTTAATTGACCTTCCATTAACCAACCAAGAACTTGCCAATTTCTGCGGTACTTCCCGTGAGAGTACAAACCGTATTCTTAGTGAGTTAAAGAAAGATAACATTATTTCAGTTAAAAAAGGTAAGATTTCAATTTTAGATTTACAATACCTAAAAAATGAAATCGACTGTGAAAATTGTTCTGCAATCTATTGCAGTATTGAATAGGATGGGCAGCCATCCTTTTATTTAAGGGCTTTTATTTTTTAAACAATAGGCTGTCTCCTAATTAGGAGGCAGCCTTGTTTTATTGCTTTTTACTGAGCTTGCTTGTCTCTTAATGATTTAGGTATATAAACGCAGAATGGCTCGCTTTCCAGATAATCTCCTGTCATCGCATATGCTCTAGACCTGGATCCCCCACAAACGTGCCGGAATTCACAGACACCGCATTTACCCTTAAAGAGGTCAGGATTTCTAAGCGATTGGAATATCGGTGATTCACGGTAAATTTCTGCTAATGGCGTTTCACGGATATTACCCGCTTTAACTGGTAAGAGTCCGCTTGGATATACATCCCCAATATGAGAAATGAACACAAAACCATTACCATCATTAACGCCTTTTGGTGCTCGTCCAAGCCCATCAATAGATCCTGTTAATCCTTTTTCTGTTAATGCACTTAGATACTCGATTTCATCTGATGTTTCCTTCGCTTCACGCATTTTTTGCTGAATCACAACCCGGCGGTAGTGCATTGCTTCAGTTGTTTTAATATCAAAGGATACACGCTTGCTTAAATCATAAAGCCATCTGAATACTTTTTCATGTTGGACCGGAGAAATCATATCGGATTCTTGACCTCTTCCTGTTGGAACAAGGAAGAAGACACTCCATAATACACACCCTAAAGATTCAACCATTTTTGCCATCTCATCAAGGTATTCAATATTATAACGTGAAATAACCGTGTTAATCTGAATCGGTAATCCAACTTCATGCAAATATTGTATTTTTTCCATGGTAAGATCAAATGATCCAGCTGTGCCTCTAAAATGGTCATGAATCTCAGCCGTAGGACCGTCAATACTAAATGCCCACCGAGCGAGCCCCACTTCTTTAGCCTTCTCAATGGCTTCTTTTGTTACATTTGGTGTCGCGCTTGGGGTCATTGATACACGTACACCTTTTTCAACTGCATATTTCGCAATATCAAAAACATCTTCTCTCATTAATGGATCCCCGCCTGTAAAAACAAGCATAGGATTGTTCATTTCATATATTTGATCTATTAGATTTTTGCCTTCTTCAAAAGATAGTTCACGTGGGTCCCTTTTATACTGTGCATCCGCACGGCAATGTAAGCACTTTAATTGACAAGCTCTAGTGAGTTCCCAAATTACGATAAAAGGGTCTTTATTAAAATCACGGCTAATAGCCATATGAAACGCCTCCTAATAACGGCTACCTGAGAATTCAACAGCCTTATTAATTTGTATTATAAAGGTGTTTATGTTCGAAAAAAGTGAACTATCTCACATCCTGTCAGCCAGATATGTCTGAATCGTGAAGAAAAAAAATAAAAAACAGCAGAAATTCTGCTGTTTTTAAAAAATGGTAAATAATCCATATATTACTGGAATAACCTTTAATTTTAGCTTAACGAATTCCTAAGGCAATCTTTGCATAGCGTGACATCATTTCTTTATTCCAAGGTGGATTAAAGACGATATTCACTTCTACCCCTTTAATTTCCGGAATATCAGCCAACGCTCGCTTTACTTGGTCCACAATTGTCCCAGCAAGCGGACAGCCCATTGAAGTTAATGTCATCGTAATGGTAACATTCCCTTCATCATCCATTTCAGCATTATATACTAAACCTAAGTTTACAATATCTACACCTAGTTCAGGGTCAATAACTAACTCTAAAGCGCCCATAATATTTTCTTTTAATTCTTCATTCATATTGATCCACTCCTTAAAATTTCTTTGTCCCAATTTATTATAGCAAATATGTAAGTCATTCTTTCTAGATTGAGACTTCGTCTAAAAAAGTATATAGTTTTTTTATATCTTTTGGTGTGAAATTTTTTACAGTTTAGATATAAAATTGTTAACATAGTGAATATAGATAATAATTTTTCGT
>JAANMP010000052.1 GCA_011250595.1 Bacillus sp. MM2020_1 | reverse complement strand
AAAACTATTTTGAAGGGTGTTGGTTAATTTGGCAAACAATGCTGAAGCGAAAAAAATATCTGTTAATTCGACCATTTCTTTAAAAGGAATTGTAAAAGCCATTTTCAACGATACCGTTCATGTGCAAATAGGCGGGAAAATTATTACGCTCCCCGCATCTGAGCTCCTGCTAGATAAGCCAATTCAATAATTTAGTCATTTCTTGCATATGAAATTGCAACTTTATATTTTTCCCAAAGAAGTCCTTCATTTCAGAATGAAGGACTTTTTATTATTTTTATATAAAAGAATCAGTTCAATTCATTAATAATTGTTTCTTGAATTCTACGAATGACATCTCCCCTGCTAATTACTCCAACTACATGATTGGACTTATCAACAACAGGTAGTTTTTTAAAATGATGCTTAGACAATAGCGAAACAACTTTTTTCATTTCATCCTCAGGATGGACTGTTAAGATTCCGTGGGTTTTTGCAATCCTAATGACTTCCCTGTCAGCCAATTCACTTATACGATCCTCCAAGCCTTCCTCTGCAACATATGTGATTAAAGAGAAATAATCATGAATCCGACGATCTACTGGACTGATCGCCCGCAAAATGTCTCCATCGGTTACAATTCCACGAAGGACACCGTTCTCATCGATAATCGGTAGCCCACCAATTTTTTCCCTAACAAACATTGTCATTACCTCTTTAATCGAAGTACTTGGACTAGCTGAAATAACATCCTTCACCATAAAATCTTTTACCTGATCATTTATCATATCGACACCACTTTCTTTAGTTAATAAACACTAACAGGTTAAATGCTAGTTAAAATACGCCTCTTAAAATTTTACTTTTTAGGGCGGAGTGGTTCTAAGAATGGAATATGAATGTTATCTTTTTCTATAGTTAATACCATGTGCTCTCCGTCCTCTTCTTGATTTGCATGCTTGATCTCTATTATGTCTTTGTGAAGCCTTTCCATTTTCTGATCAAGATCTGCTGCCATTGTGGCAGCTTCTTTTAATTCATCTATCATATGTCCGGGAATTTCCTTGTTATATTTATAATAGATTTTGTGTTCTAAGCTTGCCCAGAAATCCATCGCAATTGTCCGAATTTGTACCTCTACATTCGTTGTTTCCACACGGTCAGACATAAAGATCGGTATTTCTAAAATTAAATGAAGGCTCTGATAACCATTGGGCTTCGGATTTTTTATATAATCCTTATAATCAACCACTCGTATGTCTTTTTGATTATCGAGCATCTTACTTAATTTATATATATCTGAAATAAAGGAACATGTAATCCTAATACCAGCAATATCTCTGATCTTTTCTTTAATGACTGGTAAAGAAAAGTCATAGCCTTTCCGATAGACTTTCTTTAATATACTTTCTGGTGATTTCAACCGTGATTTTACGTGTTCTATTGGATTATAATCATGAATATAATTAAACTCTTCTTTAAGAATGTTAATTTTAGTGTTCATTTCGTCTAACGCAAACTTATAAGCCATCATAAACCTCGTCAGTTCAACCTTAAGAGCTTTAAGTTCTTTCATGTCAATACTATGTTCAAAGTTCACCAGTTACTTCCTCTCTAGCTGTTATTTCGATTATTTGTTTCATCCGTATTTTGCAATTGCTGCAGGACATCCGGTGGAAAAACCATCCGGCAAATTACTTTTGAAATTTCTAGAAAATCCGCTCTTTTGCCAGTTTGTCCCTCTTTCCCATGACCATTTTCCACTATGACTAAAATTGCCCACGAGACAGTTTCTAAATCTAGATCTTCCCAGGTCAATCCTTTTTCCTCCGCTTGTTTTAGCCCTAATAAAATTCTCGAATGAATTTTCCTTCGTGCCTCACCCAAAAATTCAGCAACACTAGGATCTTTCAACACTAGCTCAGGCAACACACGCTGTATCCCTAACTCATTAAGGCGTTTATTATGGGCTTCTAAAAGCGATGATAATAATGAGACAGGATCACAAGAAACCCAGTTCGGTTCAGGCGGCAATAACTTGTCTAATTTATCCTCTAATAATGACATTAAAAGTTGACGTTTATCTGAAAAATATCGATAAAAGGTACCAGTAGCAACCCCTGCATGGGCAGCAATTTCCTTAGCTGTAGTTTGCTCATACCCCTTGGAAATAAACAAAGTCTGTCCACTTTCAAGTAATGCATTTCTTTTTTGCTGCGCCCGTTCCTGTTTTGGAAGAAAGGGAAATTCACCAATCATTAAGTCATCATGGTCTGGCATTTTATCACCTCATATATATCATACCACGATTTTAAAATTTGAACCACAGTTCATGTTTTTGTTGACAGACCACTTCAATAATGAGATACTTGAACTACGGTTCATGTTAACTCTCTATTATTGTTTAACACCCCTTTGCAAAATAGATGGATCTGAACATGACCGATTTTTTTATAAAAATTCCTTTGCTTTTGCAGGAGTTTATTATATCTTTTTCGAATAACTAATGTATCTTTATTGATTTTACTGTTCAAAGCTTCTACCCTTCTATCAATTTTCGAAAGGCGTTGATCATGTGGCAAACCAATCTGAATCCAAAAAAGTTTCTGTCAATTCAACCATCTCCTTAAAGGGAATTGTGAAAGCCATTTTCAACGATACCGTTCATGTTCAAATAGGCGGTAAGATTATTACATTGCCCATTTCAGACTTCGCGCTTGATAAACCTGTCCAGTCATAAGCAAGCATTAGAAATGCCAATAAAGCCCATCACGGTTGTGATGGGCTTTATTTTTGTAAAATGAGGAGCATCCTTCCGGGAATATCATAATATACAAAAGATATCCCTAGCTGCACAGATTTCTGCCCCCATCAAGCACGATTTACAGGAAGAGTTTAAGTTGAGTAGGTTGTGAAAATCGTTGAAAAGTAGTTGCGACTTAGAAAAAAGCCTACAAACAGTTATTTCCATCCAACGGACGATTGATATAATGACGGCATTTTTATTATTAACCGGTCAAGTGACAGTTGTTAGACTTATTATTGAACCCGGTGGATTTTCCCTATCTGTTGGGGGACCGCTAACAGGAATAGGTCGGTTAGAGGGTAAATCAGGAAACAAAACATTGAGTTTGTTATTGGACATTGGAGATATCCTTTTAGCCATATTATTGATAAGCGACCAGACAAATGTGTCAGGTATTTTTTTAGGACCGGGCAGGTTTAGCTTTAATATAACAGGACCTATTTTTGGAGTCCCTAAACACGAACCTACATTGCCTGATTTAGAAAAAGTCTTTACACAATTTCGCTGGATTGTCACTGAACATTTTGAAATTGATCCCGAAATTCTAATCTAAGTAAGAAGGAAGTGGTCATCTTGTCTTTAACAGACCTCCCAACGTTTGAGCCATCTAAAGGAGAGATATTTCTTTTTTTACTGTCTATATCCATTTTTATATTTTTCTTTACACAACCTAAGGAAAGCGATATCTCTTCAATGAGATAATCGCTTTTTTCATTCGTTCGGTAGTTGAGATGTTTTTTGATAACATTCACATGTCACAATATGGTCATTCACCATCCCTGTTGCTTGCATAAACGCATAACAGATGGTCGAGCCAACAAATTTGAAGCCTCGCTTCTTTAAATCCTTACTTAATTGATCGCTAATATCCGTAATAGCCGGAACATCTTTCATTTCACGGAAGTGGTTTTGAATCGGCTTACCGCCAACAAATGACCATATGTACTTACTAAAGGAACCAAACTCCTCCACAACTTTCAGAAACGCATGCGCGTTGGTAATAACTGCATTGATTTTTAACTTATTACGGACAATTCCTTCATTATGTTTAAGTTCTTCGATTTTCTTTTCATCATATTGGATAATTCTTTCCGCTTCAAAGTTATCAAACGCTTTCCGGTAGTTCTCTCGCTTCTTTAAAATCGTATACCAACTCAGTCCTGCCTGTGCCCCTTCGAGATTTAAGTACTCAAACAGCAGCCGATCATCATAGACAGGAACTCCCCATTCCTGGTCGTGATATTCAATATATAATGGGTCCTGATTAACCCAACCGCATCGATTCATTTTTGAAGTGCCTCCAGTACATGCTTTGATTCAAACTTACGTTCATTTAAGTATGACATATTTTTTTAAAAATAAGAACCTCCCATCATATAAATTATTCAGGACAATTATTATCTTTTTATGCGAAAAGCCCTCCGTTCCGCATATTGTGAACATGGAACACAGACTTTCACGGTCTCTCCTTTATCATTTATATATTTTCTTAGAGGTTGGACCTTTCTCTTGCAAATCTCACACTTATTATTAAAAAAACTAAAAAAAGACACAGTTTTCACCCTTTTTTTTCCTGATTTTCTTATTATATTATTCGGCTCGATCGGAATTGGATTCAATTGTTATTCGTTTTTCACTAGATATATAGTAAGATAGTTAGATGAAATATGATGTATAAAGGAGATTATCACGAATGCCTTATCAAATGATTGTACTTGATTTAGACGATACACTTTTACAGGACGATCATACCATTTCAGACCGTACCAAGCGTGTCCTTATGGATGCACAAGAATTAGGCGTGAAAGTGGTGTTAGCTTCCGGCCGTCCTACGTCGGCCATGTATGCTATTGCGGAAGAATTACGTTTAAAAGATTTCGGAAGCTTTATCCTTTCGTTCAATGGTGCAAAAATTACGAACTGCCAAACTGGTGAGGAACTGTTTAGCAGCACTTTATCACCTGACGTTGTTAACCATTTATATGAACTAAGCCGTCGTGAAGATGTATGGATCCATACGTATGTTGGAGACCAAATCATCACCGAGGCTGAAAACCAATTTACCACTATTGAAGGAGAAATTACTGGCTTAGAAGTAGTGGAGGTTGGATGTTTTGTGGAAGCAGTCTTAGAACCTGTGGTAAAGGTTCTTATGCTTGAAGAACCTGCCAAACTAGCGAATGTTGAAAAAAAACTGCAGGAAGAGTTAGCGGGGCAGCTTAGTGTCATGCGCTCTAAACCATTCTTTTTAGAATTTACAGAAGAAGGCGTCACGAAAGGTACCAGTCTTAGCCAATTGATTCAAAAATTGGGAATTAAGCGCGATGAAGTCATCGCCATCGGGGACAGTTATAATGACCTGGCGATGATAGAATTTGCTGGTCTTGGTGTTGCGATGGGGAATGCTCCAGATGACATTAAAGAAAAAGCTAACTTTGTGACCGACACCAACATGAATGATGGTGTCGCAAAGGTTGTAGAAGAATTCGTGCTAAAAACACCGTCTCTTGTTTAATAATATAATTTACAAAACCAGCGCTTGGAATTTGTCCGAGCGTTATTTTTTTTGCTCACTTTCCTTCCAACCGCCCAATCCTGTCCCCTCTTTACTTTTTCAAGCATAAAATATCACAACCAAATAAAAAAAGGCGGAGTGAGGTATGGGATTATTCATTAATAACAGTGATCACCCGGATGTATACAAACACCATCAACAGCCACAAGCAATGAATCAAGTGGTATCAAGACAGGATTTCCTGACTGAATTAATTCAGGAACAGAAAACAACGAATCTCGCCGTTAAAAGTGCGTTATCTGATCTAGGATTTCAATCACAGCAAAAAGAGGAAACGCACATCAATCAATGGAACCATATAGGCAATCAACTAACTGAGTTAAAAAGTCGGTTGGAGAGGTACGAGGATGCGAATCATCAGCTTGTCCTCAAAATGAATGAACAGCTTGAATTACAAAAAGAAGTTGCCGAAAAAATAGCGAAACATGAGGCGTTTCAAGGAGACGTTTTACAGCGCTTGGACAATCAAGAAGCCCTTATGGATAAAATCTCTCGTCAAATCAATCATATCCGCTCTATTTTGTTTGAACGGACGAATTATTTAGCTACTAAGATAGACGACGGCTATAAAATCACCTCTTCTTATATCTATAAATTAATGACCGGTTCTGAACAACCCTTAACATTTTTGTTGATGAATCAAAAGAAAGAAGAAATTCAAAAACATACGGACTAATTATTTTATAAAAAAATGAAAAGACCGTCCATGAAATTGTCCATGAACGGTCTTTTTTATTACTGACCTTTTGTAAAAATATCAGTTAACACAGGTACAATTTGCTTTTTGCGGGAAACGACGCCTTTTAAAGTAGCCGTGTTATTTGAAAGTGTAACATTATAAGCTTTTTCAACGGCAGCTGTCTTGCTTCCTAATGCTAAACCTACTGAATCATTTGTTAAAATATCAGTTACCACAAACAGGAATAAATCTAAGTTCTTTTCTGCAATAATCATAGAAATCGCTGCTTCTAATTCCTCTTGACGGGCAAGAACATCAGCAGTATCCACAACATTCACTTGAGCAATTTCTACTTTACTAGAGCCCATTTCAAACCCTTTCGCATCAAGGCTTAGGAGTTCTGAAATGGATTTGTCGCGAACATCCGCTCCAGCTTTTAGCATTTCAAGTC
Organism: Bacillus sp. MM2020_1; assembly: GCA_011250595.1. Lineage (GTDB taxonomy): Bacteria > Bacillota > Bacilli > Bacillales > Cytobacillaceae > Neobacillus. The sequence goes on along the minus strand of JAANMP010000052.1, from coordinate 28,997 downwards.
CATATGCATCGGCATCCACTCCAGCAATTTCCGCTAATTCACGAGCTGCTGCTACGTCTTCTGGCGTGCATGTAGGAGACTTAAATAATAAGGAGTCAGAAATAATCGCAGAAAGCATTAGACCGGCAATTTCCTTGCTAATTTCTTTATTGTTTTCTTTATACATTTTATTTAAAATCGTTGCTGTACAGCCAACTGGCTCGCAGCGGTAATATAACGGATCACTTGTTTCAAAGTTAGCAATCCTGTGATGGTCGATTACTTCAAGAACACGAACATCAGCGATATCATTCGCACTTTGTTGGCGCTCATTGTGATCTACTAAAATAACAGCGTTCACTTCACTTGATACTGATTCCACAAGGCGTGGAGCCTCAGCTTTAAAGTAGTCAAGCGCATATTGTGTTTCACCATTAACTTGTCCTAAGCGAACCGGTTCAACTTCCATTCCTAATTGTGTTTTTAAGTCTGCATAAGCAATCGCAGAACAAATCGTATCTGTGTCAGGATTTTTATGACCGAAAATAAGTACTTTTTCCATTTTATTTCTCCTAATCCTATTAATTTATGTAGTCCAAGCCCAATTGACCTTAGAATGGCCCTAACGAAAATTATATAATATTCTGTTGCAGGATTCAAAATAAATAAACTTTATCTATCCTCACAAGTAGCTTCTTTATTCTGCTAATTTATCTTCTCTGATTAAAAAAACTAACCGGTAAATTATTTAATAAGTGCTTCAAATCATTCTCTGGTAAAGGTTTACTAAATAGAAAACCTTGGGCTTCATTACAGCGGTGCTGGCGAAGGATTCCTAACTGTTCACTTGTTTCCACCCCTTCAGCAATAACACTTAGTCCCAAGTTATGGGCCATTAACAGGATCGTAGTGGCAATATTTTCATCATCTTTACTTTTCGCAATATCATTAATGAATGAACGATCTATTTTCAAATAATCAATCGGAAATTTTTTCAAATAACTAAGGGAACTATACCCTGTTCCAAAATCGTCAATTGAAATATTAACCCCAAGACCTTTTAAATCATGTAAAATGGTCGTGGCTGTTTCCACATCCATTGTCATACTTTCTGTTATTTCAATCGTAAGACTAGCTGGGTCAATCGCAGTATCTTTTATTATTTGAGCAATCATTGGAACCAGGTTGGGTTGGAAAAACTGGCGGATTGATATATTCACTGAAATGGTCGACAGAAAAAAGCCGCTATCCTGCCATTTTTTCATTTGAACACAGGCTTTTTTTAAGACGATTTCACCAATCGGAATGATCATGCCTGTCTCTTCTGCAACCGGAATAAAATAGTCTGGTGATATTTTCCCACGGTGAGGGTGTTCCCAGCGAATTAATGCCTCTACACCAGTTATCCTATTCGCTGAAAGATCAATGATAGGCTGGTAATGAAGGATAAATTCATTTTTTTCGATGGCCTTCCTAAGTTCATTTTCAATATCTAAGCGGTCAAAATTATGCTTTTCCAAATTTGGATTATAAAATTGAAAATTGTTTCTACCATATTTTTTGGCTTGGTTCATTGCCATATCCGCTTTCGTTATCAGCTCATCCGCGTTTTTTCCGTCGGAAGGAAATAGACTAATCCCAATACTTGGAGTAACATAAACCTCATGCCCATCAATGATAAATGGCAAAGCAAATTTATCTGATATTCTCTTAGAAATTTGTGATACTTCATGGTTAGTAACATGATCTAATAAAATAGTAAACTCATCGTTTCCTTGCCGAGATACTAAATCATTATTTCGAACGCATCCTTGGATTCGTTCTGCTACTTTCTTTAGTAATTGATCGCCCACATTATGCCCAAGATAATCATTGATTCGTTTAAACCGGTCTAAATCAAAATACAATACCCCTAGTAATTTGCCTTCTTCTTTTTTAAAAAATTTGATGGCAATATTTACTTTTTCATCAAATAGTCGTCTGTTGGCTAACCCTGTTAGTTCGTCATGATTGGTCAAAAAATTAAGCTTCTCATCAGCCAAATAATGTTGAATGACTAAACTAGTAAGATAGGTCGCTTCCCGGATAACTTGTTTATCCCTCTCTGTTGGTATGTATGGCAAATCATAGTAAATACTATAGACCCCTAAGACCTTTTGCTGGTTATTACAAATAGGTGAAGACCAGCATGCTTCTATTTTATGTTTAAGGGCAGCATGCTTTGTTTTCTTCCAGAGTGGATCATTGGCAATATCTGATACGATGATGAGACGATTGAAGTATGCAGCTGTCCCACAAGAACCTTCTTTTGGACCAATCGGTATGTTCTGAATTTGATCATGAAAATCTGCTGGAACATTGGGGGCTGTACCTAATTTAAGGCTTGTCGCCTTTTCATTTACTAAATGAAGAGAACATTGCCCTTCATCCAAAGCTTTTTCAACAAAATAAACAATTTCTTCTAAAACTTCTTTAAATGGGCAGCCTCTAACAACCATTTCCAGTACATTATTTTGCCCAAGGAATACATGTTCATCATTCTTTGTTTTGATCATTTCCTTAGCAACAGCTACTATCCCGCAAATGTGGTTATCGATATTAATTGGAATGAAAGTCACTGATAGTAAAACATCTTTGCCATTCTTATGTTGGATAGCAGTATTGAAACTTTCGCGATTCCCTTGTAAAACCAGATCAAAATAACGTAAAGTTTTCTTTAAACTATCATCTGCGATAAATGTTATTAAAGACATTTGAAGTGCTTCTTCGGCTGAATACCCCGTTAATTTTACCGCAGCATCATTAAACAATATAAAGTTTCCTTCTAAGTCTAGAGCGAAACAAGTATCGTGATGTTTATCAAAAAGGGACTTATAAATTTTGAAAAGAGCATTCACTTCAAACGTAGTTTTCACTGACAACACCATTTCTTCTAAAATTTTATTTTTAAAATTACAATAGACAGACTACCATTGTAGTTATCGGAAAAACAAAATAATTGTTTAACTATCTCTGCCATTTAAATAAAAAAACACTCTTTGAAAGAGTGTTTGAAAAAAAGTTATCATCTTACATGAATGAGTCTAAGGAATAGCCTTTAGCTTCTAAGCTTTGTCTAATTCGGAGAATCGCTCGAGAATGGATCTGTGAGATCCGCCCCTTGGTAAGATTCAAAACTTCGGCAATTTCAACTTGAGATAGTTCCTCGTAATACAATAAGGATATAACTAACCTCTCATTTTCAGGCATTTTATCAATGCAGGCAGCAATCATTTGCCGGAAATCGGCCATTTGCATTTGGCGGTCATGGTTAACAAAATTTTCGTCTTTAATTTGATCCAAGCGGCTCTGCTGTTTCCCTTCATCTTCATTCGAATTCATTGGTTCATTAAGAGAAATCAGTGTAGATACGGACAAGGCCCCCATTGCTTTATCTATTTCATCCAACGGCATGTTCAAATATTGGCTTAGTTCTTCTTCGGTTGGCGATCTCATCAAATTTTGTTCTAGATCACGAAAAGCACTTTTTAGTTTTTTGGCTTTGTCTCTTAATCCCCGTGGCACCCAGTCCATTTGCCGAATTCCATCAAGCATCGCTCCTTTGATCCTCCAAAGACCAAATGTTTCAAATTGAAAGCCCTTTTTATGATCAAATTTTTTGATTGCTTCAAGTAAACCTATATACCCTAACCCCATTAAGTCCTCTTTTGGAATAATACGCTGAGGGATACTTTGACTCATTCGATTGGCCATTTGTTCAACTAAATACATGTATTGTTTGACCAGATTTTCCTGTGACCTTGAATCATGATTCTCATGATAGGTCCTCCACAGAAAATCATGTGGTATAGTTTCCTTTAAACTTGCTTTCAACGTTTATCCCCTCCTGGTCTTGGGCTATCCATATACGGATGGTATGCGTTTCTTCTGGAACTTATGTGTTCTTCCCTTTGTGTAAGCCATTGAGGGGAATTTGCTGAAATGATTCTTCCAATTCTTTTCTTACGTGCTTACTTGCTTCCATTTCTACCTTACTTCCCTCATCCGAATGATATTCATGAAACGAGCTCGAGGTATTCTTTATTTTCACTTTATTCAAAACAAGGCGTACAACAAAGCCCAAAACAAAGAAGACAAAAAAACCAATACTAGCTCTAAACAATGCCGTTTGCCACATATTATTCGTATAAGAAAATAAATAGGTAAGAAGGAACGCGGTAAAGCCGAAGATTGCATTAAGCTTCCAATTTGCATCCATATGTTCCACTCCTCTTTTTACCTACGTGATATGAATATTTTTTCGAAAAAATTACGAATCCCTTTTGTTGAAGTTGTAGGAAACTCATTCGATTCAGGCAGAAAGGAATGGATAATTTGTCTCATGTTTTTGGATGCTTCACAATTAGGATAGGATATAAAAAATGGCAATTGTGATCGAACTGACTGCCCTACATGGACGTCCTCCATCAAAAATCCCAGAGTAACCAATTTAAATTTTAAGAAACTACTGGATGCATTTTTGATCGCTCTAGAAGTATCAACCGCTTCTCGATAGGATTGGGCACGATTTACTACCAAACGAAATTTTGGAGTTTCTTTGGTGAATTGAAGAACAGTTTTCAAAACAGCATAGGAATCAGCAACCGCCTTTGGTTCCGGTGTGGTGACTAATATGGTTTCATCGGAAGCTAAGATAAAATCCACCAATTCCTTTGATATGCCTGCACCCGTGTCTAGTAAAATAAAATCGGCATAGGTTTGTAGTTCTTGAATCTGACTCCAAAAAAATGACAATGTGTTAGGGTCTAACTCCTTTAGGTTCTGAATCTCAAGTCCTCCCGAGATATAATCGATACCTGCTCTTCCCTTTTCTAAAACATCCCATATCGATTTCTGCCGATGCAGAACATCCGCAAGACTATTCCGCGCCGTTATCCCCATGAGGATATTAATATTGGCCGTTGATAAATCTAAATCTAGGACAACCACTTTTTTCCCGACTTCGTTTAAGCCTAGGGCAAAGTTTAGGGTGAAATTCGATTTACCCACTCCTCCCATTCCACTCGTAATGGTTATGACTCGAGCAGAATGGTTCCCTATTTTTTCAGGCACCTCGTGTTTTGGTTCCTGCTGGACATTAAACCGATACATATATTCCCTTAGACTTTGTGCTTGGTCCATGTTAACTTTCCTTTCCTAGTAGACATCTTGCAAGCCGTTTGGCATCGATTGTAGTAATATCTTCAGGAACACTTTGTCCATTGGTAAGATACGATAATTGATATGGATATTTATAAGCAATATTTAAAATCGAACCATAACTCGTCGTTTCATCATATTTTGTAAGAATCAGTTTTTTTATTGGACTCTCCAAAAACTCTTCAAGTAACACTTCCATATCTTCATATTTAGTGGTCATACTTAACACCAAATAATTATCACTCTCAAGAGGATGATTTAAAAATTGGTTAATACATTCACGATTTTGGACTTCTTTATAATTACGCCCTGTGGTATCCATATAGATTAAATCATAGTGTTCAAGTTTTTTAAGTGCATTTCCTAGCTCATCTGCGGTACGAACTACTTCAACTGGAACATTCAGAATTGCTGCATAGGTTTTTAGCTGTTCCACTGCTGCAATTCGATACACATCCGTAGTTATCATCGCAACTCTACGTTTTTGTTTTAAAACCTGTTCTGTAGCTAGTTTAGCAATAGATGTGGTTTTCCCTACACCTGTGGGTCCAATTATATTAATCATCCGTGTTCGCTCGTGAACCACGTTTGAAAGAGGTAATTTCTTCTCAATCATGCCAGCAATAATAGTTAAAATCTCCGTTTCGAAAACCTCTTCACCCAATTCATTCGAGGAATCATACTTCTTTAAAATACGGTTAACTATTTCCCCAACAACGTCCTCATCAACACCCTGTTTTTTCAAATGGGTAACACACTTGGCCAAACTAGGGGGTAAAATCTCTCCCTGTCTATCGTTCATCATGAAGGTCATCATCATTTTTTTCATCTGCTGCATTTCCTCTAGCAATGGATTTTCATGATCACTTGACTTGGTCGCTGTCGAAACACTTCCCTCATATGCAATAGGCTTCAATGCTAGTGCGGAATCTGATTTTTCATTGCTATCTGGAGTTTTAGAGTAATAATTATATAAATCTTGAGGTTTCTTGTGGAACCCTGATTTATTGTCCTCGTAATTTTTGTTATTGATTTTAAAGTCGTTATTTTTCTTAACGAGTTGATTGGACTTCTCTTTTATTTCTAATGAAAATTTCGGTTCAGCCTTTTGCGTATCCTGATCAATGGAATAGGCAGTAACTTCAAATTTTTGTTTTGTAAAAAAACCTAATAATCCGCCCTTATTTATTGTTCTAGTGTTCACAATAATTGCATTTTCACCTAGTTGCTGCCTGACCATTTTTAAAGCTAGGGGCATAGAATCTGCAACGATTTTCTTTGTTTTCATATATTCACTACTCCTATACTTTGGATCTCAATAGTAGGTTCCAGCTCCGTATATGCGAGAACTGGTACGGTCGGCATGATTTTATCAACAAATTGTTTTAAATACATTCGAATCGAAGGTGAAGTGAGAAAAATCGGCAGACCCCCAGCTTTAACCACTCGGTCAATTTGTTCCTGCAAGACTTCTGTAATCCTTCTTGATGTCTGTGGATCCATTGAAAGGTAATACCCGCCTGCATCTGTTTGCTGGATGCAATCCGAAATTCCTTTCTCTAGCGTGGCTCCAGCTGTTAAAACATTGATCACACCAGCTTCGGAATATTGTTCTGTAATTTGACGGGTCAAGGACTGACGGACATATTCCGTTAAAACCCTAGGTTCCTTTGTATAAACAGCGTAATCAGCTAGGGTTTCAAAAATAGCCGCTAAATCGCGAATAGATATTTGCTCGCGAAGTAAATTCTGTAATACTTTTTGAATATCACCGTTGGAAAGCAGATTAGGAACAAGTTCATCCACCAAGGTAGGATGAGATTCCTTTAAATTGTCGATTAATTCCTTTGTTTCTTCTCTTCTTAGCAAATGATAAGCATGCTGTTTCAATACTTCTGTTAAATGAGTAGCAATAACAGATGGCGGATCCACAATCATATAACCCATAAGCTCGGCCATTTGTTTTGCCTCCATACTGACCCAAGTTGCCGGCAATCCAAAAGAAGGTTCAATGACATGAATTCCCTCGATTCCCTCACCATCTGCTCCTTGATTCATCGCAAGGAAGTGATCCAAGTAAACTTCTCCGCTTGCAATTTTACTGCCACGGAATTTTAACACATACTGGTTTGGAGTTAATTGTAAATTATCGCGGATCCGGATAGTAGGAATAACCAGCCCTAATTCAATGGCAAATTGCCTACGGATCATCACAATCCTATCGAGGATGTCCCCACCTTGTTTTTGGTCCGCTAATGGAATTAAGCCATAGCCAATTTCTAATTCCAACGTATCAAGTTGCAGCAGACTTATTACCTTTTCAGGATTGCTAATATCATCTTCCATTGCATCCGTTTCAACCTGTTCATTAAGAAGCTCTTCCTTTTTTGCAGTTTTCTGGATGGTATACGCACTATATGCTAATATCCCAGCAACGGGCAATGTTAAGAAAAGACCAATTGGTGTAAACAATCCAAGCATAAGAATGGTAACAGCCACAATGTAAAGCAGCTTAGGGTAATTAAAAATTTGCTGCATAATGTCTGATCCCAAACTGCCATCTGTTGCCGCTCGGGTCACCGTTATCCCGGTAGCGGTTGAAATTAGTAAGGCTGGTACCTGGCTTACCAATCCATCACCCACTGATAACAGGGTGAAGGTGCTCGCAGCTTCTGCAAAACCCATGCCATGGATAGCAATACCAATGATAAACCCACCAATAACATTGATTAAAAGGATTATAATCCCGGCTATGGCATCTCCTTTAACAAACTTACTTGCCCCGTCCATGGCTCCGTAAAAATCCGCCTCCATTTCGATTTTTCGACGGCGAGCCCGAGCGTCTTGTTCACTAATTAATCCAGCATTCATATCTGCATCAATACTCATTTGCTTTCCAGGCATTGCGTCCAGTGTAAAACGAGCCGCTACTTCGGCAACCCTTTCCGAACCCTTGGTAATGACAATGAATTGAATGACAACAAGGATGAGGAAGACAATAAAACCGATAACCGGGCTACCGCCAATTACAAAGGATCCAAACGTCTCGATAACTTTACCACCGTCAGCCTTTGATAGAATGGAACGAGTGGTTGACACATTAAGCGCTAATCGAAATAATGTGGTTATTAATAAAGCTGTTGGAAAAATAGAAAAATCTAATGGTTCCTTCGTATTCATAGCTACTAACAAAATCATTAATGACGCGCAGATATTGAAGATTAATAGAAAATCCAATAGTAGTGTTGGCAGTGGAATGATCATCATAGTGACAATCAATATAACTACGATAAATACCGAAAACTCTTTTATTTTCATGCCATCATCCCCTTATACCGACCTTCCTGATAATAAACATACGCTAAAATCTCCCCCACGGCATTGAACAATTCTTCCGGTATTGGCTGTCCGATTTCCACGGCCGCAAAAAGTGCACGAGCCAATGGTCTGTTTTCAACCGTCATAATTTTATTTTCTTTTGCGATTTCCTTGATTTTTAAGGCAATATGATCTTTTCCTTTGGCAATCACTTCTGGAGCAGCCATTGTTTCAAAATCATATTTGATAGCGACAGCAAAGTGTGTAGGATTGGTGATCACGACATCTGCCTTGGGCAGGTCCTGCATCATCCGATTCATCGCCAACTGCTGCTGCCTCGCTCTCCTCTTCCCTTTTATCAACGGATCGCCTTCCATCTTTTTATGTTCATCTTTGATATCCTGTTTAGACATCCGAATCTTCTTTTCATGGGAAAACCATTGATAGAAATAATCGGCAGCTGCTAATGCCACCAAGCAAATTGCTATCGTTATCCCAATTTTTACGGTGAGCGACCCTATAAATCTGGCAGAATCATAGAGGTTTTTTTCACCAATCGAAAATAACTCATTTTTCTGTTTCCATATGATCAAAAAAACAATCACGGCTGTAATTACGATTTTCATGATGGATTTGATTAATTCCACGATCGACCGCATCGAGAAAATCTGTTTTGCCCCTTGGAGTGGGTTTAGTTTTCCTAAATTCATTTTTAAGGACTCGACATTAAACATAAATCCAACCTGCATATAGTTTGCTAGAACTCCTGCAACTAGGACTACTGCAAAGATAGGCAGGACCAATTTTGTTACATCCCACAATAACTGATTAAATAACAGCTGGGTGCTCGAGACGGATAGATCCCAAAGCAAATATTCTTGGAAACTATGCCGATAAATATTCATGCATCCTTCCATAAAACTCTTTCCGCCGATCATAAAAAATGAGAAGCTGAAGAGTAATGTGAGGGCAGAAGAAACCTCCGGGCTTTTCGCGACCTGCCCTTTTTTTCTGGCATCCCGCCGCTTATTGGGCGTGGCTTTTTCCGTCTTTTCATCAGAAAACAATTGCAAATCTAAGCGAAGAAGCATCCTTCTACACCCCCATTATTTTCAGGATCGAATAAATCGATCCATACATGTTTTCAAAAAGTATTTTTAACAAATAAAAGAAACTAGGTAAAATAAATATATATATGAAAAAATGAATCATAATTTTCAAAGGTGGAAAAACCGCAAACAAGTTCATTTGGGGCACAGTCCTCGCCATAATTCCCAAGGCAACGTCCACAAGAAACAACGTTCCAATAATTGGAGCTGCCATCATAAAGCCGATTAAAAACATCTGCTGGACACAGTCTAGAAGAAAGGACGCTAGCCTCCCATCCGTAAATGCCGGAACCAAAGCCTGAATTGGAATCCAATCAAAACTAGTCAATATCCCTTGAATGAGGAGATGATGACCATCCGTTGCTAATAAAACAAGAAGTGCTAGAGCATTTTGCATCCGTCCCGATAGTTGAGAGTTTGTCCCAAACGTAGGGTCAAAAAGACTTGCCATCGAAAAACCAATCAAAACATCCATTAATGAGCCTGCCATTTGGACAGCATAGAGCAGAATATTTCCAACCATCCCCAGGACAATTCCAACCAAAAACTCTTTTAGAATTAAGACGATAATGATCGACTCGTCAAGTGATGGAATCGGTTCTTTCACCAACCCCACACAGAGGATACTAAGAAATACACTAAAACCAACTTTGAATAGGCTGGGTATTTGACGTCCTGAAAATAATGGGGCTGTAACCATAAATGTCGTGATGCGCACAAAAATAAGTAAAAGGGTCCATAAAGTCGCAGCATCCATATTCATCGCTTATCCAACAAATTGAGAAAGATTTCCCAATAAATTTTGTGTGAAATCTACCACGTGCCTCAGCATCCACGGACCAAAAAACAAGATTGAGAGGAACACGGCAACGATTTTCGGAACGAAAGCAAGTGTTTGTTCCTGAATTTGAGTGGTCGCCTGAAATATACTAACTAATAAACCGACAATTAAGGCAATCCCAGCTACCGGTGCGGTAACGATGAGGATCGTGTAAATAGCTTCTTGGGCTATTCGTAAAATTAGTTCCGTTGACATGGTCAAACTCCCTTCTTAAAAACTCACAAGCAATGATTTAACAATTAAATGCCAGCCATCTACTAATATAAATAATAGAATCTTAAACGGAAGTGAAATCATCACTGGAGGGAGCATCATCATCCCCATAGACATCAGGACACTAGAAACAATCATATCGATGACAAGGAACGGGATAAAGATCATAAACCCCATCTGAAAAGCTGTTTTTAATTCACTGATCGCATAGGCTGGTACTAAGGCAGTGAGTGGTATATCTTTCACCTGTTCTGGTTTTTTCATCTTGGCATAATCCATAAATAGGGCTAAATCTTTTTCCCGTGTTTGTTTAGCCATAAAATCTTTCAAAGGGTCACTAGCCGATTTGAACGCCTCCTGCTGCGTCACTTTCCCTGCCAGAAATGGCTGGAGTGCATTCTGGTTGATTTCAGAAAATGTCGGACCCATGATAAAAAAGGTCATGAATAATGATAATCCGATTAACACTTGGTTGGGAGGAATTTGCTGTGTCCCTAACGCATTTCGCACAAATCCAAACACTACGATGATACGAGTAAAACAGGTCATCATGACAAGTATTGCAGGTGCTATTGATAACACCGTTATTAATAAAATGATGCGCATTGTATTGGATACTTTTTCAGGATCGTTTGATGAGCCAAAATCAATTCCTGGTAAAATGGTATCGACTGGAGCGGCCGCATGCACCACTGAAATCAAACCAAGCGAAAGAAGAGGAACAAGTATAGCTAATTTCCTTAACATATTCCTACTCCTTTCCATTTTCTTGGTGCATTTTTTGTAAATGTTTTCGAAACACAGTATTCCAGATTTTTTTCGTATCCTTTGGAAACCATTTTGGTGTCTGCCCATCGACTGCTTGATTTTCATAGCTTTCAAGCAAATGCTGATACTCTTCACCTTGGGTAATCGTACGAATCAACGTAACATCTTCTCCAACTCCAACAATATAGATGGTTTGGCCAATGAGTAAGACTTGCATGGATCGGTTATTACCAAGCATATGACTGCCAATTGGTAGGACTGGACCACTCGTTTGCATCACGATTCCTTTTTTAGATAAAAAACGTAATAAAACAAACAATAATCCAATCACCAAAACAAACGAGATTATAAACTTCAAGAATAAGGGGAATAAGGAAGGTGATTGACTATCCTTGGCTTTTGTAGGTATTGCCTGAGATTTCGTTTCGCCTTTTTGGATAGAATCATAGACGGAAGGCTCGCCGCCAGATGTTGAACCTGCGGCAAGGGTTGTGGATTGAAAAGAAAATAGATAAAAAAACATAACAAAAAAAAGAATCGTGCGTTTCATGATTTTCTCCTTCCTTGGAGTTATTTCTAGTTGTTTAAATCGGCAGTAATTTGTGCAGCTAATTTAGCATCAACTTTGGTAATTTCCGTTAATATTTGAGAGCGGGTAGATGTACTGATATTTCTGATAAGATCCATTGCTACAATCGAATTACTTTTCATCATTGATTGGATAATAACTGCAGATTGAGCTGGAGGCATTCCTGCAATGGTTTCCGCTAAGGTATCCGCTGGATTCTCTTGTTTCAAAGCTAATTCTTGCACCTGTTCTTCGACCGTTGTCTGTTCGGTTTCATAAAGTGACGGTATTTCCTTGATCATCATCGTTATTCGCGCAGCTTTCTTTGGATCCTTCATGCCCCCAAGAATACTGCTTTGATGCTCTTGATCCAGCAACATTAGTGTTAAGGACGCATCCTCCAAAGACATTGCTTCGAAAATCTTTGCAGCTTTAGATGCTGACATATTTTCATAAATCCCTGCCACTTGTTTCAAATCTTCTTGAGATTTTTGTGCTTTTTTCTCGGATAATTGGGTCTGAAAATCCGCATTTTTCTGTTTAAGTTCCTCTAAACCCTTTTGATTCGAACTAAGTTCTTTTTTTAAGTTTGATATTTCTTGATCCTTCTCTTTGATAGCAGAATTGCTCATTTCATATTTGTTTTTCCAGTAATCTGAATCATCCTGATTTTCTGCCTGTACTGGTGTTGGGTCAGCAACCAATTGATTAATGAGCGGAATTTGATTTCCCCATTCTTGAAATGTTTTCCCTACCGGAAAACCCATAAAATTCAATAAAAAGGCAACCAGGATAACCGTAAATACTAACGGAATGATCACAATATAAACTATATTTGCTAGTTTTGAGCGGTGCTTTTCTTCCATCTAACTCTCTCCTCATACCCTTCGGGAATAGCGAAGGATGGCCATTTCATCCAACATAGCTTGCTCTTGTCGATCCAATTGCTGTTGAAATGCTTCCTTGGATTTTGCTTTCCATTGATTCCAAATTTTTGCTTCCTGTGTTTTTGCGAGCAGTAATTGGTGTTTTTGTTCTACTTCTTGGTGTATTAACTGGGATTTATTCTCCAGCTTTTTCATTTGTTGGTTGACATGGTCGATTTCTTTTTGAAGCTCTTGAATCTCCCAAACTGTTTTTCGATGGACTTGGTTGTATTGGTTGAACACCTCATCCTTTACCAACCCCAGACCTTCTAATTGTTCCTCAAGTTGGGATTGTTGAAGTTTAACTGTGCCATATTCTTGATGAGCTATCTCTTTTTCTTTTTCTTTGAAATCAAGTACTTTTTGAAAGGAAAAGTTAAATTTCATCGCATGATCGCTCCAAATTGTGATGTTAAGAAGGATTCCGCATCCTCTAGTTTAGAAGGTTCAAAGATATCTTGCCGTAAAAAATGATCCATCTGCGGCATTAGACGCACCGCTAAATCAATTTCGCGGTTAGCCCCCTTTTTGTATGCCCCAATATTAATTAAATCTTCTGCTGAAATATAGGAGGCTAACAAGTTTTTAAAATTTCGTGCAGCGTTAAGGTGTTGATCCGAGGTTATTTCCGTCATTACCCGGCTCACACTGTTTAACACGTCAATCGCTGGAAAAATCCCTTTAGCCCCAATGGCACGATTAAGGACAATATGACCGTCTAATATTCCTCTAACAGCGTCAGCAATCGGTTCGTTCATGTCGTCTCCGTCGACCAAAACAGTATAGATCGCCGAAATAGATCCCTTTTGTCCCGTTCCTGCACGTTCTAATAACTGTGGAAGCATGGCGAAAACTGAAGGTGTATACCCCTTAGTTGTTGGCGGTTCTCCAATCGCTAAGCCGATTTCCCTTTGCGCCATTGCAAAACGAGTAACAGAATCCATTACAAGCATTACGTCCATTCCTTGATCACGAAAATATTCCGCAATGGACGTAGCGATTAACGCACCTTTAATTCGAATCAGAGCAGGTTGATCAGATGTTGCTACAATGACAACAGATTTTTTTAACCCTTCCTCACCCAGGTTTTGTTCGATAAAGTCTAGGACTTCTCGTCCTCTCTCACCGATTAACGCTATGACGTTTACATCCGCTGTGGTATTTCTAGAGATCATCCCGAGGAGTGTACTTTTACCAACACCACTACCAGCAAAAATCCCCATCCGCTGACCCTTACCCATGGTTAATAAACCATCAATTGTTCGAACACCTACGCCTAGTGGCGAATGAATCCTAGGTCTGCTTAATGGGTTTGGTGGAACCGCGTGGGTAGGAACCTCCTCTAAGCCAACTGGCATTGGTTTGCCGTCGATAGGCTGACCCAATCCATCAAGAACGCGTCCTAACAAATGGCGGCCTGCTTTTACCATCAACGGCTTACCACTAGCGACCACATCGCAGCCTGGACCTATGGAACGAACCTCCCCAAGAGGCATCAGCAGCACTTTATTTTCTCGAATACCGACAACTTCTGCTTGAATAGGATTTTGAGAATTCGTTGGGTAAATAGAGCACAATTCACCAATTCTAACGTCAGGCCCCTGTGATTCAATGGTAAGGCCAATGATTTGCGTAATCTTCCCATTGACTCGAACCGGATCAACGCTGCGAATAAGCTTGGCATATTTTTCAGCTGATAATTCCACTTTCCGGCTCCCTTCTCGCTTCCAGAATGACCTTCTTTATTTCCTCAATTTGCGTATCAATCCGGGCATCCACACTTCCATAAGCCGTGCGGATAATACAACCTTTGGAAGTTACAGAGTGGTCAGGAATGATTTTGATCTCAGTTTCACCATTAACAACGGCAACTAGATGAGCCCGTTGTGCTTGAATGAAATCAAAATCATCGGGATGGACACAGACGGTAATAAATTCTTTTTCTTTAAAGCGAAGGATATGCTGTTTAATCAGTTCAACGAATTGCTCAGGATTACTGGTTAATTCCTGTTTTATGATATGGGTAGCAATAATTGTACTAAGCTCGAGCAGAAAAGGCTCAGCTTCAGAAATAATCGCTTCTTTTTGGGCAAAAGCTTGTTCTAACATGTTTTGAGCCTGCTCAATTTTCCCTAAATACTCTCTTTGAACTTCAAGCTCAGCTTCTTGCTTACCAGCTGTGTAGCCATCTTGATAGCCTTTTTGTTCAGAATCTTCCGCTAGAACCGCTAATTTCTGGTGATTTTCTTCCCACCAATTGTCCATTTTCTCTTTAGCAGCTTCTAGAAGTATGCTTGCCTTTTGTTCGGCTGCTTCAACAATCGAATTTGCTTGTTCTTTCGCCTCTTGGATTATTTGCTGCCCACTATTCGTTAATGAACCCTCTACTTCAAGTTGCAGCTGATGATTGGCATCTTCTTCATAATTGTTGAAAATGATCCGAGGCTGGGTAATTACTTTTTTTTCTTCCATCAAAGAAAGATGGGAGGACTTAAACACCTTAGAATAAGACTTCATCCGACCCACCTCGTGCAATGACTAACTCGCCCGAATCTTCCAAACGACGAATGATAGATACAATTCTTCCTTGTGATTCCTCAACATCCTTGACTCTAACCGGTCCAAGGTATTGCATTTCTTCTTCGAAGGTTTCGACCATCCGTGAAGACATATTTTCGAAAATAACCTTTTTGACTTCTGGACTTGAGGCTTTCAATGCCAACAGCAAATCCTGGTTATCTACTTCCTGGATTACACGTTGAATGGCTCGTTTATCCAAAGTAATGATATCCTCAAAGACAAACATCCGTTTTTTGATTTCTTCAACCAGTTCTCCGTCTTTCCTCTCAAGCTGCTCGAGAATGCTCTTCTCGGTAGTCCGGTCCACACCATTAAGGATACTGACAATCGCGTCAATTCCACCAACCACACTAAAGTCATGACGAATAGTTGATGCTAACTTTTGCTCGAGAATATTTTCTACCTCTTTTATAACTTCCGGTGAAGTTTGTTCTAACATCGCAATTCTTCTAGCAACATCCGATTGCAATTCGTCATCGAGGGAAGCAAGAATCATCGAAGATTGCGGCGGTTCCAAATGGGCAAGCACTAGTGCAATGGTCTGCGGATGCTCATTTTGAAGGAAATGATAGATTTGCATGGCATCGACACGGCGTGCAAAATCAAATGGCTTCACCTGAAGCTGTGTCGTTAATCGGAATATAATCTCTTGTGCACGGTCTTTACCAAGTGCGGATTCTAACACATCCTGTGCATAGCTAATCCCACCCATTTGAAGAAAGTCCTGAGCAATACACATTTCGTGAAATTCCTTCGTTACTTCTTCTTTTTCCTTCGGATCGACCTTTTGTATATTTGCAATTGCAAGCGTAATCTGATCGATTTCTTCCTCAGGAAGGTACTTGAATACTTTTGCGGAAGCTTCCTTTCCCATCGCGATAAGCAATATTGCTGTTTTTTGTTTTCCATTCAACTTTAATGCAGAAGCCATGGGACTTATACCTCCTCTTCATGTAACCATGTTCTAATTACTTTTGAGAAATCTTCCGGTCTTTGTTCTAGTAATTTCATCAATTGACTTTCAACACTCATATCCTGCTCTTCAAAATAGTCAGGTTCTTTAGCTGATGCAGCTCCAAATTCTAATTCTTCCTCTAACTCTTCTTTTTGTCTTCTACGTCTCATCATCCACCAGATCAGACCGCTGATTAAAAGAACTGCCGAAGCTACAGCTACACCAATAAGCAGCCAATTATTTGATGTGGCGCTTTCCTCAGCCGTATTTTTGGCAAACGCATGCGGGAAAACGGTAATCCGTTCATCAATCTGTTCTTGGGTTAATTCTGGATGGCCAAGCGCCGTACGAACCGTATTAGCAACAATATTTCTAATATTCTCCTGTGTGGCAGCTGATAATGTATTGGTGTTGCCTGAATCCGGTTCGACACCGACATTTATAGTAATATCCTCAATTTGATACGGACTTTTTATGATTTCGTTATTAATACGGTTAACGTCATAGTTAACTCTATTTTCCGATTCCTCATAATTACTTTCCCCGCCAGAATCAGTCCCTACATATCCCGGAACATCGGTCTCTCCGGTTCCTACAACACCACCAGGATTGGATCCAGTTCCTGTGTAGGATTTAGAAGTTTTTTCAGAACTGACAGCAATACCGTTGTTATCTTCATCTGTTGGCTTTACCAATTTCTCTTCTGTTTTGACTTTATCAAAATTCATTTTTACAAACGTATGTACAAACACTTTATCGGTTCCAAGAATATTCCCCAATAAACTTTGCAGATCCTGTTGAATATCTTGCTCAACATTTTTTTGAACCCTGCGCTGTTCATCATATTTATCCAGTGGCCCGTCCTCACTGTCACTATCAGTTAGAGCAAGGGTCTCGCTGTACTGGTTCATAATCGTGATATTTTCTACCGGCAGATTCGGAACACTTCGCGCTACTAGCGTATAAAGGGCTTTTATTTGCTGAGTACTAAGTTTTGCTCCCGGTTCTACTTCTACCATGACAGACGCACTTGCTTTTTCTTCATCACCCGGGCGAATAAACACAGAATTGTCAGGCAAGGTCACAATTACCTCAGCGTTTGCGATCCCATCTACATGTTTGATTACTTCAGCCACTTGATTTTGCATCGCTTCACGTTCAAGGATGTCATATTGACGATCTGTTGCTCCAAAAGATAAATTTTCACCAAAAATATCGTAATTTATTTTGTTATCTTTCGGATATCCCTTCGATGCAAGACTTACTAATAAGTCGGGTGCATCTTTTTGCGGAACTTGTAAACTAGTTCCAGTTTCGGATAGCTTATAATCTGTGAAACCCTGCTTATCTAATTCTGCCTTAATGTCCCCAACTTCCCGCTGGGAGAGTTGACCCGTATATAATGGAACGTATTGAGGGCGTGACGCAAAAAAGATAAAGGTAGAAAGGGCAACTAAAAGAAACAAAAATATCCCTATGATGAGTCCTTTTTGTTTCGAGCTTTTTGACTTCCAGTAATTGCTGAAGATCTCTCCTGTTTGTTTAAGTTGATCTGTCCATGATCGTTTCATCTCTCACCCTGCCTAGCTTTCTATCATTCTTTTAAAATTGCATCCGCATCATTTCTTGATAAGCTTCAATCGCCTTATCCCTAACTGTAACAGTAAGTTCTAACGCTACCTTTGACTTTTGAGACGCAATTGTAACATCATGTATATTGTTAACTTCACCCGCTGCCGCTTTTACCGTAAGGTCCGAAGCCTGCTTTACAGTTGTATCCACATTCTCCAAATAGCCTTGGATTATATTCGCAAATGAAGTTTTTGTTGTAGTAGAATCTACTTTTTGAAAAGGATTTTGATTAATTTTGATTAATCCAGAATTAATACCAGAAACGGTCATTTATTTCCCTCCTAACGCCCAATTTCAAGACCTTTTAACATCATCGACTTGCCTGTATTGAAGGCCGTGACATTTGCTTCATATGCTCTTGAGGCAGCAAGTAAATCGATCATTTCTTTTGATACATCCACATTTGGCATCATTACATATCCATCTGCATTTGCATCTGGGTTTGTTGGATCATACACCTGTTTGAATGGGGTCTTGTCATTAACTATTCCTGTTACCTTTACCCCTTGCAGTTGTGTTTTTGATTCTGTTTGTTGTTTTTGCATTTCACCTTGTAAAATTTGATTAAAGGATTTTTCTCTCGGCTCCATCATTACCAGCTTCCGACGGTACGGTTCCCATTTACCATTAACAAAGGTTCCTCTTGTTGTTTCAGCATTAGCAATATTGGCTGAAACGACATCCATTCGCAGCCGCTGAGCGGTTAAGGCGGAAGCACTAATATTTAATGAATCAAACATATACCTTAGCTCCTTCCTTTAATGGCAATCGATAATTGTTGAAATTCACTGTTAATTTGTTCTGTAAGTGTATAGTACCAGAGAGAATTCTTTCCCATACGAGTCATTTCTTCATCAATATCTACGTTATTACCATTGTTTTGCATTACGGAATTTGTATTCTCTACAATATTGGCTGCCGGAATATCCGCTGGATTGCCAATCACCAAATGACGAGTATCAGAACGGTTTCCAACAAAATTAGTTTGATTGTTTAGGTGTTTTTTTAGTATATCTTCAAACACGACTTGTTTTGTTTTATAACCTGGAGTTTCTGCATTTGATATATTATTAGAAATAACCTGTTGTCGTAAACTTGAAGCATCTAGGGCCTTTTGTAGGAGGCTAATATTGTTCAAATGATCCCCCTCCTTTCTACCTAAAAAACTTTGATAAATTTCGATATTATATCAATATCATTTTATTTCCATTCATCACTATACTATAAAAAAGGTTTACAAATCCATAACAAATTTTACATAGCTATGACAAATGACTATTTTCTGTTACAACTTAGGCTTTAAGTTGTCCAAAATACTTGCTTACTCCATTTACCCAATGGTTGTTTAATCCAGTTGGGTCATTATCCGCCCCAATGGGCGCATATTTTCCGGCAATTTTTGAAATACTTGTAAGCCCCATTCCTAAATAATTCTTACTAAGATTTCGAGCCATATCCATAATACTTTCCTCAATGGAAGAATAGGACTTCAACCCATATTTCCCCATCATTCCGGCAACATTATTCTTTACATAGGCTGCTGCTGAGGATCCATTTCCTGTTTCATGTTGGGCAATAGCTGTTAATAATGCAGGATTGACATTATATTTCTTACCTGCACTAACAAACGCATCCCCCATTCCTCTAAGTTTCCCATCCAGCATTTGATTTATCTTTTCAGAGCTGATTGCTTGAAAGCGTAACAGTTCGTTTGTACTGAATTGGTTATTTAGAATTCCCGTATTTTGTATTTCATTAGCAAAGGACAAATTATTCGATGGAAAATTATCTACAAACGATTGAAAAGTTGGAGTAGAGGATATTGGTACCTCCTTTTGCATTAATTCATTTAAAACTGAAGTAAGCAGTTCACCAAAATCAATCGTGTTTGTCCCCAATTGCGACTTTACTTGCTCATTACGGGACAAAGTTTTTATTAACATCGTTTTTGTAAACCAATCATCACCAATAATCAATGGAGTACTCCTTCCCTTTAATAGATTCTTTACTACTTTGTATTGATTAATAGGTTTATTACAGAAAAGATGCGTGACAAAGGTTTGATCCGTTGTCACGCACTATAGAGAAGTTTTATTTGGCCATTTTTCATTTCTAGTATGCATTTATATGGCTCCTTCTAATAACCTGCTTACGTCACCCAAACACTCCTCCGAAAGCATTGAAACACATGTTAGTTGACCATTTTCTATCGTCCCTTCAACTAAAACAATCGAAGTCGTATCAAGCTCTTCCTTCATAGCAAGAATTTGTTTTCCCATATAGACTACATTTTTCACAATATAATAGGAGTTGTTGATCGGATATCCAATTGTCACTTTAACCGGTTTCATAAAGAATGGTTTCTTCTTTCTAAATTCCAAAAAGTCTAAAATCTTGTAGGTATCTCGTTCTTCAGTTTTCACTTGTTGCAGGAACATTTTTTCGCCCTCTCCTATAACTAGTTGTTAAAGAGTATAAAAATAACCCCGCCTCTACCGAGAGGGGTTAGCAGACAAAAAATGCTTTGCAGGTATAGAAGTACTATACCTATTTCGACATTTTTCCACATCGTAAAAACACCCTATCTTTTGGCAGCTGGCTGGCATAGTGAATTTCTCCTTAGCCCCTATAGCTTTGCGCCACTGATTTTCACCAGTTTTGCCTTGATCGAGATTTTGTGTTTCAATTTCCGAACTAATCTCTTAATCAAATAATAGAATGTTTTACCATTATCGAATATCCGACTATTTTATCATTTTGTGTCGAATTTACTAGGTATTTAGAACTATTTCGGTTGCGAATATGACAATTTACCCACTCTTATGTCAAAAATTGTCATAATTAGAAGAAGAAACCCCATTGAGAATCGCGAAAATAGGTCCATTTATCTTTTGGAGTCTAAAAATACACCATTAATTTGTTTAAAATAAGGATGATATTGTTCCGAAACCTGTTTTTGTTTTTTTATGTGATTGATGAGAATTTTGGTTTCTGTTAAACTCTTTTCAACTAGCGGTGTTATAAGTTGATCAATTGCTTGAATATCCTTCATACGTTGTTTCATATTTGGAGAATATTCGAAGTTCTTTTCCTTATTCTTCAGTTCATCCACACTGCTCATTAACTTGTGTCGATCAGTTAACAAGAGCTCAAATGCCTCAAACTTTTCTTCTTCTAAACAGCGCTTCATATCATTTGTCATCTTATAGATAGCTTCAATTAATTCTTCCATAATGATCCCAGACCTTAGCTTTTAGTTTTGCTTAGTTTCATGGCAGCAGACCATGTTTCAGATAATTCTAAAGCAAACTCTTCCACTTCAACTAGTATGTCTAAATTTTTACTCAGATTTGCTTTAATCAAACGTGATTTCATATAATCATACATTGAAAATAAAGAATCTGAGATGCTGTATCCTTGTTTTAATGTCACCATTAGCTCGCTCAGAATATCTTGGGCTCGCAAATTATTGCTGTGGCATTCTTCCAGGTTATTGTTTTGCAGTGCATTTTTAGATAATCTTATAAATTTAACTAATCCTTGATATAACATGTAGGTTAAATCCTCAGGTTTAGATGTAGTCACTGCTTGTTTTTGATAGGCTTGATAAGGATTATTTATAACCATGATTTCGCTCCTTTATAAATACATATTCTATTTATTAGGGATTATCGGCTGAAACGGAGAAAAGTTAAGTAGTTCCCACGATAATAATTTTGATGATCTTTAATGACTCTTAAAGTAAGCTTGACAATACTTACTACAATCTATTTTTGAAAATAACTATGTAAGATAAAAAAGATAATCCACCTAGAAAATGGATTACCTTTTTCATTTAATCATTTAGCTGCCGACCTGAAGTACGATCCCAAACCCATCAATAAGATAGTTAAGTCTTTGATTATAGGTTTTAAGATTTTGGATTTTGGCTGCATCACCTAGTTTATTAAATGCAGTAATTTCCTTCGCCAGCTTTGAAACCTCAATTTGCAATTCGTCATTGCGTTTTTTCTCTTGCAATAATTGCTGTTCCTGTTTCGCCAGTCTATCACGAAGTGCTTCTTGCTCCAAATTAATGGTTGATTTCATTCTCTCAACCTCTTCTGTTGCTTCCTGATTCTGAAGGGCCATGTTCGTTAGTTGGTATAGACCCCTTAACATATCATTCAAGTTAATACTAGGAATTTGTTGAACATTGGTAATTAAGCCTGATAAAATATCCAACAAGTCATTGTCTTCTGCAGGTATAATTTGGTTGGTTTGAGGTGTCTTGGACGTGTCTTTGATAGACGCGACTGATGTCACAGGAACATCTTTATGGGCAATCGTTGTAAACTGATGGACAGTTTGATTTGCTGCTTGTTTTTTCTCCCTTGCCTTTAAGATCGAATAATATTTATAGTTAACAGACTGGTAACCACGGTTTAACAGTTGTGCTGTCTCCTCAAGAATCTCTGTTATGTTCAAAGCACCCTCTTCTTGACGGCCCTTGATATATTCAAACATAAAGTCAATTTCATTTTTTGTCCATTTACGGTTGATCTTTTTTGTATCCTCAAGATTTTGATTATCATTTTCGATATTATTCATGCTTAAAATCATCAAATTGTTAAAATAAAAAACCAATGAACCTGATCTCAAATTGTTTTTATTCTCCAACTCATGGATGAAAGCCTCTTCTGATTGTCTTAAATCGTGGTTGACTAATGCCTCTTTTAGCTCAAATAGTGCATTTTTTAAATTCATAAGAATACCTCCTACATGGTTATAGAAATGAACGTATGGTTTATAGCAATATTATCCAAACTTATAAAAATCCCATCAATCAAAATAATCTTGGTTTTTCCAAACGCCCTTCATAATCGTTGTCTTACTATATACATTCGCTCTTATGAATTTTTTTATGGGTGTAACGTACTCAAAAAAAAATAATTTACTTTCATTTTCATGTCCAATTAAATTATATTATGTTTGTAATTATCTGTAAACAATTTTGTTCGTTAACAAAAATCCCTCTAAGCAAACGAGGGATTAATTACTTAAGTACTAATAAGTTTGATTTTTTTTGATTATCATTCTTTGAATTTGGTTTTTCTTTGCCTTTCAAAACAATGTTGAATGATTTTCAATTGATCATTTCGATTTATTTTTGTATATTCGATCGCCACATTCTTTCTTTCTTGACTTTTCATGATTCGAATAATTTTACTCTGAAAGGAGATGGGCACTTCATCCTTGCCTTGGGTATTTGGAACAAAAAGCGTTCCATATACTTCATCACCCTCACGTAGTGGAAAATCCAACTTACTAGAGAATAATGCACCCCCCGCACTAATATTGATGGTATGTAGTTCAAACTCATTAATAATTAATCGTAAATTAGAGTTCACTCTAAAATTTTCTCGTTGCTGAATTTTCATAATTTCATTTTCATTTGGCTTAAATAAGCGCAATAATGGAATGGTATCTTTGGTCCTGCCGATAATTTCTGTTTTAAATTCGTATTTATTTCCACCTGTTAAAAAGGTTACCTCTAATTTAGTTCCGATAGATAATAGTCCAAGTATTTCTCGATCTAATGGGATACTAATTAAAATCTCCTTTTCCCCCACTTCGGCCACATTGGTTTTGCAAGACAAGTCATAGCTTTCTAGATCAATGGTAATCTTTTGATTTACTTTTGGATACATCCGGTCCTCCTAAAAAACTAATATTAAATATTTATATTCTATTATCGGAAAATGGAAATAATAGTTAAGTGTTTATCCAAATTAATAACAAAAAAAGGCATTCACAATAAAAATTGTGAAGCCGAAGGAATTAACGTAAGAAATCCACTAACGAAGGTTGAATGATGCGTGCTCCTACAGAAAGAGCTGCTCGCTGGACATTCTCCTGGGTCTTTAGGTTGGTAATCACTTCTGCCATGTCTACATCCTCTTCACCGGATAATAAACGTGTCGTAGAGACTTCAAGTCCTTCCAAACGGGAGATACTTAGTTCCATCCGGTTCATTCTTGCTCCTAATTCCGAGCGTTCTTTTAGGACATTATCGATTTGACTATCCAATCGTACTATGTGATCAGAAGAACTTGCATTTGCGGAACGGAAATCAGCAACGATATCAGAAAGGACTTTAAAAACCCCCCCAGTACCGTCATTGTTAAAAACATCGGTGCCGTGAACATTTATTTGCACTGTGTTATTTTGTCCGACCACTAATTCCAGTTTTTCCGTGTTAGTGCTACTAAATTTACTTGTTGCACTATTGTAGGGAGGAGTTTTCACATCTGAACCGGCGAAAATGTATTTTCCGGCGATTTGTGAATTCGAAATCTCACCCAGGTGCTCCTTTAACTGGTTTATCTCTTCCGCAATCGCATACCGGTCCGTTTCACTGTTGGTTCCGCTCGCCCCTTGGACCGTAAGCTCTCGCACCCGCTGCAGCACGGAGGTGACCTCATCCAACGATTCATCAGTCGTAGTCATCCATGAAATCCCGTCATCAGCGTTCCTTTTATACTGATCGATTTCATTTAAGGATGAGCGGTAAAACATACTGCGGACAGCAGTTACTGGATTATCCGAAGGTTTATTAATGGCCCTTCCTGATGATACCTGTTCTTGTAATCGGTCCATCGTCTTATTGGTTCGCTGTAAATTAAATAATAAATTTTGATTTAATATATTTTGAGTAACACGCAAGCTCATACTATCCCTCCTACAATCCTACCCGGCCCATGCCATTGATAATTTTATCCAAACATTGGTCCATTACCGTAACCATTCGTGCTGAAGCATTGTAAGCCTGCTGGAACTTAATCATATTAGCCATCTCTTCATCCAACGAAACTCCGGAGACGGATTGGCGGCGATTTTCTACTTGCTGAATAATGACTTCAGAGTTACTCTGCATGCGCTGTGCTTCCTGTGAATCAATCCCAAGCTGTCCGATGATGTTGCGATAATAGTCATCAGCAGTGGAATTAGTTCCAGGAAAGAGAAGTGAAGTAAATTTAATATTGGCAATTGCTTGAGCATTGTTGCCATTTCCGGTCGAGGATTGCCCTGTTGATTCCTCTTTAGCTGCTGCTATCAAGTTCAATGAATTCATAATATCCGGATTAACAGCCAGATCATTTGCACTCGTTCCAACAAAAAATGGCACTTTAGTGGTTGGTACACCATTAATATTGTCCAGGTTCATCCCGCTTTGATGGATGGTATTTACGGCGTTAGCAAATGTCATCGCTAGATTATTAATCTTATCCTTCATCGAAGGAATCGTAGATTTCGATCCGCCCCCTAAGATTCCGTACGATTCGATTCTCCCTAGCAGTTCACCAGAAGTTAAGGTAACTTGGGTATCACCAATTTTAATGTTAGCGGGATCCACCATTCCATTCGAAGTATCCACAGTAAGTTTATTCGTATTTTTTCCAGATACTAATGTCACACCGCCCACCGAGATATCTACCACACCAGTATCCTTATTCGGAGGAGAAACCTTCACTTCGACAAGTTTAGATAATTGATCGATCAGGACATCCCGTTGATCATACAAATCATTAGGTTCATAGTTGTTAGGGACAAGGCGGCTAATTTGATCATTCAGGCTTCCAATCTGTGCTGCAATGGAATTAACTTCATTTGTTTTTGTAGAAATAACAAGTTTAAGATCATCCTGCATTTGATCTAATGACTCGGATATATGTTTAAGAGTTTCGGTTACTGCCACCCCTTTTTGACGCACAACTGCCCTTGCTGCAGCGCTATCGGGATTTTTCGCGAGTTCTTCCCAGCCTTTCCAGAACTCGTCCATCGTAAAAGTTAATCCATCGTCAGAGGGTTCGTTCAATAATTCCTCCACTTTGGTTAACGTATCACTTTTTGCTTCCCAGTAACCCAAATTCTTATTTTCGTTGCGTAACTGAACATCCAAATAATCCTCTCGTAAGCGAACAATCTTGTTAACCTCTACACCGGTTCCTAACTGGATTTGCAGACCCGGAATGGAAACGGGCTTGGTCGCCTGCATTTCGGCCCTCTGACGCGTATAGCCAGTGGTATTGGCATTAGCTATGTTATGGCCAGTGGTAGAAAGCGCTGCTTGTTGGGCTGCAAGTCCCCTTTTCCCTACCTCTAAGCTGTGAAAGGTTGAAGTCATGCCTTTTTCCTCCTAAAATAAAAACTACCTATATCTTTGCATCCAACATGTTCGAATAACGGTTTTTCGCATTGGGACCGTAGCCAATTGCTGGTTCTTTCTTGGCGAACATGCCGATTGAGAATTGAATATATGAAAGAGATGCCTGAATCAATTTTTGGTTGCTCTCATTCAATTTACTAATCTCTTGAATGATTTCACGCAATTGCATGGCAATCTTCGTAAACCGGGCCCTTGAACTTTCATCTTTCTGGACCTTGATTAATTCTTCAAGTGTAAAAGAATCGGCTTGAATTCCTTTTTGCTCCATATATACTTGGACATATTGTTTTCTAATCTGTTCTAGCTTTTGAATTTCCTCTACACACAAGCCTTCACGATAAACATGGCTTTGCAGCTCCTGAATGTTCCCATCGACAAGAATGGTTATTTTTCCTTTGGCCAAGTCGAGTAAGCGTCGATGTGCGTCGACCATTGTTTCCATCGTTTGTATAAGTATCTTCAGGGCTTCCATTTTCTCGTCTCCTAGATGGATGTATTTTTCCAGAATGCAGACATTTTCTCAGCAATTTTACTGCTATCCACATGATAGTTTCCGTCAGCAATCTGCTGTTTCAATTCTTGAACCCGTTGTTGACGCTGGGCTTGTTCTGACATCTTCGCTTCAGAGATTTCCCGGCCGCGTGAAGATATGCTCACTTCTGCAGAAGTTGATGTCTTTTTGGTTGTTTGATTTATATTAGAACGGTTCTGTTGATTTTGGTAGGAATAAAAACTATATTTTGTATCATTAATTCTCATTTCGAGTCCCTCCTATTCCTTTATTAATCATTATCGGCAGTTTTAAAAAAAAGTTTAGTTTCTTTATATATAAAAAAATTTTTTTAAATTTGGTTACTACATAATCTGTCTAATTGTATCAAAATCGGAAGGGTATTTCATTAATGAATTTAAAGGGATAAACAAAAACAGCGGAAGGTTTTCTCCTCCACTGTATTAAAAAATACATTTTATGATTTTGTATTGATATTGCCGCCAACAAAATCTATTTGCAAGGATTGCATTTGACGGAGGTAGACTTCGGTTTTTCCAGGTGTATACGCATGATTAGGTTTATGTGGCGTAACCTCTATTTCAGCTCCGCCTTTTTTCCAGTCAATGCTTAACTCTGTCGGTGTATAATTTATTTTGACAGATCCATAGCTTGGTATAAAAGCAATATTGAACTCAGCAGGACCAGGATTGGCCTTAGAGGTAACAATTGCATTGATCACATCCATTTTTTTCTCAATCTCAGCTAATTGATCACCTTCCTGAGAGATTTCAGAAATGGCTTCTAGCCCTTCTTGTTTAGCAAACTCCGCCAAATCCTCACTAAGCACACTATTTTTCTTAAAATTTAATTCATTCCACAACTGTTCTTGATCGATATCAAGATGGCCTGGTTTGCGGTCGATATTCATAGTAGCCGGTACCTGTTTAATCAATTGCTCGGCAGGCATTTGTTCTATCTCTTGTACTGGCTGTGTTATACGAAGTCCAATTTGTGCATAGGTCTGATGTAATTGGATTTGTGGTAATTGCATGATTTATTCACCGTCTTCATTCATTTTTTGCTTAGGAACTAAACCTTTTTATCAACCAATAGGCCAAGATAATCTGTCATTGCCGCATACATATCCAGTAATTTCTTTGAAGGGATTTCTTTCACAACCTCATCGGTTGTGTCATCTACTAATGTTACATAATATTCTTTTAACTCATCGTGAAACTGGAACTTCAAATGGGTATTGGAAGCCTTTAAGAATTCGTTCATACTGTTAATAACTTTTTCAGTTTTTTCTTTTGAGTGTTGTTGATGCTGTGACTGAGGTTGTTCTTGTTTTTCTGGTAAGATCTCTTTAATCTTGGCAGCACTTTCCACTTTTAGAACCGAATATTCCGAAGTCTGGCTAGTAGAATTGGACAACTTTTCGATCATTTCTTTGACCTCCCTATAATTCGTATCAATTAAACACTATTATCCGATGAATAAAGGGAATGTTTAGAGTTATTAGAAAATCAATTTACAATACACATAGAAAATAACCGGTTTCTGGATTTTGATATACTCATATCTTCGTTCATTACCTTTTTATGTAAAGTGGGACCCTAAAGTTTGAGTCTCTTCCAAGAAATCTAAAATTAATGAAGAAGTTGTAGAATTCCTTGCGGTTGTTTGTTGGTTTGAACCAACATTGCTTGTGGCCGCTTTGAGAAAAGGCGGTATTTAAAATTTATATCTATGCTTAACGACTCGCAAACTCTATAAATCCATCAATGCTTCTATCCTTTTTTGAGCTGGCTTATATTTAAATTCCGAAGATTTTTTATAATACTCAATTGCCTTACTAATATTACCCGTTGTTTCGTAAACCGTTCCTAAGTTATAAAGAGCTAAATAACTACCAGTTCCCTCTACGGTATCTTGATTTTGTACTTCATCTATCTCTAAACATCTTAAATACTCAAGTTCAATTAATGGGAAATAATTTATATATTTATTGACGTTACTAAATACTAACTCCATAAAAAAAATACCACACACGAAATGAAAGTCTGTTGACATATCTAGTTTATCTTTTTCCTTTTCGATTACTTTTAAGCCAATTTCTAAATTTCTACTTCTAATTAAACTATACAAATAATCAACAACCATTTTAGGTTTAAAATATTCATTTTCACTTACATTTCTATAAGATA
>JAANMP010000051.1 GCA_011250595.1 Bacillus sp. MM2020_1 | reverse complement strand
GAGCCAGGATCAAACTCTCCAAGAAAGTTGATTAGCTCATTTGTTACGTTGGCTTAGCTTCATTTCTGAAACTAATAATTTTTGTTTGTTTGCACGATTTTGTTTGTTTAGTTTTCAAAGAACAATTATCAAAATTAGTTGGAGCGGGTGAAGAGAATCGAACTCTCATCATCAGCTTGGAAGGCTGAGGTTTTACCACTAAACTACACCCGCATATATAAAATTAACTGGTCGGGAAGACAGGATTCGAACCTGCGACCCCTTGGTCCCAAACCAAGTGCTCTACCAAGCTGAGCTACTTCCCGTTAAGTGCGCCCTGAGAGATTCGAACTCCCGACCTTTTGATTCGTAGTCAAACACTCTATCCAGCTGAGCTAAGGGCGCATGTATTGAAGTCAACTTTTAAAGTATATCAGGCTCGGTATCGTTTGTCAACAGTTTATTTGGTGCGGCCGAGAAGAGTCGAACTTCCACGGGGTTGCCCCCACTAGGCCCTCAACCTAGCGCGTCTGCCATTCCGCCACGACCGCATTATAATTAGCGACAAAATTAATCTTACCATACTAACCAAATTAATTCAAGAAAAACATTTGGTGCGGGTGAAGGGAGTCGAACCCCCACGCCTTGCGGCGCCAGATCCTAAGTCTGGTGCGTCTGCCAATTCCGCCACACCCGCAATCAATATTTACTTTTTAAAAAAATGGCTGGGCTAGCTGGATTTGAACCAACGCATGTCGCAGTCAAAGTGCGATGCCTTACCGCTTGGCTATAGCCCAATAATTATAATGATAAAGATTAAGAAACAGGAAATGAATCAAAGTCATTCCCCGTCCCAGATGACCCCTACGGGACTCGAACCCGTGTTACCTCCGTGAAAGGGAGGTGTCTTAACCGCTTGACCAAGGGGCCGATAAATTATATGGCGGAGAAGGAGGGATTTGAACCCTCGCGCCGGTCACCCGACCTACACCCTTAGCAGGGGCGCCTCTTCAGCCTCTTGAGTACTTCCCCATATGGCTCCACAGGTAGGACTCGAACCTACGACCGATCGGTTAACAGCCGATAGCTCTACCACTGAGCTACTGTGGAATAATCGTATTTTTCTCAAACAATATTATCCAATAAGGCAGTCACCTTATCGACTCTTTACATTATAATGACGATAGATTAGAAAGTCAATATAGTTTTAGATAAAACTATTTATACAAATTCTTACATTACTCCGTAATTATTTCTTTTATTTTCGTCAACTTTCCTCTGCATTTTCCACACACAAATCTGCTCGTATCAATACTTCTTTTTCTTCGGTAAGATTGCTGACATTTTGTGCATTGATATAAGAGAATCTTTTTGGATGTTCGTTTTACTTTTCTATCTGGTAATTGTGCACAAAACCGCGGTGCTCCTACCTTTTTTAGTAATTGCTTAAACTCTTGGTCCCTATGCTGATACCCCTTCCCTTCAAGGTGAAGATGATAATGGCATAGTTCGTGCTTAATAATCCCTACTAGTTCTTTTTCACCTAATTGCTCGTAATACTTTTTATTGATTTCGATATTATGTGTCCCCAGCAGGTATCTGCCGCCTGTTGATCTTAATCTTGGATTAAATGAGGCTTGATGGTGGAACTGCTTCCCAAAGGACTCAACAGATATTTTTTCAACTAATAATTGAAGTTCTTGTTGATCCATTTTGGGACCCTCTCTTTCTATGAGAACATGACAACCTATTATAGCATATATTGTATATACCTATAATAAAGATGTACTTTTCGGGAGGTTTTATGATGCCGACTTGGTTGCAAAACCAAATGAAAAGAGCTTTTTATGAGAAGGACCGCTATCAGATTAAGCTGTTAAACCAATGCTGGTTCTTTTACAGAAAAAAACACTGCTCCTAGAAGCAGTGTTTTCCCTTTAGTTTGAAGGCGCCAGCATCGTTAGCGCAACGCGTCCCTTTTTCATATCAACTGAATCTACCCATACAGTAACAACATCCCCGACTGACACGATGTCTAATGGGTGCTTAACAAACCGATTGCTTAGCTTGGATATATGAGCAAGCCCATCCTGCTTCACACCGATATCAACAAAGGCACCGAAATCAACAACATTCCGAACCGTACCTTGTAACTCCATTCCTGCTTTCAAGTCCTCAAGCTTTAACACATCTTTTTTCAAGAGAGGTCG
Source organism: Bacillus sp. MM2020_1 (assembly GCA_011250595.1). GTDB lineage: Bacteria > Bacillota > Bacilli > Bacillales > Cytobacillaceae > Neobacillus. The sequence continues at coordinate 33,934 of JAANMP010000051.1, read as the reverse complement.
CGGTAAATCATCACGCGGATCGCGTTCCGGTCTTACCAAAGCATCAATAATATCCTTAAGGGTTAGCTCCCCAATAGCAAGTTCGTCGGCAACGGACTTCAATTCAATCCCATGAAGGGCTGTTTTGAGCTCTTCTGAACCAAGATCATCGGTGGTAAAACCAAGACTCGCTAATAGCTTCTTCACTTCATCATAGTTTTCCGGATGGATCCCTGTCCGGTCAAGCGGCTGCTTACCGTCCAATACGCGCAAGAAACCAATTGCCTGTTCATAAGTTTTCGCACCCAGACGCGGCACTTTCTTTAATTGAACCCTGCTCGTAAATTTCCCTTCCTCTTCACGCTTTTTGACAATATTATTTGCCGCTGTTTTGTTTAGCCCGGCTACATATTGTAAAAGCGATGGAGAGGCGGTATTTACATTAACACCGACCCGGTTAACGGCAGTTTCGACCACAAAATGCAACGATTCTGACAGACGCTTCTGGGAAACATCATGCTGATATTGGCCGACACCAACTGATTTTGGGTCAATTTTCACCAATTCCGCTAATGGATCCTGCAAACGACGAGCAATAGAAGCGGCACTTCTTTCTTCTACCTGCAAATTTGGAAACTCTTCTCTTGCAATCTCAGACGCAGAATACACACTAGCACCGGCTTCATTGACAATTAAATAGAAAATCTCTTCGTCCATTTCTTTTAAAATATCGGCGACAAACTGTTCTGTTTCCCTAGAAGCTGTGCCATTTCCGATTGCCGCCATTTCCACTTTATAGTCGCGGAGGATGTTTATAAACTTTTCACGCGCTTCTTTTGTTTTGGAAGCCGGCGGGTGCGGATAGATGACATCAATTTTCAATACCTTACCAGTTTCATCCACAACTGCTAATTTACAGCCTGTCCGGTAGGCAGGGTCAACTCCGATAACAACCTTTCCCTTTAACGGTGGCTGCAAGAGTAAGTTTCGAAGGTTTTCAGAGAATATATGTATCGCTTGCTCTTCGCCTTTTTCCGTTAATTCACTGCGGATCTCCCGCTCGATGGATGGCTGAATTAATCTTTTATAGCTATCCTCCATTGCCTCTAACACAACAGGCGCTGCCGGCGAGTGCTGGACTCTAATCCATTTTCTTGACAAATAGGACAGGATTAAATCAGCATTCATTTTAATCGAAACCCTTAAAATGTCCTCTTTTTCCCCGCGATTTAAGGCAAGAGTTCGGTGGGGAACAATTTTATTTACCGGTTCTTCATATTCATAGTACATTTCATAGACGTTTTTCTCGTCTTTTTCTGCTTCCTTAACTACCGATACAACGGCACCAGATTTAAAGGTTTCCTTACGAATCCATTTTCTGCTTTCGGCATCATCAGAAACTCGTTCAGCAATGATGTCTTTCGCGCCCGCAATTGCATCGTCAACGGTAAGGACTTCTTTTTCTTCTGATAAAAATTGCTTTGCTTTTTCCTCCACGCTTTCTTTTGTAAAAGTCAGCAACCACTCTGCCAATGGTTCTAAACCTTTTTCTTTTGCAATCGTCGCTTTGGTCCGTCTCTTTTGTTTATAGGGTCTGTATAAATCCTCCACCTCTTGAAGCTTCTCAGCCTTAGTGATGGCAGAGTTCAGTTCGTCCGTCAATTTCCCTTGTTCAGCTATAATGCGGATAACCTCTTCTTTTCGATGCTCAAGGTTTTGAATATACTGCCAGCGTTCTAATATGTTTCGAATCTGAACTTCATCCAATGCTCCTGTCATTTCTTTACGATAACGTGCAATAAAAGGAACTGTATTGCCTTCATCTAATAAAGAAATAACACTCTTTACTTGTTTAAAAGATATCGTTAACTCTGCAGCGATTTTCTTTAACAATTGATCATCTTTTACGATTGTATCATTCACAAAACTTGTCCTCCCATACCTTTTCATTCTATTGTAGCAGAATACCTAGTCCGTTTCATTAATGGGCTATCTCACACTTATTTCAAAAAAAATAAGCAAGCACATGGGCTTGCCTAAGCAGAAGTCGAATTTGAGGTCAGGTTATGTATGAAAAAACGCTCTTCCTAGAAAGAGCGTGCTTTAAATTAAAATTCGATGAGACCCAGGCTTACCTGCAAGGCTTCATCCACTTTTTCCATCATTTCGTCATCGAGATGGGTGATTTTATCGGTTAACCGCTGCTTATCAATTGTACGAATTTGCTCTAACAGAATGACCGAATCTCGTTCGAATCCGTAGCGCTTCGCATCAATTTCTACATGAGTAGGAAGCTTGGCTTTTTGAATTTGAGCTGTAATCGCTGCAACAATCACTGTGGGACTAAACCGATTCCCGATGTCGTTTTGGATGACAAGTACAGGTCGGACGCCGCCTTGTTCAGAACCAACAACTGGGGATAGGTCCGCGAAATAAACGTCACCACGTTTGACTATCAAAGGATTATCCTCCGCTTACAAGACGTTCAACTGTGTGTTCTGCCTCATATTCTGCTAAAAATGCCTCTGATGCAATTCTAAGATTTATCTTTGCCATTTCCATGTATCCCCGTCTCATTGACTCGCGAATTTGTCTCTTTTTTCGTTCGCGTAAATACATTTTTGTTGCTTGGTAGATAAACTCGCTGCGGTTTACATTTTCTTGTTTAACAAAACCATCTAATTCCGTTAAAAGATGTTGCGGTAACTTCACTAAGATTTCCGTAGTTGCGCTTGACTCAGCCACAAACATACACCTCCACCATCACTACACACCATTTTTATCTAACCAGATTCCTTATGACGCATAAATTTAACACACTCCACGAATCGACCAAAGCCTGTTTCACACAGTGTGTTCCATTTATTTATCTGTACCATATTTAATAATAACACTTATCGTACTTATTGCATAGACTAATTATAATCCTACTGTATTATAAGCCAATAAAACATCCTTTTATGCACAAATTACCGCAATATCATAAATATGATAAAAAATCTTCATTTAGCCCATTAATCTTCGAGAAGATAATTTTTTAAATCGACAATTTTCCCACCCTTTTTATAAAGGCGCGGGACCCGATTGGCTATTATACACGGAACTTCATAATTAATCGTTTCGAGCTTTTTGGCCACTTCATTAACAGAAATAAACTGATCGTCCTGTCCACCAATTAATGTTACGGTCGTCCCAACCGGAACATTTTCAGGGAGACGAATCATACATTGATCCATACAGATTCGACCGACAATCGGCGACCTGTTTCCCTTAACAAGTACTTCTTGACCTTGCAGCTTCCGAATCCATCCGTCCGCATAACCAATCGGAATGGTTCCAATCCACTCTTCTTCACCAGTTTCATAGGTTGCCCCATAGCTCACTTTTTCGCCCTTTTGCAGCTTCTTAACATGGACAAGTCGTGAGCGGAGAGAAAAAGCTTCGTGGAGTGGAAATGGGATCTCATTTTCCATCTCAAGCGAAGGTGTTAGACCATACATCGCGATTCCAATTCGTACTGCATTAAAATTAGCGTTAGGATACCTTAGGGCAGCCGCACTATTGCTGGAATGGATATACTTCGGTTGTTTTTTTAGCCCTTGGATCATCCCTTCAAACAACGCTAACTGCTGGCGGAAATAGGTTTCATCCAATTCATCTGCCGTGGCAAAATGAGTATAAATCCCTTCCAATATAAATTGATCATTTTCAGAAATAATCTGCTCAATGGCGGTTAACTCTGTTACATCCCGAACACCAATTCTTCCCATCCCTGTATCTACTTTAATATGAAGAGAAATTTTATCATTCGAATGTAAATTTTTTACTGCATCCCGAAGCCATTCCATCTGAAAAACGGTTAGGGTAATATCAAACTTCGACGCCACTTGGACATCTTCAGGTCGCGAGGCCCCGAGGACAAGAATGGGAGCAGTAATTCCTTTATTTCGGAGAGCTATCGCTTCATCCATAAAAGCAACTGCCAGATAGGACGCACCTGCTTCCAGTGCTGTTTCTGCAACTTGAACATCCCCGTGCCCATAGGCATTCGCTTTGACAACAGCGATAATTTTTACGTCTTGAGGCAGATGCTTTTTGATAGAGGCAACATTGGCTGAAATGCAATCTAAATCTACTTCTGCCCAGGTATCTCTATAGAAAAAACCTTGCTCTTCCATGTTTCCACTTCCTAATAGCTTTAATTAAATATTATTCCATTTTATCACAAAAATTATCATACTCTTGTTTAATTTCTTTTACAAACAAAAAACAGGCCCCATAAGAGCCTGCGGGAATAAATCGTTATTTTACTGCTTCACCTTGAACTGAGGTCGCAACCTCAATCATTTCTTTCTTCGTTAAGTTTTTCGACGCAATCATGTAGTCAACACCATTATGAGACCAAGAGAGGGAGTGATCCGAAACTGCCCCGATCGTCATCCCTAAATCGACAATATCACCTTCAACATAGGTAGGATTCACGGAAGCTGTTTTAGCTGTTACTTTCTCCTGGACAAGCGTAAACGATTTTTTGCCATCATAGGTGAGGACAACCCGTTTACCATCTTCAAGAGTTACTTCTTTTTCTTCAATTAATTTTGTCCCTTTAAGTTCTGTCGTTGGATACATAACGGTAAAAGCATCATCGCCGCCATCTGCCATCGCTGGCAAATTAAGCTGCGCACGTGTCATGTTTTTCTTCATATCGAAATCGTCCTTGTCAAAGCTGGCGTTAAATTTCACCTTGGAAAACTCTACCGTGACAAGAGCATTTCGATCTGGATCCATGACTTTTACCACAGCAGGTGATAGATCACTTTTATTCAGCTTGATTTCTTGGGAAGGCAGCATGGTATTATTTTGATAACGGGTCTTCGTTTCAAATACATAATATTTTTTGGTGGTGGAGAATTTTGCACTTTTATCTGCAACAATGTCCTTAATCAGCGATTCATACAAGTAGGCCTGGCTGCTATTTTGCGGCCAATCACTTTGGAAGCGGAAGCTTTTATTGAGGGCAGGTGTCAGAACAAATACCCCTTCGTTATTTCTTAAAATCATCTGACTTTGGTCCTTTTGCGCATTTTTCAAATTTACGCGATAAAAGGTAGGATCCTTGTGCCAAATTTCCACTTTATACACTTGTGAATCAGAGCCCATTTTTAACGTCATTTTTGCATTCACCTTATAGCCGCTTAAGTCATCTAGTTTCCCCGTTAACTCTTTTACCACATCACCTTGTGATTTAGAGCCACAGGCAGCCAGGACAAAAATGACCATGAGCCCAGTGATGAGCAACAACAACTTTTTCCTCATTCCTTCAACCCCTTCTTGTCTCATTTCATATGATTGCAGAGAAGAGAAAGGCAGGGGTCAGGCAATGGAGTTTGCTTTCCAAAATGACCATGGCTGACCTTATCTCTCCTGTTTCCCTATGAATATATGAGACAACCTTTGGGATTATGATAAGGAAGTTGCCAAGCTTTTTAATTTTAAAAATTTCCGTGCCCTACTCTTCTTCAATAACCACATGTGCTACGGCATATTCTCGACTATGTGAGATAGATAAATGAGCACGCCTCTCCGGCTTTGCAAAAAAAGGCTTTCCTGAGCTATCATTTTCGATCTCAATATCTAAAAATGATAGTTCTTCGCCAATTCCTGTTCCATTCGCTTTGGAATACGCTTCTTTCGCAGCAAAGCGACCTGCTAAAAATTCTACCTTTCTTCTCGCCGATAGATCCTCAAATTTCATCCGTTCATTTGGAGTTAACACGCGGTCGATAAACTTCTTTTGTCTTTCGAATATGTTCTGAATTCTAGAAAGTTCAATAATATCAATTCCAATCCCTTTAATCATGGTTCATCTTCCTTCTATTTTGTATAAAATTAGCATACTATGAGTGTACAAGAACGGAAATTAGTTAAATATTAGATAGAATGTGAAATACAGGAGGTTTATGTCATGTTTACGAGAACGGAAAGCTTTCGCGAATTTATCCGCCTTTATCCGATTGTTTCTATTATTATTGCCATTCATTTAGGATTCTACCTTTTAACGAGTATAACCATCTTCCCCAACTCCTGGTTCTTTGAAAACCTGTCCGGAGTAAATCTCTATATTATGGAAGGGGAATATTGGCGGCTGATTACACCGACCTTTATTCACAGTGGCTTTACACACATGCTGTTTAATAGCTTTTCACTTGTGTTATTTGGTCCTGCACTCGAACGCATACTTGGCAGCACAAGATTCTTATTTATCTATCTCCTGTCTGGTTTTATCGCAAACGTCGCCACACTGCTGCTCGAGCCGCTTACCTATACCCATGTCGGCTCAAGTGGGGCGATATTCGGTCTGTTCGGATACTATCTTGCGCTGATTATGTTTCGGAAACAGGTGCTTTCCAAGCAGAACTCGCAAATTATCCTTACGCTTTGTGTCGTCAGTCTGATTATGACCTTCTTACAACCGAATATAAATGTTATTGCCCATCTATTTGGATTACTTGGCGGTTTTTTACTAGGAGCTATTCCTTACTTTAATAAAAAGGATTTCTCAGATTCCATTAGAGGCACAGCGGATTGGGCCAGTAGTAAGAAAAGCAGAATCTCCTCCCAATCACCATTGAAAATTATCATTTGGGCGTCGATTATTATCATTGCCATTCTCGGATTACTGGCACAAAAATAACAGGGATTTGCAGTCGAAACTACTTTTCACTGCTATCCCTTTTTTCTTTATCCTTCGAATACCAGTCATAAATTTTCTCTATATCGCCTTTTTCCATATCAATGACCTTGCCGCCTGCACCACCAGCGCCCGATTTCACAAATGCTTCAATGGTGCCAAGTTCCCGTTGCTGCTGAAAATAACTTTCTCTCATTTCCAGGCTCTGAATTTTATTTTTCTTCATTAAAACAGTGGTTCGGATAAAGGCCCCATATCTTAGCGCTAACTGCTGTTCAGTAAGCATCCACCCGGCAGACTTATATTTCAAAACTGCCCAAAGCGTCATCGCACCTAGCAGAATAAGCGACAGAAGGCCCCAAGTTTTCAAAAAAATTAGGGACACGATCACAACTGGAACAGCGATATACCATTTCCTTAAAATATACCGCCAAATCGCCCGTCTCGGTAATGGAGTAAAGCTGTCAGCGACTAGATATTCATCAAGCTCCGGCTCAATGATGGACTGAATCTGATTTAGCTTTACAATCGGTATAAGTGTTACTTTCGACCCCTCTTGATTGGTCGATGATCCGCCCGCACTTTCTACATATACGGTCGCAAGCCCGAGGAGTTTCCTGAACATATTTTGACTGATACGAATCGCTTGGATCCGCTTCAACGGGATGGTTATCTGTCTTTTTTCGAGCAGTCCCTGAGTAATAACTAAATCACTATTGATCTTTATCACCTTGAAATTAGCATACTTTAACATCGTACCAATAAGCGCAATCACCCACGTGAGGAACAACCCAAAAAACACAAGGATAGCAATGAGGAGTAGACTGGAGGCAATCCATTTTTCAAAACCGCTAGCTAGTTTCTTAAAGGGAATCAAGTCATCCACTTGACTAACTAAAGCAAGGACTGCCGAGATGACCACCCCCACCCCAGCCGAGGTGAAGGAGTGAATCAGTAATTGCTTGGAGGAAATTTGATAAATAGGAGGACCCTCTGGTACATCCTTTACGTCCACTGTCCCGTTCCCTTTAGCTGCTGCAGCGTATTCCTGAATTAACCGTCCCTCCTCCGTCGATATCGCAGCTAGAACTGCTTCGGCTTCATCTGCCCCACTTCCGCCGGCTGTTTCAATTTTGACTTTTGTCAAACCAAACAAACGCTGGAGTATGCCTTCGGAAAAATCAATACTTTGAATCCGCTCATAAGGGATATATCTTTTCTTTCGAACAAAGATCCCTTCTTCAATCCGGAGTTCATCGTGCTCTAATTTGTAGGTATATCGTAACCAAGAGACAAAGCTTGTGATAAAAATAAAAATGGCAACCACGAATGATACAATCAGAGCGTATACCAACGGCCGTCCACTATCACGAGTAACAGAAAACGTAAAAGCGATGATTGGCAAAATTAAGTTTTTTATTCTTTTACCCATATAACCCAACATGGCTATCGGATGAAGTCGTTTTGGCTTAGACATCATCTTCAGCCACCCTTGCTAATTTCGATATATTGAATCTTAATTCTTCCGCTTCCGTTTCTTCCAAAGCCGGAATTTCGTGGGCGGTAGCGGCCGTATGAACAATGATTGAGGCTAATTTGTACTTTCTTAAGATAGGTCCTTGGACTGTGTCTACATGCTGGACGCGAACCATTGGAATCAAGGTGCGACTCCGGATAAAGAATCCCTCCTGCAGCTCTATTTCCTCCGACCGGACTTCATATCTCCAGCGCTTCCATCTGAGCGTAGGAAATAATAAAATATGTAAAAAAGTAAAGATCACACCTAATAGGATGAGAGTAATTGAAATCCAGCTGGGACCATTGAAAATATCTAAGAGTAAAACAACTACAGCTGTAATCGACCATTCGATCACAACCTTGATAACAGCAGAGATTCTCCATACCTTTAAGGCTTTTTTCGAAAGTCGATTTTGCAGTTCAACCATTCCGCTTTCCCCCTACTTCACTATCTCTAAATTAATTTAAGTATACATGGTTAGAGATAGAGGCACTACACTTTAATCGATGATAAAACTGGACTGGTCAAGCCACGTGATTCCTTCACTTTCTTGCATATCCTTGACTAATTGAAAAAGTGCCGCATCTTTTTGCTTTGCTTCAATCATACAATGAATTTCCAGAACCGTCCCCTTGACCTCATGTAAAAAGCGAAGAAACATCTGCGGATCAATGGTGTCTGCATGTGCCCTGAAATCTTTTTCAGAGCGTGGACTAGATATATGCATCTTTATTGGCAGCGAGGACTGTGACCAGGTCCCAATGATCCGTTCCCAATCCTCTTGCCAATCATCCTCCTCATGATGAGCAAGATGATGATGATAATCAAACACCATCGGCAGACCCAATTTCTCACAAAGATATAATGTATCTTTTACCGTAAACGTCGTATCATCATTTTCGAGCATAATCATTCTTTGAATCGAAGGGGAAACGTAGGCCCAGTTATGAATGAATAATTCCAGAGCTTTCTCTTTATCGTTATATCCTCCGCCGACGTGTAATACACAACGGTGTTCGGTATCAATCTCCATCCCTTTTAGGAGCCTTTCATGCATAGCAAGCGTCTTTAAGGAATTTTTTAAAATGTCCTTATCAGGCGAATTAAGCACCACAAAGTGGTCCGGATGGAAGTCATTCCTAGATGGGTTTTCCTTGATATAACTAGCCAGTTTGTTGAGTGGTTCTTTCAACGGTTTCATGTAGTCCCAATCCGGCAATTCTTCATGATTAGCAAGGGGAATGAGCCGTGAACTAAACCTAAAAAAATGAATTTGATTGCCGGCATTGTGTTTTAATAGCCGTAAGCAATTCTCTAAGTTTGATACAGCAATTCTCTCTAGTTTCCGAATCGCTGCGTCCCGGTCTTTAATTTTTTTAAATTGAGCAAATGTCATCGTTTGCGAGGGGGAGGCATTCTGAAGTTCGACACTCATTGCGACATATCCAAGTCTAACAATCGTCATCATAATCACTCCAACTGAATGTGTTTAATTTACTATTCCCCTTTTAGACATAGAAAAAAAGCATGAACCTAATGTTCATGCTTTTGCTTTATAACTGTCCAGCTACAGCGCCTAGGGGCGCTTCCGCTTTTCTATTAATGATTAAACGTTCTTGGCTTTGATGATGATTTACCGCCACCGCCGCCAGTTCTTTTTTCACCACTGCGTGGCTTTCCAGCCGGTGCTTTTTTCCTGTTACGGTCGCCACCGTATGAACTTGAACCTCTAGAATCATCTCTTCTTCTACGGTCACGGTCCTGTGGTTTTCTTTCTCTTCTTTGTGGAGACTGTTCTTCTGTTAGTTTAATCGGAGTGGTATCCGGTTCTTTTGTTAACATTTTCAACACAGCTGCGATGACAGTTGATGCATCATTTTCTTCCAACAATTCTTGCGCCGCTGCTTTATAATAATGTAAATTATTCGATTCGATCGTTGCCACGATTTTCTCTACAACCGCTTTTTGTTGGCCTTCTAATGCTTCATCAAGCGTAGGTGCCTTCATTTTTTCCATCTTGCTTCTCGTCGTCTTTTCAACAACAGCTAGATATGATTTTTCACGAGGTGTAATAAATGTTAAAGCTACACCCTTCTTACCCGCACGTCCTGTACGTCCAATACGGTGAACGTAGCTTTCTGGATCCTGTGGAATATCAAAGTTATATACATGCGTTACTCCGGAAATATCAAGACCCCTTGCAGCTACGTCTGTTGCAACAAGGACATCAATTGTTCCTTCTTTAAACTTACGAAGAACAGAAAGACGTTTGGCTTGGCTTAAATCACCGTGAATACCTTCCGCTGTATAACCTCTTAACGTTAGTGCTTCCGATAATTCATCAACACGGCGCTTCGTACGACCAAACACAATAGCTAGTTCTGGGGATTGAATATCAAGAAGTCTTGTTAATACATCGAATTTATTTCTTTCAATTACTTCAAGATAATATTGATCAATCAAAGGAACAGTCATTTCTTTCGTTTTCACACGAACGATTTGCGGGTCCTTCATGAACTTTTCAGCCATTCTTTGAATCGGTCCCGGCATGGTTGCTGAGAAAAGTAATGTTTGACGCTCTGCAGGTGTAGCAGCAAGGATCGATTCAATGTCTTCAATGAATCCCATGTTTAACATTTCGTCTGCTTCATCAAGGATTACTGTGTTTACTGTATCAAGACGCATCGTTTTTCTGTTGATATGATCCAATACACGTCCAGGAGTACCAACAATGATATGTGGTGCTTTCTTTAATGATCGAATCTGACGACTAATGTCCTGGCCACCATAAATTGGTAATACACGAACTCTTTTGCCCGAACCAATTTTATAAAGCTCTTCTGATACTTGAATCGCAAGTTCACGAGTTGGCGCAATAATGATGCCTTGAATTGCATCCGCACTAACATCAACTTTTTCCACCAATGGAATACCAAATGCAGCTGTTTTACCTGTTCCTGTTTGAGCTTGCCCGATCAAATCAATACCTTTTAGCCCCAATGGAATGGTTTCTGCCTGGATTGGTGTTGCTTCCTCAAAACCCATTTTGAGGACTGCTTGTAACGTGGCATTACTAATGCCTAAATCTTCAAACTTTGTCAATGTTTTCATTCTCCTTCATCTATGTGAAAATATTTTTTTAATGCTGAATATTTTCGCCTGATACTCAGAAAAGCGTAAGCGCCTGCTCTTAGAGGCGAAAAGCGCTGGAGGGCCCAAGTTGAAGTCCTTTTAGACTTAACTAAAAATGAAATAGGTTCTATTTTACTTTTGTTCAAGTAGATTTAATTTCATCAAGGATGGATGGAAGTGGACTTTCATACTTCATCTTAGGCAGGACCGAAACGGCTCGGTTCCCATGGCGCTTGAGCTGACACGCATCAAAATGCCGTAATTAGGTAACATCTTTATTTTACCAAAAAAAAACATGCTCCCTCAAGGAGTATGCCCTTTAATAATCGTTCTTTAGACACGTTGATGAACATCATACCACTATTGCTAGTATTTTGCAATCAAGACAAGTTTGTTACAGTTGTCTCAAACTAATCTTATCGCTTCATCAAATGTCTATTACTCGATAATAAGGGCAACTTCTCCTCACAAGGGGGGTCTCAGTTATTTTTCTTTTATCAAGCTGAAATCATGCATGAACTGGCAAGTTTTAATTTCCTATATCTTTTTGCAGTGAGGTAACTATTTCCTCTAATTTCATTCCTCTCGATGCTTTTATAAGGATTAATGTGTTTCTATTTACATGCCGCTTTAGTTCTTGTATAAGTAATGCCTTGTCTGTGAAGGCAAAGACTCGTTCTTCTCCCAAAAGGCTGCGAGCTGAGTTGGCGATCTGTCCGCCTAAGTTACCATAGGTGAATAAAAGATCGATTTTATCACTATTTAAGGCAGCTCCAATTTGCTGATGATACTGTTCTTCTTGCGGACCAAGCTCTAACATATCACCTAAGACCAGAATTTTTTGCTCATAGCCTTTAAGATTAGATACTAATTCAATGGCAGCCATCATCGAAGTGGGGCTTGCATTATAGGCATCATTAATTATTTTTTCACCCTGCTCCCCTTCTACTAGCTCCATCCGCATGTTTGTAAGCTTAATACCAGCCAAACCGTCATTCATTTTCTCGAAAGGGATGGAGAAATAGTTTGCAATTAGCATCGAAGCAAGCGCATTTAATATATTATGAGTTCCTAGGACCGGAAGTTCAAAAGAAGTGGTCGAGGTATTGATTTTAAAACGATTCCCATTATCTAACTGGGTAATTTCAGTTGGAAAAATATTATTTGTTTCATTTCTGCCGAACGTTTCAACCCGGACACTGCCTTTATATGCTTGAATGCGTTCCATCAGCAGTGGTTCATCACCATGGAGGACAGCTAGTCCCCCCTCTTTTAGCCCTTGCAGGATTTCAAGTTTTGCATCCGCAATTCCTTCCCGTGAGCCAAGATCAAGAAGATGTGATTCACCAATATTGGTAATTACAACTGCATCCGGGCAGGCAAGATTCGTAAGGAATTCAATCTCTCCTCTGCCGCTCATCCCCATTTCGAGGACGGCAATTTCCGTGTCTTCGTTTAAACCTAAGACTGTTAATGGAAGACCAATATGATTATTATAATTTCCTTCTGTCTTTTGAACTTTATATTGGGTAGAAAGTATGCCAGCCGTCATATCTTTTGTCGTTGTTTTCCCATTGCTTCCTGTGATACCGACTACTTTTACGTTTAATTGCTTCCGGTAGTTTCTTGCTAATTCCTGTAAGGCCACAAGGCAATTATCGACAATCAAAATGGGCAAATGGGTTGGCGGGTTCGGCACATCCTTTTGCCAAAGGGCAGCACTTGCCCCTTTCTTGATGGATTCCTCCACATATACATGTCCGTCAGAATGCTCTCCTTTAAAAGGAATAAACAAGTTTCCGATTTCGATCTTACGAGAATCAATCGAAACCCCCGTAATAATCGTTTCAGCAAACGGATTAAAATCATTTTGTGCGGAAACCATTTCTGCAATCTGTGTTAACGTTCGATTTATCAATTGATATCCTCCTTTTTTAAAAAGTGATATTGGATTTCACTCATCGGGCGATTCCGCTTTTCGACATAGAAACGGACACGGCACATTAGCCGTGTCTCCATTTATAAGAAAGGCGCAAGCGCCCTGTTTAGCGGCGTATGGCCTGGAGCGCTCCAACTGAGATAAAGGAAACACGAAGAGCCGGAGGCGATTCGATGTTGACTTATCGTAGGGCGGAGAGCGAAGGACACTAGCCGCTAGGGCGCTGGAGCTAGACAGTTTTCAAAGCCGAAATTATAATTTCTTATCTTTTTAAAAAGTAAACTTTATCTGTTGTTTCTCGGCATGTCTTTCTTTAGCTAGACTTACAAGTCGCTCAATCAATTGTGGATACTCTAATCCCGTGTGCTTCCAGAGGAGCGGGAACATACTAAACGGGGTGAAGCCTGGCATCGTGTTTACCTCATTAATCAGGGCTTTCCCATCTTTTGTTAAAAAGAAATCAGCACGGACTAATCCGGAACAATCCAAAGCTTTAAAAGCTTTAATCGCCATTTCATTCAGTTGCGCATATTCCTCGTCTGTAATGTCAGCTGGGATGATTAGCGCCGTATCCCCACTTTCATATTTCGCTTTATAATCGTAGAAGTCCTTTTTCGGAACAATTTCACCGGCAACCGAACATTCAGGCTCATCATTTCCAAGAACTGCTACTTCAATTTCACGGGCCACAACGCCTTCTTCAATAATGACTTTGCGGTCAAACTGAAAAGCTTCGGCAAAGGCTGCTTCTAATTCCGCACGATTGGTGCATTTACTGATGCCGACACTTGAGCCCAGGTTCGCCGGTTTGACAAAGCAAGGATAGCCAAGTTCCGTTTCGACCTTGCTATAGGCCTCTGCTTTTGCTTTTTCCCATTCACTTTTTATAAAAGCTACATAGTTCACTTGGGCAAGCCCTGCCTGTGCAAACACATTTTTCATCATAACCTTATCCATACCTGCAGCAGAAGCAAGCACTCCATTGCCTACGTATGGCAGGTTTAACAGTTCCAATAATCCTTGCACGGTTCCATCTTCACCGTTTGGACCGTGTAACAACGGGAAAATCACATCCAGTGTTTCCTGCTTCTCCGCTTGGAAAAGCGCGGGAGCGAGTGATAAAGGCGATAATTGATTCCCCTCTGAAAATTCAAGTGCCTTCACGTTCTCTACCGGCTCACTTAATTGCGGTCCTTTAATCCATTTTCCTTCGGTATTTATGTAAATAGGATGAATTTCAAATTTTTCAAGGTCTAACGCCCGAATAACAGCCAATGCCGTTTGGAGAGACACTTGATGTTCAGCTGATTTTCCTCCATATAATAAACCTAATTTTGTTTTCATACGAAACCTCCATTTTTTCATTCACGGTTATATTTTAACACTTAATTTCATAAGAAAGGAAATGTAGTTACCTAGACTTTTTTGTATTTTCCTACTGAATATTTTATGATTGCTATAGCTTGCTTAAAAACTAACAATGGCCATTTTGTCAATTTTCTATCCTTTTTTAGCATATATATCCTGTATAATTATTTTAAACGGTTTAATTAGGAGGTGACATAATGACAGGATCACTATTATCGATATTATTATTAGGCTTTTTGTTGGGAATTAAGCATGCAATCGAGCCTGATCATGTGATTGCAGTATCAACCATTGCGAGTGAATCAAAAAATTTAAAGCGCTCCATCTTTGCCGGTGTCTACTGGGGTATTGGGCACACTGCCACACTTTTCATTGTCGGAATGTTTTTGATTGTTGCCAAAAACACCATCACTAATACGGTCGCCCTGAGTCTTGAATTTATCGTGGGGATCATGCTGGTTAGTCTCGGCTTAAATAGTATTGTAGCGTTTATGAAACATCGCCATCATCACCAAGACTCCCATCATACCTCGACTCATGAGAAAAAAAATCGGACCCATTTTAAATCCTTTTTCATCGGGCTCATCCACGGGCTGGCCGGCAGTGCGGCGATGGTTCTATTAACGATGAGTACGGTGTCGACTGCCTGGCAGGGCGCATTATACATACTTATTTTCGGTTGTGGTACCGTCGTTGGTATGCTCAGCTTTTCAACGGTTATTGGCATACCCTTTGTGTTAACATCTGGGAAACAGTTGAATAGATATTTGAATAATCTTGCAGGCATTATCAGCATATTATTCGGAATTTATTATATGTATAACTTAGGCGTGAACGAAGGACTATTCAACCTGTGGTTCTCATAGGAAACAGTCCCACCCAAAAGAGTGGGACTAATTTTTACCCAACAAAAAGATTTAGATGACATTTAACTTCCATTCTTTTGTCTTTTTGTCAAAAATGATTTTTGCATGATAGGGCTTTGATGATATTTGCTCATATTCCTCTACCATATCATCCATATTGGCAAAATCGCCAATGACCCAGATGGGAATTTCTATTCGGCCTCGTTGGTGATCTGCATCTCGTAACGAAATGCAAATTCCTTCTTTGATGAAAGGTGTTAAGGAAAGAAGAATTTCTTTATTCACCTGAGGATAAGATTTTTTCTTACGAAGTCCCAGGATTGACTTTTCAAGCTTAAGATTCGCTAATTTCCCTGCCACTACTTCACTAAGAACCTGGAAAAAGTCCTTGAAGCTTCGGTAATAGGTTTTGTTAAACCAGCCATCATCATGAGCCAAATAAACAAAACGGTTCCCAAGCTTATTGTAAAAAGGCAATTTTAAATGTTGCTTTTGATGACCTAGGTACAATAGTTCAGCGATTTCCTGGCCGGTCAGTTCATTCAACACATCTTCCTCAATAAAATCAATCCAGCAAAAATCCCCATAACTATAGACATCTTCCGCAGCTAACTTGGTAATTCTTTCTTCAGGACAGTATTCAAGTTGGGTATGCATATTAAAATCAGCATCATCAAAGCGGTGCTTTAGTAAAAGCAAATGACTTAATGAACCTGAAAAAGCAGCAGCAAATTCAGCGAATTCGATACCGTAAGACATTACATACTGGTCTGTTTGATTTAAATGGACATAGATTAGATCCCGTATGTCTTGATGATGCTTCTTCAAAGCAAAACTCCTCCGATCAACACATTAAATAATGATATAGTCAATACTTCCTTATTTTATCAAATAATAGTCCAAATAGCTTATTTCAATTCTTTTACAAATAATAAGTTTGATTGACACATACTAGATTTAAGCTTAATGATGATTAGTATTTGTTATCTTTCCTTTTTCATCTGTTTTTTCTATAGCCTGTTAGAATTTATGCAGTAGTGCAGAGAATGGAGCTGGTCTCTCATCCATGATTAAAGACATGACTCAAGATGAATTAAGTCTTTATATAATTAAAACCTTAAAGGAAAATAAAAAAACGGAATTTGAGAACATACTGGAAGAACTCCAGCCTTACGATATGGCGAAGATTTATGAGGATCTGCCGGAAAAGCATAAAGGTCGGTTCCTGCTGTTTTTAAAAATTGACGTACTTGCGGACTTGATGGAAGAACTTGATAAAGAAGACCAGCTTGGCTTATTAAATATATTAGGAATTGAAAAGTCCGGCAAGGTCCTTGATTTAATGGATAACGATGATTTGGCGTTATTGCTGCATGAATTATCGCCCGAGAAGAAGGATTCCCTCCTATCCGGGATGAAGGCTGAGGAGTCTAATGCCGTCCAAGATATCATGAAATATCCACCGGAAACTGCCGGAAGGATCATGACCAACCGATTTGTTTGGATCCGCAGCTATTTTACGGTTCGCGAAGCCGTTGATAAGTTTAAGGTATTCGCTGAGTTTGCCGAATCGATTAACTATTTATATGTTATTGATGAAGAGCGAAAACTAGTCGGAGTGGTTTCTTACCGTGATTTACTTTTAGCAGAGCCGGAGGAACACATTCGAACAATTATGTACGAACGAATCATTTCCGTTACGGTCACCACAGATCAAGAGGTTGTGGCCCAAATCGTGGGGCGGTATGATTTCCTTGCCATCCCCGTTGTTGATGAGAATAATATTCTCGTCGGGATTGTTACGGTCGATGATATTATTGACATTGTGATTAAGGAAGCAAATGAAGATATCGAAAAATTATCGGCTACAGGGAAATCAATCGACTTTGAAACAAAAACATTAGTTGCCGCTGCCAGAAGACTCCCTTGGCTGATCTTACTATTATTCATCGGTGTCATCTCAGGGAGAATTATCAGCAGTTTTGAAGATACCCTTAAGCAGGTTGTTGCACTTGCCTTTTTTATGCCGATGATTGCCGGGATGACTGGAAACACAGGAACGCAATCCCTAGCAGTCGTAGTAAGAGGGCTGATTTCAAATGATATTGATAAAGGCGTAATTACTCGGTTAATCACAAGGGAACTTGGCGTCGGCGTTACAATCGGCCTTACCTGCTCTATTCTAATCGCTGTTATCGCCTATATATGGCAGGGAAGTCTCATTTTAGGTGCTGTTGTCGGCTGCTCACTTTTTTTCACCTTAATCATCGGGACCCTTGCCGGGACGATTATTCCGCTCATTCTTTTCCGCATGAAAATTGACCCTGCAGTCGCCTCAGGGCCGCTGATCACAACCTTAAACGACATTTTTTCATTACTTACCTACTTTGGAATTGCCACTATGTTTTTAAAATATCTGCAATAGGAAAAGCGCAAGCGCCCTGTTCAGCGGCGTATGGCCTGGAGCGCTCCAACTGAGATAAAGGAAACACGAAGAGCCGAAGGCGATTCGATGTTGACTTATCGTAGGGCGGAGTGCGAAGGACACTAGCCGCTAGGGCGCTGGAGCTGGACAATTTTCAACGTTAAAATTTTATACCCTCTTATCTTTTAAAAAAGTAACGGCTTCCGTTACTTTTTTAACATTTCAGGAATGTCCTAAAGAAAAGTACCATATTTATTTCTTAAATAGACAATCTAGTTTAAACTAGTTAAGGAGAGAAAATTAACATTTACTTAAGTGAAGGTGAACTATGACAGACTTTATTAATAGTATTTTGGAGTTTTTATCACAATTAGGATATTTCGGGATTGCCTTAGGATTAATGATTGAAATCATCCCTAGTGAAATTGTTTTAGGCTATGGCGGTTATATGATTTCACAAGGGCATCTCAATTTTATTGGGTCCGTTATTGCCGGGACGATTGGCGGGACGATTGCACAATTATTTTTATATTGGGCCGGTTATTACGGAGGCAGACCTTTTTTAGAAAAATACGGGAAATACGTCCTTATTAAAAAGCATCATATCGATATTGCTGAACAATGGTTTGAAAAATATGGTGCCGGCGTGATTTTTTCAGCACGGTTCATTCCTGTTGTAAGGCATGCCATTTCCATTCCAGCCGGTATTGCCAAAATGTCAGCAACTAAATTTACACTTTACACCGTGGCAGCCATTATCCCATGGACCATTCTATTCCTCTACTTAGGCAAAGTCCTCGGCAGCAACTGGGCCAATATTAAAGAATACGCCCAGCCTTATGTTATGCCAGCCATTATCGGGGCTATTGTTCTAGGGGCAATCTACTTTATAATCAAAAAAACAAAGAAAACCACCGACTAATTCTAATCGCGGTGGTTTTCTTTGTTTGAAAATTTCCTTTGTGCCCAATTGTCCAGCTTCTTTACATGGTTTTTCCCAATCGTAAATCCATAAATGATGAGCAAAACAATAATTAATGTAAATAGGTCGACGCTTTTGGTCGCAATAAAGTTTACAATCCCCATTAACACCTGCGGAATGACCCCTGTTAACGCAAATAAAACCGTTGCAACCTTAAACCAGAAACTTGATTTCAACCCATACCTGGCATACAGCATAAAAAATGTGGAAGACCAGGCTAATACCTCAAGGCTCACTAAAATAGTCCACTTATTCTCAAGCAAAAATTCCAAAACCCGCCCCACCTTTTACTTTTTAAAGTATGTCAAAGTACATGTTGATATTGGCACCCTGTTGATTGGAGCGGAAGGCGCGAGACTCCTGCGGGAGGACGGGGCTGGGGAGACCCCGCAGGCGCTTTAGCGCCGAGGAGGCTCCCCGGACCGCCCGCGGAAAGCGAAGTGCCTGGAGCGGAAATCAACAGGCATTTTTTACACGCTTTACTTTTTAAAATGAAATGGCAGTGTTGATACAATGACCTTCTTTTTAAAAATAAGATAGGTACGAATCAATAAACTAGATTGGTTGTGTAGGATATTATGCCAGCTTTTCTTCGTAATAAACTGCGGAATCAACACCGTCACACGGTAGTTGTTCTCACTCGCTTTGTGCTCCACCGTATCAATAAATTTCGATAACGGAATTAACACGCTTCGATAATGTGATTGTAAGGTAACGAGTCGAACATCTGGCTGCCACTGCTGCCATTTTTCTTCAAAGCGCTTTTCATCCTCACGATCAAATGAAACATACACGGCAAAGATTT
This sequence comes from Bacillus sp. MM2020_1, assembly GCA_011250595.1. Classification (GTDB taxonomy): domain Bacteria; phylum Bacillota; class Bacilli; order Bacillales; family Cytobacillaceae; genus Neobacillus. The sequence goes on along the minus strand of JAANMP010000051.1, from coordinate 14,228 downwards.
GATCAGTTAAAGATTTCGCATAATTAATCGAGTTTTCAACAACCTTGGTAATCCCTGCAACGGGAACAATAATAACATTTCCCTCAATCGGAAGTGCAGGACGGTCCGGATGAATCCTTAATTGTTCGCCTACCGCCTCATAATGATGATTAATTCGTTTGAAGGCAAGCACGATGATCGGTAAAAAGATGACTACAAACCATACTTGGCTGAATTTTGTCAGAAAGAAAATAATTAAGACGACTAAGGTGATAAGCGCACCGATTAAGTTGGCACTAAGTTTCGCCACCCAACCAGCAGGCTTTTCCCGTAGCCACTTGATGATCATCCCTGTTTGCGACAAGGTGAACGGAATAAATACACCAACCGCGTAAAGCGGGATTAAGTGCTCTGTTTGACCTTTTGAAAAAATAATAAGCAAGATGGAGCCTACCCCTAAGGAAACAATTCCGTTAGAGTAACCAAGTCTGTCGCCCCTAATGGTAAACATCCTCGGCATATACTTATCCTTGGCCAGTGCGTAAGCTAATAAAGGAAACGCAGAATAGCCCGTATTCGCTGCCAACACTAAAATAAGCGCTGTCGTTCCTTGTACAAAAAAGTAAAGATAATTTCGTCCGAAGGTTTCTTTAGCAATTTGCGAAACAACCGTTTCGTCATGCTTTGGAGAAATTCCGTAATAATAGGCTAAGAATGTAATCCCCGTAAATAACAAGGCAAGGAGTGTGCCCATTAGAATTAATGTCCTTGCTGCATTTCTTGGCGCCGGGTCTTTAAAGCTTGGTATCGCATTCGAAATGGCTTCAACCCCAGTCAACGCCGAGCATCCTGACGCAAAGGCGCGCAGCAGCAAGAATAGGGTAATCCCTTGAACAGGTGCCCCAATTGGTGCATGCTGAACAGTTGCTGACACATCCCCCGTCAAAATTTTATAAAGACCCACACCAATCAATAAGAACAAAGCAATAACGAACAAGTAGACCGGATAAGCTAGAATCGTTGCCGATTCTGTTAAGCCCCGCAGGTTCAGAATCGTAATGAGAACAACCAGGATACAAGCAATTCCAACCGTATGTTGATGTAAAGTTGGGAAGGCCGACGTGATTGCATCTGTACCTGCAGATACACTTACCGCCACCGTTAATATGTAATCGACTAACAGGGATCCCCCGGCAATTAATCCAGCTTTTTCACCGATATTCTCCTTCGATACAATATATGCCCCGCCGCCTTGAGGGTAGGAATAGATAATTTGTCGATAGGAAAGGATGAGCGCCGCTAATAGAAATAATACCCCAACGGCAATTGGTATCGAATACCAGTAGGCAATAACACTTACCGTTGCTAAAACAATCAGAATTTGTTCAGTTCCGTATGCTACAGATGATAAGGCATCGGAAGAAAGAATGGCTAAAGCCTTAAGTATATTTAATTTTTGTTCGCCCAGTGCCGTTGATTTTAACGGCCGGCCGATTAAGAATCTCTTAAAAGAAGAGAGCACCAGATTCACCCACCACATTCAAAGTAGAATTACCGATTGATTTTAACACAACACAGTAGTTAATATGAAGTGTTTTCTTATGACGAATAACCAAATTTTCATGCCACTGGAGATTAAATTAGTATTACCCCTTAGTCTTATCCTAAGTAGCAGTATTATGAAGAAATTCCTAAAAACATTCGCTTGTTCAAACAAAAAGGCATGGAGACATTATTAGTCTCCATGCCGGCTACCGTTTTTCAGCTGCTCCTATGCGGTCTTTGTATAAGAAAAAGAAATAAAGGAGCATCGAAAGGAATATGGATATAGCTGATGCTTTATAAATGCTGCTGTACCCAAACAAGTGACTAATCTGTCCAAACAACATCGCACCAACGCCAATTCCTAAATCGAAAAAAGAAAAGAAGGTGGCATTCGCCATACCTCTTCGGTTGATTGGAACCTTTTCAATAGACCACGCTTGCAAAGCTGGCTGTACGGTCCCAAAGCCAAGACCATACAGACAGGCAGCTGTATATAGAATCATACTATTCGGAAGCCACGATAGCAGCAGCATGGCTGCCAAAATTAACAGTGTGCCTGGAATAAAGACAGCTTGATGCCCTTTTCGGTCATATAATTGACCTGCAAAAGTTCGTGTAACCATTAAAGCAATCGCATAAAACAAAAAAAACAATTGGATTCCTGGAATTTCCTTTTGGGACGTATATAACGGGAGAAAGGCGGCCATTCCACCAAAGGTTACGGTAATAAAGAACATTAGCATCGATGGCTTTAAGGCACTTTTTTCATATAGATCTCGCTTTAATGTCTTAACTTCCTGTTTCTTGTCTACCTTTTTGTAACGTATTCTGGATGAAAGCAGCAGAGCAATCAATCCAAATCCTGCACATATTAGAAAGAATACCTTAAAGGGTAAAAAGCCCGTTAAGACGAGCCCCAGAGATGGACCAATAGCCAATGCTAAATTTCCTGATAAACCATAATAGCCCATTCCCTCGCCTCTTCTTGTAGCAGGGATTAAATCTGTCGCAATTGTCCCTGATGCCGTCGTGGAAAATCCCCAGCCTATCCCTTGGACGACGCGGACAATAAATAACAAGAAAATACTTGTCAGGAACCCAAATGTTCCAACCGACAGAACAAAAATCGCTAAGCCGATTAAATAAACAAAGCCCCTTCCTTTTGTTTCAAGTGAATGACCTGCAAACGGGCGCAGCAGTAAGGCCGAGAATGTAAAAATCCCTACAACTACCCCAATTAATTGATCATTTCCTCCTAACTCCTCTACAAAGAGCGGAATGGTTGGCAGGGTCATTTGAAATCCAAGAAAGATAAAAAAATTAGCTAATACGATAAGAACAAAATCCCTTGTCCATATTTTCTCTTTAGGTCTTACCTGCGTTTGTTGATCCATTTATCAAGGAGACCTCCTCTCTTTACTTAACTAGAAGATGCTTACTACTACTTTCCCCAGCCTGTTTTAATAAATGAAAAAACGCTTCTACGAATGGTAGAAACGGATTTTCAAACAAACTATTTTGCGGCTGCATTAATGACGCGTTTCATTGCCTGTATTTGGCCTAAATGGATACTCTCATGGAAAATCGCGAAATTGGTTAGTTCGCCAAAGGTTTCTTGACCCAGGAATGGGGTTTTTAATCTTTGGTCAAAACTCTCCGCCGGTATTTCTTTAATCCGGGTTACTTGTTCTTGCAGCTGCACAATTAATTGCTGGAGCGAAGGAACCTCTCCCTGCCAAACCGCCGGGCTGGTACCAGAGGCAAATAACTCCAGATAGTTCGCCGGTAACTGTGTTGATTTTTTCGGAAAGCCAAACATAAATTGCTCGGCAACCGTTAATACATGGCCAACATGCCAGTGAATGGTATTATTAAATCCCTCCGGTTGAACATCAGCAAATCCCTCTTCCAGTTCCGCAACACCTTTGATAAATCTCTCCCTTGCTAACTGATAATGCTTAAATAATAATTCACTCATTCCACTTTGCCTCCCTTTCCACTTCATACCTATATTCTATCTGATAATAGCTTTTAACATAACTAATAAAGCTTACATTTCTGCCGGTGCTTCTAATCCTAACAATCGCAGGCCTTCCTTTAAAACCTCCGTGACAGAATAGACAAGCGCTAGTCTGCCCTGTTGTTCGGCATTATCTTCAAGGATTTTTACGTCTGCATAATATTTATTGAAAGCCTGAGCTACGTCAATAATATATTTAGCCACTTGGGACGGGTCGAAGTTCTTGCAGGCTCTTTTAATGGCTGGAGCGAATTCCATTAAAAGACTGGTTACCTTCCATTCTTTTTCCCAAGTATTTTCGTAGGTTAAAGCGCCCCCGTTTACCTTGACATTTGCCTTTCGTAAAATCGAACATGCCCTGGCGTAAGTGTATTGAACATATGGACCTGTCTCGCCCTCAAAGCGAAGCATCTCTTCTAAGGAAAATTCAATATCATTCATTCGATTGTTCTTTAAGTCATGGAAGATGACCGCACCGACACCTACCTGCTTAGCCACAGTATCTTTGTTTGGAAGGTTTGGGTTTTTCACTTCAATATTATGCCTAGCCATAGCAATTGATTCATTTAGAACTTCTTCTAACAATACAACCTTGCCTTTACGCGTTGACATTTTCTTTCCATCCTTTAGCATTAATCCAAATGGAATATGATGCATTTTTTTCGACCAATCGTATCCCATTTTTCCAAGCACCGCTATTAGCTGTTTAAAATGGAGGCTTTGTTCATGGCCAACCACATATAAGGATTGGACAAATTGGTATTCCTCCTGGCGGAAAAGAGCAGCCGCTAAATCACGGGTAGCATACAGGGTTGCCCCATCGGATTTTTTGATCAGGCACGGCGGGAGTTGTTCTTCGGTAAGCTCGACCACCTGTGCCTGTTCGGATTCGACCAATAGCTGTTGTTCTTCAAGAAGCTTAACGACACGATCCATCTTGTCATTATAAAAGGCTTCGCCCGCATAGGAGTCAAATTCGACGTTCATTAGCTGATAGATTCGTGAAAATTCCTTTAATGACTCCTCTCGAAACCATTTCCAAAGCGCTAATGCTTGTTCATCTCCATCCTCAAGTCTTTTGAACCAACTGCGGCCTTGATCCTCTAGGGTTGGATTAGACTCCGCTTCTTTATGAAATTTAATATAAAGAGTTAGTAGTTCCTTGATTGGATTGAGTTTGACCTTTTCTGCATCTCCCCACAACTGATAAGCAGTGATCAACTTCCCAAACTGTGTTCCCCAGTCACCAAGATGATTGATTTTTATAGGCTTATAACCACATTTCTCGACAATTAATGCAAGCGAATTACCAATCACCGTTGAACGCAAATGTCCCATCGAAAAAGGTTTAGCAATATTTGGTGAGGACATATCAATTGTGACAGCGCCGCTGTTTCCAAACGTTAGCGCACCATACGTTCCTTTTTGAGAGATGATGTCATGAACTACTTTTTCAGAAGCCGCCTTTTTGTTTAAAAAGAGATTAAGATAGGCTCCCACCACTTCTACTTTTTCAAAAATGGGGGAGTTTATTTTCTTCTTTAATTCCTCAGCAATGAGATTGGGCGATTTTCTTTTCAGCTTGGCTAAGGTAAAACAAGGAAAAGCAAGGTCACCGAGTTCTTGGTTCTTAGGTTTTTCAATCATCAGTTCCAGCTCTTTTGCTGAAATCGCTTGGTCAAGCAAGTCGTATAAGATTGCAGCAAGCTCCTGTTTAAAATTCATCTTTTTAACCTCCTTCAATCTGTTAAAAAAAACAAAAAACTCCCGTCTCTATTAAAAGAGACGAGAGTTCATAATCCCGCGGTACCACTCTAATTGTTCTTTAAGAACCAGCTTTCTTTCATAACGGAGGATTCTCCGGCATACCCTACTCTCTTTTCAGGCACGCATCTCAAAAGTGCGCTTCATTATCTGCTCTGTTCCAGGCTCGCACCACCCCTGAATCGCTGCTACATCCTAGATAATTACTCTCTTTCTCATTGATTTTATCCGAATTGTTACCAGTTATTATACTGGATTAATATGGGTTTTTCCAGTGATTGTTGATTAATTTTTTCAATCAGGTAATCCTACTTATAAAGGAGGAATTTTCATGGCGAGAAGAAGAAATAAAATCCTTGTCCCAGAGGCACGCAATGACTTAGATGCCTTGAAGGCAAAAGTCGCTAATACCGGCAACCCTGAGGATGCAAAATTTGAAGCAGCGGAAGAAGTGGGCGTTCCATTGAAAAAGGGTTACAACGGGCAGCTTACCTCTGAGCAGGCGGGAAAAGTAGGCGGCCGACTCGGCGGCAGCATGGTCCGCGAGCTTGTCAAAATGGCGCAGGAAAGCATGGCTAAAAAACGGTGATTTTAAGGGTGACTCCAAAAAGACTTGTGTACACGTGTGGACACAAGCCTTTTTCATTTCGGCAAACCTTTTACTAAAAACACTTTCATGATTTCTGCGATTTGTTCGGAACTTAAGGGCTGATGATTTCTTTCCCAGTCTGAAACCAAGGCAATATACATTTTTAAAAGAAGAAAGCTCGACAGTTCTGTGTCGGTTGGCGGGATTGCCCCTTTAGCGATGGCCAGATCAATTTTCTTCTTTAAGTAGGCAATAATTTCATCCTCGACATGCTGGAGCATTTCCGATACCGCTAAAGTCCCCATTTCTGTTTCCTCTTGGACCAATTTAATCATCAGCTGGTGCTGCGAGCGAAATTCTAATAAACGGTATAACGCACGATGGACATTTTCTGTAAATGGTAATTCCGGTTCGATGACGGCTTCCGCCTCCGCCATCATCTCTTTTACCAACGAAGAGATGATCTCTTCAAACAATTCTTCTTTATTTTTAAAAAAAGTATATATTGTGCCTTTTCCTACATTAGCAAGCTTTGCCACTTGATCCATCGTCGTTGCTTTATAGCCAAATAAGGAAAAAGACTTAGTTGCCGCCTCTACAATCATCTTTCTTCGATCGGTTGCCATATCAACCTCCGTTGACCAATTTAGTTTTTTGGTCACTTTTATTTTACTCAAATATACCATAAGTTAAACTTCGGTTCAATTTCTGAATATGTTAATAGTCTCCTAAATAATTTAATTTCTAAAAATGTTAACAAAGTATACATTGTCTTCCAATAAAACATCTCCAAATTTTTTATAAAATGTACTTGTGCTGTACAAATAGAAAGGAAGTGGCGTATGCCGTTTAAATCACGTACTAAATCAGATGAATTAAAGATTCTGTCTTACTTAAACACACGAATGAATTTACTTGAAAATGACAAACAGTACCTTTCAAACCTTAAAAAAGGGTTCGAGGGGGAAGTGATGTTTGACTTGTTAACCGAAAAGCTTCAGTGCAACTGTTTGATCCTAAACGATTTGTTGCTTAAGGTTAACAATACAACGTTTCAAATCGATACATTGATCATCAAGGATGCACTTCACTTTTTCGAAGTGAAAAATTTTCAAGGCGATTATTATTATGAAGATAAGGAATTTTACTCGAATAAGTCTGATATTGAAGTTCTCAATCCACTCGTCCAAATCCAACGAGGCGAATCCTCGCTCCGAAAATTACTCCATAAACATGGTTTTAATTTCCCTATTACCTCAAATGTTGTATTTATCAACCCTGAATTTACCCTTTATCAAGCACCTAAAAACCAACCTATTATTTACCCGACACAAATTAATGGTTTTATGAAAAACTTTGACCGAATTCCATCAAAATTAAATGGCAGGCACAGAAAGCTAGCAGAACTTTTAGTTTCATTGCATAATACCAAGTCCCCTTTTACCCAAGTACCCACCTACGATTATCACTCGCTGAAGAAGGGAAATACCTGTATTGTTTGCCATTCTTTTTCTATGACTGTCGAAGGAAGAGTCTGTAGGTGCCTGGAATGCGGGCATGAAGAGTTAGTTGAAGCGGCTATTTTGAGGAGTGTCGAGGAATTAAGGATCCTTTTTCCAGGCATCAAAATAACAACAAATATAGTTCACGAATGGTGTGGGATAGTTGAATCTAAAAAGAGAATAGGTAGAATTCTTGAGAATAACTTTTAAAATTATGGGTGTTCATCAGTGGGCATTTTACGAGTAAAAACGCGAATTTTTCCCTTAATTGTTTATATTTACTCCTAAGCTTACTATTAAGAAGAATTTTCTAACTGAATTTGATCACTGAAAGACATTTCTTCCTCCTTTTTGGTGAGAAGTGTCCTTCATCAGCCTTATGAAAGACATTTCCTCCTCTTTTTGGGTGAGATTTGTCCTTCATCGGCCTTATGAAAGACATTTCCTCCTCCTTTTGGGTGAGAATTGTCCTTCATCGGCCTTATGAAAGACATTTCCTCCTCCTTTTGGGTGAGAATTGTCCTTCACTATTCCCCTTCAATTTCCTCCGCTAATAATATGACCCTTTGCATCATAAACCGTTACGTTCAATGGCAAGTTTATTTTATCTTTCGAAGTAATATACCACACCCACAAATTGTCCCGAACGAAAAATTTATTTGGCTGCCTATCACCTGCACTATTTATAATGATGGTCTTTGCCTCGTCAGTGGCAAATCCGCTGATCACGGAAAAATCCTTTTGGACATTATTTCTAACAGCCCAGCTTATTGGCCCTCTCTCCTCTTTCTCCTCTTTGAACTCTTGGAAATACAATAATGGATGAATCATCTTAACTATTTCGGTATGGTCTTTGCTGATAAGCACAGGAAGTATTCCCAGTTTACTCTCGGCAAAAGCTAAATTCGAATTGGTATCAATTAAAATAATCCTTTTGCAATCCCCATAATGTGCCGATACTTTTGCACAGATTTTTTCCTCCAAGGATGTAGAACCTGGACTTGGTGCAGGACTTGGTGCAGTTATAGGAACTGATGTCGAAAAATAACCTACCGCAATTACCCCTAAACAGAGTAATGCTCCTAAAAATTTTTTACTCACCTCAATCGCCCCCCATTGTATGAAACTTGTGCTACTTCAATTTTATTATAAACCTTCTTCTGCATTTATTAAGTACTAAAAAGGCAGCATCAGGAATGATTCCGCTAAAAATGTTCAACATTTAGAATTATTTTACAATTATTTCATAAATATTGTTATACTATAAATGGAATTATTTATCTCATTTTTCGGAATTGGAAGGTATCTTTTCAGGAAGTAGGGTTGTGATGTTCATCAAACGTTTCTCCGTGTATATATTAAATCTCTCCATAAAAATAGTTTTACTTTTAATCAGTGTCAGCAGTATTACTTCTCTTCGTTCATTAGTTTATTTGAATAATAATGGGGGCTTTTCTTCTTCAGATTTTGGATTTTTTCCGTTAAATTATCTGAAAACAGTTTATAAAGCCTTTACTCATCTATTTTCACTTTATGATTCAACGTTTTTTTATTTAGGTCAAGAATATGCTGTTTTTCCTTATATTATTGATACGTACATCTACACAATGGTTGTCCTTTTTTCTGCATTAGTGCTTACCATCCTTGTGTCTTTTCTTTTTTCATATGCATTTCTATTTTTTTCAAAGCATTTTAAAAGATTATTCAAAAGTCTATTGTTACTAATAGATTCCATACCAGACATTATCATTATATTGGGAAGCCAATTATTAGTGATCCATCTTTATCAAGCAACAGGTTTTAAGCTCCTCAGGTTGTATGGATTTGGGAGCCATGTCTATCTACTTCCGATTATTTGCTTAAGTTTCGTACCAATCGTCATGGTTATTAAAATTATGATTAAGATTTTTGAAGAGGAAATGGAAGAGCAATATGTTGAGTTTGCCATTGCAAAAGGTTTATCCCGAACTACCGTGATTTTAAGACATGTCATTCGAAATGTGATGAAATCATTATATAGCCATATTGGATTAATCTATTGGTATATGTTGTCTTCGTTATTTATTATTGAATACCTATTTCAAATGCATGGGTTTACACCACTTTTATACAGAGTTAGTGATAGCAGTCTATCTTCAGTAGCAATCATCATGATCTTAATCCCTTTTGGCTTATTGAAAGCCGCTTCTTTCAGATTTTATGAGAGGAGCGTATTAAATGACTAAGGATAATCGGTCAAAATGGATTTTATATTCGATTTGTACTTTTTTATTTCTTTTATTTATAGCAAGTTTCTTATTGGAATTTGGAGTAAATAAAAGCATTGAACCTGGAAAATTAATTTATTCCTCAGACGGTAAGGTCTTAAGGCCGCCTTTACCCTCATCTCTGGAACACCCATTAGGAACAGATAAAAATGGAAACGACCTATTCACAAAATTGATCATTGGGTTTAAATACACGTTTATCATTTCCGTTGTCGTTACACTTATTAGAATGTTAATAGGGATTTTTTGTAGTCTATCAGTTTTATATTTTCTTAGGCCTTTAAAGGCTTATATTGAATCATTATTAACTCCCTTTCTTTATGTTCCCGCTTTTATTTTATTTTTCCTATTAGCTAGTGAAGAGGAGATTATCATCAACAAGTATGGGAGTCACTTCTTTACATTTTATCAGGTGCTTATTATCGTGATAATTGGAACTCCACCTTTAATAGAACTTTTAATAAAGGAATTTGAACTCCTATTAAATAAGGACTATGTTATCGCGTCAAGATTACTCGGAGCAAGTAAATTCCATATCTCAGTAAGACAAATTTTTCCCGTCTTCAAACAGCGATTTTATATTGTCTTCCTTCAGCAAACGATTGCTACCATTATCTTATTAACTCATCTGGGTGTATTCCAGAAATTTATTGGTGGAAAAGCCAAAGGGGCGATTATTGGCGATGAGGATAGATTCTTATCACAATCCGGGGAGTGGGGAGGTATGATCGGTCAAAGTATTTTTGATATGGTTCATTACCCTTGGCTGTTAATTTATCCTGCCTGTGCCGTGGTTGGGTTAATACTGTTATTGAACATTATCATTAAACGATTAGATAGGAACCAAAGATAAAAGTGGAAAATAAGGGGGATACAAAAACATATGAAAGTATTAATAAACATTTTCATTACGATATTAGTGCTATTGGGCTTAAGTTACGGCATAACTTACCTTACCCATACAAAATTCATTGATTATTCATTTGTAATTGGAATGGCAGCAACAATTATTATTTGGTTTTCTACCTCAACGGGCGGTTTCACTTCACGACATATGGATATGACCATTCAAGGAACCACAGGCATTAGAATGGAAGGACAAAAGTACGAGTTTTCACCAAACATTGCCTTTTTTACATCCCTAGCTTATACCATCCTAGCATTCGCAGCTATGCTATATCATTACAGAAGTTATTTATAAAAAATTTGTTATGGGTAAAAAAGACCCTATCCATTCTGTCTCTTTGATTCAATTGCTTCAATATTCCATGGAGAGACTTGAGGTGAAACATCCTTAAAAACCTTTTACTTAGTGCCCCATTCCGAAAATACAAACATACATGATTGGCATTTGGGGGACTATAAATAATAGGGTGATAAATAATGAATATAAAGAAATCTATTTTAATATTCCTTGTTGTATTAGCTCTTGGCGCGCAATCCCCAACGTACACAAAGGCAATGAATGAAGAAATGCGGTGGTTCCACCTACTCGTTATAAAAGAATATAAAGAAAAATTTAATAAAGAAATATTGGTTCCAATGCATTTTCCCTTTAAAATGACACATGTGCAGGGAAAAGTATCTGGCAAGAAGATTTTCTTGCAATATCAAAATAAAGAAATTTCAGGGGTATTAGGAATCCACGTAGAACCGACCGCAGGAGAAATTACATTGCCAAAAGGAAACATGTATAAACCGGTCTCACTCAATAAAGGCTACCATGGTTTTATCGGAAAAACACAGAAAGGCTTTGAATTGATATTTCTATCTGATAATATGCAATACAGTGTGAAACTGCTCGGCGATAATAAAAAGTATAAACCTTCGAAAAAGGAACTGATAAAAGTCGTAAATTGGATGCTTTTTACCAAGGTGCCTCGGGGAATGTATTGGGAGGACAATTAATGTTGTAGCTTGCTCTGATATACATCCCAAAAGTAAGTATATGTTTTTATAACTGTTTCTTATTAAAAATAAAAATTTCACCTTCCCACCAACGGGAAGGCTTTTTTGATTCAATGAGGCAAACTGATGTCGATGCAACATCCTATACCTTCTATTGCAGCGAATGAAAAAGATGTCAAAGCGGCTTTTATTAAAAATTTATTTTCGCCATGTTTAATCCGTAATCGAATAGTATATAAGTAAGATTATGCTTTTGGGGGAGTTGACTAGTAGTGCCAATTGCTTGGAATGAGAAGAGCGGAATTTTCCATTTATACAATAATAGAATGAGTTATCTCATTCAATTGGTTCATGGCAAGTATCCTGCCCATTTATACTGGGGTAAACGGGTTCAGATACTGCAGCCTTCTTCCATATTACAATTTAAAGGAAGAGCATTTTCGCCATCAACAGAACCGGGGAATCCGGCATTTTCTCTAGACACACTACCACAGGAATATCCGGCGTTTGGAAATGGGGATTTCAGGTCTCCTGCCTATCTGCTTCGCTCTAAAGAAGGGTCTACTGTTACGGAATTTGTCTATGATTCCCATGAGATTATTAAGGGAAAGCCCAGTCTGAAGAGCCTGCCTGCTTCCTATGTTGAAGCTGATTCAGAAGCGGAAACACTAGTGATCACCATGGTAGATTCAATGCTGGGCATGGGAATGAATCTCTATTATACGATTTACCATGACCTTGATGTGGCTGCAAGATCTGTTTCCTTCGAAAACAGGGGCAGCCAAAATGTTGTGTTAGAAAAATGTATGAGCATGTCAGTTGATTTTCATCATTCTGATTGGGATTGGCTTCACCTTCATGGAACATGGGGACGTGAGCGTCATATCGAAAGGAAGCCTTTACACCATGGGATTCAGTCGATCTCCTCCTCAAGGGGAGCAAGCAGCCATCAGCATAACCCTTTTCTTGCTCTCCTTTCGAAAAATGCAAACGACGAGTATGGGGAGGTTTACGGGTTTAGCCTGGTTTATAGCGGAAATTTCCAAGCTGCTATCGAAGTAAGTTCGTTTCAAACAACTAGAATTTCCATTGGAATTAATCCCTTTAATTTTAGTTGGCTAGTAAAGCCAGGAGAACTATTTCAAACACCAGAGACGCTAATGGTCCATTCTTCGGATGGACTTGGCGGGATGTCGAGAACCTACCATAAACTATTGAGGGAAAGGGTCTGCCGCGGGGCTTATCGTGACAAAACACGTCCAATTCTTATTAATAACTGGGAGGCAACGTATTTTCATTTTAATGAAAAAAAAATTAAGGAAATTGCCGATGCCGGAAAAGATCTTGGGATTGAACTGTTTGTACTGGATGACGGCTGGTTTGGGCATCGTGAAAATGATAAAAGTTCTCTTGGTGATTGGTTTGTTAATAAGAAAAAGCTCCCTAACGGTCTTGATGGATTGGCAGACTATGTAAGAAAAAAAGGCATGAAGTTTGGATTATGGGTTGAGCCGGAAATGGTATCGCCAGACAGTGATTTATATAGGAAACATCCAGATTGGTGTATCCATGTATCTGGTCGGAGCCGGACGCTATCAAGAAATCAGTTAATTCTTGATTTAAGCAGGGAAGATGTATGTGATTATGTAATTCAAATCCTTACTATGCTTTTTAAAAGTACGCAGATCTCCTATGTTAAGTGGGATATGAATCGAAATATGACCGAAGTGGGATCTGCTGCACTTCCGCCTGAAAGGCAAAAAGAAACAGCACACCGCTATATGCTTGGTTTGTATCGAATTTTAGAAACGTTGACAGGGAGATTTCCACAAATTTTATTTGAAAGCTGTTCAGGCGGCGGAGGGCGCTTTGACCCTGGCATGCTTTATTACTTGCCGCAAACTTGGACGAGTGATGATACAGATGCTGTCGAAAGGTTGAAAATCCAATATGGCACTAGCATCGTTTATCCTGCTATTACGATGGGGGCCCATGTCTCAGATATTCCAAATCATCAGGTGGGAAGAACAACGCCTCTTTTAATGAGATGTCATGCAGCAATGGCCGCTAATTTGGGATTTGAATTGAATATAGATAAACTAAGTGCTGATGATAAAAAAGTGGTAAAGGAGCAAATCCGTCTCTATCACCGAATTAAGGAACTGGTTTGCTTTGGGAACCTATATAGGCTGTTGAGTCCTTTTGATGGAATGGATGTGGCTTGGATGTATGTGGCACCAAATCAAGAAAGAGCGGTTGTTTTTTATTTTAAGACATTAGCTACTCCGAACCCGCCTTTTCTCCGTCTCAAACTACAAGGATTAGATCCTTTGGAGAGTTACAAGATTAACGATGGCAAGTTAGAATACTCTGGTGATGAACTAATGAAAATAGGGTTAAATCTTCCGCTGATCAAAAATGATTTTTCCTCTTTTATTTTTCTGATTGAAGCTTTGAAAGGAAAAAGTATGTATATAGAATCGAGAAGGAGTCTTATAAATTTGATTTAGCTAAAAAGAGTAAGTAAAGGATGAAATTTTCTTTTAATCATCTCTTTTGGTATTTTCAATTACGGGCGCGATTGTTGAACATGAAGTAAAAGGGCGATACATATTAGTCATATCTAATATGTATCGCCCTTTATTTTTTATGAC
>JAANMP010000050.1 GCA_011250595.1 Bacillus sp. MM2020_1 | reverse complement strand
CTCTCAGGTCGGCTACGCATCGTCGCCTTGGTGAGCCGTTACCTCACCAACTAGCTAATGCGCCGCGGGCCCATCTGTAAGTGACAGCCGAAACCGTCTTTCAGCTTTTCCTCATGAGAGGAAAAGGGTTATCCGGTATTAGCACCGGTTTCCCGGTGTTATCCCAGTCTTACAGGCAGGTTGCCCACGTGTTACTCACCCGTCCGCCGCTAATCAACAGGAGCAAGCTCCTATTGACCCGCTCGACTTGCATGTATTAGGCACGCCGCCAGCGTTCGTCCTGAGCCAGGATCAAACTCTCCAAGAAAGTTGATTAGCTCATTTGTTACGTTGGCTTAGTTTCATTGCTGAAACTAATAATTTTTGTTTGTTTTGCACGATTTTGTTTGTTTAGTTTTCAAAGAACAATTCGTTATGTCAGAAGCGACATTTACTATCATATCAACTTTCTATCATTATGTCAATATAATATTTTATCTTTTTTTCTGTCACTTTTTGCTATTAAATATACTGCCAAAAGCAACTTTCTTATAATATCATCTTCGATTTACTTTTGCAACAGTAAATTCCCCTTTTTTTCTGTAAGTTCATTTCTCAAAAACTTTTTATGAGATAACAATACTAGAGTTAATAACCTACCTTGTTAATTAAGAAGAAAAGGAATCAGTGTAATGACCACTGACTCCTTTCTATAAATTAGAACCTATTATCTAATTTCTAATTCGCAAGCCACCAGAACCGTCCCCCTGGTTCCCCCTGGTTCCTATTCTTTAACCACCACTAGCCACAGGGAAACTTCTAAATCCACGGTTGCGGCATTATGAAGCGTAACGATCATGACATTAGGATGTCTAGGACCTGTTTGTACGGAATAGATGTTTTCGATTGGATCCGTTAAGTATCCGGCACTAATCACCTTTTCATTTCTTTGTGCTTCTAATCGAAAGTCTACGTATTCATTACTATTTACCCGAACTCCAGGGCTCCAAGTATAGCGTTTGAAACCCTGCCCAAGATCGTCTTCTGATGCATTTTGGAAATTCAAATCAACACGTCTATCAACTTTGCGCCTAGACAGGGCTTCAGGCGATGGTTGAGGATGATTCGTATAATGCAGCCATCCATTGACGGGTGAAAAGTTACTCATTTTGACCAACTCCTAATCTGATAAAATATGAGGCATCACGAAGGGTAGAAAATGCAAAAAAGGATTAAGTAGAAAGACTGGTACTTATATATATGTAAATTGGAAAAACATCATTCTTATAAATAGAATCCAATCAACCCCCAGCTTTTTCCTTTCAGTTTAATTGTAAGCCTTTTCATTTATCGTTCAATATAAAAATACAAATCGTATTTTTTTGGACATATTTTCAGGTCGAAGGTAATGGGGGTCTGTAGTTTATAGTGAAATTGTATATACCTAACAAGGGATAAAAACCATGAATAAGAAAAAGCGTTCCCGGTTATTACCGATGCAAAAAGTAAAACCGATGCCACAAAACACTGACATCGGTTGTTTTATAGACTTTAGGCCCTTACTTTGATATAACCTTGCGAATCTCCTCCGCCTCTCCCTGCGGATCTCTTCGAATCACAATATCTTTACATTACTGATTTATTGCTATTCAAACTATCTGCTTTTGCACTTTGAGGTCTTAATATACTATTTAAATGTTTAGTAAATACTAAGTACATCTTGTTTTCTGATGGAGTGATTTGAGTGGCACGTAAAAAAGGTAGTTCGATACATTTTTTCTTATTATTTGTTGTTATGCTTATTCTTATTTGGTCCCTGATTAAGCCCGAGGAAGGTTATAGGGTCTGGTTGATGGAGGTTTCACCTTCAGTATTAGTTTTAATATTCTTGATATCAAGATACAATCATTTTCGCCTTACCACTGTTTCCTATGTCATTATTTCCCTTCTTGTCATTTTAACGTTTATAGGAGGGCATTATTCTTATTCCAGAGTTCCTCTCTTTTCATGGATCAAAGATTATTTTGATTTACAAAGAAACCACTATGATCGGTTTGGTCATTTTCTTAAGGGGCTTATGGTCATAGTTATAATCGAGATATTATTAAGGAAAACAGTTTTATTGAAAAGTAAAACCACAAATTTTATCGCTCTATGTATAACACTAGCAATCGGGGCTCTTTACGAAATCATCGAGTGGGCAAGTACAAAAATAGGAAAAGAAGGAAGAGCCACAAAAGATTTTTTAGGCATGCAAGGAGACATATGGGATTCCCAGAAGGATATGGGATTATTATTAGTCGGGTCCATTCTTTCACTTTTTTTCACAAAGATCCTTTATAAAAAGTTAGAAAAATCTAGATAATGGGTTGGTATCTACATAAAATAACGTAGATACCAAATGCGGAACCTTAAGTTGATGACATTGAGTCTGACACCTGAAACTACTTTTTAAATTTTTTACTAATTTTACTAAAAAAAGGTGCTATTTCTTTAATTAATGGTTTATATTGGTTTGTTGTCGTAACTAAGGTGTCAAAGGTTTCAAAAAGCAATTCCATATCAACATTGTTCATAAAATTTTCTATTTTATTCTGTGTGTTTTGTATCCGATTCTGGCTGTTTTTATTATCGGATACAGGCTCCTTTCTTCTACGTCCAAAAAACCAATCATCGTTACGATTTGATCTGGTATTGAAAGATAATCGTTTGTTTTGTTCCAGATTAACTTGTGAATTATTTTCACTTTCTTTGTGCGATTCTCTAGGTTTACGATTGCCAAACATAAATCTTGAAAAAGAGTCCATTTCTCTATTCGACTTTTGTTCTTTATGATCATTCCTCTCCAATAACTTCTTCCTCCTCACTTTTAAACTCTCTAAGATAAGCTATGATTGGTTTTGAATCAAAGTGTGGATACTTGTACAAAAAATTAAAAAAAAGTCAAAAGTCTCCTTTATTTTGATTAATAATATTCATTTTTTAAAAATTTTAATCCTTTCTCAGCGCTTGTCCAGTCCTCTTTCTTCTTTTTGCATAGGTTATAAGCGAGAGACAGGAATCTCTCATCCGCCGTGAAGCACAGACATTTTATCACCTCCGGAAGAAGCATATGGCATCAGGCATATGCTTCTTCTCGTTTTTCAACGGTTAAGAAATATTAAGGTATAATTGCGGATTTTTACAACAAACGGGAACTTGTCCAATCACGTTCTTATGTAAAAAATATAATAACAGTGAGGTTGGTAATTAACTTCCTTAAATACTAAATTGGTGGTGAAAAGATATGGGTTGCGGATACGATGGCGGTTACGGAAACGGCGGTGGCTATGGCGGAGGTTATGGCGGCGGCAGTACTTTTGTATTAATCGTTGTATTGTTCATTCTATTAATTATTGTTCTTTCCACATTCTAGTTTTATTACCTCCTGAGATTTAAAAAGTAATTTCCAAAATGGGGTGAGAAACATGAGTGATCATCATTCAAGTAGAAGTTCAATGGCGTTAGTCGTTGTACTTTTCATATTGCTAATCATTATAGGAACTTCCTTTATGAGTGGCTACTAATTCAAAAAAGTGACCTGTCACTTTTTTGAGGGAGCGAAGGACAGGTTTGAAAAACCTGTCCTTTTTCCAAAGATTAATAAACAGAATACCTCGTATTCTGAACACAACCTACTTGAGAAAGGAGGAAAAAAATTGCCTAATTCACTTATGAGATTCAGGGGTCAACCTATTGAAGTTAGAGATCATTTTGGTAGAGTTCATCGAGGATTCATGGATGGGTTTGATGGTCGAAGAAGAGGCGTGTTTATTCGGGATGGCTTTAGAAGAAGAAGATTTATCCCCTTCTTTGTCATTTTTGCTATCTCCTTCAGAGGACGCCGTATTTTCTAAAAAAAACACTGATATTTGAATAAATATAATGGAAGCAAGAGCCTATTATGGGTTCTTGCTTTCATTTTATACCTGGCGTCTTGGTACGGAAGAACCATTCAAAGACTTCATTTTTCAGGGGTGAAAATTTTTAATCCTTTCTCAACACTTGTCCAGTCATCTTTCTTCTTTTTGCATAGCTTATAAGTGAGAGACAGGAATCTCTCGACCGCCGTGAAACACAGACATACCATCACCTCTGAAAGAAGCGTATGTTATTATGCATACGCTTCTTCTCGTTCTTCATCAGTACATTAAACTGGTAAAAAAACATCATATTAGAGGGGCTTGTATTAAACATCCCCAAATACTAATAGGAGGTGAAATGATATGGGCTTTGGATCTTGCGGATACGATGATGGTTACGGATACGGCGGTGGAATGAGCCGCATGGGCTCTAGCTTTGTATTAATCGTTGTATTGTTCATTCTATTAATTATTGTACTTGCCGTAACTTAATTTTTTGTCATTTGGGATGTTATTAGTAGTTTTCAAAATGGGGTGAGAAGCATGGCTGATGGGTCACATAGAAGCTCAATGGCGTTAGTCCTTGTACTTTTCGTATTGCTTATCATTGTAGGAACTTCTTTTATGGGAGGCTACTAGTTTAAAAAAGTGACCTATCACTTTTTTGAAGGAGCAAATGACAGATTGGAAATAAACATCATGGATAGATGAGCCTATTTTGGATTCTTTCTTTCATGATGTTTTTTATGCAAAAAGCACATGAATGATTTAGTTTTTTCATAAATTGTAAGAGCGATTAAGAAAGGTGGCAAAAGAACATATGGAGATACCGATTACTGGGTATATTATTCATTCAACCGATTCAAATATGGATTCTGAGCATTCTCACCATTTGTATCTGACGTCTTGGAACGGCACACCCATTCATAGACATCATTTTTCAGGAGTGACCTCTTTTATTGTCGGGCATGATCATAGATATGCAGGGACAACGGAACCTGCTCCTACTGGAGTAAAACATACCCATAAATACTTTACCGTGACTTCGTTGAATGATGGCCATAAACATGAAATTCGAGGCATGACAGGTCCTGCTATTCCCTTGCCTGGAGGAGGACATTATCATAATTTTCAGGGAGTAACGACAGTTAACGGGTCCCATCCACATTCACATAAATATAGTGGGAAAACTAGCCCTAGCGACTAGGGAAGATATTTTTCCACAGTTAAAATCTGGATATTCAGAGTTATAAGCATCCCTCCAGGATGCTTTTTTATATGAGCATAACGAATCAATTTCAATGAAAAAAAACGTCTTCTTCTAAAGCCGTCACGAAAAAACAGGTCTCTTCGACCAAATCCGAAAAATGGCATTTAATTCATTCTTCTTTCATTACAGAAGTCTATATAACAAAAGGGCAGATTAACTCAACCTGCCCTGTGCACTGTGCAATTTAGTAGCCCATGAAAGAAACTCCGATAATGATAAGAAGAATGAACAATACAACGATTAACGTAGTTCCCATTCCACTACCTCTGTGTAACACCTCACACAATGCTTATTTTGACTTTGCTCAAACATTTGGTTTATTAAAACATTAGCAGACACTGGAAAGTACGATGATTAACAGAATGAACAATACAACGATTAATACAAAAGTACTGCCGCCGCCGTAACCGCCGCTATAACCACCACTATAACCGCCGCCGTAACCGCCACATAAGCCCCACATATCACTTCACCACCTATTGGAATATCTGAAGAAAAAAACTTTTCACTATGTATATATATGTCGTAAGACAAGAATGGATTGGACAATCATCATAATGGATAGGACAAAATATGTGATTTACTTAAACAATTTCTAAAAATGAAAAGAAGCGTCTGCAATAAATGCAAACGCCTCTTCAGAGGTCCTTTAAATGTGTAGGAATAACTGGTGGTAGTAATAATATATGTCCTAATAATAAAATGACGTAGACAAGTGCTGATTTAAAGTAAATAAATAATAATTCCTCAAAATAAGGCTTAACCCAATTGAGTATTCACATGAACTGATGCATAAGCTAAATTGTAGCCGAAGCCAAATGCCTGCCATGGCACATACACCTTAATGAGGATAGTCTCAAATACAAAAAAGCCCTTATAGGGCTTTTTTGTATTTCTAAGATAAGCGTAATTATTTTTTTCTTAAAAACAGATAACAGCTCCAACGATGATTAACAAGATAAACAATACAACGATTAAAGCAAAACCGCCGACGCCGCAGCCGACACCACCGCCGTAGCCAAATCCACCGCAACCACCATATCCGCCGTAGCCACCATATCCAAACATTTTATAGCCCTCCTTTATGCTCATTCCTTACAAAATATGCTGAGAAATTTTGGATGGAAGGGCTTTTTCATTAAAATTTTGTGGGGCCAAGTCCATAACTTATTACAAAATCTGCGTTATGTAGCTAATCGTTATTTTCCAACAAAAAAAGAACTTTATCAGGACTTCTTTTTATAATTCTTCATTACAAATTAATAAGATTGTTATTAAACCTTTCTAATTACTTCAATAATTTTATTTAATTCTTCTATTCTCATTGATAATCCCCCCTACATCTTGAAAAAAAGATAGAGTTAGAGGAATGCGAAAATGAACTTAACAATCGTTACTATCCTTCTATAGTGAGAATGGCAATGACGAATTATATATTAATCCTATAAGAACACACTCTGTTGTTCAACAAGGAAAAACGTATCAATTTTCAAACCCCGTTGCTAAGCTTTTATGGCAGGTTCTTCCTGGTCGGAAGCAGAAGGCGGAAGCAACTTGGTCTACTAGATAAAGTTTTAATCAAAAACTAACCCGTAAAAGGATATTCCCATTTACGGGTTTTGTTTTTAATAACACTTCAAATATAGGTATTTTCTTTGTTTTTAGCCTTTGCTCTAAAAAAACCCTTTCGAGGGAATTAATAAAAACTTCTTCCTCCTCTCTTTTATTCCCTTTTAGATCATCTATGATTGGTTTTTTATCAAAGTGTGGAAATTGGTCCAAAAAAAGCAGTCAAAAGTCTCCTTTATTTTGATTAATAATATTCATTTTTTAAAAATTTTAATCCTTTCTCAGCGCTTGTCCAGTCCTCTTTTATTCTTTTTGCATAGGTTATAAGCGAGAGACAGGAATCTCTCATCCGCCGTGAAGCATAGACATTTTATCACCTCCGGAAAAAGCATATGGCATCAGTCATATGCTCTTTCTCGTTTTTTATCGGTTAAGAAATATTACGGTACGATTGCAGATTTCTTCAAAAAAACGGGAACTTGTCCAATCACATTCTTATGTAAAAAATATAATAACAGTGAGGTTGGTAATTAACATCCTCAAATACTAAATAGGTGGTGAAAAGATATGGGTTGCGGATACGATGGCGGCTACGGAAACGGCGGTGGCTATGGCGGCGGTTATGGCGGCGGCAGCACTTTTGTATTAATCGTAGTATTGTTCATTCTCTTAATTATCGTTCTTTCCACATTTTAGTTTTATTACCTCCTGAGATTTAAAAAGTAATTTCCAAAATGGGGTGAGAAACATGAGTGATCATCATTCAAGTAGAAGTTCAATGGCGTTAGTCGTTGTACTTTTCATATTGCTAATCATTATAGGAACTTCCTTTATGAGTGGCTACTAATTCAAAAAAGTGACCTGTCACTTTTTTGAGGGAGCGAAGGACAGGTTTGAAAAACCTGTCCTTTTTCCAAACGTAAATAATTAGAATACCTAGTATTCTGAGCACATACTGCATAAAGAAAGGAGGAAAAAGATTGAATTCACTTATGAGATTCAGGGGTCAACCTATTGAAGTTAGAGATCATTTTGGTAGAGTTCATCGAGGATTCATGGATGGGTTTGATGGTCGAAGAAGAGGCGTGTTTATTCGGGATGGCTTTAGAAGAAGAAGATTTATCCCCTTCTTTGTCATTTTTGCTATCTCCTTCAGAGGACGCCGTATTTTCTAAAGAAACAACAGATTTCTGAATAAACCTATTGGAAAGAAGAGCCTATTATGGGTTCTTTCTTTCATTAGGTTTATTGTGAAAAGCCTCCAAGCCCCATTGTACCACTCAAGGTTAATGGGGTTAGTACCACGAGAACCGTCCCCCTGGTCAAAAATCTATGGTGGTGAAATCTGTAAATCGGTAAAATGCACTGCTAAGTTCTTTCTTTAGATAAAATTTAAAATGGTTTATTTGGTTCATAGGTGGGCTGTTGATTTTCTGCCTGGTATTGTTGACTTTTTGCTAATCCTTCTTGTACATTTTCATCTAACGCTAATTCTGTATCACCTTTATTAAATTGATTGGCTAGATTTTGAGCTACAATTACTTTTTGTTGGGCACCTTGTACTCCATTCGAAATTCTTTCCTTTTCCATTATGTTTCCCTCCTTTGTATTAAACATAATTTTATTGATATACCAAAGGTACATTAATTATTCATTAATCATAAACGATCGATATTTATGAACCATTTTAGAAAAACGGCATGGTTTTTTTCTGAAATCCTTTGACCACTTGAACAATTCTCACCCATTTTTCAGCAAATTTCCCTATCAATCAAACGATTGATTAAAACGGCCTTATCCCTTGGTACATATACTTTAGCCCCGCATGAGCCAAAAATAAATTGTAGAAAAATAACAAAAAATTTGTAGTTTCCTAGCGAAAAGTCATTTTACGACACCTTTTCGACTAAATAACAAAAAGGCTATACTAATCAAACGTTTGATTGGAACCGCCCCAACGATTGATGTATAACAATCCCTTCTGCAAAGTAAGCACGAAGAATGTCGGTAGGAATTTATAAATTTCACAGGAAATAACCGACATTTCTACAGGATCAGATAAGTCTCTCCTAAACCAACAGAATTCTAGTAATCCCCCGCCTTTTCAACACTACACAAACGTTTAATTAAAAGTGACCTCAGCACGCATTATTCCTAGATTTCCCCCTCTAAATACCTGAGATAAATGTCGATATCTGCAATAACCATTCCTTCTTTTAAAAAGGAACTCATAGGAGTGCCTGAACTTGGAGCTGTGCCTGACATTGTTTGTTACGATTTGCTTATTCCCCGTTTGTAAATGAATAGGAGTATCAGTAGATTAGAGAGAGGCAAATCGGGGGCCATACAGGATTATTGATATTGTTCCTGAAAGCTTCATAAGGCCCAAGAAATTTATATAGGATGTCTTGTCCTTAATCGAGTAACTAGCAAAAGTAAAATAAGCGGAGGTTTTCCGATTATACAAAGCAAAGTCTCCCATTTTCGAATTTTTTGAGTCAATAGGCGGAATCTCTCCGTCTAATTAAACCTTTTTTAATAGTAATTACTAATTAAACGGAATTTTTCCGTCTATTTATCAGCTCGAGCGGGTAACCTGATCCCCAACATAAATGCAAACCCTCTTGATCCAAGATGCGGAAATCAGCAGCTTTTTATCGACCAGCTTACTTTTGAATTTACAACGCACAGACACCAGTGTTCAGTTTTTGGTTGGAGTCACGACCTGATACTAAATCCCATACTTTTTGCATGATTCATAACTCCGAACTGCTTTACATCCGCAAGTTTTTCTATTTTATTCAACGAAAATAATATTTTTAACATCGCCCTACTTTTACAGCGGTAATATGATACATTCGACTAAATTCTTTTTAGGCTATACTAATGATTCAAAAAGGCCAAGAGAACCGTCCCCTTGCCCCCTAAGTCGTCGCCGCTGAAGAAGCAGCGGCTTGGTCAGCCTTTACACAATCAATTGCAACAACGAGTGCAATAATAATGGTTTCCATTTCCTCATCCAATATTTGAACCTTGTAGCTATCTCCCCAAGTGAACCATTCCTTGCTCACTTTACCTACGACATCTCCATGCCGTAATACCTCAAAATCCATATCCCACCAATTCCCATGTACTTCAATGCCTGCTGCATCAATTGTATAGCGTGCTTTTAAGAAGGAAAACTCTTTCTTAATTATCAATACCTCTTGACCATTCACCTCAACAAAAAACTTCGGTAAAAAGCTGAACGCCTTTTTCGTAACGAGTGCAACTTCATCTCTTGATGTATTCATAATGGAGAAAGTCTTTGGGATTTGCATAAAACTACCCTCCACGTAATATACATCCTTCTCCTGCTGATCCTTTATTGTAAATTTTCCACTAAGACTGAATACCTTCTGTTTAATATAAAGTTGCTTCATAGTATACCTCCCTCTAATATACCTAGTTTTATGTTTTTTAACTATTTGTACAATATATAAACCTATCATTCTTCGATAAATATCGAGTCGTGACAGTCATCGAGATCTCTACCCCACATATGAATAAACAATTTGATTTCTTCCATTATCCTTCGCCTCATAAAGCAGTTTATCTGCCCTTTTTACCAAAGAACGGTCCACATTTAGTCATTAATATGTACATCCTCGATCCTTCAGGTGACTTATGTAAATAGTAATCTGATTCGCCCATGTAGATTAATCCAAAAACAACCAAAGGGACAAATAGGTTAAGTTTTATATCAACTGGATTTTCAGCATATTGAAAAGTAAAGATAGTAATTGATACGACTAAAAAGAACCAGCGCAAAGAAGAAGATATGATTTCAAGTGCATGGTCTGACTGATAAGCTTCCTTTAATAAAAACTTCATTTCATTCACATCCTGCTATAAATTTCCCCTTTTTTCTTAATTATAAAGTAAAAGTTAGGGTAATCTACTAAAATTTGTTAGGTGATTTGAATTTACTTCATTAGTGTTGAAATTAAGGGAGAAACTTTAGGCAATATCACTCTCTAGAACAATGTAATCAAAAAAACAAAATCATTTACATGATTGTCGCTGAGGTGGGCCATGTCATTAAAATCTAAAAAGCTTGTCGATGTCTGTCTTCTTTGAAGAGATTATGCAATTTAAATAAACTAGATGAATTCTGAATTATTTGATAAATTAGAACTATCCAGTACATACAGGGGGAAATAAGGTGAAAATAGTATTAATCGTAACTGGTATTATTTTAGCTGTTTTAATAGGCGTAAAAAACGGAGGATTTGAGTTAATCAACAATAAAGCCGAATCTGTATCTGTAAAAAAACAAGAGAAGGTAGAATCGCAAGCTGTTCAAGATCCTGTCCATAACAAGAAAAAGGAGGTGGACAAGCAGCAGACAGCCAAAATTGGCGGAGTTCAATATGATATTGGAATTAATGACAGTAGTTCACAAGATGCGGTTATCGAAGTGATGCACAAGATGACACACCAAAAAGTGAAAGCTAAAGAAAAATGGGGAGCCATTCCTATGATTCCCGATACAATTAATCAAGTGTATGATATTGTGGAGAACAGTGAATTCGAACAAAAAGATGATTTGCTAGCCATTTTAGCTAAATGGAAAAAAGGCAGCTTTTCTGAAGTAGATGAGGACCATAACTATTTCTGGACGTATCAAGGCGGGACGATTGGTAAATCTTATGGAATTATGAGCAAATCAGAAGAAGTAACCTTCATCCTGAATAATTTCAATGAAGATATTGCACGTGAAGTAAGCTCCCAAAAATAATGGGAGCTTTATTTTGCCATGGGGACGGTTCTTTTGCTTTTTCCTGAAGCAAGGTGTACCTCAGCAAAATACACTACATTTTTACTTGCAAATTGATATACAGAAAATATTGGTTAGTCTCTGTTATAATTGAATGTTGATTTCACTGTGTTTGAAAAATAAACGGAGAAATTCCGGCTAAATTGGGAAATACCCATATTTCCTTAAAAATAAGGGGAGTTTTCCACTTATATATTATCCAAATCTTTAGATTTTGTCTTATTTAGAGCAGTTAACCGGATTATCTCCGCTTATCTCCGCTTCTTAGCTATTTCTAATGTTTTTTAATTCCTCTAGCCTTACAAATTGCCCTGTAAAATGTCCTTCCTCCGCTTTATGAAGGGCATTATCCTCTTTCGTAACCGGCAAATTGTTCTTCATCCTATTACTTTGATAGGAATGTAAAGTTGATCCAAAAAACTGCAACTATTTATGGTACGGTTCACCGTACCTACTTAACTGGCAGTTTCTTTACATAATTAACAAATTATTAGATCCTAACTGAGAGGGGGTCTGACCTCCTCTCAGTGATGAAACCCATTATCACATTTCGTATCATGCGGCATAGGTCCGTCCAGGGAATCCAGAAAGGCAACAGCCTGTTTGAGGTTCATCAAAAACAAATGCGCGAGATCCATGGAAAATCCGTTCCGAACCACAACGCGCATGATCGTCACCTCTTCCATATCTGGCGGCAATGGATAGGCGGGCACTTGCCAGCCGAACACACGCAATTGTCGAGACAAGTCATAAAGATTCCAGTTTGATGTGTATCCATCTTTCAGCCGCCAAGCGAAAACCGGAATATCCGAACCATCGGACAAAAGTTCGAACGGTTCCATCTCCTGAATTGCCTTGCTAAGAAAATGGGCAACTGTCTGAGAGGCCTTTTGCACCTCATAGTACCCATTTTTGCCTAAACGCAGGTAATTGTAATATTGCAGGAGCACTTGTGCGCCAGGACGAGAGAAATTCAGGGCAAAGGTCGGCATGTTCCCGCCCAAATAGGACACGCGGAAGATGAGCTCCTCAGGAAGATCTTCAGCTTCCCGCCATATGATCCAGCCCAGCCCAGGATAGACTAATCCATATTTATGTCCGGAAACATTGATGGACTTCACCCTCGGTAATTGAAAATCCCAGACCAAGTCTGGTTGAAGAAACGGTGCTATAAATCCTCCAGAAGCCGCATCCACATGCATGGGAATGTCGAGGCCCGTCCTTTCCTGTAAATTTTCCAACGCTTTCGCAATGGCAGCAACCGGTTCGTAAAGCCCAGTATAAGTCTCACCGAGAATCGGCACCACACCAATCGTATTTTCGTCCACGACAGCGAGGACCCCCTCTGGATCCAAGTGGGGATGCTCTGGGCTAACCTTCACATAACGCGGTTCGACCTCCCAATAGTTCGCGAATTTTTCCCAAACGACTTGAACAGCGGAACTAAACACGATATTGGGCCGATCCACTGGCTTCCCTTGGCTTTTACGCAAGTTTTGCCAGCGTCGCTTTAACGCAAGCCCCCCGAGCATACAGGCTTCCGACGATCCTGTAGTTGAAACGCCCATCGTCGTAAGGGGGTTGGGCGAATGCCAGAGGTCAGCTAAAATGTGGACACACCGTTCCTCGATTGCGGCTGTCTGCGGATACTCATCTTTGTCAATCATGTTCTTGTCGAATGATTTGGCATATAAGCGCTCAGCGGCAGGCTCCATCCATGTACTAACGAATGTCGCAAGATTCAGGCGTGCATTGCCATCAAGAGCAATTTCATCATGGACGATTTGATACGCTGTTTCGGGTAACATGCCATTATCAGGCATTTGAAAGCGCGGAACGACTATTTCTCCTTCGCGGGCAAACAGAGGATTCACAGAAAATTCGTGAGGCAGCTTCATTTGCACGTGACGCGGCAGCCATTGTGGCTTATCTGGCATTGCCTCTTTTCCTTCGCTTGCATCGTTCTGAAATTCTGCTTTTCGATCCTGTGGCATACAAGTCCTCCTTCATCTATTGTTTAACCATCATATTATTTCCAAAAAGTCACTTGGTAAACAAAGGACGTTTCTAATGGTTCAAGCTTTAGTGATAGGTATTCGAGAAATACATTTATTAATGGACTTTATTAATAGGAGCCTCTATTATTCAATAGTAGACTCCCCTTTGCTTTTAAAAATACATTTTTCAATTAATAATCAAAATTAAGGGCAACGTATAAAGGAAAATCCTAAAATAGGTAAAAAACCGCCACTATTTTGGGTTTCACAATATTCCTCAAAAAGAATAAAAGCAACGCATTATGGCCGCTGAAATTAGGGCCGCGGTGCCTCTGATTTAAAAATCCAATGTTGTGTATTTCTCAAGTTCTTCTTCTTTAAATCCTATAATGACTTTTACTCCATCTGTTAATATTGGTTTTTTCAATAACATTCCATCATTTGCTAATAAATCTAGTAATTCTTTATTTGTGGATGTCTTTAATTTATTCTTAATTCCCATTTCACGGTACTTTTTCGTGCTGGTACTAAAAAAACACTTTAACTCCAATCCGCTTTTTTCATACATTTCCTGTAACTTCTCTCGAGATGGAGGGGCTTTAACAATATGAAATGGCTCATACGGTACTTGATGTTCATCTAACCATTTCTTTGTTTTTCTACAGGTTTGGCATTGTGGATGCCAGTATAAAGTTAATTTCATTTTATATCGCCAACCTTGTTTAAAGAGTAAAAAGCTGTTGGTCATAAATGATGTGAAAACATTATTCTTCTTTTAAGCAGCGTATGACAAATATAGTAGTTTCTTCATTTGCATTAACAAACCCAATCTTCTCAGTTCCAAGAACATGAATAATATTACCTTCTTTTATTTCAGTTTCTTTTCCATCCGAAATAAACGTTCCTCTACCTTGAAGAACATGAAAAAATAACTGTGAATTTGGATGATAATGTTCAGGCATCATTTGTTTTGGTAGGAAATTCAAAAGAAAACCGTTTGTAAGTCCCTTCTTGTAAAAATCTGCTTTTGCAAATACCCTATCTCTAAATCTCTTAAATTCCGAAATTTCAATATTTTTCAATCTTATTCACCCCTGGTTGAGATATTTGTCCTGCTTAGATTGCCTTTAATACTTTTCATTAGGTGGATGACTACAAAGAAACCCAACGGGTGCATAGACAAATAACTTAAATGGATGTTCTTTGAACAATTTAAGAGATGTAAGTCAGTAATAATTATTTTAACGTATGATTTTTAAAAAAGTATTGACGCCTATCAATTTTTTATAATTTCAGTCATATCTAGGTTTATATTGAGAGTTTAGGAGATAGGTATAGCGATGGGCTAATGAAAAAGGACACTACATATTTATCATATAAAATATGTAAAGGTTCTAAGTAGGGCAATTTTAAAAAGGACCTGGATTATCCAAGATATGTTTATACTGGCTAATTTCCTTCATCACCTAAAGTAAAGCGGTTATCAGCTATGGCGATGAAGGAAACTATTTAATTTTAAGCGTAAAAAAATGCCATTAAACTAGATAGTAGAGTTGCCATAGAACAGGCAACCATTTTACAACAAGCGGTTCTTTACACACACCCAATTTTTACGCGGAATGTTTCCGGACCTTGTTCAAGATAATCCCATGTAAATTGATTGGGCCGTTCGATTTGAAATTGGAAAAATAATGGTTTTGGATCATGATCATTGATTAATAGCATCGCTTCTCCCGGATTTAACGCATCAAAGGTTTCAAAGATGACTTTATGTTTAAGTTGTGGCGGATATTCTGTTGCATTTACAGTGGATGTAAATGTGTTCATTTCTTTTCCTCCTAAAATTAAAATATATTAGATTCCAATCTATTCGCCCTTAGGAAACACTGGCGAACACTTCCTTTGGTTATTTTGCACAGTGTTCATGATATAGCGTTGAGATGATGCCGAAGAAAGCATAGTAAAAAGGTTCTGGTGCAATTAATCGGAAATGGCCTACCTCATCACAAGAAAAGTTAAGGGCCCTTTCTAATAGATGATAAGTTGAATAAGCATAGAAACAAAAGTACTTATATTCAAATTTTGGCATTTTTTCATAGATGACAGCAATTTCTTCTTTATATTGTTCAATATTATTTACGGCTTCCTTAATGATGGTTTCAATATCCTCAAGGTTTACCTCAAGTAACAATTCATTTTTTTCCATGCGAACAATAGCCATTTTATCACCCCCTATCTTCTTTGTTATTTTTCCTTTGGCCGTATCTGTCATGTATCGAGTGTCTGTGGTGGAGACCAGATAACGGCAATGTCAATGTTTATAATTTCAGTCAACGTTTGCATCGTATTCACTGTTGTTAATATGTTTTCCTTTTATATTATAATGAATATTTTTTCCGAATTTGTGTTCCCTATCACACTTTATCGGTGATTTTATTTATATTTATTTTGAATCCTAGGGATATTTTTATGATGCAGATCAATTATGTTAAGAAATTATACTGCTACAATATCTATACAACTAGGAATACGATAAAAAGAGGTGATAATGAAATGAGAAATGAAGATATTCTAAAAAGGCTATCGGAAGTCCCCTTATTTAAAGAGTTGTCCGAAGCAGAGATGGGGCCAATCATCAGGATTGCTCAGGTACGTTTCTATAAGCATAAAATGTATGCTTTTATGCAAGGAGACCTTCTTAACCAAATCTATTTTATTCATTCAGGAAGGATAAAAATATTTAAGACCGATTTTTCTGGAAGGGAGCAGATTATTTCTATTTTTGAACCGGGTGATTTGTTTCCTCTTGCAGGGTTTTTTCGGAGGGAAACGTTCCCGGCTAGTGCGGAAGTATTGGAAGATTCCCAACTAATTGTCATCCCGCTTGATAAATTTGAGCAAATTCTTCTTTCCTACCCGGAAATTTGTATTAAGTTATTCAAAGTATTGGGTGAAAAAATTATGGATCTGCAAAGCAGATTAGAGTCCAAGATCCTTCACAATACTTATGAACAAATCATCATGTTACTAGTAAGGCTGTGTAAGTCAAATGGGGTAAAAGCGAACGGGAAATATAGACTTACGATTCATTTCACAAACCGTGAATTGGCCAACATGATTGGGACAACACGAGAAACCATTAGCCGTACGATCAGTCAATTTAAAAGGAAAAATTATATTGTCCAAGATGAGGGCGGTTTTTATTTAATTGATCGTGAAGCACTTCAGCAAGAGCTGTTTTAATTTAAAAAGTGAAAGTGAAGTACAAATTAGCAATAAGAGAAGCATGCAAGAATCTTAAAAGGATTATTACAGCAAAAGATCTTCCTGATTGTGTCATAAATTAGGAAGATCTTTTGTAAATTTTCATACTTAGTAACTGTACTTAGCTTAGTCTGTTTTGAACTGGCATCTCGATTAATATTAGAAACTGGCCCTATTTATGGTAAGGTTCACCGCACCTATTAAAGCAGCAGTTTTTTTGCATTAATTTACAAACTAAACTATTTATTGAAAAAGATATTATTTGAACAATAATGATTTTTTACTAGCGGCTTTTTAGGAGAACCGTACCCTGCTTCATTCCCCGCCTCATTTAACGCTTACATAGGTGCTGTTAAAGGCCATTCCTTCATTTCCAGATGATAATTCTCCCATGTCGGTCGGGGTGAAGACAATGAGTCGGTTGATAAAATTATGGTCCGCTTCGACTAGTACAACGGAAGGATGTACTTCATAAGACCACACACATTTCAGCCTAATTTCTCCATTATCATTAAAGACAGTAACCCAAGATCCATTGGTAAGGTCCTTTTTGGTAGCGCGTGATGGGTGAATATAGACTGTTGGTTCTTTCTTCTCCTTTCGGAGTAGATCCAAATTATGAAATTGCGAATTCAAGTTAAATTGGCCATGATTCGTTAACAATAAAAACTGGCCACTGTCCTTCTCACGGTCTGAAAATGTATAATGGGCAATAGGGGCTTTTCCATTTTTCAAAGCTCTTTCTGAATAAAATTCGAATTTCCCCGAAGGAGTCTCAAAAGCCTTGTCCTCCCATGCTATTTCCGGTAAGTTAACTCTCTTCGGACCGTTTAATAAATCCCGCCAATTTGTAATCCCCAAGCTTTGATAGATTTCATCGGTGAATTCTTCTTCGATAAAATCCTCAATTGATTTTTCATGAGGGAACGTGGAAAACCCTGGCCTCCGCTCATTTAACCGTTTTGAAAGGAGTTTGACGATTTCTAAATCGCTTTTGCTCTCATAATAGGACTCGATGGCAGGTTCATTCAGACCAATCCAATGATGCCAATAGCTTGGTACGATATCCCATTCTTCAAAGTTCGTTTTGGCTGGTAATACGATATCTGATAATTTGGCTGTCGAGGTCAAAAACTGGTCCACCGTCACAACCAATTCTAAATCCATAAACAATTTTTCCAATAATACTTGATCTGGATTTTGTGTCAGCAAATTACGGCAGGAGACCCATAGCATTTTAACCGGCGGATCATTAGCTTCCTTTAAGCCTTTGGCAAAATCGTTCATATGGATGGAGCGGACGGCATTCTCTTCATTGAACCCGGCCTGAAAATAATTCGTAATGCTATTGGTAAAATTCATGCCCGCCTTTTGTGCGTACAAAATCCCTGATCCCTTTTTCCCTATATTTCCTGTCATGCCCATTAACGCATTGATGGCACGGATATTTTGTCCTCCATTTTTATTTCTTTGAAATCCAAATCCAATCCAAACCATTGTATTTTTGCCTTGAATCATAGTGTCTGCAATTTTCTCCATGATTCCTTTTCCAATTCCGCATTCCCTTAAAAGACTGTCCATCTCAAGGGACTCGAGATAACTTAGAAACACCTCAAAGCCACTGGTATTCTTTTGAATAAAATGACCATCCAATCCGTTTTTCTCCACAATTATTTTTGCCAAGGCCAACGCCATTGCACCGTCAGTACCCGGCTTTATTTGCACATACATATCTGATTTTTTGGCAGTGGCTGTATACACAGGATCAATGGTTATGATTGTTGCACCCCGCCTTTTTGCTTTATATAAAAATGGCACGGAATGAATCGATGTCCACACCGGATTACTCCCCCAAAGGATAATCGTATCCGCATAGCATAATTGCTCCGGTTCCGAATTTTTATAATTACCAAAATCATAGATTGACGCATCTAATCCTGATGACCAGCAGGGGGAACCGACGGCTCGGGATGTTTGCCCTAAACTATTAAAAAAACCTTCAACACAATTATGCAAAATACCAAAATTCCCAGAGTACTTATTCAAGGCCAAGGACAGATTGGTTTCAAATCGGTCGTTAAGCTCTAAGATTTTATCGCAAATGAGATCAATAGCCTTATCCCACGAAATTCGATTCCATTCACCGCTTCCCCTTCTACTCTGAATCATGGGGTACTTAAGACGGTCTGGATGATATACATGGGACAGATAATTGTATCCTTTTGGACAAAGTTTTCCATTTGTATAGCCATGTTTTTTATCACCAGTGATTTTTACCAATTTTTGATTTCTTGTATATCCTAGCATCGCGCAGCTACTGTAACAGTTTCTAGGGCAAACGTGACGAGTAATTTTATAATTTTTATCCATTCGCCATTTCCTCCGCCAAATGAAGTACATGAATTCATCACTTCGTCACTGATTTTATGTTTATTATAAACTAATATGAAGATATAATAATATATTTTTGGTAAAGAGGTGATGACCTATTAAACAATTAGCCTTTTTTATTGATGTAAATAAATGTATTTTTTGCCATTCCTGCACGTATGCCTGCAGAAACGAAAACCGAACGGGCGACCATAACAGAAGAAAGGTTTTAACTCTTTTCGAACACCATTCTTTTGATGAAATTCATTTTTCCATGTCCTGCAACCACTGCGAGACACCTGCATGTATGACCGTTTGCGACCAGAATTGCATTCGTAAATCGCGAAATGGAATCGTTCTTCTCGACCCTCAAGACTGTAACGGGTGCGGAAAGTGTGCTTCTGTTTGTCCATTTCAAGCAATAGCTATCCATACATCCACTCAAAAAGCTGATAAATGCGACATGTGCTACAGCCGGCTACAGCGGGGAGAGCAGCCTGTTTGCGTAGAATCCTGCATTGCAGATGCAATAAAAATTTGGAATATTTATGAAGATTATCCTCCTGAATATCAGTCTTCACTGACGGATTACTCAATGAAAACAATCACCAATCCCTCCACCCGCTTAAAACATGAAAAATGGGAAAAAACCCGGATTTGGGCATCCGATCGAGGTGAAAGCGATGAATCTATTAACCTATGAAACATTGATTACCTGTAGCCCGCTTTTTCAGATGGATATTCTGGCAGGCTGGAAAGGCAGAAAGAATCAATGCCAGCATGTAGTACTCGATGAGATGCCTAGGGAAGAAAACAGTTTTGTCCTTTTCCAAATTTCTGACACTTCCCTTTTGGAAGAATATCTAATGGACAACCATTCTTCAGGGATTCTCATTCTTTCCGACCAAGCTTGTGACCTTCCATCCTCCATAACAAGAATGGCCAATGACCTAAAAAAACCTTTGTTTTACCTGAAAAATTGCAGTGGCGAGGATTTATACAAGAGAATTCATGAAATTTTTTACCTCCATAACCATAAGCTTTTGCCCATGATAAGAAATGATCTGACCACCTATTGGCTCCAATTGTTTTACCAGAAAGGGCTCGAGCATGTCATGGAACGGTTCAATCTGTTCCTGGGACAGAAGGTTTCCTTATTTAATAATAAGAAGAAAGTTGTCCCCCTTTTTCCCGGCAAATGTACGGTGAATGACTTAAAGAAGCTGAAATGGAAGGATGCTGAGCTTGAACAGAGGAACCGGAGCCTTTCCATTGTTCATAACGAAAATGCTGAGTTTTATTCCTTTGAAATGATCGCTCCCGATGGAACAAATATGGGTTATCTTTTATTTGAAAAAATCAGTCATCTTGAAGATATAACCCTTCAGATGTTAGAAACAATTGTGCCAACGATTTTTTCCTGGTTAAAGCAAATCGAAATGACCAAGCGCATTCATTTAAAATATAAGGATCAATTTCTATTTGATATTCTTCATAACAATATCGATACGGAAAGGGAGTTAATTGAGCTGGGCCAATTGCGGGATATGGAATTTACTCCACACACCTTTGTGTGTTCGATGAATCTAAACAGCCATCGGACGATCACAAAAGAGATCGTGATGGATATTCAACAATTTTTGATTGAACACCCTTTGCCGGAAGCCAATATATTTACCACCTATCTGAACCACCGGATTGTTGCCATTGTATGTCCTTCCATTCGAAATGCATCAGTGGCCAAGAACGATTTGAAGCTTTGGGTAAGTAGCGTGCAGGATCAAATTCAAGGTAAATATTCCGATATTAAAACCATCGTTGGGGTAGGGCGGAGTCATTATTCCATTTTAGATATTTACAAAAGCTTTCAGGAATCGAAAATTGCCCAGCAAATGGAAATGTACGGTCTTGGCTCCGATGGCCTTATACATTATGAGGATATCGGGTTTGTCCGGCTGCTCACCTATATTCATTATGACTTGTTGAGAGATTTTTCCCTTCAATATTTAGGGGAATTAGAAAAACACGACAGAGAAAACGGAACAGAATTGGTTCATACCCTATCAGCCTATTGTGCACAGAACGGGGATATTGCCCGTAGTGCAGAAAGCTTGTTTATTCACCAAAATACGTTAAGACAGAGACTTAGGAAAATTGAATCCATTTTAGATATGGAGTTGCATCAATATACTAATCTCGTAAACTTGATCTTATCTTTAAAAATATCCCAGGATATGAACATTTGAGGACGACCGGCATTCCATGCTTTCTGTGCCAAGCGCACACAAAAAGCAGTTCAATCGCACTGCTTTTTCAATGGAGAAGGTACATAAATTTATCCTGAAAAACCGTTCCCTTTTTCTCTGTCATATGGATGTGCTTTTCATAGCAAATTTCTTCACAAAGCCCGCAGGAGACACATTTATTTGTCGATAGGATGATCGATTGATTATCCATAATCATGGCATCTGTTGGACATAAGAACGCACAAGCACCGCAGCGGGAACAGCTTTCTTGAATGTCCGGGGTGAAAAAAGTCATGTTTTCTGGTAAATCCGAACGCTTCTTAAAGGCTAGAAACAACAAGGCTCTTTTATCAGTATGAATAACAGTGTCATTCAACAGTTTATCGATGACATTATTTTTTATTTCTTCTGCTGTTGCTGCTAGTTCTTCGAATTCATTCTGCTGCTGGCAATAACGGTCAAATTTTTCGAAAGGAGACAAGGTTTTATCTACATCCATAACTTCTTTCACTGTTATCGTATTGGTCTCTTTTGCCTCTTCCAGCATAGAAAGTAAAAACCTACGCCGTTGATGGTCTATAAGTCGATCTTCTTTGACCTTGTTAGGTAAGCCTACCGGAAACTTTTGGCCGAGGATGTCTTCAGCCTCTTTTTTCTGATCCAAGAACAGTCTTTCGCCCTCACCAATCATACAGGTGTCACAGCAAGTTGACTGGTAAATAATGTTTAAATTAGGAACATAGAGACCGGCACTAACCCAAAGCTCCGCTGGCAGCAAGCCAAGACATGGAACCTCGACCACATTTGATTTGGCAGTACCTTTCATGGTCCGTGCGCAAGCAAGGTAAACCTCAGTTTCACGATTAGATAATTGCCTTAATTGATTTAACAATTGGATAAGGGGTGGATGATTCCATTTAAGTGCATTGGTCTGACAAACGGATGTACAAAGTCCGCAAGCGATGCAAGACTCTTTGACCTCAATGGAGTCAAGTGTTATATCAATGCTGTTTATTGGACAAACATCGATGCAGGCGGAACAGTTGCTGGTGACTGCTCGAACTTTTAAGCATTTGTTTGCCTGCACTTCCATTTTATCGACTTTCTTCATGAGAACATTGGACAGCTTTTTAATCTGATCAAAAATCACCAGGAATCTTCCTCCCCTAAATTGCGATTACAAATGAATCCCTAAGGAATAAAACAACATTCTGCCAAGAAACTCTGACACGATGAAACAAGCAAATATAATGCTCACTGTCAAAAGGGAGCAACTCCTTTTCTTTAATAGCAAATAACCAGCGATAAGGAAAGCTGCTATTAACGCGATCATTTTCAGCCAAAATAACGGACTCACAACCAACAGTCCTGCTGATTCAACCGCTGCAGGAAGCCCTCCTTCTAAGATTGTTACATGAATCACATTTATTAAAATAGCAAGAGCGGCAACAATCAAGGTATAGAGCGAGAAATTGAAGAACCTCTTTTCCAAAATTGACAACAGCAATTGGATAAAAACAGGTCCCAGCAATAGAGCTGTGGCGAAAAATGCTGACAGCGTCATACCGCTGTTCCATGCAGGAACAGCTGGAATGGTATAAATCATAGCTGTGCTAAAAATGGTAATGGCACCGAGAATCATGGTGATCCATCCAAGCGTTTGTTTTTGCCTCTTTGTTTTTGCAGCAATAGTATAGAGAAATACAAACAGCATAAAGGATGGGAAGAAGACAATTTCCCGCGACAGCCACGAGTCATCAAAGTTGAGAATGGCCCGATAGGCGGCAAAAGGATGCCCTAGATGGAATACCGATACAATGACCGCTGCCACAGAAACTGCCAAAATGGCTATCAAACTGATAAAGGCTGAACGCTTTGAGACTTTTTCTTTGTAAGCCTCAAGGAAAAACTGGGCAGCAAAGGCTCCAATCGCCAATTGTGAAAGAAACGTAAAAACAACAAGGGCCATACTATGTTCCATTATAATTCCCCCCTTACAGCACTGGTTGCCGCTGGCAAAATAAACCGGGTGGATGAACCGGTAATGCTGGAATCCACAAAGCCCCTGACATCGGAAACCACTTTTGATTCATTGATTTCGTTTAAGTCGACAATTTCAATTGCCTCCATTGGACAGGAAGCCACACAAATTGGATCCTCTCCAACTTCAATCCGGTCAAAACACATACTGCACTTACTCATTTTCTTTTTAGCAGGATCAAATTGCGGGACGCCATATGGACAAGCCGTTCCACACATTTTGCAGCCGATGCATCGATCCTGATTATGTTTTACAATCCCGTTTTCTAGTTTTGTATATGCACCTGTTGGGCAGGCTTTCGCACAAGCAGGTTCATCACAATGATTGCAGGCTGTAGAGATATAGCAGCGTTTCGCCGTTCCTGCCAGCATCTCGTCTGCCTCGCGGACAAACCTCCGATTGATGCTCGGATCTAAATCGTAAAAGCTCTTGCACGATATGGTGCAAGCATTGCAGCCTACACAACGGTCCATGTGGATTAAGAAAGCCAATCTTTTCTGTTTCTTTGCCATTTATGAAACCTCCTTACATTTTTTCTATATCGACAAACTGATCATGGAAGGCAAGACCCGCCTGTCCCGTAGCACAAGAACCCATATCTGCAGGTGTTGCTTTCACCAGGAAGTTCACATTAAACTTCTGATCCTTATACCAGCCTTCATAAATGACCACAGCATTCTTCGGTACCGATTGGGTAACTTTTGCTTTTATTTCCACAAAACCGATATCACTTGACACCTTTACCTTTGAACCTTCTTTAATGCCCTTTTGTTTCGCCAGAACCGGATGGATTTCCATGTAGGGCTCATTATGAACCGACTGCATCCATTCTAAATTTTGGAATTGGGAGTGCAGTCCGTATTTCCAATGAGGTGATAATAACCGGATCGGCCTTTCCTTTGGAACCTCCATTTCTTCCATATAAACCGGCAGAGCGTGATGGCCAAAGGAAGCACACTTTTTCGATAAAAATTCATATTTTCCTGACGGGGTTCTAAACTTTCCATCTGCCCAGGCAGCATCATATCCAGTCACCTTAGCGGTTCCTTTCTCTAAAATATCCCTCCAGGATTTGAAGCCAAATTTTTGGATGAAGGCATCGGACATTTCCATTCCTACCCATTCTTCCATCGTCCGGTCCGTCGGATAGGTACAGGAACCAGGCTGCAATTCATTTAATTTTTTCGAAATCCCCATGGCGATCTCTACATCACTTTTTGATTCGTATAATGGGTTTATGGCTTGTTCATTTACATTCATCCAGTAATGCCAGTAACTCGCATGAAGTCCCCACGTTTCAAATATGGAGCAGACAGGAAGCACTAAATCTGACTGATTCACTGTTGCGTTAAACCATAAATCAGCGGTTACAATAAAATCGATTGTTTCGAAGGCTTTATAGGAAACAGACGTCTCCGGATCCTGAGCAATTGGATTACGGCAGGCAACCCAAAGCATTTCAATCGGAATTTGTTTCGGATCATTATTAATCGCTAATACTTGGGCAGGGAAGTTATTGATATTAATCATCCTATCCCCTTCACCGCCACTGCCTTCAGGCAATGTTCCAGCAAGCTGAGCCGCGTAGTTAAAGCCCCAGCTGTCTAATTGAGCATAGTTGGCGCCGCCGCCAACCACCCCGATATTTCCGGACATGGCGGCTAAGGCATCAATGGAACGTACCGCTGCTCCCCCGTTTGTATGTCTTTGCATGCCATATCCAATCCAAATGGAGGCAGGTTTTGCGGCAGCATATTCCCGGGCTAATCGTTCAATCACTTTAACCGGCACACCTGTTTTTTCTGAAGCCCATTCCAGTGACACATTATGGCGGAGATAATTCAAATACTCTTCATAGCCGTTCGAATTTTTCTTCATCCATTCCATATCATGCAAATTGTGGTCAAGAATATATTTTGCCATGCCCAATGCAAACGCACCGTCCGTTGATGCCTTGATTTCAATGTATTCGTCAGCCTTTGCTGCCGTATCAGTCATAATCGGGTCAATAACCACTACTTTTGTTCCATTTTCTTTGGCTCTTTGAATAATACTCATGGAGTGAACCGAAGTCCAAGCGGGATTGGCTCCCCAAATAATTAAGTATTTTGCTTTCACCATCATTTCCGGATCTGAATTGACAATCGTACCAAAATCGAAGGTTTGAGAATCGATGCCTGCCGGCCAACATGGTGTTCCCTGAGCCCTTGTTGTATACCCCCAGCTAGCCATCATCCCTTCCACTCCATAGGATAAAACATTGAAGTTTCCGGAGTATTTATCCAAAGCAATCGGTAAGGTGCTGCCATGTTTTTCTTTAATTGCAAGAATCTTTTTCGCGATCATATCATACGCTTCATCCCATGAAATCCGCTCCCATTTACCTGAGCCCCGTTTCTTTTGCTTCATTGGATATTTGATCCGGTCAGGTGAATAAACATAGTTAGGGTATGTGAAACCTTTCACACACAAACGCCCATTTGTGTATGTATTATTTTTATTGCCTGTAATAAATTTTATTGTTCCATCTTCCACCGTTGTAACGATTGAACATGTATCATAACAATTTCTTGGGCAAGAGCTAAACACTTGCTTTGTCTTTCCGGCAGCATGGGCTGTGTTCATATTCAATTTTTGGAAATTAGAAGCTGTACTTCCAATTCCCAACAGTGCACCAAGAGTCGCAGACCCTTTTAAAAAGGTACGTCTAGAAAAACTACTCATTTTTTTAACCTCCTTTGAATGTTCAATTGCTTTCTTTCTACCTCCATCAACCCTTGTAATAGATAAGAAATCCCAGTTAATATTGTATTTTCGGTCCTTTCTCGGATTAATTCGCAGTGCTCTTCCACCCAATGGAATAAATGTTTTTTCAAAAACTCTTGGTACAAAACGAAACAGTCTTCCTCTTCCACACTGTTGCTCAACAAGTAACAAATAAATTCCAATTCGAGTGAAAGATGGTCATCAGGATCAATATTTTTCCTGCTTACAGCCAGCCCAGCATGTTCATAAAACCTTCTTACCGCCAAGGTATCCCCTTGCATCAATGCTCTTTCACTATTTCGATAGGTGGATTCATATGGGGGTGCTTCCAACCGCCTCGGTCCAACA
The DNA here is from genome assembly GCA_011250595.1 of Bacillus sp. MM2020_1. Taxonomy (GTDB): domain Bacteria; phylum Bacillota; class Bacilli; order Bacillales; family Cytobacillaceae; genus Neobacillus. The sequence continues at coordinate 9,737 of JAANMP010000050.1, read as the reverse complement.
AACAATCGATTAAACTCATATTCCAACTCATTGATGTAGGAATCATTGAGCTCAGACAGGATATCTGTCCCCTGTTTCATATTTCCATTAGAAAAGTATGAGGTTTCTTGGCCCAAGAAACTGCTTAATTGTGCCCAGGTTTCCCTGGTCAATTTATTTAAATCCCCCGCATAAAACTTTTGAAGGAACAGATAAACTGCTTGCTTATAACGTACTTCTTCTTCGTTTACTTTCACTTGAGATTCCATTTTTATTTCCTCACCGCCTTTTGGCAATTTGTTTCACTTAAAAGTGTCCACCACCAGAACCACTGCTTGCAGATGAATTGGCTTTTTCAATTTCTTCCAATATATTAGCTTGAAGCTGCTCTTCTTCAGTTGTTTGTTTATAGTTCTCTTTCAATTTTACATCTTTATCTCCAACGTATTCTTCATCCAACGTGCCACTGTTAACTAATGGCATATCGGATGATTGTTTTTCGGAACAACCAGTCATCAAAAGGAAAATTCCGATAATGCAAATTGTAAATACACTCAATTGCTTCATAAAAACGACCTCCTTTTTTCTAATTTAAATGTAACAAACTATAGGTGAATGACGTGAGTGTAAATACAAACATAATCCCTTTCACATCAATGTAGAAAACTACAGTCAGCCAAAACCGTTCTTTGAAACCATTGATATTATTGTTTTTTCACCACTAGCATTAAATTCTAATTATTGGGAAAATTTATTATTTATAATTATTACAGACATACTCTAGACACTTTTAATGTTTTATACCTTTTTATCTATTATAGAAGAAGGTTTTCTCGTTCGTAGCTTGATCCTTTGTATAGAAATTTACAGCATATCGGTTTCAAATTATGACTAGAATAAGTTTGTATTGATTCCTTTAAAGAGGTGTTTTTATGGAAAAGCACAAGGTTGTGCCGAAAGATCAATGGATTGAAGCGAGGAAAGAGCTGCTGCGGAAAGAAAAGGAATTTACTAAGCTGCGGGATGAGATCACCCAGCAGAGGCGAGATTTACCGTGGGAAGCAGTCGAGAAATCATACATTTTTGACGGACCAAGCGGTAAAATGTCCTTGGCTGACTTATTTTCTAGTAGAAGTCAGCTAATTGTTTACCACTTTATGTTTAATCCAAGTTGGGATCAAGGCTGTAAGCATTGTTCCTTTTGGGCAGATCACTATAGTGGGATGCTACCGCACTTAAATCACCGTGATGTCTCTTTCGTTTGTATTTCCCGTGCTCCATTGGAAAAATTGGAAGCATTTAAAAAGCGAATGGGCTGGGAATTTCCCTGGTATTCCTCGCAGAATACAGACTTTAATTATGATTTTCAAGCATCTTTTTCAGAAGAGGGAGTGGAGAAAAAAGAGGTATATTATAATTACACTTTACAAAATCCCATGAGTACTGACAGGGAAGGCGTGAGCATCTTCTATAAAAATGATGAGGGGGGGTTATTCCATACCTATTCAACCTATGCCCGCGGCATTGATATGCTAAATATTACCTACCAGTTTCTTGACTTAGTGCCGAAGGGCCGACAGGACGACCGAGGACTGCGGCATCGTGACCAATACGTAGCAAAACTATGAAAAACCAAGCGAGGACATTTAGCTCGCTTGGTTTCGTTTAGACTCTATTTATGGGAAGGTTCATTCCAACTAATGTGGGGCAGAAACCTATATAAAAACCGTACCTATTTATGGTAAGGTTCACCGTGACGCATCTAAATGAGGTTTTCGGTTCTTTAGCCTGAACAAAATGCAATTTTTGCACAGATTGGAATAAAGCTAATAAAAAAGATGGCCAATTTAATGTATTTTGCCATCTTCAAATGTTACAACCTATTGATATTGAGAGAAACGTTTTTCTACTTTTTCTGTTAAAGTTGAAATAAAAATACAAATAACCCAGTAAATAAGTGCTACCAATAAATATAAGGTAATGGAGTCATATGTTCTTCCTGCAACAATCTGTGCATTAAACAATAGCTCTGGAACAGATATTACTGCTGCTAACGATGAAGCTTTCACAAGATCTAAAAAAATATTTAATAAAGAGGGAATGGCAATCCTTGCTGCCTGCGGAATGATGATTCTATATAGAGTTTGCCAATTGGATAGTCCTATTGCATAACCTGCATCCCATTGGCCTTTGGAAACACTATTCAGTGATGCTCGTTGGACTTCGGCAATATATGCCGCACAATTAATGCTAAAACCAATAATTGCTGAAGATATGGCAGTTAGTTGTATACCGAAAACAGGTAATCCAAAATATAAGATAAAAAGTAAAGCAAGCATAGGGATTCCCCGCATAAACGAAATATATAACCTTGCAGGAAGCCTTAGAAATTTAGTTGAAGATCTACGGGCAAGACAAAGAAAAAAACCAATAAATAATCCAGCCCCCATGCTTACTAATGATATAAGGAAGGTATATCCGATGCCTTGAATCACAAATGGAAAGCTTTCAATGGCTAGATTTAGGTTAAAGAAATGTTTCCAATCCAAGGATAATACCACCTTTTATTTCACAACGATTATTTTACATTAACATTTACAAACTTCACATTTGGCTTTTTCGTTACATCAAGTCCTACAAAGAACTCTTTAGAAAGTTTGGACAGAGTGCCATCTTTTTTCATCTCATCAAGAGTGCTATTGATTTTACTCATTAGTTCTTTATTCCCTTTTTTTGTTACAAGAGCTGAAGAGCTTTGCATATAAAATAGATGTGGATTAATTTCTAAGTTGAATTGTGGCATCATTTTAACAGCAATGGATTGTAAATAATAATCATTTAAAATAACATCAGTACGGCCTAGTGCAACATCACGAAGATATACATCATTTGAGGCATTCCCGTAAGTCACAATTTTGGCTCCATATTGTTTCGCGATTTGGCTAAAAATAGAGGTAGCTGCCCCAGCTGCTTTTTTCCCTTTTAAATCCGTAAGACTATGTATACCAGATTGGTCTTTTTTCCTTACAAGCATGGAACCAAAAGAAAATTTATAGGGCTCACTAAAATCGAAGGATTTCTCTCTTTCTTTCATAGCCTCAATGTCATTTGCCCCAATATCTACCATTCCAGATTGAAGACTTGGAAGAATACCATCAAAACCCATTTCTTTAAATTGAGCCTTCAGATGTAATCGTTTTGCCACTTCTTTGACTACCTCTACATCATATCCTGTTAAATTATTGGCTTTATCCTCATGATATGAAGCTGGATAAAGTGTACCCGAAGTAGCTACTACAAGTGTGCCTTTATTCTTAATTTTATCCCATGCGGTTGTTGTCTTTTTTTCCTTGGTTGTTTGACCACACCCTGCTAGGGCCACAAGTAATATGAAACTTAAAAGATATATGTAACCATGCTTTATCATATTTTCCCTCCTAAATGATAAAAATTAATCAATTACACTAAAAATGAGGAACATAACTAGAGTGGGCTATGTTCCTCATTCTATTCGATTACTATTCCCAAATGTAAATCTTATCTGTGTATTTTATTTTATGGCATTATCCCCTATAAAAAATTGATATAGGTCAATAAGCGGGAATAAAAAGGTCCCTACCATTTGGGTGTGAGTCAAAAGCGGCTTTTGATTTCCGCTCCAGGTGATTCGCCTGGAGCTGGTGTGACGGGGATACCTGGAGAAATCTTAATGGTACGCACCAAAAAGCTCAGGAAAGTGGTTTAACAGATAGACAAAAAATTTAAATCCTATATCGAAAAGATACTCCCCCCTTAATGTAAAACTTTGAAGTGGGGTTTTCTTATGTATAGATGTAAATAAAAAAACCTCACTTACTTATGGTACGGGTCACCGCACCTATTTAACCAGCAGTTTTTTTACTAATCCTAATAAAAGAGAAGTTCTAATTAAAACGATATTTTGGGGATATTCCCCCTGCCTATTGCTCCAATCCCATCACCACTAATGGTTGTAGCACTTCTGGTGGTAATCCCTCAATTGACTACAAATAAAATTTACGAGAGAATATATAAATAATGCATGAAAGAAAGGAGGATTTCAGTGGAACATCGCTCACTAATTCTGCTTGGGTTACTCATGGGACAAAGTCAACACGGATATCAAATTAATGAATTTATTGAAAGAAACTTAAGTACAGTTACAGATATGAAAAAGCCTACTGCTTATGCTACTCTGGATAAGCTAAATCAAAAGGGATATATAGATATTCAGTTAGAACAAGAAGGAAATAGACCCACCCGAAAAGTGTACTCTATAAATGAAAGCGGCCGAAACTATTTTTATCAATTACTATTAGATAATCTGTCTTCTTCGGAAAGTGTTAATTACCAGGGAGATATAGGGTTAATGTTTATTGATTTTCTTCCAATGGATAAAGCAATACCGGCCTTGAAGGAAAGATTAAAGAAAAACAAAAAACTAATAGATCTATTTAACCAAACTCCTGTACATGGAATACGAACTGGTGTTAATCTTGCAGTCAAACATAAAATTACAATGTTAGAAGCAGAAGTTGCCTTTCTTGAAAAAAATATTCAACATCTTCTTCATTCGGATTAAATTTTATATGAATCAAAGGAACCGACCGTGGGTTCCTTTTTTATTTGAATCTCAAGAACAAAAGGCGGAAGCGACCGTTTAGCTGCGTATGGACTGGAGCGCTCCAACTGAGATAAAGGAAACACGGAGAGCGTTAGCGCATTCGTGCTTGACTTATCGTAGGGCGGAGAGCGAAGTCCACTAGCAGCTGGGCGCTGGAGATGGATTCAGAAAACTATTTCAAGTTGTCCACACCAAGTAATTTTATAATTTCCTTATCAATAAAAATTTTTCATATTTTAATCATATAGTCACGATTGACTAATCAACAACAAACTAGTATGCTTTTAATAATCACACGTGATTAATCGTGTTTACATTAAAGGAGTGACGTACATTGTTTCTTGCTATAAAAGAGTTAAAGCATGGTAAATTACGGTTTCTGATGATTGGCGTTATAACAGTCCTGATTGCTTGGCTGGTATTCATTCTATCTGGGTTAGGAAACGGCCTTTCCACTCTTAGTGCGGCAACATTTAAAAATATGGATGCCAATTATGTGACTTTTGAAGATGGATCAAGATCCTCTATGAGTCGATCGTTATTGAGTGAATCATTGGCAGAGAAACTAGAAAACCAAACTAATGTTTCAGCTGCATCAGCAATGGGTGCGACCATGGCAACCGTACTTAATAATTCTGATTCTGATGATAAGGAAAAAGTAGATATTGCCATATTGGGAATAACACCTGGTAGTTTTCTGGAACCCAATGTGGTTGATGGAAAACCACTTCAAGCAAACGAATCTTTGGAAGTTATCGCTAATGATACTTTAAAGAAAAAGGGCTTTAAGATTGGTGACACGCTGAAGATCGAAGGATCATTAGAAAAAATGAAAATTGTCGGGTTTGTTAAAAATGAAACATACAATCATTTACCTGCTGTTTTTACTACCCTAAATAAATGGCGCTCTATTCAATTTGCAGCATCTGGTTCTGATAAAGGAATTGAGAAACCTGTAAATGGGATTATGCTCCAAGGGGAAAATGTCGACTCAGCGAAAATAAAACAGCTATTCAAAAATACCGAAACAGTAACCAAGGCTGCAGCCATACAAGGAATGCCTGGTTATAAAGAAGAAAATGGCACGATTACGATGATGCTTGCATTCCTATTGGCCATCTCGGCATTTGTACTGGGTGTATTCTTCTACGTACTTACCTTACAAAAGTCAAATCAATTTGGCATATTGAAAGCCATTGGCGCCAGCAATCGTTTCCTTGGAAGAGCCATTGTATCCCAAGTATTTCTACTATCCTTTATTAGTATTGTAGCAGGAATCTTGTTAACCTACGGGACAGCCCTTATTCTTCCGGATGAAATGCCATTTTCACTCGATCTTAAATTAGTTGTCCTTTATGCCCTACTATTACTTGTGATTTCAATTTTAAGTTCATTAGTTTCCGTTCGAAAAATTACAAAAATAGACCCACTTCAAGCGATTGGGAGGATGGAATAATGTCAGGAATACAATTTAAAAATGTCTCAAAACTGTATCAACAGGGTGAAAATCAAGTTCTTGCCCTTGATGAAATCTCCCTAACGGTGGAACAAGGTGAGTTTATTGCCGTCATTGGCCCATCAGGTTCAGGAAAAAGCACATTTCTAGCTATTGCAGGAGCATTGCTTCATCCATCTAAAGGTGAGGTCATTCTTAACGGTAAGAACCTTAATGAATTAAAACCTAAGGATTTAGCGCAATTGCGGCTGGAGGAAATAGGATTTATCTTACAAACTAGTAATCTTGTCCCCTATTTAAATGTTCTAGAACAATTACTTGTCGTGAAAAGAATGGCAGGGAAACTTGCAAAAGTGGATAAGGAATATGCAAAGGAATTATTACAAAATCTCGGTTTAGCAGCAAAACTGGAAAAATTACCTGAACAGCTATCTGGAGGAGAACGACAGCGTACTGCAATTGCTCGTGCTTTTATGAACAATCCATCAATTATTCTGGCAGACGAACCAACAGCAAGTCTTGATTCAAAAAGGGCTCATGAAGTGGTTCAACTCATAGCCAACGAAGCAAAAACAAGAAACAAAGCAGCGATTATGGTTACCCATGACGAACGGATGCTGGAATACTGCGATCAAGTGTATCGAATGGAAGATGGCAGACTTAAACATGATGATTCTTTCAGTCATGAAAAGTTGAAGACAAATTTATACTAGATAAACATTTGCATAGAAAATTAGGGAGGAATAATCCATGATAATTGTAACAAACAGAATTAAAATGAAATTAGGTTTCGCTGCAAAGATGGCCCCAATGTTCACAAGACCGGGTGCTTTACAAAAAATGGAGGGTTTTGTAAAAGTCGAAGTTTTAATTACTAAAAATCTCACAGAATATGATGAGCTGAATGTAAATATGTATTGGAACACTATTGAAGACTTTACCCAATGGAAAAATAGCGATGCTTTCAAAGAAGCACATACAGGACCAACTAAAGCTGAACAAGATTCACCTATCTTGGGAAGTGGAATCATTATTTCTGAGGTTGCTTCGACTTTAGAATCAAATGCATGATTACTTTCTTTGGCAACTTGTGGTCAGTTCTTCTGGTACACTAAAGATTTCATGCATATTACTCTAATTCAGTTAACCACACAATTTGTTATATGAATTTATAAAGCACACTAGACAAAAAAGGTAGGCTAAACAAGTATGTCATAAATAATATATCTTGTTTAGCCTATACTTTTGTACAAATTTTCCGACCTATAAATGGAATTCGTGTGAAAAACTGCTTCTATTTATGGTACGGTTCACCGTAACTTTGAAAGGAGCAGTTTTCTGGATACGGGTCTGTACTTGAAAGGAACCATCTTATTTTAATAATCCTATTATACAAATAAGATAAATGGAGAAGGTGGTTGGCATTGGGGCTTCAATATATTTGGATTTTTTGTCAAAACTTGGTGTTAGTGATGCACATCCTGGTGGTATCAAGCTAACAAAGAAAATATTCGAGAATGAAAAGATTAACAAATCTTCTCGAATTTTAGATGTGGGTTGTGGTACCGGTCAAACAGCTGCCTATTTAGCAGCCCGCTATGGTGCAAAAGTAACAGGGCTGGATATCAACCCTATAATGATAGAAAAAGCCAAAAATAGAATGACAAAATACCAATTACGGGTGGACATTATTCAGGGCTCAATAGAAAAATGTCCGTTAAAAGACAGCCAATATGACTTTATTATTTCCGAATCTGTTCTTTCTTTTGTCAACGATCCTAGAGCACTTAAAGAAATATTTCGATTATTGAAGCATGATGGTCGGTTCATTGCAAATGAACTTACCGTTAATGGGAGACTTAGGGTGAATTCCGAAGAGGAAATTAAACAATTTTATGGGTTAGATTCTATCCTCACGGAAAACGATTGGATAACCTTATTTCAACAGGCTAGTGCTAAAAATATAAAAACTTTTATGAGAAAACCATCTATCCTTCAAAACCATTCAATGCCCGAATTCCAGTACTCAGATTATATTGATCCTAAACTTTATGAGGTTATACATCAGCATTTTCATTTAATGGTAAAATATCAGGGGGCTTTGGACTATAGAATATTTTTATGTACTAAATAGTTATTTAGAAACTCCCATATAGAAAACATTCATGAGCAATTGCACTTAGGCCCAGTATGTGAATTTCGGGTGACCTGCTTCGCTGCGCTTGTTCTTTACTAACGTAAAGAAAGGCTTGTTGGAGCAGCACACTCGACCATTGGCTTTTTACATCGAGTAGGAGGGGGGATTAACCCCGACCTCTCAGACCACCATACAAATATGGTTCCGTATATGGCGAATAGCTGAACCATCATTGACTTTTGTCTGATGAAGATGGATCTTCATTTTGACCTTGATCACTAATATCGGAATCTTGAATCACCGTAATAATCAGGGAATTAGTAGGTGAAAATTCTCCCATTGAAAAATTAGCACCAAATAATTTTAAGTTTGCAGTATGGCTATTGTGTAAGGTTCTTCCTATATTAATGCTTGCATTTTGTGCCATCCCGTTTACGTGCAGGTTGAAAATATTAATTTGATTAGACATAAGAGCCTCCAATTAAACGTAGGTTTTGAATTTAATATAAAATATGTTAAAAAAGCATAATAAGAAATGGACAAACATGGAATTTAATATATATAGTTTTTATCCTATCTCTTCAAATCAATACTGTTGGAGTTTGCCGCCCGCACATAGAAAAGGCCTGTAGGTACATATCCACTACAAGCCTTTTTTGTATCGATTTTTAAATAAAGAATGGGAAAAATGGCCCAAATCTTCTTATCCCAAAGAAAGGGAACCCAAATAACCCAAATGGTCCGAAGAAAGGGACTGCTTTTGCTGCTTTCGCTGCTTGCATCTATTGTGTGCGTTGGCATATGAGAATGCTTCATCTTCGGCGTAAGAATATACATTTTATCTTCAAATTTAGATTAATAGGAGGAATTCATTTATACAATGAAAAAATCAGGTGGAAAATTCGCCTGATTTTTTTCAACTTTTGAGTTTCCGACTTTTCTAATAGAAGACCACATTTACATTTGAAAGGGTTCAAGGAAATTAATGTAAAAAAACTACCTCTATTTATGGTACGGTTCACTCCGATTGATACGATAAGGTCAAAATTAATAAATGAGCAAAAATTTGGAAAATACTTGTTGTTTTACATGCTGTATATTACAAATATATAAAAAGCAAAAGAAAGAAGAAAAAAGAATCTACTGAAGACAAGGAATCCGCACACAAAAAAAGACAACCTTTTTAGATTGTCTTTGATGTGCCTGGCAACGTCCTACTCTCACAGGGACGCGTGTCCCAACTACCATCGGCGCTGAGAAGCTTAACTTCCGTGTTCGGTATGGGAACGGGTGTGACCTTCTCGCCATAATTGCCAGACTTATTTTTTTTAGAGGTATCATTCCCTCAAAACTAGATAATGTAGAAGAAGTTGTAAAAACGAGTTCGCTTTTAAAATTGGTTAAGTCCTCGAACGATTAGTATCAGTCAGCTCCACATGTTACCACGCTTCCACCTCTGACCTATCAACCTGATCATCTTTCAGGGTTCTTACTAGCTTGCGCTATGGGAAATCTCATCTTGA